>DASXBW010000032.1:0-59873 GCA_036491495.1 Casimicrobiaceae bacterium
TAAGACCTCGTGAGCGCGGATGCGTTCTGCCTTCCGGCCTCGATGGTGGCGTTGCGAATCAAACTGATCAGCCGTCTATGCTGCGGTAGAATTTGCTTTTCCGCCGGGAAGCCATCGACACCGGGTCCACACGCCGAAGGAATTTGTCATGTCCGTCAGGTATTTATTGGTCGCGCTATCGTTGATCACCGCATCGTCCGCGCTTGCGCAGGATGCGCCGGCCTCGCGTCTGGACTCCGTGCAAAAAAGCGGGAAGCTCCGCGTCTGCACACCTGGCGATTACAAGCCGTTCAGTCTGCAGAAGCCCGATGGCGGCTTCGAAGGTCTCGATGTCGATCTGATACAGGCAGCGGCCAAGGCGCTGGGCGTCGAAGCCGAGTTCGTGAAATCGGCGTGGCCGACCTTGATGAAGGATTTTGTCGATAAATGCGACGTCGGTGTGGGCGGCATTTCGGTAACGCTCGACCGCCAGAAAAGCGCATTCTTCTCGTCGGCCTACATGGTCAACGGCAAGGCACCCATCACCAAGTGCGAGAACGTCGCCAAGTTTCAATCGGTCGTTGATATCGACAAGCCGGGCGTGACTGTGATCGAGAATCCGGGGGGAAGCAACGAGCGCTTTGCGCGCGCGAACTTCAAGCAGGCCAAGATCGTTATCTTCAACGACAATACAACCATCTTCGACGAGATCCTCAAAGGCAATGCCGACGTGATGATTTCGGAGTCGGTCGAAACCATCGTCCAGCAGAAGGCGCGGCCCGGATTGTGCGCGGTAAATCCCGACAAGCCGTTGCAATACGGCGAGATGGCCTGGCTCTTGCCGCGCGGCGACGCCGCGTTCAAGGCGTGGATGGACCAATGGCTCCATTTGGCCAAAGCTACCGGCGACTATGACCGGATCACCGGCCGCTGGCTGCGTTGAAGAGAGACACGTGAAGCCCGCCAGCATTGCTGCCCAGGGACTGGGATGGGTGGACGACCAAACGCGCGCACTCGCGCCGCCCATTCATACCTCGACCACCTTCATACGCGATCCGGACAATCAATACCGCTCGGGCCGCACCTATGCGCGCGATCAGAACCCGACCTTCGATCAGGCCGAGGCGGTGCTGACCGCGCTCGAAGGCGGCCACGCCTCGCTGTTATTCGCATCCGGCATGGCGGCTGCCACCGCGCTGTTCCAGGCGCTCTCGCCGGGAGATCACGTGCTCGCCCCTAGGGTGATGTACTGGTCGCTTCGCAACTGGTTGATGCACTTTGCCACCCAGTGGGGATTGCGCGTGCAGTTTATCGACATGAGCGACCCGGACCAGGTCCGCAATGCCGTTCAGTCAGGCAAGACCAAGCTGCTCTGGATCGAAACGCCGGCGAACCCGCTATGGACGATCACCGATATTGCCTTGACCTGTGAGATTGCGCATGCGGCTGGTTCCATGGTGGCCGTGGATTCGACCGTCGCGACACCCGTTCTGACGCGCCCCTTCGAGTTGGGCGCCGACATTGTGATGCATTCGGCAACGAAATATCTCAATGGGCATTCTGATGTCATTGCCGGAACGCTGAGCGCGCGCGAGGATACTCCACTGTGGCTGCGGATCAAATCGCTACGCGCGCAAATTGGCGGTGTGCTCGGACCGTTCGAGGCGTGGCTGCTGATGCGTGGCATGCGCACCCTGTTTCCTCGCGTTCGTTCCGCATGCGACAGTGCGCAAAGCATCGCCCTGCACCTGGCGCAAAATCCCTTTGTCGACGAAGTGCTTTATCCGGGCTTGCCGTCCTTTCCGGGTCATGCGATCGCTGCGCGGCAGATGCACGGCGGGTTCGGCGGAATGCTGTCGATCCGGGTGCGCGCAAAAAATGGCTCTGTTACCGGCGAGGAAGCAGCGATTGCGACTGCAGCAAAGGTTCAATTGTGGAAACGGGCGACTTCCCTCGGCGGTGTCGAGAGCCTGATCGAGCATCGCGCCAGCATCGAAGGCGCGGGCACGCCGGTGCCCGCCGATTTGCTGCGTCTCTCCGTGGGACTCGAAGAGAGGGATGACCTGACCGCCGATCTGGAGCAGGCGCTTGCTCAGGCTCATGCATGAGCAGGGCACATACCTTATGACGCATCCGGCCGCGACCAAGTCAGGGGAACACCCTATGACCACCAAGCTCGAAGGGCTCCTTAAACGAGCGCTGGCGATCGGTGGAGACCCCTACGTGCTGATGATCACGCCTGAGGGATTGACGCTGGTGCCGAAAGGCAAGCGCAAAGGCTACAGCTTGGCGTGGGACGCGTTTGTCAGCGGCGAGGCCGCGCTCGCGACCGCTCTCAACGCCTCGCTGCTGGTAGCGCCGGCAAAGTCCCATGCCTCTGAAAAGCGTTCGCCCGGAAAGCGTTCGCGGAAACGATGACGCGGTCGAATCCGCGCCGCTCGGCGCAACGCTAGGCCGAAAAAAGTTCGTAGGTCGCGTTTGCGGCGCTAGCGCGTCGGTTCTTTTGCTGCGCAAGCAGTTTTTCGCGGGTGCGGCGCAAGGCAAGCACGGCAACAAAGTCCGTTACCTTGGCGTCGTCGCGCAGTTTGTCGTACTCCGCGTCATACACCTTCTGTGCAACAGCGATCACGTGCCCCGTCTGCTTCGCGAGCTGGACGACTTCTTCGCGCGCGAGCCGCGTTCGACCTTCGTCGGTTCTCAATGGGGTGGCCATAGCCCCTCGGTCGCTCGTTCTTGCGCTCGCGAACCCGCGCTATTCCGGTTCGACGCTGACGCGCACCGGAATCTGCGGCCCCGGCGCGTAGTTCAGCTGGGTATTGAAAACCTGTCCGCCATAGCTGTATGCGACATCCCAATAATCGGGCTGTCCGCTCGACGGTACCTGTTCGCAGCGCTGGACCGCGCGCTCGCTGTAGCGATCGCCCGGGTCGTCGCGGCCCACGTTGCCGCCGACCACCGCCCCGGCCACGGCTCCGCCGGCTGTAGCGACGTCGCGTCCACGACCGCCACCCACCTGGTGCCCGAGTACGCCACCGACGATCGCGCCGACCACTGCGCCCGGCACGTTAACGTCTCCGCGGCGCTCTTCGCGTATTTGCTCGCGATCGACCCAGCACCGCGTCTGCGGAGCGGAGCCGAATACGGCCCGAACTGAAGTCACCTGCGCCTGATCGGAAAATTCCGCGGCGACAATCGATCCTGCAAAAAACGAGCTGCCAAGCAGTAGCAAGCTCGTGCACAAAGTGCGGCGTTTCATGGCAATGTCTCTCAGCGAAAGTTACGCTGATAATGTTGTCGTGAGCGCCGGTTCCCGGCAATCGGCGTAACTCGCTTTCGGGCTAGGATTCGTGGTCCGAGCATGCCGGAGGATCGCCTACACGAGCACGCGTCATATATCCCGCCTGTCGATCAGACCATCAGGCGGCCGACCGTCTTTTTTCCTGTCCGATCTTCGTTTTTGCCAGACCTCCAACTCGGCCCGGTAGCGCTCGAGAGCTTGCTCGTACAGATCGAAGATGCAGGGAGCGCACGAGCCCTTGCAACAATCGTCCTGGCTCGGCCGGATCGGAGGAACCGGCGGCGAGTCGTCGTCAGCGGGAAGCTCGGACATATTCGGAAACAACGCGATGCATCGGGTCAGGCAAAAGAGCCACAGCGGACGCGTTATTTCAGCGAAAACGGCGAGCGCTTCTGCTGCTCGACCGCTATGTTTCTTTGGCCCTCGTGTCGGGGAGCTTACTTGCCCGAAGGGTAGTGCGACAAGCGCGAGCACAGTGCCGGGCAGTGTCCCGGCGAAACTCTACGCGCGGTGGTGTACAGTGTGAGTGAATCCTTGAACCCGTCGCGGGGAGGAGAAATGGCCCAGATTCTCGGTGTTTTCTTCTTGGCGATACTTGCAACGATTTCCTCGTGGGCAAATGCAGCTTCCACGCAGGTCTTCGTTGTGCCGCTCAGCGGCGCCATCGGCCCCGCCACCGCGGATTTCGTAGGCCGCGCCCTGGCCCGCGCGGAAAAGGAGGATGCCCAGCTCGTCGTGCTGCGGATCGACACGCCCGGCGGCCTCGACTTGTCGATGCGTCAGATCATCAAGGACATTCTTGCCTCGCCGGTGCCGGTCGCCGCGTTTGTCGCACCGAGCGGCGCCCGCGCCGCCAGTGCCGGCACATACATCCTTTATGCCAGCCATATCGCGGCGATGGCGCAGGGCACCAATCTCGGTGCCGCGACACCTGTCAATATCGCTGCGCCCTCGCCGCTCGCGCCGCCGCCGGCGCACAAACCCGACGACGCGCGCGACAATGACAAGGACGGCAAACGCGATAAAGCCGCGTCCGAAGCGACGGGCCAGGACGCGATGACCAAGAAACAGCTTTCCGACGCCGCGGCCTACATCCGCGCATTCGCGCAGATGCGCGGACGCAACGTCGAATGGGCGGAGCGCGCGGTTCGCGACGGGGTGAGCCTGTCGGCGGAGGAAGCGCTGGCGCAGAAAGTGATCGATCTCACCGCGCGCGATGTACCGGAGCTATTGAGCAAGCTCGACGGACGCAAGGTGACCACTGCCGGTGGCGAACGAACGCTCGCGACCGCCGGAGCGACGCTGGTCACGGCGGAACCCGATTGGCGAACGCGATTTCTGGCGATCATTACCGACCCGAGCGTGGCGCTGATCCTGCTGATGATCGGCGTCTATGGATTGTTTTTCGAGTTCTGGAACCCCGGCCTGGCGCTTCCGGGCGTGGTCGGCGCGGTCTGCCTGCTGGTCGGACTGTTCGCGCTGCAAATGCTCCCGGTCAATTACGCCGGCTTAGGCCTCATTCTGCTTGGACTGTCGTTCATGGTGGCCGAAGTATTTTTCCCGGCTTTTGGTTCGCTCGGCGCGGGCGGAGTCATCGCCTTCGCCATCGGTGCGGTGATGTTGATCGACACCGAGGTACCCGGGTTCGGCGTTCCAAGCGGATTGATCGCCACCTTGGTAGCGGTCACCGCGTTATTCATCTTCTTTGTCGCTGCGGTTGCGCTCAAGGCCCGGCGGCGGCCGATCGTGAGCGGTCACGAAGCGTTGATCGGCAGCGTCGGCGTCGCACTCGATGACCTGGAACCCGAAGGCTGGGCGCGCATTCATGGCGAGCAATGGCGCGTGCGCAGCCGCGTATCGATCAAAAGCGGACAAAGCGTGCGCGTGACCTCGCGCGGCGATCTGCTGCTATCGGTCGAACCCGTCGCGGATGCTGACCAGGAGCTCATTCTTCCAACCACTGCTCACTGAAGGACACTGATCATGGTCATCGGATTCGGTTTTGGCACCATCCTCGTCATCGTCTTGCTGGTCGTCATGACGTCGTTCCGCGTCCTGCGCGAATACCAGCGCGCGGTGGTTTTCATGCTTGGCCGCTTCTGGAAGGTCAAGGGACCGGGGTTTTTCCTCCTCATTCCAGTCGTGCAGCAGATGGTGCGCATCGACTTGCGCACCGTCGTCATGGATGTGCCGCCGCAAGACGTGATCACCCGCGACAATGTGTCGGTCAAGGTCAACGCGGTCGTCTATTTCCGCATTCTCGATCCGGCCAAGGCGGTGATTCAGGTCGAGAACTACTATCAGGCAACGAGCCAGCTTGCGCAGACGACGCTACGCGCTGTGCTCGGCAAGCACGAGCTCGATGAGTTGCTCGCCGCGCGCGAAAAGCTCAACCTCGACATTCAGCAGGTGCTCGACAGCCAGACCTCCGCGTGGGGAATCAAGGTCTCCACGGTGGAAATGAAGGACGTGGACCTCAACGAATCGATGATCCGGGCGATCGCGCGTCAGGCCGAAGCCGAGCGCGAGCGGCGGGCGAAAATCATTCACGCGGAAGGCGAGCTGCAGGCGTCGGAAAAGCTCCTCCAGGCCGCGCAAATGTTGTCCAAGCAGCCGCAGGCGATGCAGCTTCGCTACATGCAGACGCTAGCCAACATTGCCGGCGACAAGACTTCGACCATTGTTTTTCCGCTGCCGATCGACCTGCTCAGCGCATTGATTCCGGCAGTGCGAATCGCGGAACCGCGGGAATAAGGCGGACGCTCATGCCTGGACGAAGGTCGTGACCCGCCGCCTCGCCCGTTCACGCAACGAGCACTCGCGTAGCGTATCGGCGAGCGCCTCGAGTCCCCGCACACCGTAAATCACCACCGTCGGAAAACCGGCATCCGACGAGCGCAGGTGCAGCAGGCAGTGGCCCACCAGCCTCATGCCGAGCGGTTTGAGCAGATCGAAGTGATCGACGCGAAAGAGCTCCAGGCTGTCCTTGTTCTTGGAGAGCAAGCCGCGCTCCACTCTCACCCGCTGGGAAGTGATTTCATAGGCGATCGACAGGCTGCGGATCCAGTAGACGAGCAAGGCGATACCGAGAGTCAGCACCACCGCTATCCATTGCCACGCGCTATAGATGACTGCGGGATGTCCGCTGAAAAGGGGCTTCTCCACCTCGGCGTCGCGCGACGCGGCGAACGCGACCAGGTCGGTGTTGCAAAAGCGGCATTTGATCGCAGCCGCCTTGATCGTTTCGCCGCAAACGGGACAGATCTTGGTTTCGTCGTTCATCGGTGCGCTCCTCGCGAACCTTCAACCCTGGGGTGCGGCTTCATGTCTTCCTTGCGGCGGCTGCGACTACGTTAATCAGTTCGCTGGCCTGCTTGTTGTGGACCGATTCCCGGATCAGGATATCCGGCGGCGTCACGGCGCGTCCGTAATAAAGCCGATTCCAGGTGTCGGCCGTGGAGGCGACCGTGCCGTCGAGGCTCAAGCCGCCGTAAATGCCCTTGGAACGGCTAAACGAGATGAAGTCCGCGACCAGATTCGCCTGAGTGCCGGTACCGATTGGCCCCGCGGCAACGGAAACGTCGCCACCAAGCTTGAATGAACTTGATAGCAGCGAGTCGAGGCCCCTTTGGGTCATGACCAGGCTCACCGTTTCGGACACCGAAACACCGGCCTGAAAGCCCACGCTCCCGGCCACCAGCACGTAGAACGCCGGACCCGACCACGTGCCCGTTTTTGGGTTACGCGCCACTACCACCGCGCGACCGCCCGAGCCGCCGATAATGAGACCGGCCTTGGTGATCTGAGGCGCTATCAGGACCGCCTTGGCACGATTGAAATTGCTCCGCAGCCAATGCATGTCAGGGTCGTTGAGGAAGCCGGAAAGCGTAAGCGTGGCGGTGCTGACCAGTTTGCGCTGGTCCGCCTGTGCGAAGGCAGCCGAAGATAGCAATGCAGCGACCACCGCAAGCAGAAGCGCAGCGCGAGTCGTGCGAAGCGTCGCACGCGTCATGACTTTCTCCCGGGTTTCACGCGTCCAGCGGTATGAGGGTAGGGAGGCTTCCCGGTCCTGTCAATCTTGTGGCCACCGTCGGACAAGCTCCTACGCTGGTGTGTAGCGCCGGACTACATCGAAAGAGCGCGCGTCTGATTGACCGCGCACGGACGGACAACCATGATCGGCGCGACCCGTGAGTGTTGCGGACTATAAGGAGATACCGAGCAAGCGGAGGTCGCATGAAATCGATTCTTGACCCATCCTTTCGCTACACATCGAGTTTGCATACCGACGTCAGGAAGACGTTTCAAAGAATCCGACGCGAGCAGCAGCGCGATACTCCCAGGGCGGTCGTCCTTGGCGACGCCGGTGGGAATGTGCTCGCGATACAACGACGGTCAGTCAGCCCACGCTGACGATCTCTGGTTGTGGTGTCGGCTGTCCGCGCGTCGCAGGGTTGACGGACGTCAGGTGGGCGCGTTCGCGCCTTGCACCGTTCTCGTGCCCGATTCCAACGGAGGCTGATGTTGTGCCCATGGCCGCGCTGTCTCGAAGGCTGCGGCGGCCGCAAACAGGTCATCTTCGCGATACGCGCGGGCCACCAGCTGCAGGCCGACCGGCAACCGCCCACGCGTGAAACCCGCCGGAATCGACGCCGCGGGCTGGCCGGTCAGGTTGAACGGATAGGTATAGCCCACCCACGTCACCAGATTGCGATCCGCGAATCGGGCCGGAATGTTGACGCCGACGTCGACGCCGGCCACCGGTAAGGTCGGCGATAGCAGCAAGTCGTAGTCATCGAAAAACCTGCGCGTGCGTTCGCGAAAGGCGTAGCGCATCTGCACCGCCTGGCCATACGCTTCGGCATCCATCGCCAACGCCTGCTCGATCGTCGCCGCGATGTCCGGGTCGAGGAGCTCGCGCCGCTCGCGCAAGATCGGCGCAAGCCTCGCCGCGACACCGGCATAGAATTCGGCGGTCCACATCGTTGCGGGATCGGGACCAAGCGGGGCATCGACTTCTTCGACGACGCAGCCCAGCTCGGAAAACACGCGCGCGGCCGCTTCCGCGATAGCGCAGACTTCCGATTCGGGTGCCGCGTAGCCAAACGACGGCGACCAGGCGATTCTGAGCGTGCGCGGGTCGCGGTCACAGGCGGCAAGATAATCAGGCACCGCAACGGGCGCGGAATGCGGGTCACGCGCGTCATAACCCGACAGCACGCCGAGCAGCAGCGCAACATCGCGCACGTCGCGCCCGATCGGGCATACATGCGACAGCGTCGGATTGGGGGCGACGGGAAACACCGGCACGCGACCGAATTGCGCTTTGACGCCGAACAGGCCGGTCATCGCCGCCGGAATCCGGATCGACCCTCCGCCGTCGGTTCCTACTGCAATGGCGGTCACGCCCGCTGCGACGCTGGCCGCCGCGCCGGCGCTCGAGCCGCCCGCGGTCTTGGACAGATCCCACGGGTTGCGCGTATTGCCGGTCAGGGGAGAATCGCCCACGGCCTTGCAGCCGAACTCGCTGGTCGTGGTCTTGCCGATGATTATCGCGCCGGCGCGGCGCAAGCGCTCGACGGCAACCGCATCGGCCGGCGCGACGTTGTCCGCCATGCTGCGCGATCCAAAAGTCAACGGCGCGCCACCGACCGCGATCAGGTCCTTCACCGAGATCGGCACGCCGAACAACGGCCCCGGTGTCTTACCCTCGCACAGTTGCGCTTCGGCACGCTTTGCGTCATCCAGCGCTTCGCCAGCCAGAACCGTCACGAAGGAGCGAAGGCGCGCCTCGGTCGCTTCCAGTCTTGCGAGGCTTGATTCGACGGCTTCCACCGGCGACAAGTCGCGCGAGATAACCGCCCGGGCCAAGTCGCGGGCAGTTCGAAAGAGCTCGCTCATCCTCCAAATATACGCGGCCGGATGCCGCGCCGGGCGATGGCCGGGTCAGGAAAATCCGAGCTATTGAACGTACGAAAAAAGCGCGGCGCACGAATCGTTAATATCGTCATTCCCGCTCATTTTGGTAACTGAGCGGGAATCCAGCGTCTCTTGCACGAACGCCACTGGCTCCCCGCTTTCGCGGCGATGACGCAAACTTTACGAAAGACTCACCCGCTAGAAAGCTCGCGTATTGGCAACGCGGGACCGGGCGCAAAAAAAGGGCGCACGCGGCGCCCGTCGTAGAACCTTGGTTTCTCCGCTTCAGACCCGGCGCCGATATTCGCCGGTCCGAGTGTCGATTTCGATCTTGTCGCCGGTGGCTACAAACAGCGGGACCTGCACGTCCAGGCTGCCGAGCTTCGCCGGCTTCAGCACCTTGCCGGAAGTATCGCCCCTGATGGCAGGCTCGGTGTACGTAATCTGGCGCACCACGCTGTTCGGAAGCTCGACCGAGATCGGC
Source organism: Casimicrobiaceae bacterium (assembly GCA_036491495.1). Lineage (GTDB taxonomy): Bacteria > Pseudomonadota > Gammaproteobacteria > Burkholderiales > Casimicrobiaceae > PALSA-1003. The sequence continues at coordinate 9,681 of DASXBW010000032.1, forward strand.
TTGCCGTCATAGAGCGTCAATTCGCACTGCAGACCGTCCTCGAGATAGTTCACGGCGTCGCCAATGTTTTCTTTCTCGACCTCGATCTGGTTGTACTCGCTGTCCATGAATACATACAGCGGGTCCTGGAAATAGGAATAGGTCACTTCCTTACGCTCGAGCTGAACGACGTCGAATTTCTCGTCGGCGCGATAAACGGTCTCCGTGCCCGAGTTGGAGAGGAGATTCTTGAGCTTCATCTTCACCACCGACGCATTGCGGCCGGATTTGTTGAACTCGGCCTTTTGCACGACCATCGGATCATTGCCGATCATGATCACGTTGCCGGCTCGGACTTCCTGTGCGGTTTTCATGGGTGCACCCGTTATGCCTGATTCGATTTTCAAGGAACCAATAATTATACCCGATCCGAGACAAACTTGACCAGTGCGCTGGCTAGATCGGTTTGGACCGCGAGCGCTGCTGCCCAGGTCCGCGCATGTTCACCCAGCGCCGAGCGCGCGCCGACGAGCGCGGGCCAGAGGGTGCCGACATTCGGCTCGCCGTCACCGCTGCCGTTCCACGCCCTCGAGAATGAACCTAGCGCCGCTCCGTCCTCCGGCGCGAGACCGTCACAAAAACGCGCGAGGAATGCTTCCTGTTTCAACGCGTGAGCGTTCTCCGCCTGCGGGTACGCATTCCAGACGAATGGCCGCGCGGCCCATTGCGCGCGCACGAACGAATCTTCGCCGCGCACGAAATTGAAGTCGGAAGCCCACAGCAAACGATCGTAGTCATCCTGCGCCAGAAAAGGGATGCCGGCGACGACGAGTCTGCCGCGGGTCAGTGACTGTCCTGCATGCAGCACTTTACCCTCGGTCCAGCGGTCCAGCGCTCCGGTGGCGACGCCTTCGGGAACGATGCACATGACCGTGTCGTCTCCATCCGCCCAGGCGTCCAGCAATGCCGGAAGCGGTACGTGGGGGTAGCAAAAAAGCGACACGACGATCGCTGTCGGCGACGCCTGGGCCACGCCGAGTCCGAGCCAGAATTCGGCTCGCGCGGCCGGGTCGGATCGAAATGCATCGCGGCGCGCGAAAAGCCCGCGCTCGCGCAACAGGCCGCCGGTCGCCGGCGTGAACCCCGGAAAAAAGAAGTGGCGGACGAGAGGCAGGCTTGGATGGGGCGAGGGAAGCCCGTGGTGGGTCTCCACCCAGGACTCTGCCGACAGATATTCGAGAACGATCCATGCCGGCGATCGTGCTCTGTGCACCATCGCGTCTGCATAGCGTTCAGGGAGCCCGCAACCGAAAGCCTCAATGACGACATCCGCGACCGCATCCGCACCGTCGTCGGTCGCGGCTGCATCGTGCGCGCTCGCCCAACGCCTTAACTCGACGCCCTGAATCACGTTTTTGTCGTGCGCAAGCTCGATGCCGGGCGCAATGCCAGAAGTGATCCTTGAGAGTGCCCTCAGATCGTCGACCACGAGCCTGACCGCGAGGCCGTGCTCCGCCGCGAGCTGGCGGGCGAGACGCCACGCGACGCCGACATCACCGTAGTTGTCGACGACCGAGCAAAAAATGTCCCAGCGTGATTGACTCAAGAGCGGGCCCGAATCGAATCGTTCAGCAATTGGATCACCGTCGAAGTCGCGCTGCCGACCATGGTACCCCTTCGTAATACAATGTTCGTGAAGCGCCGCTCATCCTTAGCGCGCCGTCCTGCGAGGTATGCAATGTCCTTCATCGAGGCCGCTGTGGTCCGGCCGCGCGACGCCGTGGCGATCGACGTTGTCTCCGACGTGGTCTGTCCGTGGTGCTACATCGGCAAACGCAAGCTCGAGGCGGCGCTGGACGAGCTTGGCCGCCAGGATGCTGCGGTGGAGCCTTCGGTACGCTGGCACCCGTTTCAGCTCAATCCCGACCTGCCGTCGCAGGGTATTCCCAGAAAGACTTACCTTCACGCCAAATTCGGCGGTGCCCGTGCCGCCGAAGTCTACGCGCGAGTCAAGGCAGTCGGCGCCGAAGTCGGCATCGCGTTCGATTTCGATCGCATCGACATCCAACCCAATACGCTTGCCGCGCACCGCTTAATTGCCTGGGCACAGGAGCGCATGGACGCCAGATTGACCAGCGACCTCGTCGAGCGTCTGTTCCAGGCGTATTTCATGCAAGGCCGCGCGATCGGCGAGCCCGATGAGCTCGCACAGATCGCCTCGGAGGCGGGCCTGGATCCCGCCGCGGCGCGAGCGATGCTCGAATCAACCGAAAATCTGGCGGCGGTTTCAGCGGAAGATCGCGAGGCGCACGACGTCGGCATCAACGGCGTTCCGTTTTTCATTTTCAACGGCAGCACGGCGCTGTCGGGAGCGCACGATCCGGAGACCCTGCTCCAGGCGATCGCTGCCGCGCGATCGCAATCGACCTAGGGCCAGAACAGATGATCGAGTCCCGCCCGGAGTCGAGTCCGCCGCGCGACTTACGAGGCCTGTTCGACGCTCAGCGAGACGCGTATGAGCGCGAGCGCTACCCATCGCTTGCGCTGCGCTTCGACAGACTCGAGCGTCTTGCCGCGCTGATCGAAGAACACGAGCAAGAGATCGTCGCCGCGGTTGGCGCCGACTTCGGCACCCGACCGGCGCAGGAGACGCGGCTTGCCGAGTTGTTCGTGATTGCCGTGGGCATTCGGCACGCGCGCAGGAACTTGAGCCGGTGGATGGCGCAGCAACGCGTGCCGACGCCACTCTACCTGTGGCCGGGACGCAGTCGGCTGCTTCGTCAGCCGCTCGGCGTCGCCGGCGTCATCAGTCCATGGAACTATCCAGTCCAGCTCGCGCTGCTTCCGGCGCTCGCCGCGCTGGCCGCGGGAAACAGAGTCATGCTGAAACCCAGTGAGCTGACACCGCGAACGTCTGCGCTCCTCGAACGCGTCGTCGCGCGACACTTTGCCCAGGATGAATTCGCGGTAGTCACGGGCGGCCCGGACGTCGGCGACGCGTTCTCGCGCTTGCCCTTCGATCATCTTTTTTTCACCGGCTCGACCGCGGTCGGCCGCAAGATCGCGCTGGCCGCGGCCGCGAACCTGACCGCGGTAACGCTCGAGCTGGGAGGCAAGTCGCCGGCGCTGATCCACGCCGACGCCGACTTGAGAGCGGCGGCGCCGCGGCTTGCGACCGGCAAGCTGCTCAACGCCGGGCAGACGTGCATCGCCCCAGACTACGCGCTGGTCCCCGCGAACCGCGTCGACGCCTGGACCACGGCCATTCGCGACAGCGCGGCGTCGCTTTACCCATCGTTTCGCGACAACCCGGATTACAGCAGCATCATCAACGACGCTCATTACCGGAGGCTCACCGCACTGATCGACGACGCCGTGCAAAAGGGAGCGCGCGCCGTCGCAGTCGACATCGGTACCGAGGCGAGCCGAAAGCTCCCACCGACGGTTCTCGTCGGCGTCAATGACAGCATGGCGATCATGAAAGAAGAGATCTTCGGACCGCTGCTACCGATCGAAGCCTACGACTCACTCGATCAAGCGATCGAGAAAATCAACGCGCGACCACGGCCGCTGTCGCTGTACATGTTCGGCGGCGACGCGGCGGCGCGTAGGAAGGTCCTCGACCGGACCGCCGCCGGCGGCGTGACCATCGACGATACGCTGCTGCATTTCAGCAACGAAAACCTGCCATTCGGCGGGATCGGTGCGTCGGGAATCGGGGCCTATCACGGCGAGCGCGGATTCCTTACCTTCAGCCATCAAAAGGCGGTGTTCATCCAGCCGCGGCTGTCATTCACGTGGCTGTTGCGTCCGCCGTACGGCAAGCGATTCGAGCGGGTGCTCGAGCTTCTGAAAAAAATCTCGTAAGGCCGACCTCGGCCGCATTTGGGAGAGCGCGAGTAGCGCGTTCGCTCGTCGGCCTCGTCAACCCGCTCGTGAATGAGATGCGTTGCGTGTCGGCCGCGAGCGTCGCGGTCTCCCGAACCCGCTCGTGAGTGAGAAGCGTCGCGGATAGGCCGCCAGCGTCGACTCGCAATTCCCCGTCGATCCCCGCTACGCGGGGCCCCTCGCCGGGAGGCTCGCGCCGCTACTCGCAATTCGCCGTCGATCCCCGCTACGCGGGGCCCCGCGCCCGGTAGCTCGCGCCGCTAGCGCAATGTGGCCAGCACCCGATCCACCATCGCCGCGGACAAGCCGAGATACCGCGCCGGATCGCTGAGGTTCCGCAAGGCGTCAGCATCGACATGGCGCGTAATCTCGGGCGTCTCGGCAAGCATATCGAACAGCGGCCGGCGCTGCTCGATGGCTTGCGCGCACAAGGTTTGAACGAGGTCGTGCGCATGGCCGCGGCCCAGGTGGGGCGCCAGGCCCATCATCACCGCCTCCGAGACGATAAGGCCGTGGGTAAGATCGAGATTGGCGCGCATCCGCGCTTCGTCGACTTCGAGGCCGGCGGCGAGCGATCGCGCATGCGTGAGTGCGCCTGAAGTCAGGAGGAATGCATCGGGAAGAGAAACCCATTCGATCTGCCAGGAGCCGCTCGCACGCTCGTGATCCGACACCATCGCTTCCAGCAGCGCCGCGACGTGCTGACGAACGACCGACGCACAGACATGAATGTAGACGCACGACACAGGATTTCTTTTTTGCGGCATGGTGCTGCTTGAGCCGCGGCCGGGAGCCGCCGGCTCGAAGGTTTCGCCGATTTCGGTTTGCATCATCAGCTTGACGTCGGTCGCGAGCTTCGCCAGCGTTCCCGTCACCAGGCCGAGAACGCAGCCGACTTCGGCGATGCGATCGCGCTGAGTGTGCCACGCGATATCGGGCTGACCCAACCTAAGCACCTTCATCAATGCCGCTTGGATGTCGAGGCCGCCGGCGGGCAGCGACGCGAGCGTTCCGACCGCGCCGGCAAACTCGCCGACCAGAACGCGCGGAGAAAGCTCGGCGAGCCGCTGCCGATGCCGCTCAATGGCCGAAAGCAGCGCGGCGATTTTGAAGCCGAAGGTGATCGGCACCGCATGCTGCAGATAGCTGCGCCCGACCATGGGTGTGTCGCGATGACGGCGCGCCAGATCGGCGAGCGAACCAGAAATGGCGGCAAGATCGGAGGCGACCAGATCGAGCGCCTGGCGAACCTGCAATATCGTCGCCGTGTCGGTGACATCCTGCGTCGTCGCGCCCCAGTGGCAATACTCGCCGAGCCCGTCTTTGCTCCTAGTGGAGAGCTGCTGCACGAGGCCGAGCACCGGCGAGCCGATGCGCTCGGTGTCTGCGCGAAGATTGTTCATGTCTATCTTGTCGAGCACGCAGTTGGCACTGATCTCCGCCGCGGCGTCCGCCGGGATGACGCCGAGACGTCCCTGCACGGTAGCCAGCGCAGCTTCGAATTCCAGATATTTTCGGATGCGATTTTCGTCGGAGAAAACCTTGCGCATCGGTTCACTGCTGAAGGCATTGCCGAACAAGGAAGAGTCGATCGCGGTCGCAGGCATGCGGATCTCTTATCGAGGCGCGCGCTCGAGAATGCTCTTCGCTTTGAGCAGTACGGGACGGTCGACCATCTGTCCGTCGACTTGAACCGCGCCCGGCGCCCCGTTTGTTGCACTGAGCACCCGCTGCGCCCATGCGATTTCCTCGGGACGCGGAGCCAGCGCCCGATGCAGCGCCGCCACTTGCCGCGGGTGTATGCAGAGCTTGGCGCCGAATCCGCACGCGCGCGCAAACGCAAGGTCGGCAAGAAGCTTGTCCTCATCGTCGATATCGGTGGTCACTCCCGCGATCGGTGACAACAGACCCGCCGCGCGCGACGCGATCGCGATCCGGCAAGCGGGATAGATGAGCCCGCGCTCGTCACCCGAGAGATCGAGGTCGACCGCGTAATCGAGCGTGCCGAACGCGAGTCGCTGCACTGCCGGCACGACGGCGATCGACTCCACGGCGAGCACGCCGCGAGCGGATTCGATGATCGGCACAACAAAGCCGGCGGCAGGAAGCGCGGCGCGGACGCGGTCGATCTGCTGCCCATGCTCGACCTTGGGCAGCATGATGGCGCGAATGCCGGCGCCACGCACCAGCCCCAAGTCGGCGTCGAACCAGGGCGTGCCGGCATCGTTGATGCGCACCAGCACGCGCTCGCCGACATCAGAGTGGGCGTTAAGCCACGCGCCGATGTGTCCGCGCGCCAGCGCCTTGTCGTTCGCCGCAACGGCGTCCTCGAGATCGATGACGATCGCGTCGGCACCGGAGCTTAGCGCCTTGTCGAAGCGCTCCGGACGATCACCGGGAACGAACAGATAGCTGAACGGCGCTTTCACGGCAGGGCCCTCATGCGTCGCTTCAGTTGGAACATTCATACGGCGTGCGCCGCACGCAGCTCGGCGATTTCGGGAACTGAGCAACCCAGCTCGGCCAGAATGGCCTCGGTGTGCGCGCCGAGCGCCGGCACCGGGTCCATGCGTGCCGACGCTTCGTCGGCGACTTGGGACGATCCGGGCGGCAACAACGCCGGGATCGAGCCTGCCGGAGATTCTACGTCGCGCCAGCGTTTGCGTGCGCGCAACTGCGGGTGGTCCCACACGTCGTGCATGTCGTTTACCCGGGCATTGGCGATCTGCGCATCGTCGAGACGCTGCACGACCTCCGCTGCGCTCAATTGCGCGAAGACCTCGATGATCATGCGGCGCAGCTCGTCGCGTGCCGCGCTGCGCTTCGAATTGCTGGTGTAGCGCGTGTCGGCGGCGAGCTCCGGTTGTTGCAGCACTTTCTCGCAGAACACGGTCCACTCGCGCTCGTTCTGCAGGCCCAGCATCACTGTCTTGCCATCTCCGGCGGGGAATGGGCCGTAGGGATAGATCGTCGCGTGGCTCGCGCCGCTGCGCGGCGGCGGTGCCGCGCCCGCGAAGGCATAGTACAGGGGATAACTCATCCACTCGACCAGCGATTCGAGCATCGAAATATCGAGATGCGCTCCGCGGCCGGTCTGTTGTCGCTGCAACAGCGCGGCGAGGATATTGCTGTAGGCATACATGCCGGCGGCGATGTCGGCGATGGAGCAGCCTGCTTTCACCGGGTCGGCATCGGTCCCGGTCACGGATAAGAAGCCTGCCTCGCTTTGTATCAGCAGGTCGTATGCCTTCTTGTCGCGGTACGGCCCGTCCTTGCCATAGCCGGAGATGTCGCAGACGATGATCGAAGGCTTGGTCTCGGCCAGGGTCTCGTACGCCAGACCCAAGCGCGCGGCCGCGCCGGGTGCGAGATTCTGCACCACCACATCCGCCTTCTCGACAATCAGACGCTTGAGGATTGCCTGCGCCTTGGGGTGCTTGACGTCCAGCGTAAGGCTTTCCTTGGAGCGATTGGTCCACACGAAATGAGACGCCATGCCGCGTACGCGTTCGTCGTAGCCGCGCGCGAAGTCTCCCGCGCCGGGACGTTCGATCTTGATCACGCGTGCGCCGAGGTCGGCGAGCTGGCGCGTTGCGAACGGCGCGGCGATGGCGTGTTCCAGCGATACGACGGTCACGCCATCCAAAGGCCTCATGATCGGATCATCACCGCAGCACTGCCGTCGCGTCCATGGCCAGCCATCCTTCATGATCGCGGGCCCAAAGCTGCACGGTGTTGCCCTCGCCGGTGCGGCCGCATACCGAAAAGGCTTCGAGATCGAACAATGGCCGGATGGCCCTGAACTGGAATCGCGACACGTCGGCCTCGGGCATTTCCCGGCGCAGGAGATCGAGCAGCAGCGTGGCGATCAGCGGCCCGTGGACCACGAGACCGGGATAGCCTTCGACTTCGGTGACATAGCGGCGATCGTAGTGAATGCGGTGGCCATTGAAGGTGAGCGCCGAATATCGAAAGAGCAATACCGGGTCAGGGCTTATCTTGCGCTCCCACGACCACGTCTTCGGCGCCAAGATAGGCGGTGGCGCGGTGGCCCCGGCGATCGGCGCGTCGCGATAGACGAGATCATGGAATTCGATGAGCGCGGGCGAAGGCTCGCCGTCACGATGAATCTCATGTCGCACTTTCACGAACACGAGCGCTCCGCTGCGGCCCAGCTTTTCGGTGACGTCGACGATGGTGGAACGGCGGGTGACGGCGTCACCAACGCAAAGCGGGTGCGAGAATTCGAACTGGCTGCCGGCCCACATCCGCCGCGGAAGCGCTACCGGCGGAAGAAAGCCACCGCGCTCGGCGTGACCGTCGGGACCGATGTCCGATTGGCGATAGACGGGCAGAAAATACAGCCAGTGCCACAGCGGGGGCAAGGGAGTGCCGGCGGCGGCCCGCGCCGCGGGCCGGTCGAGGGTCGCCGCGAGGGCAGCACACGGTGTCGCGGTGATGATATCGCTTAGCCGTTCGGTCTTGCCGATCCATTGCCGCAGGTCCGTGTGACCTGACGCGCTCGCTCTGCTTTCCTTGTTCGCGCTCGTGTTCATGAACAGGAACCTGAAGTCAAGAGAGATTTGCAGGGACGAGCATTCGCACGCCAAACACGATGCCGAAGTACGGCCCGCACGCGCATCCGACCGCGGTCACGCATCAGCGGGCCACTAGGGCCCACGTTGCAGCGTGTTGAGACCACGCGGCGCTGGAATCGCGCCGCGTGTCTTATCGCTTGCCGGCGGCGTGCGACACGTCGCCGATCAGCTTGTCAGCGCCTTTGTTGTGCGCCGTCATGCGCACCAGGATATCGGGCGCGCTGACCGGTTTCTGATAGAAGCCTTCGTTCCAGTCCTTGGACACGGCGACGACCGTGCCGTCGAGATTGATCCCGCCGTAGACGCCTTTGGCGCGGCTGTACGACACGAGGTCGGTGACCACGTCCGCCTTGGCGCCGGCGCCCACTGGGCCCGCGGCAATGCTGGCATCGGGACCGAGCTTGACCGAATCCGAGAGCAGCGAGTTAAGCGCTTTCTCGGTCATGACCAGGGTCAGCATTTCGGAAACCGCGACGCCTGCCTGAAAGCCGACGCTCGCGGTGGCCAAGGTGTAAAACGACGGACCGACCCATTTGCCGGACCTGGCGTCGCGCACGACCAAGACGGCGCGGCCGCCGGAGCCGCCGAAGATAAAGCCGGCTTTGACAACTTCCGGCGCGATCAGCACACCCTTGGCGCGGCCGATGTTTTGATGTAGCCAGCTCATTTCGGGGTCGCGCATGAAATTCTGAAAAGTCGTGTCGGCGGCATTGACCAGCTTCTGTTGTTCGGATTGCGCAAGCGCCGTACCGCCGCTGGTCGCGAGAAGCATCGCCAGCATCCAGCGCAATGCTGAAATGAGAAAGCGGCGTGGCATGATTTCTCCTTTGAATTGTTGGTAAGCGACTCGCGTATCCATTATATTCCTTGCGATTTACGATTGACTAGAGCGACTGCGATGGTCTGGCTGCGACGACGAAATCGGCCCTGGAGAGGGGCCTTCCGATCGTGATGCGCTGGATCCGTGAGGTGCCGATGCAACGCTGCGCATGCTTATCGCCTATCGGGCACTCCCCGGCTGCGTGCTAAACTTCGCCGCTTCCGCAGCGCGACATTCGACTGCCGAACTGAACTTCGAGGGCGCATGGATTGCATCCGGAACCGAGCGGTGCCTTGGCAAGACAAAGCCTGGTCTCGCGTCGAGCAGCGCGCATGCGTGCTCGGCGAGCCGCTCGAGTCGATTCGGTGAGCACTGCCGCGGCCGCCCGAATGGCTCCTTCGCCGGCGGCGTCGCTTGCCGTGAGCGACGTCGACGGCAAGCGCGAGCTGCGCCTTGCGGGCAGGCTCGACGCGTACTCCATTGCAGGTGTCTGGCCCGACGCACGTGCGGCGCTCGATGCGGCGCCGAACGTGCCGGTGCTGATCGAGACTTCGCGCGTGGAATACTGCGATGGCGGTGGCATCGCGATGCTGGTCGATCTGCTGCGTCAACCGCGGCGGCCGGAGGCGAAAGTGTCGGTGGTCGGGTTGAAACCTCAGTTCGAGACCCTGCTCGACCAGTTCGATCCCGCCGCGTTGCGGGTGGCGCCGGAGGAACACGCCGAGCGGCTGCACACGGTCGCCGAAATCGGCCGGGCTGCCCTGATCGTCGGCCGCGATCTGCGCTTGCAAATCGCCTTCATCGGCGAAACGAGCTCGGCGTTGTGGTTCGCAATCACGCATCCGCATCGCGTTCGCTGGAAGGACGTCTGGTACATCTGCGAGCAGGTCGGGGTCAACGCGCTGCCGATTGTGGCGCTGATCTCTTTTCTGCTCGGCATCATTCTCGCGTTCCAGTCCGCGGTGCCGATGCGGCAGTTCGGCGCCGAGATTTTTGTCGCGGACCTGGTCGGGCTTTCGATTCTGCGCGAGCTCGGGCCGCTGATGACTGCGATCCTGCTTGCCGGCCGGTCCGGCGCAGCCTTCGCGGCGGAGATCGGAACCATGAAGGTCAACGAGGAGCTGAACGCGCTGACCACCATGGGTCTCGATCCGGTTCGCTTCCTGGTCGTCCCGCGCATCATCGCCGCGCTGCTGATGACGCCGCTGCTGGTCATCTTTTCCGATCTGATCGGCATCCTGGGCGGTGCCTTGACCATGATCAGCTTCAACATTCCGATCAGCGCTTTCCTGCACGAGGTCGACAGCCTGGTCGACGTCAAGGACCTGCTCGCGGGGCTCGCCAAGGCGCCGGTGTTCGCAATCCTGATCGCCGGCATCGGGTGCCTGCGCGGCCTGCAGACGCAGACAGGAGCCAGCGCCGTCGGCATTTCCGCAACGCGCGCGGTCGTCTCGGCGATCATTCTGCTGGTCGTCGTCGACGGCATTTACGCGTTCGTCTACTATCTGCTCGACGTCTAGCGCCCAAACCCCATGCCCGCTGAACCGATCATCCGAGTCGAGCATTTTACTGCCGGCTACGAAGGCAACGTATTGATGCGCGACATCAACTTCACGGTCACCCGGGGTGAGGTGTTCGTCATCCTCGGAGGCTCGGGCTCCGGCAAGAGCACGCTCATGAAGCACATGATCGGGCTCTACGAGCCGATGGCCGGCGCGGTCTATATCGACGGCGATGACATCGTTACCGCGGAAGCAGACGCGCGGCGCGCGATTCTCAAGAAAATCGGCGTCATGTACCAGAGCGGCGCGCTGTTCGGCTCGATGACGTTGCTGGAGAACGTCCGCCTGCCGCTGGAGGAGTACACGTCGCTCGACGAAGATGCAATCGATCTCATTGCCCAGATGAAGCTCAAGCTGGTCGGCCTGGACGCATTCTGCGGCCACATGCCGTCCGAGATCAGCGGCGGGATGCAAAAGCGCGCGGCGATCGCGCGCGCGATGGCGCTCGATCCGACGATCCTGTTTCTCGACGAGCCGTCGGCCGGACTCGACCCCATCACCTCGGCCGAGCTCGACCTGCTCATCCTGCGCCTCGCAAAGAGCCTGCATATCACGTTTGTCATCGTGACCCACGAGCTCGCCAGCATCTACGCCGTCGCGGACAGGGTCATCATGCTCGACAAGCGCACCAAGGGCATCATCGCCGAAGGTGACCCGAAGGTTCTGCGCGACACCAGCGACAATCCCTGGGTGCGCCAGTTTTTCCGGCGCGAAGCTGCGCCTGACACGATCGCGGAAGCGGCGTAATGCAATCGACAACTGGCAGTGGCCCCCACCTGTCCATCGCTGAAACGCGCGGCGAAATGCCGGGCGGCGATAAGCGCACCTGTGACGCATGAGCGCCCAGGCCAATTTCTTCAAGATCGGTTTGTTCGTGATCGGCGCGACCATCGTGCTGATCCTGCTGCTGCTGATCCTGGGCTCCGGACGGTGGTTTCAATCCAAGGTTGCGATCGAGACCTACCTCAACGAATCGGCGCAGGGGCTCGAGGTCGGATCGAAGGTCAAGTATCGCGGCGTGGCCGTCGGCGAGGTGACCAAGATCGGCTTCACCTACACCAAGTATCAGCTCGACAAGCCGATGGCGGAGCGGCTGCGCTACGTGATGATCGAGGCGCTGCTGTTGCCGCGTCTGATCGGAGGCCGCGCCAGCGGCGATATCACGCGTCCGGAGACGGCGCGAATGGAAATCGACAAGGGTTTGCGTGTTCGCCTTGCGCCGCAGGGCATCACCGGGACGAATTATCTCGAGATCGACTACGTGGATCCCAAGACCAATCCCGAGCTGCCGATTTCGTGGGAACCCGACAACCTTTATATTCCCAGCGCGCAATCGACGGTGACCCAATTCATCGGCACGGCATCGGACATTCTCGCTCGATTTCAGCACCTCGATCTCGAGGGAACGCTCACCAATCTCAACCGGTTGTTGATCACCACCAATAACCGCATCGAAGCTGTCGACACGGCGAAGCTGTCGCAGAACACATCGCGGGTGCTGGGCAAGCTCGAGACCAAGCTGGATCAGTTGCCGGTGGAGCAAATCGGCAAGGACGCTGCGGCGCTGCTGGCGGATTTGCGGGTGACCAACCAGCGGCTCTCCGCGATCCTCGACGACCCGGCGATCAAGCGCCTGCCGACGGACGCCGATGGCGCGGCCGTTGCGCTCAAGAAGGTGCTCGACGATCCGAATTTCGCCAAATCGCTCTCGCACCTTCAGAGCACCTTGGCGCGGCTCGATCGTTTGACCGGCGGCGGCGAGACCGACCTGAGGCGGACTCTCGATAACCTGCGCCAGATCACCGACAATCTCCGCGATCTGACCGAGAACGCCAAGCGCTATCCGTCACAACTGATTCTCGGCGCGCCACCGCTGCCGGCAAAAGGCACTCAACAATGAACATGCCCGCTTCGTTTTCGCGTCGGCGCGCGCTGTCTTCCGTGGCGGCGCTCTTGGTCGCCGGTTGCTCCCTGTCGCGGCCGGAGCCGGTGAAATCGACTTATGTGCTCGACCCGCCGCGGCCGCCTGCCGCAACCGGCGCGCCGAGGCCCGCGACATTGCGCGTTGCCACGGTGTCGGTGGCGGGGCCCTTTGCCAGCCGGTCGCTGGTCTATCGCGAAGGCGATTTGAAATTCGAGGCGGATTTCTACCAGGAATTTCTGGTGGCGCCCGCAGCAATGATTGGCGAGGCAACCGCGGCGTGGCTTTCCGCGGCGGGAATCTATCGGGCGGTCTTGCCGCCGTCGAGCTCGCTCGACAGCGATTTTTCGCTCGAGAGCTTTGTGAGCGAGCTCTACTGCGACCTGCGCGATTCCGCTCAGCCGGCGGCGGTAGTGACCATCAAGTATTTTCTCACCGATACCGCGGCCGGCGCGGGCGCGTATGTCTGGACCGGGGAACTCAGCTCACGGGTCGCCGTGCCTTCGCGCTCGGCTGATGCCTTGCTTCGCGGGCTCAACGCGGCGCTCGGCAAGGTGCTCGAGCAGCTTGCGGCAGCGCTGCGCGCGTTGCCGGTCAAATAGTTTCTTTCCCTGACCCGCTTACGTTCTGACTGGCTTTAATCCCGGCTCGACCGCGCGGACACGAATCGCGGGTTAAGGGTGCGCCGCCGCGCGGGCGCGTTCATTGCGCGCAGCGCGCGACGAGGTCGTGTTGGTCCGACTCGGTGACCGTAACGCGCGCAAAGTCGCCGACGGTCAGGGCAGCGCCGTCGATCACCGAGACCATGCCATCGATCTCGGGTGCATCGGCGGCGCCACGCGCGATCGCGCGCGGACCGTCGATCGCATCGACGAGGACCTCGAGGCTGCGTCCGACTTGCGCGCGCAGCCGCCGCGCGCTGATCGCAGCCTGCGCCGTCATGAAACGCTCGCGGCGCTCTTCCTTGATGGCTTCGGGCAGCGCGCCCGGCAGCGCGTTGGCTACGGCGCCGTCGACCGGCGAATAGGCAAAGCAGCCGACACGGTCGAGTTGGGCCTCCTCAAGAAAGTCGAGCAGTTCTTCGAACTCGGCCTCGGTCTCGCCTGGAAAGCCGACGATGAACGTCGAACGTATGGTCAAGGAGGGGCGTGTCGCGCGCCAGGCGCGAATGCGCTCGAGCGTATTCTCGGTATTGGCCGGACGCTTCATCAGCTTCAGTATTCGGCGGCTCGCGTGTTGGAAAGGAACGTCGAGATACGGCACAACGCCGCTGCCGCCATCCGCCATCAGCGGCACGACTTCGTCGACGTGCGGATAGGGGTAGACGTAGTGCAGCCGCACCCACGCGGCGTGCTCTTCCGCGAGCGCTCCGAGTGCCTGTACCAACTCAGTCATTCGCGTCTTGAGCGGCCGGCCGCGCCAGAAGCCGGTTCGGTATCGGACATCGACGCCATAGGCGCTGGTGTCCTGCGAGACGACGAGCAATTCGCGCACCCCGGCCTTGAACAGGCTCTCGGCTTCGTTCATGACGTCGGAGAGCGGCCGGCTGACCAGATCGCCGCGCATCGACGGGATGATGCAGAACGTGCAGCGATGATTGCACCCTTCGCTGATTTTCAGGTACGCGTAGTGCCGCGGCGTGAGCTTTACCCCCTGTGGCGGCAACAGGTCGACGAAAGGATCATGCGGCCGCGGCAGATGCGCGTGAACGGCGTCCATGACCTCGCCCGCGGCGTGTGGTCCGGTAACCGCCAGGACTTTGGGATGCGCCGCGCGCACAAACGCGCCGCCTTGCTTGGCTCCAAGGCAGCCGGTGACGATGACCTTGCCGTTCTCGGCCAGCGCTTCGCCAATCGCCGAGAGCGATTCCTCGACCGCGGCATCGATGAAGCCGCAGGTGTTGACGACGACCAGATCGGCGTTCTGATAGGTCGGCGCGATGGCATATCCCTCGGCTTTGAGCCTGGTAAGAATCTGTTCGGAGTCGACCAGAGCCTTCGGGCATCCCAGCGAGACGAACCCCACCTTGGGCGATGCGGCAGCGGCGAGCGGTCGGCGCCGGATTTGGGCTATGGCCATTCAGGGAGCAATCGTGCGGTGCAAAAAATCAGCGCTGCAATGCGGATGCTGCAGTGCTTTCGAGCGTCAGCGCTTTTTTTCTTCGTCGGGCGACGGTTGGGCGCCGGCGGCGAAGTTGGGGAAAGGAAACGAGGTGAACAAACCGCGGGTCTGGTCCTGCATGCGCTGCTGCATATCCATGAACAATTTGGCGTTCTGTTCGAGGTAATTGCCAAGCATGCCCTGCATCGCCGGAGCCTGCATTTGCAGGAATTGTTTCCAGAGGTCAGGCGTCAGCAGCATCTTGTCGCCGTAGATCTGCTTCGCCTGATCCTGCAGTTTGTTCTGAATGACCAGGAATGCTTTCACATTCTGCTCCATGTAATTGCCCATGATGCCCTGCAGCGCGTTGCCGTAGAAACGGATCATCTGCGACAGCATCTCGCTGGAAAACATCGGCATTCCCGCGGACTCTTCTTCCAGAATGATCTGCAGCAGGATGCCCCGCGTCAGGTCGTCGCCCGACTTGGCATCGATGACTTGGAAATCGATGAATTCGAGCACCATCTGCTTGACATCGGCCAGGGTGATGTACCCGCTGTTGGTGGTGTCGTACAAGCGGCGGTTGGGGTACTTCTTGATGATGCGTGTCGGCTTGGCCATGCTGCACTCCTGGAAACGAAGCGGCGATTATAACCTTCTGATTTATCAGGACGATTGAAACGCCGGCGGAGCCGCCAACGGCGCCATTGGTGCATCGCACCAAATAGTCCTTGACTTGAGCAAATTGTGCCCCTACAATTGGTTTTGTGCAGTGCAGCAAAGGTGATGCGGCCAAGAAGGTTTCCTGAGCACCGGAGCATTAGTCCGCAGCCGAGAAATCCGGACCCGTTTAGGGTCCTAATCAACCTCAACGGAAAAGGAATTCCAAATGTACAACGCAAACGAACAATTCGCTGATATCAACAAAGTTGGCTATGACAACGCGGTGAGGATCGCCTCGCTTTCGCTCGACAAGGCGGAGCGTTTCACCAAGCTGAACCTCCAGGCCGCCAAGGCCGCGCTCGAGCAAGGTGTATTTACCGCCAATGCCGTCGCGGGCATCAAGGATGTGCAGGAACTGGCCGCCGTCCGTGCCAAGCTGACCGAAGCCGGCATGCAGAACGCGCTAGGCTACTCGCGTGGCGTGTATCAGATCGCTTCCGAGGCGCAAGCCGATTTCTCGGAGCTCGCCGAAGAAGCGTGGGCATCGTACACCAAGGGTGTCGCGGCGTGGGTCGAAAAGGCGGCGAAGAATGCGCCCGCCGGCTCCGATTTCGCCGTGACGGCGCTCAAGTCGACGGTCGCGGCAACCACCGCGGCGTTCGACCAGTTCTCGAAGGCGACCAAGCAGGTCGTGAGCTACGCCGACGCGTCGGTTCGCGCCGCCAGCGCCAACGCCGCCAATGTCGCCAAAGCGACGACGAAGGCGACGACTAAGGGTCGCAAGTAAGCTTCAGCTAAGCATCAACACCGGGAAACCGCCGGGAACTTGAATCCCCCGGCGGCGGTCCCAACATCGGAAGTGATGACTCCTGTAGTTCTGTATCATTTTCCTCCTCCTAAATGATACAGCCTCGCCCCGGCAGCTTTGCCGGGGCTTTTTTTTGCAAGTCGCTCGCTCGGACCTCAGTCAGCACCTCAGCTAGAACCCCACTTAGAACATATGCTGGCCGCCGTTGATGGCGATGTTGGCGCCGGTGACGAACGCGGCTTCTTCGGACGTGAGGTAGGCAACCAATCCCGCGACTTCGTCGGGCTTGCCGAGACGCCCGGTTGGAATTTGCGGCACGATCTTCGAATCCAGCACTTCCTGCGGAATCGCCATGACCATCTTGGTGCCGATGTAGCCGGGCGAGATGGTGTTCACGGTCACGCCTTTTTTCGCGATCTCGAGCGCGAGCGCTTTGGTGAATCCGTGCATCCCCGCCTTGGCGGCCGAATAGTTGACCTGCCCGAACGCGCCCTTCTGGCCGTTGACTGATGAGATGTTGATGATCCGGCCCCAGCCACGATCGACCATCCCGTCGCATACCTGCTTGGTCATGTTGAAGCACGAGTCGAGATTGGTTCTGATCACCGCGTCCCAGTTCGCCTTGTCCATTTTCTTGAAGGTCATGTCGCGGGTTATGCCGGCGTTGTTGACCAGCACGTCGACCGCGCCCACGTCCTTCACTACCTGCGCAACGCAGGCGACGCATGAATCCCAGTCGACGACGTCGCACGGATAGGCGCGGAACTTGAACCCTGCCTTTTTCATCGATTCGAGCCAATCGTGCGCCTTCGCATTTCCGGGAGAGTGGGTGGTGACCACCGTGTTGCCGAGTGCTGCGAGCTTCACGCAAATGGCTTCGCCGAGGCCTCCCATGCCGCCGGTCACCAATGCGACGCGATGTTTGTCTTGTGCCATTTTTGTCATCCTCCTCAGTCGACTCGATAAACTCCGCAGTGCCCTTGCGTCCAGCCAGGGTGCCCCGTGTAGCTCGGGCTTACCTTTCCACCGCCATCGCGACCCCCATGCCGCCGCCGATGCAAAGCGATGCGAGACCTTTCTTGGCGTCGCGCCGCGCCATCTCGTAGAGCAGCGTCACCAGGACGCGGCACCCTGATGCCCCGATCGGATGGCCGAGCGCAATCGCGCCGCCATTGACGTTGATCTTGCTAGTGTCCCAACCCATCTCCTTGTTGACTGCGCAGGCCTGCGCTGCGAACGCCTCGTTGATTTCCATCAGATCGAGGTCAGCCGGCTTCCAGCCCGCCTTTTCGAGGCAGCGCCGCGAGGCGGACACCGGTCCCATACCCATGATCGACGGGTCGACACCGGAAGACGCGAACGCCTTGATCTTCGCCAGAGGCTTAAGACCGAGCTTCGCCGCCCGTTCGGCGCTCATGACCACGACCCCCGCAGCGCCATCGTTGATGCCCGATGCGTTGGCGGCGGTCACCGATCCGTCCTTGGCAAATGCAGGCCGCAAGCCGCTGATCGACTCGAGCGTCGTCCCCGCCTTGATGAATTCGTCCGCGGCGAAGGCGAGCGGATCGCCCTTGCGCTGAGGAATCATCACCGGGACGATCTCATCCTTGAACATGCCTGCTTTCTGCGCTGCTTCGGCTTTGTTCTGGCTCGCGACCGAGAATTGGTCCTGCTGAGCCCGCGAAATACCGTACTGTTTGGCGACATTTTCCGCAGTCGTCCCCATGTGATACTGATTGAAGACATCCCACAGACCGTCAACGATCATCGTATCGACGAGCTTGGCGTCGCCCATCCGGAATCCATCGCGCGAGCCGGGCAGTACGTGGGGTGCTGCACTCATGTTCTCCTGCCCGCCAGCAATGACGATCTCGGCATCGCCGCAGCGCAAGGCCTGCGCCGCGAGCATGACTGCTTTGAGCCCGGACCCGCAGACCTTGTTGATGGTCATCGCCGGGATTGCCGCCGGCAGCCCGGCCTTGATCAGCGCCTGACGCGCCGGGTTTTGACCGCTGCCGGCAGCGAGCACCTGGCCCAGGATCACTTCGGAAATCTGATCGGGTTGCAGCTTGGCGCGAGCGAGCAGTTCGCGAATCACGGTAGCGCCCAATTCAGGCGCCGGGATCTTCGCGAGCGCGCCGCCAAATTTGCCGATGGCGGTCCGCGTTGCGGCGACGATGACGATGTCGGTCACGGGTTTCTCCACAAGAGGATAGATGCGACGACCGGCTTGCAGGACAGCGAGCCGGACATTACTGCCTCTATTTTAACGCAGGAGTCCTTCCGCCGCACTCGATTCGGAACAGCGGCCGATTCTCGCGCGGCGAAAAATGCGCTCCTCAAGCGACCTGCTCGGAAACGTAGCTCCCCGGGGCCGGAGCCAGCGCTCGATACTTATCGCTTCCCGCGCTCGCCGGCGCCGGCCGCCGCGGCCCACCGTGTTCCGATAGCCACGCCGACCAATGCGGCCACCAGCTACCCGGTTGCTCCGCCGCGCGAGCGAGCCAATCGTCAGGGTCGTCGGTGAGCAACTCGTTGGTCCAGAAGTTGCGGCGATGCTTTTGCGGCGGATTGACGACGCCGGCGATATGCCCCGACGCGCCAAGAACGAAAGTCAGGTCGCCGCCCAAAAGACCGACCGTCCCGTACGCCGATCGCCACGGAACAATGTGATCATCGTGCGTCGCCAGGACATAGGTAGGCACCGAGATGCGTCGTAGATCGATCGCCTGGCCGCACATGGTCAATGCCCCGGGCTCGCGCAGGCGGTTGCCGAGATACATGTCGCGCACATAGGAGAAATACATGGGACCGGGAAGGTTGGCGGAATCGCCGTTCCAGTAGAGCAGATCGAAGGCGGGAGGCGTTCGACCCTTGAGGTAGTTGCCGACCACGTAATTCCACACCAGCTCGTTCGGCCGCAGACTCGCAAACGCGTTGGCCAATTCACTCCCTCGAATCCGGGCCCCGCCAAGGAGCGCTCGCTCACGCGCGGCCAGCGAGTCGCGCGAGATGTAGACGCCGATATCGCCGGGATCCGCGAAGTCAAGCATCGTCGTCAGTAAAGTAGTGCTCGCGACGTGTGGCGTGTGACGCGCCGCCAGCACGGCGAGCGCGCACGCGAGCAGGGTGCCGCCGACGCAAAATCCTACCGTATTGATGGTCTTGCTCGATGCGATCTCGCGCGCGACGTCAAGTGCGGCAAACGCGCCGCGTTCGAGGTAGTCGTCCCAGGTAAGATTCCCGAGCTCCGCTGGAATGTTGCGCCAGGAAATCATGAATACGGTGTGGCCCTGCGCAACCGCGTATCGAACGAAGGAATTCTCCGGCCCCAAGTCGAGGATGTAGTACTTGTTGATGCACGGCGGAACGATGAGCAGCGGACGCCTGAACACGGTAGGCGTCGTCGGCGCGTACTGGATCAGCTCGATCAACTCGTTCTTGAAAACGACGCTGCCCGGCGTCGTCGCCAGATTGCGTCCTACCTCGAACGCGGTCTCGTCGGTCATGGCGATCCGGCCGCGTTGCGCGTCGGCGATCAGGTTCGACGCGCCCTGGACAATCGAGGCACCTCCGGAATCGAGCGCGAGCCGCAAGGCGTCGGGATTGGTCGCGAGATAATTCGACGGCGCGATGGCGTTGATGTACTGGCCGGCGACGAATGCCAGCCTTTTTTTGGTGTCGGGATCGGCCTGTGCCAGCTCAGTAAGCTCGCGCACGTAATCGGAGTAGAGCAGATAGGCGCTCTTGAGCAGCGCGAAGTACGGCTGGTCGCGCCATGCCTTGGCGGCGAAGCGGCGATCGCGTTCGGGTTCGGGGATCGATGCCGGGCCGTCGCCGGCGACGATGCGTGACCAGAGCGCTTCGAATCGCTGCTGGTAGCGCCGGGTGAGGTCGGTCAGCGCCTGCGGCGGAATCCACGCCGCCGGTAGCGCGGGGATGGCAAGGCCAGGATCGACGGCGCTGCCCCGTGGCGCGACGTTGGCGGATCCGCCGGTCACGGCGCGAGACCACCAGTCGGCCCATTCCCGGCCTGTTGCCTGCCACTCTTCCGCGAGTTCGGGCCATTGGGTTGCCTGAACGCTGGACTCCGCGCTGATCCTGACGATTTTTTTCGACTTTCTCATGTCGTTTCGAGTGTGTAGCCCACCACACTAAACACGCGCCGCAGTAGTGGGTGCGCTGCCAACGAGTCTAGCGTTCCGGTGGCGCGAGCACAAACGCGTTTCAGATGCTTCAGTGCTCGAGCGCGACGTGCGCGATGGCAATGATCGCGATGCCGACGCCGATCAGCGCGAGCTGCCGCGCGGTATCGCCGGGCGATGGGTGACGATGCAGGCTCGGGATCAAATCGGCGACCGCGACATAAAGCAGGCTCGCCGCGGCGAGCGCGAGCACGGTGGGCAACACCTCCTGCATCGATGCCAGCGCGGCGTACCCGGCCAGGCCGCCCACCAGCGTCGCGGCACCGGTGGCGAGGTTGTACATAAAGGCGCGCCGCCGCGTGTAGCCCGAATGCAGCAGCACCGCGAAGTCCCCCACCTGCTGTGGAATCGCATGCGCCACGATTGCCAGCGCGGTGGTCGTCCCCAAAGTGAAGTCGGCGATGAAAGTGGCCGCGATGACGATGCCGTCGCAGAAATTGTGCACGCTGTTGCCGATCAGGATCATCAGTCCCGATCTGCCGCCGTCGAAACCGTGGCTATGCGGTCGTGCGTCCCCAGTTGCGTGGTCGGTTGCGACCTCAGTTGCGATCAGCGGCGCGCCCTCGGCGAGGCTTTCGGCTTCGAGATGGCTGTGCCGCCACAAGACCAGTTTTTCCAGCAGGAAAAAAAGCAGCAGTCCGACCAGGACTGTGAGCATGACGCGCTGGGTGGCGCCGAGCTCGAGCGCATGCGGCAGTAGCTCGAGAAAGACCGCGCCGAGCAATGCGCCGACGGCAAAGCTGACCAGTGGAGAAATCCAGCGCGAATGCAGCGCCAGGGTACCGGCGGCGGCGAGCACCGACAGTGCGCCACCGGCGAGACAAGCGATGATGATTGCGGTGATTGGAGCGAGCGTGAAACTCATGTCGGGCCGGTGCGCATTATACGAGAACGCCCCGCCGCGAGGCGCGACACCGCACCCGTTGGTTGCATGCTCATTGCGATCCGAGCCAGATCACCGTTGCCATGCGTCCACTCGTGCCGGCTCCATCGCGGCGATACGAATGGAAGCATTCGCTTTCGCTCAGTGTGCAGCGCCCGCCGCCATAGACCGCGCTTACGCCGGCGCGCGCTAACTTTCGTCTCGCCAGCGCGTAGAGATCGGCGTTCCATTTCATGGTCGCGCTCATACTCGCGCTCATTTTCGTCCGCGGCACGAAGCACTCGGCGGCGCCAGGATCCGGATCGCAGAAGGCGGCGACGACCTCGCTTCCTACCTCGAACGCTCGCGGCCCGATCGCCGGCCCAAGCCACGCCAACACCGACGCGGGATCGATACGCAACGCCGCGACGGCGGCTTCGATCACGCCCGCCGCGAGCCCGCGCCAACCGGCATGCGCGGCCGCCACCACGCGCGATTCGCGGTCGGCGAGAAGGACCGGCAGGCAATCGGCCGTCAAGACCGCGCAGACGGTGCCCGGGGTGCGCGTTACCGATCCGTCGGCAGCGAACCCACCGTACGCCGCGTCGAGGTCCGCAATCGTGGCGCCGTGCACCTGCCTGAGCCACACCGGCTCGTCTGGGACCAAGCTTCGAAGCAATTCGCGCCCGCTTGCAAGGTGCGGAGCTGACGCCGCAAAGTCGATCGCGTGGCCCGCCTGCCCGTTTCGGGTTGTCGAGACCGCGTGCACACGCGTTGGTGCCGGCCACCCCGGGACGATCCAGTCGAGACCCCGCGCGGCGAGCGCCGCCGCCATCGGAGTTTTATTTCTCACCTGCGGTATCACGCGCGCTTGCGCCGACGCAGAACATCGAGCAGCACCGAAAAATCGTCCGGCAACGGCGACTCCCAGGTCATTGCCAGGTGCGTCACGGGATGAGCGAGCCCGAGACGCCAGGCGTGCAAGGCCTGCCTGGAAAAGACCGGACCACTATTCGCCTGGCCGGCAGCAACGCGCCCTCGGCGGGCAGCAAGGCCCGAGCGGCGACCGTAGCCGGGATCGCCGATCAGAGGATGACCAATGGACGCGAGGTGAACGCGAATCTGATGCGTGCGGCCCGTTTCGAGCCGGCAGAGTATCAGCGTGCTGTCACCAAAGCGCTCGCGCACTTCGTAGTGCGTAACGGCGTGCCTGCCCGCCGAAACGATCGCCATCGAGGTGCGATTCACCGGATGGCGTCCGATGGGCGCATCGACCGTCCCGCCGCTTGCGATGTCTCCCGAGGCAAGCGCGAGATATTCGCGGCGCACGCTGTGCGCCTGCAATTGCCGCACGAGGTCGGTCTGCGCGGTTTCGGTCTTTGCCACGACCAGGAGCCCGGTCGTGTCCTTATCCAGGCGATGGACGATGCCCGCGCGCGCGACGCCAGAGAGTTGCGGCGCGTGGTGCAACAGCGCGTTCGCGAGCGTTCCATCCCAGTTGCCGTTGCCGGGATGAACCACTAGGCCGGCCGGCTTGTCGATCACCATCAGCGCATTGTCTTCATACACGACCGACAAGGGCAGCGCCTGCGCGACAAAGGGAACGACGCGCGGATCGGCAAGCGGCGAAACCGTAATCCGCTCGCCGCCCAAGAGCTTTTGCTTTGCCGCGGCCGGTGTGCCGGCGATGGTGACGCGACCGGCATCGATCCACGACCTGATCCGGCTGCGCGAATGCTGCGGCATGAGCCGCGCGAGCACCTGGTCGAGCCGCATGCCTGCATATTGCGCCGGAGCCGTCAGCTCATCGACGGGCGCATCGGCGACGGTCGCGAGCGCTGAGTTATAATCGGGAGCCAAGGAAGGGCAGGGCAATGATGTCGAAAATTCGCAGAATCGCGATCGCGCTGTTGATCGTCTCATGCGTGATGGCTTGCAGCTGGTTACCCGAAGTCAAGGAGGAAACCACAGGCTGGTCGGCCGAAAAGCTGTACTCGGAGGCACACGGCGCGCTGGTGTCGGGCAATTATACGCGCGCGGTCAAGCTCTTCGATACGCTCGAAGGTCGTTTCCCGTACGGTCGATATGCGCAGCAAGCGATCCTGGAAGGCGCTTACGCCAACTTCCGGCAAGGCGAGACCACGCCCGCGATTGCGGCCTGCGATCGCTTCATCCGAACCTATCCCAATCACCCGATCGTCGACTACGCCTACTATCTCAAGGGGCTCATAAACTTCCGCGAGGACCAGGGGATATTCGGCTACATCGCCGAACAGGATCTGTCCGAGCGCGATCCGAAGATGACCAAGGAGGCGTTCGCTGCCTTCCGCGAGATAGCGACACGGTTTCCCGACAGCAAGTATGCGGCCGACTCGATCGAGCGAATGCGCTACCTCACCAATGCACTCGCCGGATACGAAGTCCACGTCGCGCGTTATTACTACAACCGCGGTGCCTACGTTGCAGCGGCCAACCGAGCGCAGGCGACGCTGACCAACTACCCAAGAACGCCAGCGAACGAGGATGCGCTCATTGTGCTGGTCAACAGCTATGACAAGCTTCAGATGCCGCAACTACGCGATGACGCGCAGCGCATACTCAAGGAAACCTTTCCAAACGGAAAGAGTTCCGCGCTTCGCAGCAAGGCCTGGTGGCAATTCTGGGCCAAGGACGAGCTGCCGCCGCCGTCGGTCGACGCGCCGTCGGTCGACGAACAGAAGCCGTGGTGGAAAATCTGGTAGCGGCGCGAGCCTCCCGGCGAGGGGCCCCGCGTAGCGGGGATCGACGGGGGTTTGCGAGTCGACGCTAGCGGCCGACCCCGCGACGCATTTCATTCTCGAGCAGGTTCCCGAGGCCGCGCCGCGGTTCAGACCTCCGCCGGTAGCGCCGCGAAAAAAGCCTCCACGTCGGCCAGCTCGCGGGTGCGCCGCATCGGTGGCAGCGCCTGCCAGATGCGCCGTCCGTAGGGCTTTTCCACCAGCCGCCGATCGCAGATCATAAGAACGCCGCGGTCTGTCTCGGATCGGATGAGGCGTCCGGCGCCTTGCTTCAGGCTGATCGCTGCCTGCGGCAACTGATAATCCATGAACGGGTTGCCACCCTCGCGTGCGATGTGCTCGAGCCGGGCCGCGAACAAGGGATCGTCGGGTGGCGCGAAGGGCAGCTTGTCGATGATGACGACCGACAGCGCCTCTCCCTGAACGTCGACGCCTTCCCAGAAACTCTGGCTGCCGAGCAGCACAGCGTTGCCGAGCCTTCGGAAACGCGTCAGCAATTCCGATCGTGATCTTTCTCCCTGAACCAGCAGCGGAAAGCTCATGCCTTCACGTTCCATCGCCGCCGCAAGCGATTCGCGCGCACGAGACAGCGCACGCAGGGTCGTAAACAGCAGGAAGGCGCGTCCGCCGCTGGCCTTCAACACCGGCAGCGCTGCCGCGACCACCGCTTCGGTATGCTCGATGCTGTTGGGAGGCGGCAGATTGCGTGGAAGGTAGAGTAGGCCCTGCTGCGGGTAGTCGAACGGACTCTCCCAATAGCCGGTGGTCGCACCGGCGAGACCCAGCTCGCGCTGGTAAAGCGCGAAGTCGCCGCCGATGGCCAGTGTTGCCGAGGTGAAAATCCAGGCGCGCGCGCGATCGGTGACCTGCTTGGAAAAAATCTCGGCCACGGAAAGTGGAGACGCACGCAATTGCCAGCCGTGGGTGCTCACCTCCAGCCATCGAATCCACTCCGAGTCCTCACTCGTCTCCTTCGGGCGCAGGCCCTCGCGCCAGCGGGTCAGGCGCGTTATCGAATCAGCGGCGCGGCTCGCACACTGCGCTAGCTCGTCGCTGCGTTCCGCCTGGTGCCCGAGCTCGCGCGCGACGGCGCTGAGCGCGTCGTCCAGCGCGTCGAGCGCGGCGGTGAATCCGCGCCGTTGCGCAACCACGGACTGCAGCCATTTGCCGGGAACGTCTCCCACGCTTAAACGAAACCGGCGCAGCGCCTGTGCCAGCATCTGCGCGGCATCGGGCAGCGGCGCGTAGTCGCGGGCCGAGCGGAGCCCTTCGATTTCGGCGTCGCGGGCAAGCTCACCCAAGCTCCCGGCGCTTATTTCCTCGCCGAAGAACAGCGTCGCGGTGTCGGGCAGCTGGTGCGCTTCGTCAAGGATCACGGTATTGCATGCGGGAAGCAGCTCGGTCAGGCCCTCGTCCTTGAGCATGACGTCGGCAAAAAACAGGTGGTGGTTGATGACCACGACATCCGCCGCGAGCGCCCGCTTGCGGGCATTCATGACGAAACAGCGGTCGTAGTCGGCACAGTCGCTGCCGAGACAGTTCTCGCGCGTGGACGTCACGTCGGCCCAGATGCCGGCGTTCTCCGGAACGTCCCCGAGCTCGCTCTTGTCTCCGGTCGTCGACGTGCGCGCAAATGACGCGATTCGGGGCAGATAGGCAGCATCGGCGCGCGACGCGAACGTTCCCTGGGCGGATGCGCGCTCGAGATGATGGTGGCAGACATAGTTGCCGCGGCCCTTGAGCAGCGCAACCGACACCGGCACCTTCAACGCGTCGCGGAGGAGCGGCAGATCGCGCTGGAAGAGCTGATCCTGCAGCGTCTTGGTGCCGGTGGAGACGATCACCTTGCCGCCGGACAAAAGCGCGGGCACGAGATAAGCGAACGTCTTGCCGGTTCCGGTACCCGCTTCGGCGAGCAACTGGCCGCGCGTTGCGATGGCCAGTGCAATGGCCTCCGCCATCGCGAGTTGCTGCGGACGGAATCGATACGCCGATAGGTCGCGGGCGAGGACGCCCTCCGGACCGAATATCGCGTGCAGATCGGAAGCGGCAGCGCTCATGTCGGCGCCTCGTTGGAGAAAGAACGCACGTCGCGTGCTACGCGTTCATCAATGGACCCCCGCTTGGCGGTTCCTCGGGACCTCGCCCTCCGGGCTCGCTTTCGCGGCGATGACGATTCTTCGTTGCCGCGCTTGGCGACAGACGTAGCGGGTGCGATCACGGGTTGTCTGCTTCAGGACTTCGCCGGAGCCTTTTTCGCGGGCCGTTTGGGGCTGGGGGGAAGGGGAGCCGCGACAAGTTCGCGAATGGTTTTGATCTGCTCGTTGAAATCACCGTACGGCTCCGCGGCCCGCAGCTTGTAACCTTCCTCAGTTTCAGGCGACGCGGGCCGGAGCTTGGCGAGGCTGTCCAGCCACGTGCTATAGAGCTTGCGCAGGGCTTGCACCTCGTTCGCGTTGCGCGCCTCGCGCAGCGCTGTCTGGTACGGGCGGGCGATGGAAAGCTTGTGCTTGTCGATGCAACCCTCGGTCTTGGCACCGTTGACGCCCTCCTCCGCGCCCATCAGTCCGAACTCGATAACTTCGATACTCTTGATGTGGCGACACATGGTGTAAGTCTGGGGAATTGCCTCGAGGAAGCAGTCGGTGCCGCTGCCCTGATGCATCGTGGGACAGATGTAGGTGTCCACCTTGTCGAGCGCGTGTGCAACGCCTGCCGTCAAGGCACCAAATATGATCGCGGACAAAGCTGCGAACACTGTCGCGAGTGAAAACGTAAGCAGGCGGCGCATGGAACCGACCTCGGAAGCGATCGGCTATGCTACCTTGCTTTAGGCGGCTGTCTCAAGCAACTAGCGCGCATACGCCGCGGCCACGGGTGCCAAGCCGCGGCGAATGGCAGGGGGCCTAGAGCGTCGCGCCGCCGGAGACTTCGATCACGGCGCCGTTGATATAGCTCGCTTCGTCCGACGCGAGCCACGCGTAGGTGTTGGCGATATCCTCGGGCTGGCCGAGGCGGCCCATCGGAACGCGGTCTTCCATCATCTTGATGATCTTGCCCGGCATCGACGCGAGGATCGGCGTGTGGATAAAGCCAGGGCAGATCGCGTTGGCGCGGATTCCCTTGCGGCCCAGTTCGCGCGCCCAAGTCTTGACCATGCCGATGACGCCGAACTTGGTCGCCGCATAATTGGTCTGGCCGAAGTTGCCGTAGATACCCACGATCGAGGAAGCATTGAGGATGCAGCCCGAATTCTGCTCGAGCATGATATCGACCACGGCCTTGGTGCAGTTGTAGACACCCTTGAGATTGACGTCGATCACCTGGTCGAACTGCTCGTCGGTCATCTTCTTGAACTGCGCATCCTGGACGATGCCCGCGTTGTTGACCAGGGTATCGATGCGGCCCCATTTGGCCATCACGCCTTCGACCATTCTGGCGATGGTTTCCTTGTCGGTGACATCGATGCGGAAGTGGATGGCTTCGCCTGCCGCGTCGGTGATCTGCTTCGCCGTTTCCTCGGCCGCGGTGACGTTGATGTCGCAGACGGCGACCTTGGCTCCTTCTTTGGCGAATTTGACCGCGGTCGCTCGTCCGATGCCCTGACCGCCGCCGGTAATGATCGAAACCTTGCCTTTAAGCCGCATTTTTGTTCCGCATTTTCGTAGCTGCCCCCCGCAGGGTCGACCGCCCTGTTGCACCGCGGCGAGTCTACGCGCCTTCGCTGCGACGCACAATATGAAAAAGGGCCGCAGTTGTCGCGGCCCCCGTCAATCGAGTTTGGAAAAATTCGATCTGTAATCAACAACATCTTTCGTTGAGTGGGCACCGCTGGCTGCGACGAATTGCCGCACATTTGGAGCTAAGACGCGCGATCACAGTGGCTCCCAATGCTCGACCACCAGCTGCAAAGAAACGAGCCCCTGGTAACGATGGACATCGGGCCAGTACGCGGCCCGGATACGTCGGGGCAGGGCGTCGGTTCGATTGAATAGGATCGCCTCGAAATCCTTGTCACCCAAAGTGAGCGCCAAGCTCAAGTGCTTGCCTCCGACCGGTCGTTGCGCCGTGACCTTGAATTCGTTGTCGAAGGTAGGTCGCGGAAACCCCTGACCCCACACGTTCGTTGAAAAATCCCGCGCCAGATCGAGCGTGAGCTCGTCCACCGACAGAGCGCCGTCGGTTTCGATTCGTCGTTCCAATTGAGCCGCGGTCAGCCACTCGCGTGCGACGCTTTCGAACTCCTCGCTGAAGCGGGCCAGCTCGGCTTCCGGAAGCGACAGCCCGGCGGCGAAGGCATGACCGCCGAAGCGGATGATCATTCCCGGCGCACGCTTGGCCACCAGATCCAGTGCGTCGCGCAGATGAAAGCCGGCGATGGCGCGCCCGGAACCGCGAAGCTCGCCGTTTCCAGCTTGCGCAAACACGATCACCGGACGGTGATAGCGATCCTTGAGCCGCGACGCAACGACGCCGACCACGCCTTGATGCCATTCCCGCCGATAAAGGCATAACGTGCACGCTTCGACGTCGACCGGTGCATCGAGCGCGGCGAGCGCCTCGTCCTGCATGGTGGCTTCGATGTCACGCCGCTCCCGATTCAGGCGATCGAGCTGGGATGCCAGGCGCTGCGCGGTTGCGGCGTCGTCGGTGATGAGGCAGGCGATGCCGATCGACATGTCCGAGAGTCGGCCAGCGGCATTGATACGCGGGCCTGCAACAAAGCCAAGGTCGTAGGTCGTTGCGCATCGCGGATCGCGCCCGCCCACCGCGAATAGTGCTGCTACCCCGGGCTGCATGCGACCGGCACGGATGCGTCGCAGGCCCTGCTCGACCAGGATGCGATTGACGCGGTCGAGCCGGACGACGTCGGCGACGGTGCCCAGCGCCACCAGGTCGAGCAATGCGGCAAGGTTCGGCTCGGCGCCGGTCGCGAACCGCCCGAGGCGGCGCAACGTGGCGCGCAAGGCGATCAATAGGTAGAACATGACGCCGACCCCAGCCAGGTGCTTGCTGGGATAGTCGCACCCCGGCTGGTTCGGGTTTACGATCCATGCGGTGTCGGGTAGCCGATCACCGGGCAGATGATGGTCGGTGATCATCACGTCGATGCTCCGAGCCTGCGCGGCGGCAACGCCCTCGACGCTGGCGATGCCGTTGTCGACGGTGATGATCAGCGCCGGCTGCCGCTCCGCCGCGAGGGCGACAATTTCCGGCGTCAGGCCGTAGCCGAATTCGAACCGGTTCGGCACCAGGAAGTCGACGGTGCCACCCATCGCCGTCAACCCGCGCATGCCGACTGCGCATGCAGTAGCGCCGTCCGCGTCGTAGTCGGCGACGATCAGCATCCGCTCGCCGCGCACGATGGCATCGGCCAGGCGTGCCGCCGCGCTGTCGATGCCCTTCAGGGCCGTCCACGAAGGAAGGCCCGCGAAGCTGCAATCGAGCTCCGCGGTGGAACAAACGCCGCGCGCCGCATAGACGCGCGCAAGAACCTCGGATATGCCGGCCGCGCGTAACTCGGCGACACTTTCGGGCACGCTGCGACGGGAGATGTTCAAACGGGACTCTTTAGCGGCGGCATCAGGCGTCGGCAAGCGCGGCGAGCAGCGCCGACAAGCTCGGCGGTGGCGACCAGCGACGTCGAAGGCGCTGCATCGCGCCGCTGGCATGAGGCGTGAAAGCAAGCGCAGTTCCGGATCCGGCGAATATCAGCCTCAGTTCAAGCTCGCGCTGGTCGAGCGCGCGTTCGAGCGGTGCGGCCCAGTTGGTTTCGAACGCGATAAGCTGTTCTTGCGGATCGAGCGCGTTCAGGGCGTCGAGCCAGACGAGCGCGGAGGCTGCTGGCGGCGCTTCGCGGAACGCCGCGAACGAGGACGGCACCATCATCGGGTTTGCGCCTACGGCGCGGGCGAGATCCCGAAGTAGCGGTGTCTGCGTGAACACCGCCGCGATAGGTGCAGCGGGGTCTGCCGCGCGTAGCGTGCCGCCGCCCCACATCCAGACGTCGTTGACTGGTAGCTGACCGCTCTCTTCTCGCAAGCGATTCACCGGGTGCTCGAAGAGCAGCATCTGTATTTCGCTTTGCCATCGGCGCCAGCGCGCGGCGTCGGCTCCGCGAGGAAGGTGTGCGATGAGCGGCTTGCCAAGCGCCGCGTCCGGTGGCGAAGTCTCTAGTTGCTGAGGCTCTGCGAGCGTCACCCACCAGCGTCCGGGGCCGCCGTCGAGGAATTCGATTCCGTCGGACGCAAACTGCGCGCGCAAGCTCGACAGCAACGCAATACCTTCGGCAGCGTCGAGATCGCTGACCACGCTGGCAAGGCGAACTTCGACCCGGCCGACGTCGAGCCTCACCGGCACGGCGCACAACCAATAGCGGCTGCCGGGATCGATGCCCGCGGCCCGCGCAAGCCACGGCGCGACAGGCCAGTCATTTTGTTTGGCGATGCCGATGTTGGCGCAAGCTACGGCTAACGGCCCGTCGGGTTCAAGGATGGCTTCAGCGCCTAATAACAGGCGCGCGAGTGCCGGGGCGTTGACGGCGGCAAGCGCGGCCGGCGGCGCGTCGAGCAGGTTCGGGAGGACCAGCGTAAGTCGCATGGCATTCGAAGGCAGACTTTTTGCGGATTGATGATATTAGAGCACCCCCGCCGCTTGTGGCACACTGGCGCGCCGCCATCCAAGAGATCCCGTTGACTCCCTACGAAGTATTTGTCGGACTGCGCTACACCCGGGCCCGCCGCGGCTCCGGCCGCAACGGTTTTGTGTCGTTCATCGCCTTCACTTCCATGGCCGGCATCGCGCTCGGCGTCGCGGCGCTGATCGTCGTGCTTTCGGTGATGAATGGATTTCAGGATGAGCTGCGCAATCGCATCCTTTCTGTCGCTTCACACATCGAGATTCGTGCGCTGAGCGGGAACATGGAGCATTGGGAGGCCGTCGCCCGCGCGGCGAGGGCCAACCCGCGGGTGAAAGCCGAGGCACCGTACGTGCTCGGCCAGGCGATGCTGTCGGCGGGGGAGACCAATCGCGGAGCGCTGATCCGCGGCGTCGATCCGGCGCTCGAAGACACCGTCGCGGACATCGGAACACACATGCGCGCCGGTTCGCTTTCGGCGCTTAAAGCCGGCGAGTTCGGCATCGTGCTTGGCGCCGAGCTTGCGCGGGCACTGGGTGTGCGCACCGGCGACTCGGTGGTCGTGATCATCCCGCAGGGCACGGTGACGCCCGCGGGCACGCTGCCACGGGTTAAGAGCTTCCACGTCGTGGGCGTGTTCGAGATCGGCATGTTCGAATTCGACAACGGGCTCGCTCTGATCCACCTCGCGGACGCGCAAAAGCTTTATCGCATGGCTGACGCAGTCAGCGGCGTTCGGCTCAAGCTCGACGACCTTTTCGCCGCGCCGATGGTCGCGCGCGAATTGATGGCCACCGTGCCGATCGATAACGAGGTTCGCGACTGGACGCTCAATCACGCGAATTTTTTCCGCGCCGTGGCTATCGAGAAACGGGTCATGTTCATCATCCTGACGCTGATCGTGGCCGTGGCCGCGTTCAATATCGTCTCCGCTCAGGTGATGGTGGTGACCGACAAGCAGGCCGACATCGCGATCCTGCGTACGCTGGGCGCATCGCCGGGAAGCATCCTCACCATTTTCATCATCCAGGGCGCTCTGGTCGGGATCGTCGGCACGATTCTCGGAGTCGCAGGCGGCGTCTCGCTGGCGCTCAATATAGGAACCGTCGTGCCGGCCATCGAGCGCACGTTGGGCATCCAGTTTCTGGACAAGAGCATCTATTACATCAGCGAGCTGCCCTCCGACCTGCAGCGCGGCGATATCACGCTGATCGCGCTGATTGCGCTCTCACTCGCGCTCCTCGCGACCTTGTATCCCAGCTGGCGCGCCGCGAAGGTCAATCCGGCGGAGGCACTACGCTATGAGTGAGACAGCCACGCCGGTGCTCGAGTGCCGTGCGCTGACCAAGACGTATCGTGGGGGGCCGCTCGATGTTCCGGTGCTGCTTGGCGTCGACCTCGCCGTCCTGCCCGGCGAGCGGGTCGCGATCGTCGGCGCGTCGGGATCGGGCAAGAGCACGCTCTTGCATCTGCTGGGCGGGCTCGATGCACCGACCGGTGGGGAGGTTCGTGTTCAGGGCGCGCCGATGGCAAGCCTCTCCGAAACCGCGCGTGGCCGCGTGCGCAATCGCGCGCTGGGCTTCATCTACCAGTTCCATCACCTGCTGCCGGAGTTTTCGGCGCTGGAAAACGTCGCCATGCCGCTCCTCAT
This sequence comes from Casimicrobiaceae bacterium, assembly GCA_036491495.1. Taxonomy (GTDB): domain Bacteria; phylum Pseudomonadota; class Gammaproteobacteria; order Burkholderiales; family Casimicrobiaceae; genus PALSA-1003. Next base: position 42,152 of record DASXBW010000032.1, read on the forward strand.
TCGACGCGAACATAAGCGCCGCGCGAATGCCGACGCGGCCGCAATGCTGGAGCGCGTAGGCCTCGCGCCGCGCGCCTTGCACCGCCCGGGCGAGCTCTCCGGTGGCGAGCGCCAGCGCGTCGCCCTGGCGCGCGCACTGGTCACCGCTCCGGCGTGCGTCCTCGCCGACGAGCCTACGGGCAATCTCGATCGCCGTACTGCCGGTCAGGTCTTCGATCTGATGCTCGAGCTCAACCGCAGCGTCGGTACCAGCCTGGTCATCGTCACCCACGATGCCGATCTTGCGGCACGCACCGACCGCACCTTGCATCTTGTCGACGGCGTCCTCGTTAGAACCAAAACCGGGTAAGCTTAAGTATTCGGCTCTACAGAACCAACACCGACTCGTCCATGGCCGCGACCTGCTCGCGCAATTCGAGAATACGGTCCTGCCAGTAGCGCTGGGTGTTGAACCACGGGAAGGCCGCGGGAAACGCGGGGTCATCCCAGCGGCGTGCCAGCCACGCCGAGTAATGTATGAGTCGCAGCGTGCGCAAGGCCTCGATCAGCCACAGCTCACGGTCGTCGAAATCTTGAAAGTCTTCGTAACCGCTGACGATCGCTCGCAACTGCCGCTGCATGTCGCCGCGATCGCCCGAAAGCAGCATCCACAAATCCTGGATGGCGGGCCCCATCCGGGCATCGTCGAAATCGACGAAATGCGGGCCGGCATCGGTCCAGAGGACATTGCCGGCATGACAATCGCCGTGCAGGCGCAGGGTCCGCACCGCGCCGGCTCTATCGAAACAGCGCCGGACGCCCTCCAGCGCCAGCCCGACTATGCCTTTCCACGCGTCGGCGATGTCGGCCGGGATAAAGTCGTGCGCAAGCAGCCAGTCGCGCGGCTCCTCGCCGAAAGTTGTCAGGTCGAGCGCGGGCCGCTCTACAAAAGGCGCAACCGCGCCGACACGATGGATACGCCCGATAAAGCGGCCCATCCATTCCAGCGTCGAGCGATCCTCGAGCTCGGGAGCGCGTCCTCCGCAACGCGGATAGACCGCGAAGCGAAAGCCGCGAAACGACGCCAGCGTGCTGGTTCCGGCCAATGGAAACGGCGCGACGACCGGTATCTCGAGCGCAGCGAGGTCGGACACGAACGCGTGCTCTTCGGCGATTTGCGCGTCGCTCCATCGCAGTGGCCGGTAGAACTTGGCGACGACCGACGACCCGAGCACCGGCAGCCCGGCCGTGGGGGCACCGTCGTCCAGCCACACCTGATAGACGCGATTCTCGTAGCTGTTAAGCGACAGCAGCCGACCGTCGCCGGAAAGGCCAACGCTGGACAGTGCGTCGAGCACGCAGTCCGGCGTTAGCTCGGCGTAGGGCGGCTTTCGGTTCGCGGCCATCGGCGCATTGTACTGACGGCATGCCGCCGGGTCAGGGGCCCCGAGCGTAAGACTGCCCTATGAGACTAATACTCGACAGGAATGGGATCGAGGCTTCGCCACAAGTACCAGGTTGCGACCGAACGCCACGGCCGCCATAGGTCGGCGACGGCAAACATGGCCTCGCGCGGCAACCATTCGCCGCCGTTGAAATGAATCGCTATCGCGCGTTGCAGGCCGATATCGTCGACAGGAAGTACGTCGGAGCGAAGCTCGTGAAAGATGAGGAACATTTCCGCCGTCCAACGCCCGATGCCCTTTACGTCGACCAGAGCCTCGATCAGCGCCTCGTCGTCGAGTCCTTTCCAGCGGTGCGGGTCAAGGCGTCCCGACGCGAAATGAGCCGCCAGGTCGGTCAGATACTCGGCCTTGCGCTGCGACAGGCCGCAGCGGCGCAGTGCGATGAGCTCAGTGGTTGCGACGGTCGCCGGCGGGAGTCGAGGAAATGATTGCAAGGACGCACACGAAACCAGCGCCGCGAAGCGCCCCCAGATCGCGTCGGCAGCCTTGACCGAAATCTGCTGTCCGACGATTGCGCGCGCCAGCGTCGTGAAGGCATCGCTGCGCCGTTTCAGGTGAATGTCGGGGTAGGAACGAATGAGGCGCCTCAATACGCGATCGCGCCGCGAAAGCTCGGCAGTCGCCTCGTTCCAATAAATGGGCTTGGTCATTGGTGGTCGCGACCGTATGGTTGACGGAACGAAGCACGCCGCGGGTCGGCGGCCGGTTGCTCAAACGCGGCCCTGCGGTCAGAAAAGTCGGGAAATGTTACATTACGCGCCGTTCAATTTCAGATGCGAAACAATGCTCGGTCCCCGAATCCTGCTCGCTCGCGGCATCGCCGGATTGTGCTGCTGTTGGTTCTTTTCCGCGCTCCCGGATGCGCAGGCCGCGGATCCGAACAAGGTTCTGCGTGTCGCGTTCGAGATCGAGGAAACCGGTTTCGATCCTGTCAGGGTGACCGACAACTATTCGAGCCAGGTCATGGAGCAGGTTTTCGAGACGCTGCTGACCTACGATTATCTGGCGCGGCCCGCGAAGCTGGTTGCGAAGACGGCGGAGTCGCTGCCGGAGGTCGGCGACAACGGCAAGACGTACCTGTTCCATGTCCGCAAGGGCATCTACTTTCATCCAGACCCCGCGTTCAAAGGCAAGCGCCGCGAGTTGACCGCCGCGGACTACGCTTACTCGATCAAGCGGTTCATGGATCCGAAGAACCGCTCCCCCTGGCGCTTCCTGATCGACGGAAAAATCATCGGTCTCGACGAATTGTCCGCAAAAGCCGTCAAGGCGGGCCGGTTCGACTACGACGCGGCAGTGCGAGGGCTCGAGTTGGTCGATCGCTACACGCTACGCGTTCACCTCAAGGAAACCGATTACAACTTCGCCTACATCATGGCCATGCCGGCCATGTCGGCGGTCGCGCGTGAGGTGATCGAGACCTACGCCGACGATACCAACGCGCATCCGATCGGGACCGGAGCCTATATCCTGACCAGCTGGGTACGCAAATCCAAGATGATTCTCGATGCGAATCCGGACTATCGCGAGGTCATCTGGGACTTCGCCGGCTCCGACGATCCGCGCGACAGGGCCGCGGTCGCGGCGATGAAAGGCAAGCGGATACCGCAAATAGGTCGCGTCGAAATCAGCGTCATCGCCGAGGAGCAATCGCGCTGGCTCGCCTTCCAGAAGGGACAGATCGACTATATCGACCGTTTCGGATCCTTCGCTCCGGTCGCGATTCCGCAGAACAAGCTTGCGCCCGATCTCGCGGCGCGCGGCATCACGCTGGATCGAAGCGTCGAGACCGAAATGACGTATACCTTCTTCAACATGGAAGACCCAGTTGTTGGCGGCATGAGCAAGGAAAGGATCGCGCTCCGGCGCGCGATGATCATGGCCTACGACCTCGGCGAGGAAATTCGCGTCATCCGCAAGAACCAGGCTATGGCACTGCAGAGTCCGGTGCCGCCGGGCGTGGTGGGATACGACCCGAAGTACCGGAGGATCAACCGGTACGATCCCCCGCTTGCCAACAAGCTGCTCGACTATTTCGGCTACAAACGTGGCGCCGACGGCTTTCGCGACAATCCGGATGGGTCACGTCTGACTGTCGTGCTCACGTCCGAGCCCCAGGCGATTAACCGGGAGTACGACGAGCTGTGGAAAAAATCACTCGACGTCATCGGGCTCAGGTTCGAGGGCCGCAAAGGTCCTTTTTCGGACAACATCAAGGCGGCGGAAGCCTGCCACCTCGCAATGTGGGGTTCGGCGTGGCACTCGGACTATCCGGACGGCGAGAACTTCATGCAGCTCTATTACGGGCCGAACACGCATCAGAGCAACCACGCGTGTTATCGATCGCCGGCGTTCGACAAGCTCTACGAGCAGATCAAGAGCATGCCAAACTCTCCTGAGCGTGACAGGTTGTTCGACTTGATGACGCGCCAACTGGAAGTCGACGGGGTGCAGCGGCTTGGCGTCACACGGTACCGCAATGTGCTTGTCTCACCCAGGATCAAAGGCTATCGCTACCACCCGATCACGACCGCGGTATTCCAGTATTTGGACATCGACCCCGATGCGCGTCCGAACTGATCGAGCCGGAGCATGATTCGACTCGCGGCGGCCGCAATCTGCGCCGCGCTGGCGATCGCAACTCCCGCGCCGGCCGCCGATCGAGACAAAGTGCTGCATTGGGAATTTCGCGCCGCGGAAACCGGCTTCGATCCGGGCAGGGTAACCGACTACTACTCCAACACGGTCATCGAGGCGGTGTTCGAGCGCCTGCTGACTTACGACTATCTTGCGCGGCCACCGAAGCTGGTGCCCGAAGCCGCCGAGGGCATGCCGCAGATCAGCGACAACGGCAAGACGTACCTGTTTCGCATCCGCAAGGGCGCCTACTTCGCGCCCGATCCCGCGTTCAAGGGCGCAAAGCGCGAACTGACCGCCGAGGACGTCGCCTACAGCATCAAGCGGCATATGGATCCGAAGAACCGTTCGTACTGGCAGTGGTTGGTGGACGGCAAGATCGTGGGTCTGGACGAGCTGGCACTCAAAGCCAGGACGGCGGCCACGACGCTCGACTATGACGCCAAGATCCCGGGCCTCGAAGTCGTCGACAGATACACCCTCCGAATCCGACTGACACGCACCGACTATAACTTCACCTACATTCTTGCAATGCCGGCGATGTCGATCGTGGCGCGCGAAGTGATCGACGCCTACGGCGAGGACAGCAACGCCCATCCGGTCGGCAGCGGGCCGTACATGCTGACCCGATGGGCGCGCGCGTCGACGATTTCGCTCGAGGCCAATCCCAGCTATCACGGCTTCGTCTGGTCGTTCCAGCCGGGGAACGATCCGGGTGACAAGGAAATCGTCGCGGTGATGAAGGGCAGAAAGATGCCGGTCGTCGGCAGGATCGAGATCAGCGTCATCGAGGAAGAGCAATCGCGCTGGCTGGCTTTTCAGCGCGGCGAGCTGGACATACTTCTTCTCCCGGGCACCTTCGCCCCGATTGCGATGCCCGGCAACAAGCTCTCGCCCGAACTCGCTTCGCGTGGCGTGACCATCAATCAGCTTATCGATCCGGAGATCACCTACACTTTTTTCAACATGCGCGACCCGGTGCTCGGCGGCTTCGCCAGGGAAAAGATAGCGCTCCGTCGGGCCATCGCGATGGCGTACGACACGGCGGAGGAAATTCGCGTCGTGCGCAGGGATCAGGCGGTCGAGGTGCAGTCGCCGATTCCGCAGGGCATTGCGGGGTTCGCGCCGAGCTACAAGAGCGGCATCGCGTTCGATCCCGCGGCGGCGAACGCCTTGCTGGACAAGTTCGGCTACCGCCGCGGCCCGGACGGCTTCAGAACCCTGCCCGACGGTGCGCCGCTGGTGATCAAACGCTGGTCGCGGTCCGGTGACAGCGAGGCGCGCGATCTCGACGATCTTTGGTCGAAGTCGCTCAAGCGAATCGGCTTGCGCATGGAGACGGTCACGACCAAGTTCGCCGACCTTCTGAAGATGGCGCGCCAATGCCAGCCGATGATGGCCAGCGCGGCGTGGATCGCCGACTATCCGGACGCCGACAACTTCATGCAGCTCCTGTCCAGCGCCAACATCGGGCAAAGCAATTATGCCTGCTACAGCTCGCCGGAATTCGACCGGATGTATCTTGCCTCGCAGAAGTTGCCGGACTCGGCCGAACGCAATGCGATCTACCGGGAGATGAACCGGCGGCTGGAGGCGGACACGGTGTGGAAGTTGGGCGTCTCGCGCCTGCGCACGATGCTGATCCAGCCGACGGTGAAGGCGTACAAGAAGCATCCGATCCTGCACGCCGAGTGGGCTTATATCGACGTCGAGCCGCAACGATGAGCGCCGATCCCGGCCGCAACGGACGAAGCCGGCCTCGCGCCGGTGTACCATCGCGCCTTGCCTTGGGAGTCGTCAGCGTGCGTCGGACGTCATCCAGTGGCGTGTGGGTTGCCATGGCGCTGGCGTGCGTATGCGCTCATGCGGCGGATCCGAACAAGGTGCTCCGCATCGAGTTCTACGTTGCCGAGACCGGTTTCGATCCGGTCAAGGTTCAGGATTACTATTCGCAAACGGTCAACGAGGCGATATTCGAGCCGCTCTTGACCTACGACTATCTGGCGCGTCCGGCAAAGCTCGTTCCCCGCGCGGCGGAATCGATGCCGGTGGTGAGCGATCGGGCCAGGACCTATGTCTTCAAGATCCGCAAGGGCGTTTACTTTGCCGACGACGCGGCATTCAAGGGCAAGAAGCGCGAGCTTACCGCCGATGACTACGTCTACTCGATCAAGCGTTTCAAAGACCCGGTCAACAAGTCGCCGTACGAAAGCTTCATCGACGGCATCGTGGGACTCGAGGAGCTCAAGAAAGACGCCGAAAAAAGCGGCAGGATGAGCTACGACACCAAGGTCGACGGGCTCCAGGCGCTCGACAGGTACACGCTGCAGATCAAGCTCAAGGAGTCCGATTACAACTTCGGGTACATCATGGCCATGCCGAATTACGGCGCGGTTTCGCGAGAGGTCATTGACGCCTACGCCGAGGACACCAACGGGCACCCGGTCGGGACCGGCCCCTATCGGCTCAAGGAATGGAAGCGCTCGAACAAGATCGTCCTCGAAGCCAACCCTGATTTTCACCGCGTCGTATGGCAATCCGAAGTCGGCAGCGATCCCCGGGACATCGAGATCGCGGCTGCCATGAAGGGCAAGATCGTGCCGCAGATCGGACGGATCGAGATCAACATCATCGAAGAGCAGCAGGCGTCGTGGCTCGCGTTTCAAAAAGACGAATTGGACGTTCTGTACATGCGCGAGCAGTTCTCCCAGGTCGCGCTCCCTGACGACAAGCTCAGCGCGGAACTGACGAAGCAGGGCGTGAGCTTAAGTCGCATCGTCGATCCGGACATCAATTACACGTATTTCAACACCACCGATCCGGAATTCGGCGGCTTCAGCAAGGAAAAGATCGCGTTGCGGCGCGCAATCCTGATGTCCTTCGACAATGCCGAGCTCATCCGGGTGATACGCAAGAACCAGGCAATCGAGGCGCAGTATCCCGTTCCGCCCGACGTCGTGGGGCACGATCCCACCTATCGCACCAGCATTCCCTACGATCCTGCGCTGGCCAACAAGCTCCTCGACTATTTCGGCTTCAAGAAAGGCAGCAACGGCTATCGAACCTGGCCCAACGGCAAATCGCTGGTGTGGCGATATTCCTCCACGCCGACGACGCGCGACCGCGAACTGGACGAACTGTGGCAGAAGTCGGTGGAAAAAATCGGCATACGCATCCACGTCGACAAGAACAAGTTTCCGGAGCAACTTAAGCTGGAACGGGCGTGCCAGCTTCTCTCACGCACCGCTTCCTGGATCGCCGACTATCCGGACGGCGACGATTTTATGCAGCTCTTTTATGGACCCAACAGCCGCCAGAACAACAATGCGTGCTTCCAGATGGCCGAGTGGGACCGTCTTTACGAAAAAACCCGGGTTATGCCGGCATCGCCCGAGCGCAGCCAGCTCTATCGGCAGCTGTGGCGTATGGTCGAAGTCAATGGCGTTATGAAGCTCCACGATTCCCGGGTCCGGAACATGCTGGTGCAGCCGGCGGTGATTGGTTACCGTAAGCATCCGATCCTGCTCGCGGACTGGATTTATGTCGATGTCGACAACAGCAGGAAGCTGCATTGACAAATAAACTCACAACCCACATGAACCTGCGGCGGATGATGACCTGCTTCAGCGGCTTTCCGCCGCGCGCCTCTATGGCTCGGGGCTGCGCTATTCGCGGCAGCATCTCTATGCGGCGTACGATATGGCGACGAGCGGAGCGATGAGCGCCGATCCGCTCGCGCTATGGGATACGATGGAAGGCGAAACTCCGCTGGGTCACGTTCCGGGCACGCAGTTTCCGGACGCGTTCGAGCACAGCATCAGCGGCTATGCTGCGGGCTACTACGGTTACATGTGGTCCGAAGTGCTCGCGCTCGACATGTTGTCGGCCTATGGGGACAACTTGATGGATCCCGCAGTCGGGCGTCGCTTCCGGCGCACGATACTGGCGCAGGGCAGCCAGAAGAAGGCGGCGCAGATGGTTCGCGAGTTCCTTGGCCGCGAACCGTCCAATGCCACCTTCCTGGCCGAAATCACAGGCACGCGCGGCAGTACGATGACGGCGCATTGAAGTGACGAACAAAGAACCGGCGTTCTCGTTGCTCATTTTGGTCACTAAAGCGGGGACGACGATCGGTAGACGTCGGCGGCGCGTCTTGAAGGAGGAACGATGACAGCCTATATCGTCAGGCGGCTGTGGCAGATGATCCCGACCTTGCTCGGCGTGATTCTGCTGGTGTTCATTCTTTTCAACTGGGTCGGCGGCGATCCGGCCTACGTGCTCGCGGGCAAAATCTCCAGCGCCGAGCAGATCGAAAACATTCGCCGGCAGCTCGGCGTCGATCAGCCCTACATCGTACAGCTGGGAATTTTCATCAAGCAGGTGCTCACGGCCGACTTTGGCGCGAGCTGGAGCACCAACGAGGCGGTCTCGCACATCATGGCGACGCGTCTGGGCCCGTCGCTGACGGTGCTGGTTCCGCTATTGATCATCAGCACACTGGTGGCGATCGGTCTGGCGCTGGGCGTCGCCTATGTGAGAGGCTCGCTGACCGACCGCGCGGTGATGATCGTCTGCACGGTCGGCCTGTCGATATCGATCCTCGTCTACATCATCGTCTTCCAGTACTTCTTCGCCTACAAGCTTGGCTGGTTCCCGGTGCAGGGTTGGGGCGACAGCTTCTGGCAAAACCTCGTTGTCTATGCGTCGCTGCCGATACTCATCGGGCTCGTCGTCAGCATCGCGCCCGACCTGAGGCTGTTCCGCACTTTCGTGCTCGACGAGATCAACGCCGATTATGTCCGCACGGCGCGCGCCAAGGGATTGTCCGAAAACCGGATCATGTGGGTGCATGTGCTGCGCAATGCTTCGATTCCGATCATCACCCACGTCATGGCACAGCTTCCGGGATTGCTTATCGGCGCCTTTCTGATCGAGCGTTTTTTCTCGATTCCCGGCATCGGCCGCGAAGTGATCCTCGCGGTCGAGCGGAGCGACTTTCCGGTGATCAAGGCGATCACCGTCTACGTTGCCGTGGCCACGATGATTTTCACGCTGCTCGCTGACCTGATGTACAAGGCGGTCGACCCGCGCGTGCAGCTCAAGTAGGAGATTGGCGATGCCCTACGACAAGCCGCACGCCGTTTCCCCGGGACTCTGGGCGCTCGCCTGGCGACGCTTGAGGGCCGATGGGGTGGCGATGGTCTCGCTCGCCATCGTCGCCGCGTTTTTGCTGCTCATGGTGCTTTCAGGCACCGGGCTGATCGCGAAGGACTGGTCAAGGGAAGTCGGCGTCAACTACGCGCCGCCGTCGTTCGTCGGTGCCGACGCCGAGACTCCCGGCAACGCGGTCGAGCCGACTGCCTCATCGGCGACCAGCGCCGAAAGCGAGGCGCCGACCGAGCTTCCGGTCGAGGATCCGTTGGCCGACGCGCTGGCCGCGATTCGTGGCGAAACGCGCGGGCAAACGCAGAAAGCCGACACCGGCGGCGTCCCTTCCGCCGACTCGGTGAGTGTCGATCCCCTGGCCGACGTCATGGCCGATATTCGCGCCAAGGGCTCGAAAGCCGAAGCGGTCGAAGCACGCGCGGCAACGCTGCCTTTCGGCGGCGACAAGTGGGGCCGGGACGTGCTCAAGAAGGTCGTCAAGGGCTCCGAGACCTCGATCTTTGTCGGTTTGGCCGCGGCGGTCGTGGCGACATTTCTCGGCACCTTGTTCGGCGCCATCGCCGGCTACTACGGCCGCTGGCTCGACGACATTTTCAACTGGTTCTACAGCGTTTTTACGGCGATACCATATCTGCTGCTGATTCTCGCCGTCGCCGCGGTACTGCAGCAGAAAGGAATGTTCACCATCATCCTGATCCTCGGGCTGACCGGGTGGACCGGCTGCTTCCGACTGATCCGCGGCGAATATCTGAAGCACAAGGGCCGCGAATATGTTCAGGCCGCGGATGCGATCGGCGCATCGAACGCGCGGCGGATGTTTGTGCACATCTTCCCGAACATCAGCCACGTGGTGCTGGTACAGCTTTCGATCCTGGTGGTTGCTTTCATCAAGTCCGAAGTCATCCTTTCCTTCCTGGGTTTCGGCGTTCCGGTCGACGTCGTGTCCTGGGGATCGATGCTCAACGAGGCGCAAAACGAGCTGATCCTCGGCAAGTGGTGGCAGCTCGCGGCAGCGGGCACGGCGATGGCGTTGCTGGTCACGGCGTTCAGCCTGTTCACCGACGCGCTGCGCGACGCGCTCGATCCGAAGTTAAAGTGACGCAAGAGCAGACGCCAAATCGGATGCATACCGGCATGCGGTCCTAGAGCCCAGCGAAGGATCTCCACAACAAGATGGAAACTCTCCTCTCGGTCCGCAACCTGCGGGTCAACTTCCGCCTGGACAAGCACACTGCCTTCGAAGCGGTGAAAGGCATCAGCTTCGACATTCCGACCAACTCCACCGTCGCTCTGGTCGGCGAATCGGGCAGCGGCAAGTCGGTCACATCGCTTTCGATCCTTGGCCTTTTGCCACCGGAAAATGCGACCGTTCTCCTCGGCAGCGAGATCATGTACGGCGGCCGCAACCTGCTCGAACTGGATCAGCCCGAGTTGCGGCGGCTCCGCGGCGCCGATATCTCGATGATCTTCCAGGAGCCGATGACATCGTTGAACCCGGTGTTCACGGTCGGTTTCCAGTTGACCGAGGTGTTGCGCTTGCATCTCGGTCTCTCGCCGTCCGATGCCAGGAAGCGCGCGCTCGCATTGCTCGCCGAAGTCGGCATTCCGGATCCCGAGTTCAAGATCAACGCCTATCCGTCGCAGATGTCTGGCGGACAGCAGCAACGGGTGATGATTGCCATGGCGATCGCCTGCGAGCCGAAGCTCCTCATCGCCGATGAGCCGACGACCGCGCTGGACGTCACGATCCAGAAGCAGATCCTCGACCTGATCCGCGACCTGCAGAAGCGGCACCAGATGTCGGTGCTGTTCATCACTCACGATCTGGCCGTGGTGGGCGAAATCGCCGATTACGTCGTGGTCATGCGCAATGGCGAGATTCGCGAGCAGGGACCGGCGAAATCGGTGTTCGAAAATCCGCAGGACGCCTATACCAAGGCGCTTTTGCTATGCCGGCCGCGTCTGGATCGTCGTCCGGTCCGGCTGCCGGTCATCGAAGATTTCATGACCGGCGACGGTCACGCCTTGCATCTCAACGAGCGCAAGCGCGGCATCGATACCGCCGATCCCATCATCCTCGACGTTCGCCACCTGGGAAAGGATTTCTACTCGCGCGAAGGCTTGTTCGGGCGGCGTAAGTTCGAGGCGGTGAAGGATGTCTCGTTCAAGCTGCCGAAAGGCAAAACGCTGGGGCTGGTCGGCGAATCGGGCTCGGGCAAGACCACCGTTGGCCTGACGTTGATGCGGCTGCATGAGGCATCGACGGGCGAGGCCTTGTTCGAGGGCAAGGACATCCTTTCGATGTCCGCACGGCAGTTCATGGATTACAAACGCCGGATCCAGATCATCTTTCAGAATCCGTACGCGTCCTTGAACCCGCGCATGATCGTCGGCCAGACCCTGACCGAGCCGATGACCATTCACGGCATCGGCACCTCGGCGCAGGAGAGGACCGATCTTGCGTTCGAAATGCTGCACAAGGTGGGATTGCCCGAGGTCTCGTTCTACAAATACCCGCATGAGTTCTCGGGCGGCCAGCGCCAGCGCATTGCGATCGCACGCTGCCTGACGCTCAAGCCGGACATTCTGATCTGCGACGAGTCGGTGTCGGCGCTCGATGTGTCGGTGCAGGCGCAGGTGCTGAACCTGCTCTCAGACCTGCAGGACGAGTATCACCTGTCGTACATCTTCATTTCGCACGATCTCGCGGTCGTCAAATACATTTCCGACGAGATCATGGTCATGAATCAGGGTGCAATCGTCGAGATCGCCAACTCCGACGACATCTACCGGCATCCGAAGCAGGCTTACACTCAGAAGCTGCTGTCGTCGATCCCCAAGGGCTGGCATCATGGGAATTGATACGGCAGTTGTCGAAGCGCGCCTACGGCGTTGGGCGCCACCGCCCCTCCTGGAAACGCTACCGCCAATTCCGAAGGGTGATTGCTTCCGAAAAACGCCCGTCATCCCCGCGCAAGCGGGGATCCATTTTGCGTCCGATTAAGAAGACACTTGGATTCCCGCTTGCGCGGGAATGACGGTATGAAGGATGCGGGTGTTATGCACGCTTGTACTGCGCAAACAAACGCGAGGCCTTAGGTTTTCTCGGATTAGAGCGTAAACGCCATTTCGCTCACGACCGCGCCGGGCAGCCGCATACTGCCCACGTTGCGCGAACGATAGCTGTTGGCATCCACCACTAGTTCGCGCTCGGATGTGAGGCCGACCAGGCGATCGCCGAGCAGACGAAAGAGGCTGTCGTCGAACCGCATGACATTGACCGGCGCGACGATTTTGCCGTGCTCCACCCAGAACGAGGCGAAGCGCGTCATGCCGGTCATGCGGCACGCCGACCGATCGGAGAAATTCAGATACCAGAGATTGCCGATATAGAGTCCGCTGTCGAGCGCCGCCAGCGCATGGGAAGCGCTGAGTTCGCCGCCGGCCATGTCGAGCGACTCGGGCATCTCCGCTGCATTGGCGCCATTGGTCGCGAGGGCATATTCCTTTGCCGTGCGCGGACTCACCAGGGAACCGACAAGCTGTCCCTCGCGAACCAGCGGCACCGCAGGCGGACGCGTGAAACCCTCGCCTTGAAACGCCGGCGCTACGCCATCGGCGGTGTTCTCGGTGAATCCGATCGAAGGGTCGAACGCGGCTTCGCCGTCCTGGACCCGGAACAGGCAGCTCTGACGGGTCGCGAGCGCGCGGCCCGAGAAGCCGCCCCAACAGAGCATTCCGGCGATCTCCTCCATCGCCGACGGAGTGAGATAGGCCCGGTAGCTTCCCGGTTCTAACGACCTCGCGGGCACCGCCAGCAGCGCGAGCCGTTCGCGGGCATCGTGCATCTTGGCCTCGAACGCCCCGGCCGACCAATCGAATCCCCCATAAGCCGTCTTCACCGCCTTGTCCGCGCGGTGGTAGAGACTCCACTGCAAATTGAAGCTCGTCACTTGGTGCCAATTGCGTTGACCAAGCGAGTTCGCGAAGCCCCGGTACACCGGCCCCGCGGCGTAGATGCCGACCAGATCCAATCCCGACGCGGCATCGAGCACGCTGGCGATGACCTCTTCGGCTGCCGGAAGCTTGGCGGTCTTCACCGAGCGGCTCGACAGGACGTCGGTTGCGAAGCTTAGGTGCGGATCGTCTGGAAGCTCGGCCAGGGTGTCACGGAGCCACGAGAGCGCGGAAGCGACGCTCACCCGGTCACGCGCGAGATCGCCCGACAACACGAAGCATTGCTCGGCGTGCCGCTGCCCCTGAATCAGATGCAGGCGCAGGTAGCGCTGCAGGACGCTGCCCGGCTGACGAATCTTGCCGTGGTTCATGCGTACGAAGTCCGATGCCTCGGCATCGAAGGTGCAGGTGTAGACCTCACCCGGCGCGAGCGAGCGATCGAGCAGGGACGCGAGCTCGTTGAAATACGTTTCCATGTTCACGATCTGTTCCCCTTGCCGGTGAAAAGACGGAGAGGAATCTTCATGCGTCGCCCCCGAATACATCGACCGCGGCGAACACGCCCGCCGGCGAGGCGTGTCCGACACGGATCAGTTGCGAAGGCTCGCCCTTGCCGCAGTACGGCGTGCCGAGAACTTCCAGCGTCGATTCATCGCCGACTTGTTTGAGGCTGCGCCAGAAGTTCGCCGAGATGCCGCGGTAGTTGGGATTCTTGACCACGGTGGTGAGCTTGCCACCCTCGATCAGCTGGCCCCACTCACAACCGAACTGGAATTTATTGCGCGAATCGTCGATCGACCACGAGCTGTTGGTGCTCATCAGCACACCATGGTCGATGCCGGCGATCATTTGCCCGAGCGTCGAGTCACCCGGCTCAATGTTCAGGTTGGCCATGCGATCGATCGGCGGCCGGTTCCAGCCGTCGGCGCGGGCGTTCGCCACCCCGGCGACGCCGGCACGCGTCTGCGAAATCGCACCGCCAAGGGGGCGCTCGAGGATGCCGTTGCGGATCAGATACGCGCGCTCGGCGCGGGTGCCCTCATCGTCGAAGGCATAGCTCGCAAGCTCCTCGGGCCTTGTCGGGTCGAATGTCACGTTCAGGAGGTCGGACCCGTAGCGGTAGCTGCCGAACATGTCGAGCGTTACAAAGCTCGTTCCGGCGAAATTGCGCTCGTCGCCGAGAATGCGATCGAGCTCGAGAGGATGGCCGATCGACTCGTGGATTTGAAGCACCATCTGGTCGGCCAGCAGCAGCGCGTCCATGACACCCTGCGGGCAGTTCGGCGCGGCGAGAAGCTGCAGCGCCTGGTCGGCGACGCGGGCTCCGCTGCCGACATAGCCGAAACGCTCGAGCATCGCCTCGCCGCCCTGCTGCGCAAGGCCGCGGTAGCCGTTCAGCGTGCGCATCTGGGTATCTCCGTTAGCGTGCGCGGTGACGGTCAGATTCGGCATGACGAAGCGAAAGCGCTGGCTGACCTCGCCGCCTTCGCTGGTGAGATAGACGTGTTCCGCGGTTCGGGTCTCGACGCTTGCCTCCCAGTCGACGATCCGCGAATCGCACCCCGCCGCGCGCGACTCCTCCGCGAGTACTTCATACCACTCACGGCGCGACCAAGGCTTTGCATTTGCCTCCGGGGAGGCGTAGCCCCCCCGCAAAGCCGGTCTGGGCAAGGTTGTGGAATCAATGAGCGAGCGTGGGGCGCTGGTCCGCGCCCACGCCGCTGCGCGGTCGAGCGCGGCTTGCAGGCCAGCGCGCGACAGGTCGCTGGTGGCGGCGTATCCGTACCCGCTGCCCGCGTAGACGGTGAGCATCGCGCCGCGGTCGAGTGACATGGACGGAGGCTGAGGAACATTCTTGCGCACGCAATAGTTCTCGGCGCGCTCGTCGACCATGCGCAGCGACCAGAAGTCAGCGGTGCAATCGAGTTGCCTGAAGTCGGCAAGGAGAGAATCGGTCATCGTGATCTTGAGCGCGAAAAATCGCGCGCGTTGATGGAAAGGGGCTGAAGGGCGAATTATCGCGCGATTGAGGCGTCGAGCGTTGGCGAAGTCATCGTCGCCTACCTCGGGCGTGGTCTAGCCTTTCGGGCGATCCCAATCGCGGCGTGGTCCGGTTCGTATCGATAGAAATCCTGTTCGCCGTCTGGTTTCTGTGCGGCGTTCAGAACGTCGTCGGAGGCGCGGCGTATCAGACCGGCGACGGCCACGCGATGCACAATGCAACATCGCGGCGCCGCGATGCGCGGTGAAAACCTGCGATTATCGCCGGAAGCGTTGCCGGCACGCTACGCCACATGCCGCAGGTGCCGGGTTGATGCTTGGCGCTAGGCGACGAGTGGTGGCCGCCGGCAGGATCCGCTTCCGGCGCAATGGCTCCCGCGCTGTCACCACTCACTCGTTTCGGGTCGACGGAAGTACGAGGAACCACCGCTTGGCCGGCCGCACAGGTTGCCTGCCGATCAAGCCGAAGCGGCCCGCGGCCGGTCCGACGTCCGCAAAGGCTACTGCACCGGGTGCGTCTTGATGCGCTCGAGTGCCGTGGCGTAGCGATCGCGGTCGTTGGGAGACGTGCTGGTCTCGATGGCCTGCTCCAACTCCTTGCGTGCCTCCTCCCCTTGTCTGAGGCCGACGTAGGCGGCTGCAAGCCAAAAGTGGAATTCATGATAGTAGGGCGCGCGCTCGACCTCCTTGGCGAAGAGATCTCTTGCGGCTGCGAAGTTCCGCTCGCGCATGGCCTGCAGACCGCGGGCGAAGAAGGCAAAGGGTGGATTGGGGTCCATCCGTTCAAGCTTGTCGGTCAGTATTCTTGCCTCCGCCACGCGGCCTAGGTCGCTCAGCACCGTTGCCAGATTCGACATCACGTGAGTATTGGCCGGGTCGCGCTGGAGCGCAAAGGCGAGCACCCTCTCTGCTTCGTCCAAGTTTCGATGACGCTGATAAATAACCCCGAGCGTGTTGTAGGAACTCAAGAATTCCGGGTCTTGCGTGATCGCGGCGCGCGCCCACGCGTAGCCGTCATCGAGCTGCCCATGAGCGAGCGCTTCGGCCGCGCGGTTGTTCATGTACATGGCGACGATGGTTTGCTCTGCGACGTCGCGCGTGCGCAGGCCACGGATCTCATAGGGTGATCGGAAATCGATCGTCGACCAGTCGGTCCCGTTGTAAAGTTGAAACTCGGGGTCAAGCGGTCTCCTGCCCAAACTGATGTTGACGTGGCCGCTGAAGAAATAAATATCGCCGTCGCGACTCCAGGTTTCGTCCAGATAGGCGCTCTGGTAGCGGATGGGCAGAGCCAGTTGCTTGGCGAAAGCGGCCGTCATGATGACCAGGGATAGACAGTTTCCGGAACGGGTGGCGAACGCCTGCGCGGCGTTTAGGGTCCGCGCCGAATCGTAATCGAGGCGCAGCTCGTCCTTGGCGTAAAGGGCATCGACCAGTCCCTGCCGGCGACCCTTGATGCGCGCCTGGCCGGCGATCTCGGTGGCGAGGTACTGCTTCATCGCGTCGCTGGGCGCGAACACATCATCGGCGCTAATGCGCTCGGACGGGGCTAGAAACAGTCGATCGTTGAACAGCCCCTCAGGCGCCTTGGTAACTGAGGTGGTCGCGCATGCAGCGAGGAGCAGCGAAAACACCAAGCAAGCCGAAGCTCTCACGTGGCGCCTCCTTCCGACACGACTACAGCTACAAGTTGACGTAACTCATTCTATCGCTGCTACGCTTGCCGTGCTCACCGCCGGGCTCGTCGCAGCGTACGGCCTGCCTGGGGTTGCCACGCACTGCCGGCGGGTGTGCCCGGCAACCCTGCCCAGCGGCATCGTTTGGCATATTTGCAACACGAAGACCAGCTCAACTTTAGGCTAACCCCGATTTGTTACCGCCGCTAAGCTATTGATTGTTATAATTCTACGTTGTGGGAATTCGATAGTCGTCCTAAAGCTAACATTTCCTAGACGTGTCCATTTGGCAACTCTTCACCACTCGGTCAATCTCGACCGTTGCTTGACCGGAGGCGAATATGTTTGGTCCGATGCTACTGGGCCTGCTTCGTACCGCCATCAGTCTAATTGCCGTGGCTGCCGGACCGATTGCTTTGGTCCGCTACAAACAGATCCTATCGACACGGCGGCTTTGGCGAGCCCAATGCATCAGACATGGTCACGCTGGTTGTCCTAGGGGTCGGGGGCGCAACAGGGTATTCCAACCTGTTTGGACCGGGATCGCCTTATGTCCAGACCGTCAGCTGCGCAGTACTTTTCCTGTTCCATCTGATTCCCGGCGCCGCCGAGACAACCACACGCTTGTCCCTGGGAGCGTGCGTGTTGCCGAATGCCGACGCGGCTGGCAGGTAGTGGCCGCGGCGCTATTCATTGCGGCCACGCTGCAGGTGCGACGGTTGCGTGCCCAGCGCCCGCAACCGGCGTGACGACCGATTCCGGCGTCGCATTCGAGCGTGCCTTCGAGCTGCACCGTGACGGCAAGCTCGCGCAGGCGCTCACAGCCTACGAGGCGCTGCT
>DASXBW010000033.1:0-3577 GCA_036491495.1 Casimicrobiaceae bacterium
GGCAAGGCGGCGAACCCGGCGCACATCGAGAAGACCCTCAGAGACCTCTCGCTCTGGGATAAGAAAGACAACAAGATCATGACGCTCTCTGGCGGCATGAAGCGGCGAGTGATGATTGCCAAGGCGCTCTCGCACGAGCCCCGCGTGCTCTTCCTCGACGAGCCGACGGCCGGCGTCGACGTCGCATTGCGCAAGGACATGTGGCAGCTCGTGCGCGGTTTGCGCGAGCAGGGCGTGACGATCGTGCTGACGACGCACTATATCGACGAGGCCGAGGACATGGCCGACCGCGTGGGCGTGATCCGGCACGGGCAGATCATCCTCGTCGAGGACAAGGTGACGCTTATGAACAAGCTCGGCAAGAAGCGCCTGACGCTGCGCATCGAGCCGACGCTGGCACAGATGCCGCCGGCGCTGGCTGCGCGCGGCCTGACGCTCGGCGCAGGCGGCAACGAGATCACCTACGTCTATGACCCGGGCGCCTCGCACGACGCCGTCCCGACCCTGCTTGAAGCGATGCGCGACGCGGGCCTGCGGGTCAAGGACCTCGAGACGACGCAAAGCTCGCTCGAGGACATCTTCGTCAACCTCGTCCGGGAGGACGCATGAACACCCACGCCGTCAGCGCGATCTATCGCTTCGAGATGGCGCGGACCTGGCGCACCGTGACGCAAAGCATCATCTCGCCCGTTCTCTCGACGGCGCTCTACTTCGTCGTCTTCGGCGCGGCGATCGGCTCGCGCATCGAGCGTATCGGCGAGGTCACCTACGGCGCGTTCATCGTCCCCGGGCTGATCATGTTGTCGGTGCTGACGCAGAGCATCGCCAACGCGTCGTTCGGAATCTACTTTCCAAAGTTCACGGGTACGATCTACGAGCTGCTCTCGGCGCCGATCTCGCACCTTGAGATCGTCGTCGGCTACGTCGGCGCGGCGGCGACCAAGTCCGTGCTCGTCGGACTCATCATCCTCGGCACGGCCAGCTTTTTCGTGCCCTTGCATGTCGCGCATCCGCTGACGATGCTGCTCTTCCTCGTGCTCACGGCCGTCACCTTCAGCCTCTTCGGCTTCATCATCGGCATCTGGGCCGACGGCTTCGAGAAGTTGCAGCTGATCCCGATGCTGATCGTGATGCCGCTCACCTTCCTCGGCGGTCCGTTCTATTCCATCAGCATGCTGCCGCCGATCTGGCAGAAGCTCTCGCTGCTCAACCCTTCCGTCTACCTCATCAGCGGCTTTCGCTGGAGCTTCTTCGACAAGTCCGAGGTGTCAGTCGGCATCAGCTTCGCCATGACGTCGACATTCTTCATTGTGGCGCTCGCAATCTCAACGTGGATAGTGCGGACGGGCTGGCGGCTCAAGGCCTGACGACGTCCTTGTCGCCGACCGTCGGCTCTTGGGCCGATGGGTGACGCCGACTTCAAACAACGATCAGTGGCTTGATAGTCCCTTGTCTTGTTATCTAAGCCGCAGCTTCCGACCCGAAGCAGTCCTCCACCAACTCCAAGCAGCCGCACTGCAGCAGACTCTCAGGCGGCCGGTGCGAAGGAGATCGGGACGCGGTGACGATCGGCAGGAGTCAACTGTCGCGTCTGCTCTTGCTCGACGTCTTGCCACCACGCGCTCCAGATTTGACCAGCGCACCGAGCATCCCCAGGTGCTTGAGCACAAGAAGAACAACGATGCCGAACACGCCGACCGCTGACAGGGCGACAAGCGAGGCCGCGTAGTAGAGGAAGAATCCGTGCCCGATGATGAGCGCGATGACCGCTGCGGCGATCAAGGCGATGTGCGCGAGCGTACGAGCGCGTCCCTTCATGGCATCAGCTCCCGAACCGAGTCGAGGCGAGAACGAACTGCAGATTTCCAACTCCGACTGGGCCACTGTCGATGACTCTCAAACCCGCATCGCTCAGGAGGGCGAGCAAATCGGCGGACTTGACGTGTCCGTGGCGATGAAAGTGCTTCAGAAAGCCGCCGGACTCCAGTGCCGAGTGGCCGAAATCGACCGCAAGCACGCGTCCGCCCGGCTTCAGGACCCTCCGCATCTCGCACGCGCACTGCTCGCGCGAACTGCGAGGCAGGTGATGAAGCACAAGGGTGACCAGAACAGTGTCGAATCGCCCGTCTGCAAAGGGCAGCGCCTGCGCGGGCGCACTTGCGAAATGGATCTCGAGCCCGGCCCTTTGCGCCTTCTTGTCCGCCCTGGCGAGCATCTCCGGCGACGCATCGATGCCGTGCACCGGGCCGCTCGACCCGACCTGTCGCTTCGCTTCGATGGCTAGGCTTCCGGTCCCGCACCCCACGTCGAGCACGGCTTCGCCTGCTTCCAGGTGCGCGAGGCTCAGGATCTTCCTTCGAAACGCCCGCTCTCGGCCGAGCGTGAACAACCAGACCTGGGCGTCGTAGCGCGCCGCCGCATGCAGGATCGCGCCGCGAGGACGCGGGGTTGCGCCGCCGTTCATGTGGCCTCCTCAGAGATCGACAATGGCAAGAAGCTGACTTTCGTTCGATTTCTAGAGTAGGCTGAACGGGCGATGGGTTGAAGAACGGCGAGCATCGACTTGTCCCGAATCGGACATCTCGTGGCCTTTGTCCGGGAGCTCTTCGCCCAATTTCGGCGCCGAAGGCATGGCGGAACGAGAGCGAGTCGTCCAAGACCGGCGGATTGAGAGGACGCGGGGCCAACTGCAGCAGGCCCTGGCATCGCTCATCCGCGAGAAGAGCTACGACGACATCTCGGTAAAGGAAATCCTGGGCCGCGCCAACGTCGGAAGATCGACGTTCTACATGCACTTCAGGGACAAGGACGCATTGCTCGCGAGCGCCGCACGCGACATGCTTCGCCCGATTCGTCGGTCCCACGTGACGCCACCGACGAACCGGTAGGCCATCATCGCGTTCAGCCTTCCCGTCTTCGAGCATATTCATCAGCACCGCGGCGTAGAAAGCGATTCGATGGGTACGAGAGGTCGTGCGGTCCTTCACGAGCACCTCCGATTGGTGCTCGTCGACTGGATCGCCGATAGCGTCAGCAATCACTTGCACGGGCGACGCAAACCCACGGCGCAAATGTCCCCCGACCTGCTCGCGCGGTATCTCGCCTCGACGTTCACCCTGGTGCTGAATTGGTGGCTGGAAAGCCATCCTCGCTTGTCGCCCAGGGAAGGAGACGACATGTTTCGGACCCTGGTCTTGCCCACGTTGGCGGCAGCCTGGGGATGAGGCCTCGCCCGAAGCCGGCGATGCGGTCGTGGACCATCGGCCGCGCGCGGATCGGCGCAGCCGCCGCGAAGCCTCGAATTCCTTGAGCTCGCCCTTTCCCCCGGGCCGATCCCAAAAACAAAGGGGCCCCGTCGCGGCGGGGCATTATTGCGTTCGCAGACGGCTACAGTTTCTTGCCGCGCCAACGCCCCATGAACCCGATGGCGCCCAGCCCTGCGAGCAGCAACGCGTACGTCTCGGGCTCGGGAATCGGTGCAAGATTGCCGACCGCGCTCAGCTCTTGGTCGTTGTTGCCCGACTGAATCGCGACGGTGCTGGCGCCAAACTCGTAGAACTGGTAAGCCGTCGCGAAC
>DASXBW010000034.1:0-1851 GCA_036491495.1 Casimicrobiaceae bacterium
AATCTCGACGTCATTGCTTGCGTTCAAAATGTGTAGTTGCAGACAAGGTTGCGCGCCGCCTCTTGTAGCTGGCCAGCGGCTGCCGACCGCGACCTGCTATGCCAAAGGTCAGGAGCGCGGGGGCGGCGAGTATCCCAACTCCCACTGTCTAACCCGTCCTATTCGTGAGAGTGCGGTTGTTGAGTCCGATTGATGCGGCCGCAGATCTCCTCTGACGAAGCGCACAGGATTGCCTTCGGCTTTTCACCGCCTGACGACCGGTACGTTGCAACGCGCTTGAGGGATGGATTGGGCGAACGGGGGCACACGCCCCGCCGATCAGGGACCGAGCGGAAGCAACGCGCCGGGCAAGCTGCGGAAGAGGTCGGCTTCGGGACATGCCGCGGCGAACGCAAGGCGAATGCGGCTGGTAGTCTCGACGACACGTGCGGCGATTTTCAAGAGACGAAGACGCAGCGTCGCGAACTCGGCAGTGGCCAATTCGCGGGCTTTGGGAATGGCGTCGCGCACAGTCAGCATCAACCAATAAGCCGCGGTGTGGAGAACGAGACGGACTTGATTGGCGAGCGCCGAACGGCAGCTCGTGCGATCGGAGGCGAGCTGTGTCTTATGCAGCTTGATCAAATTCTCGGCTTGGCCGCGCGCGCAATACAGGCTGTCGTAGATCCACTCCGCCGAGCCGACATTGAGGCTGGTGACGACGAAGCGGATGTCGAGGCCGAGCATCGTCGTCTCAATACGGGCGACGGTGCGCCGTTCGCGATCCCAGGACTTTGCCTTGTGGCGCGTCTCGGTATAGCCGCGCAGAACAGGCAGGTTCTCGATGGCGCGTCGGGTGCGGATATCGTCGGCGACCTCGTCGACTTTTCTGGCGAGAGGCTTGGTGCCAGACAGGCCGAAGATGTAGTCGATGCCGTTGTTCTCGCACCATGTCATCGCCTCCGGCCGAGCATAGTGCCCGTCGCCACGCAACGTAATTCGCGTCTTGTGCCACCGCGTCCGGATATGCCGTACCAGGCGGCGCAGATGGGCACGCACCTCGACGCCGCCCGGCGTCTTGCCGGGCCGCAGCACGACCGCCACGGGCCGGCTCTTCTCGGTGTCGTAGACATGGATCGGCAGGAAGCAGCGCTCGTCATAATGAGCGTTGAACAGTGAGAGCTGCTGATGGCCGTGAACGACATCGCAGGTATCGTCGATGTCGAGCGTGACGGATGCCGGCTCGCACGGGTAGCTATCCATCCATGCGTCGACCAAAGTGTAGGTCAGTCGGATCACGTCGCGCAAGCGCGGAGCATTCTCCAGCCGCGACAGCGTCGGTTGCGAACACAGATCGCGACCGCTGTCCGGCAGCCGTCCGCAGGCCAGCTTGAATGCGGGATCGGACCGCAGATGATCGAGGTCGTCGGCGTCCTCGTAGCCGCAGCAGATCGCGAACATGCGAGCGCGGAACATATCGACGAGGCTGTGCACGACCCGCGTCGGGTCGCGCCGATCCGGGAACACCCGGGCCAACTTGTTGGCCAAACCGAGACGCCGCTCGGCCATCGCCAGAAGCATCACGCCCCCATTCGAGGTTAGGCGCCCACCATCGAAGGCAGCTGTAACTTTCTTGGCGTGAACGGCTGGAAACGAGAATGGCAGAATCGTATCGTCGGTCATGGCGGGCGTGGCGTTCGCGGTTGAAGGTGATGGGGTTGGCTTCGCAACCGAATCCTACGCCGCATCAGCGTTTTACACCACGCTCGCCAGCCTCTCAGGCGTCCTCTGGCGAATAAGATGGGTTAGCACCCAGCGCTGGCGTCGTCGCGCCAAGCTGCAGTGGGTGACCGGACTGTTCTGTGCCACTCG
>DASXBW010000035.1:0-89968 GCA_036491495.1 Casimicrobiaceae bacterium
CGATGCGTATTCCAGCGCCGTCACCGGCGTTGTCGCCCAGGTCGCTCCCGCTGTGGCCCACGTTCGCGTCGAACGCGGTGCGCGCGATCGCGGCACGCGAGCGGGTTCGGGCTCGGGATTCATCATCACGCCTGACGGGTACATGGTAACCAACAGCCACGTCGCCGGCGGTGCGAGTGCCCTTGAAGTCACCCTGCCCGACGGCCGCGTTGCCGCCGCGGCGCTGGTGGGCGACGATCCCGACTCCGATCTGGCGGTCATCAAGATCGGAGCGGCGGGCCTTCCTTACGTTCGGCTCGCCGACTCATCGAACCTGCGCGTTGGGCAGATCGCGGTCGCCATCGGCAGTCCGTACGGATTTCAGCACACCGTCACCGCGGGCATCGTCAGCGCCCTGGGTCGGTCGATGCGAGGGCAGACGGGGCGCCTGCTCGACAACATCATCCAGACCGACGCGCCGCTCAATCCGGGCAATTCCGGCGGACCGCTGGTCGACTCCACGGGCGGTGTTATCGGCGTGAACACGGCGGTGATTCTTCCTGCGCAAGGTATTTGCTTCGCAATCGCCTCGAACACCGCGGAGCGCGTTGCCATCGCACTGATCCGGGAAGGACGCGTGCGTCGTGCCTATGTCGGCGTGGGCGGTCAAGACACGCCGATCGGGCGCCGCATGGTGCGCCACTTCGCGCTCGCGCACGAGTCGGGCATCCGGGTCAGCACGGTGGAAAAAGGCTCGCCCGCCGCCGCCGCAGGCGTGCACGAGGGAGACATCATCGTCTCCTTTGGCGACGCGGCGGTCACATCGGTTGACGACTTGCAGCGCCTGCTCACCGACGCTCGCATCGGCGAGCCCGTCGATATCGCCGTGTTGAGACGCGATCGTCAACTCACCTTGCACATCACGCCGCGCGAATCACGACATTAGTTTTTTGCAAGTAACCGGAGATCTCCATGCCTAAATCAAAGAAAGCGCGTGCCGTGGGCTTCAATCATGTAGCTCTGGAGGTCGGTGACATTGACGCTGCGCTGGCTTTCTACAGTCGCATTTTCGACTTCGAACTTCGAAGCAGGAGCGCTTCAGCAGCGTTCATCGACCTGGGTGACCAGTTCATTGCGCTCCAGAAGGGCCGTACCCAGCCCGCCGACGATGGCCGTCATTTTGGGCTGGTCGTCGATGACAAGGAGGCCGTCCGCGCGGCATTGGCCGACGCAGGCGTCAAGCCTCTGCCCGGCCCGTTTCTCGATTTCCTGGACCCGTGGGGCAATCGAATCGAGATCGTCGGATACGCCAACATTCAATTCACTAAGGCACCGAATGTGTTGCGCGGTATGGGTTTATCGCATCTGTCGAAGAACCAGACTGCGATCAAGGAGCTGACGGACAAGGGCATGGCGCCGAGCTGAGGGACCACCAACCGCGAGGTGGCGCCCTTCCCGGAAGAGGCACGCGGTCTCTCGCGATCGGCGTGGATTATCACGCTCATGCCGCTCCTGGCTTCTGAGACCGTTCCTTACTATCTGCTGACTGACAACCTGTGCAGCAAAGAATAGCCTTTCGGTGACCGCTTCAACAACTCGGTAAGTTGATTGCACACCGTAATCGATTGGGAGATCGTCATGTCTCGGAATCGATGGGTTGCATGCACAGCGCTGATGCTCTGTTGTGGATGGGTCCCGAGCGCGACCGCGGGCGGGATCGACCACAAGGTAACGTTTGACGACAGCGGTATCTGGAATCGCAACATCCAACAAGCGCTTGAGTACGGCTCTATCGCCGTTGTGCTCGGGGGCGCTGCCTGGGAAGGCGGCGAAACACGCCTCGGGCGCACGTTCTGGCAGGCTGTGGATTCTTCGGTGCTCGGGGCTGTGACGAGCGAAGCGGCAAAGCACATCTTCACCCGCGCGCGGCCGACACAGACCGATGATCCAAATCAATGGTTTCAGGGCTCGGGGCATTACAGCTTCCCGAGCGGCGAAGTAACTCTGGTGAGCGCGGCGATCTCGCCTTTCGTGTTCGAGTACGCGCACGACCATCCGTGGACGCTGGCACTGGAGGCACTCCCGCTCTACGATGGGATCGCGCGCGTGAAGGTGCAGGCCCACTGGCAAACCGACGTCCTGGCAGGGTTTGCGATAGGCACCGCAGCCGGCTATTACGCGCACTCGCGCGACAATCCGTTCTTCCTTGAGGTTCTGCCCCACGGCGTTGGCATCGGAATTCGGAAGCAGTGGTAAGCGATTGGAGCGGCGACGACCTTCGGCCGACGGAGCCGACTGCCTCCGTCATTCGATCAAGCGCATGCCGGTACTTGCGGCGTGCTTGTCGAACGTGGAAGTGTATTCGCACTCGTGAGCAGCGCCTGTGCGTTCGATTAGACAGTCGGCGAAATCCGCTTTGTTTGCCTCAAACAAGCGCACGGCCTTCCAAATCGTCTCCGCGTCCTGTACCACGAGTTGCTTGGTCCGTAAGATTCGCTGTAGCACGGCGACGATCTCGGCCTTAGCGCTTCCGTAGCAGCTCTCGAGGACCCACATGAGCTCAGCTAGCACGATCGCCGCGACGAAGCCAGGGCGCGTCTCGCTGCATTCGTCTTCGATGACGTGAGTCGCTTTAGCGGCTTGCCGACGATCATCCTGCGCAATGTAACGAACGAGGACGTTGGTATCGAGACCAATCACCGGCTGGCCCCGCGACGCTTGACCGCGGCGTTCATTGCGTCGATTGAGACAGGCGATACGGGTCGGCGAATCATTCCTTTGAGCGAGCGGACATCTTCCGTCGCTGCTTTGAGCGCAAATTCCCCGGGAGCAAGCTCGACAAACTCGACGCGGTCGCCCGCGTCGAGGCCGAGTTTTCGCCGCACTTTCATCGGGATGGTGATTTGACCCTTGCTGGTCAGCGTTGCCGTGGCCATGGCATCTTTCATTTATCTATTAATCTTACAATAGCGTAAGGAAATGGCGCTGTCAACATCGACGTGGACCATCGCGCATCAGCTAATCAGGCTTCTCAATGAATTGAATTCAGCAAGGAGCCGACGGGCAGGGCATGGCGCCGAGCTGAGAGGCATCCGACCGCAAGGAGCCCATCTTCCGGAAATCGAGACTCGGTCTTTCTCGATCGGCGTGGATTGTCGCGCTCATGCTGCCCGCGGCTTAGAACGCACGAGGTCAAAGCGGCGAACCAGGTCCGCCCTCCCCGTGATGCGCTGTAGTACGTGCCGCTCGGTTGTTCACACGCTCTGGCGACGTCAAGGCGGGGGCAATTGAGGTCGCGGGCACATTCTTTTCCGCAAATTGTGATGCAGATCAAAGAATCCAAGGCCTGAGCGCTGGTCGCCTGCGGGGCTCTATCGTAGGATGATCGTGCCATGACCGTGGTCCGGTCTTGCGTGGTGAAGAGGCCTCGGCGGCGGCACCACGAACACCTGGGACCGGTCAGGGCAATTGGAGGTCAGGTGGCGATGTCAGCTTTCGAGATCGTTGCGCGCGAGGATTTCTCGGACGTAACGTATATGCTCGAGATCCGGCATCCGCTGATGGCCCGGGTTGCACGCGCCGGTCAGTTCGTGATCGTCATGGCACATGAGCATGGCGAGCGCATCCCGCTCACGATTGCA
This sequence comes from Casimicrobiaceae bacterium, assembly GCA_036491495.1. GTDB lineage: Bacteria > Pseudomonadota > Gammaproteobacteria > Burkholderiales > Casimicrobiaceae > PALSA-1003. The sequence goes on from DASXBW010000035.1 coordinate 3,621, forward strand.
GACTTCGACCGCGACAAGGGAACGATAACCCTCGTCATCCAGGCGGTCGGCAAGACGACGAAGGAAATGCAGCAGCTCTGCAAGGTCGGGGCCGCGCTGCACGCCGTCGTCGGTCCGATGGGCATCCCCAGTCCGGTCAGCGGCGCCAAGAAGGTGATCTGCGTCGGCGGGGGCCTGGGCGTTGCGCCGATCTTTCTTCAGGCACGCGCGTTCAAGGAGAACGGCGCTTACGTGATCGGGGTCCTCGGATTCCGCAACAAGGACCTGATGTTCTGGGCGGACAAGTTCCACCAGTGTTGCGACGAGCTCATCGTCTGCACCGACGACGGCTCGAGCGGAATCAAGGGTCTCGTCACCGAAGGCATCAAGCGCGCCATCGAGAAGCATCCCGATGTCGACGAGTGCGTGGCGATCGGCCCGCCGGTGATGATGCGCGGATGCGCAGAGGCGACGCGTCCGCACAAGATCAAGACCCTCGTGAGCCTGAATCCACTGATGGTCGACGGGACGGGCATGTGCGGCGGGTGCCGCGTCAAGGTCGGCGGTCAGGTCAAATTCGCCTGCGTCGACGGACCGGATTTCGATGGACACCTGGTCGATTTCGACGACTTGATCTCGAGGCTGCGGCGCTTCGCCAAAGAAGAGAAGGCCGCGCGCGAGCGCTGGTCGGAAAGCTGCCGGATGAAGACGGAGCCGACGCTTGGAGCGCTCGCCTCGCAGATGTCCGACCGCGCCTCGGGGAATCCGCCGGCCGATCCGCTCGAGCTGCCCGATCCCTACGACGAAGTCTTGGGAGGTTAGGTGGCGAAGAAACGGACCATCCGCACCATTCCGCAACAGCGAACTCCAGTGCGCGAGCAGGCGCCCGCGGAACGGGTGAAGAATTTTTCGGAAGTGTCCCGCGGCTACGCACAGGAGGACGCGCTTGTCGAATCCGAGCGTTGCCTGCTTTGTCCGGATCAGCCCTGCGTACGCGGCTGCCCGGTGGGGATCGACATCCCCGGCTTCATCGAGAAGATCGGTCAGAAGGATTTCCGCGCCGCGTATGACGTGATCGCCGCGACCAACCTGCTGCCGGCGGTGTGCGGCCGCGTGTGCCCGCAGGAAAGCCAGTGCGAAGGCGTGTGCACAGTCGGCCAGACGCTGGAGCCGGTGGCGATCGGCCGCCTCGAGCGTTTCGTGGGCGATCGCGCCATCGCCGAAGGCTGGACCAATCTGCCCTACATCGAGCCCAACGGCTTCAAGGTCGGCATCGTCGGCTCCGGTCCGGCCGGGATGGCCTGCGCCGCCGACATGGTCAAGGCCGGCTGCGACGTTACGGTGTACGAGGCATTTCACCAGGCGGGCGGCGTGCTCAAGTACGGTATCCCCGATTTCCGCCTCCCCAACGAGGTGGTCGACGCCGAGATCCGTAACCTCTCCAAGCTGGGCGTCAAATTCGAATGCAACACGCTGGTCGGGCGCCTGTTCACGATCGAGCAGATGATCGACGAAATGGGATTCCACGCGGTCTTCATCGGCACCGGAGCAGGCTACCCGGCGATGCTCGGCATTCCCGGCGACTCGCTCAACGGCGTGCTTTCAGCGAACGAGCTCCTGACGCGCTGCAACCTGATGCGCGCGAAGGAGTTCCCGAATTACGACACGCCGCTCCCGCTCGGCCAGCGCGTGGCCGTCGTCGGCGCCGGCAATACGGCGATGGACGCGATGCGCGTGTGCCTCCGGCTCGGCGCCGAGAAGGTCTATTGCGTCTATCGCCGCAGTCGCACCGAGTGTCCGGCGCGCAGCGAAGAAGTCCACCATGCCGAAGAGGAAGGGGTCGAATTCCACTGGCTCACCAATCCAGTCGAAATCCTCGGCGACGGCAAGGGCGACGTGCGCGGCATGCGCTGCGTTCGCATGGAGCTGGGCGAACCCGACGATTCGGGACGGCGGCGCCCCGTCGCCATCGCGGACAGCGAGCACGACCTCGACGTCGATCTGGTCGTGTTTGCGATCGGAACGAACGCGAATCCGATCATGGGACAAACGTCGAAGCTGAAGCTCAACAAGCGCGGCTACATCGACACCGATGCGGATCTTGCGACCTCTGTGGCTGGTGTCTTCGCCGGCGGCGACATCGTGACCGGTGCCGCCACCGTGATCGAGGCGATGGGCGCCGGCCGCAAGGCGGCGCGCAACATGAAAGCGTACCTCGGCCTGCGCGACGCCGATGCGCCTTACGTCGGCGAGGCCACCGGCGGCCCCGGCCGATGCTTCGGCATCGACGTCCGGGAAAACAATTTCGTGCGCATCCGCGTGGCGTAGCCGAGCCCACGACGCGGGCGCGCTCCACCGACCACGAGCCAAGGCCATGAGCGAAATCACCATCGAGAAGACCGTCGCGAAGCAGTCACGCCAAGTACGAGAGACGCGGGACACGAAGACTGCGACGACGCTGAACCAGCACGTCATCGAAGTGATCAGCGATTCGGGCGAGGGCGCGCAACGCTGCGGCCAGGCGCTGGGGGCAATCGCGGCGCGCATGGGCAACGGCGTGTGGACCGTCGAGATCATTCCGGCCGAAATACGTCCGCCGGCGCGCAGCGTCGCCGGCGCCAGCGGCAACCGCATCCGGCTGGGGTCGCGCAAGGTAACCAACGGCGGCGATGAGACCGATCTGGTGGTGGCGTTCAACGAGCAGGTTCTGCTCGGCCGGGTCCACGCCGGCGAGTTGAAGCCCGGCTGCATCATCCTTCTGGAGAGCATGTGGCGCGACGATGCCGACCCGAAGATCGCGGACTCGTATACCGAAACCTATGAGCGGCTCGTCGCCTCTGGCTACAACGTGTACGAGGTGCCGATGGAGCGCGAATGCCGCGCCATCGTCGCCGACGCGCGGCGCGGGAAGAACATGTTCGCGCTGGGCATGCTGTGCAGTCTTTACAGCCTGGAGCTGCAGTTCGCGCGCGAGCAGATCGCGCTCACGTTCGGCAAGAAGGCCGCCGGGGTGGTCAAGTCCAACGTGGCGCTGCTGGACGCCGGCTACGCCTGGGCGGAAGCCAACCTCGATTTCAAGTATTCGATCCCGGCGGTCCGCGCCGCCGAGGCACAGATCGTCGTCAACGGCAACACGGCGCTGGCGCTCGGCGTGCTCGCTTCGGGCATGGAAATCTGCGCGATGTATCCCATCACGCCGGCCACTTCCGCGTCGCACTATCTCTCCGATGTCTTCGAGAAGGTGGGCGGTGTCGTGCACCAGGCCGAGGACGAGATCGCGGCATGCGCGTTCGCGATCGGCGCATCCTATGCGAGCAAGTGCACAGTCACGATCACTTCCGGACCCGGCTATTCGCTCAAGCAGGAGGCGATCGGGCTCGCGGTGATGGCGGAGATTCCGCTGGTGGTGGTCAACGTCCAGCGCGGCGGGCCGTCGACGGGGCAGCCGACGAAGGCCGAGCAGGGCGACCTGCTGACGGCGATGTTCGGCAGCCACGGCGACGCGCCGAAAGTCGTGCTGGCGGCGGCGACGATCGAGGATTGTTTCTACTCGATCATCACCGCGCGCAGGATTGCCGAGACGTTCAATATGGTGGTGGTCGTGCTCTCGGACGCCAATCTGGCGACGTCGCAGACGCCTTTTCCGCGGCCGCAGTTCAGCGACTCCTGGGTCGCGCCGCCGCTCGACCAGAGTCCCCTGCCTGCCGGTGCCAAGCCGTACGACTGGGACGCGACGACCGGTCTCGCGCGCCGCTTTATCCCGGGCCAACCCAACGGCATGCACACCGTCACCGGCCTCGCTCACGACCGGTTGAGCCATGTCGCCTACGATGCCGACAGCAACGAGCAGAGCCTGCGCTCGCGCAGCCTCAAGCTCGCCGCGCTGGCGAGGACGCTGCAGGCTCCACCGCTGTTCGGAGACGACGAAGGCGATCTGCTACTCATCGGCTGGGGCAGCACCAAGGGAACCATCGAGGAAGCGGTCGAGCGCGCACGTTCCGAAGGGATGAAGGTTGCGTCGATGCACCTGCGATTTCTGCAGCCCCTGCCGCCGGGCATCAAGGAGGCTATGAGTCGCTTCCGCAAGGTGATGACGATCGAAGGCAACTGGAGCGATCGGCCCGAAGACGAAATCATCGACGAGACCAATCGCCGCTACTCGGCGCTGGCGATGCTGCTGCGCGCGCGGTATCTGGTCGACGTCGACTGCTGGAGCCAGGTGCGCGGAGCGCCGATCAATCCCGGGACGGTGTGCCGGGTAATTCGCGAAAAAGTCGCGACCTTGAGGCAATGACAATGACGACTGCAGCTACCGAATGCATGATCAGGCTCTACGAGGAGCGCCACGAGCTCGAGGACTATCAGAGCGGCGTGCCCCGCTGGTGCAGCGGCTGCGGCGACAACGCGATTCTCGCCGCGGTCCAGCGCCTTTGCCGCGACGAGCAGTTGCGCCCGGAGAAGACCGTGTTCGTGTCGGGCATCGGCTGCTCGAGCCGCTTCCCGCACTACATGAAGACCTACGGTTTCCACGGCATCCACGGCCGCGCACTGCCGGTCGCGGAAGGCGTGCGGATGGCGCGTCCGGATCTCAACGTATTCGTCAACACCGGAGACGGCGATTGCTGCAGCATCGGCGCCGCACATTGGATTCACGCGATCCGCTACAACATGAACCTGACGGTGTTCCTGCACGACAACCAGATCTATGGCTTGACCAAGATGCAGGCGTCGCCGACCTCGCCGAAGGGCCTGAAGAGCAACACGACTCCGCGCGGGTCTTATCTCGAGGCGCTCAACCCGCTGACCGTCACGCTCGGCGTGCAGAACGTCTCGTTCGTCGCCCAGACCGTCGACTGGATTCCGGAGCTCCTCTACGACATCGTCAAGGCGGCGTTTCACCACAAGGGACTCTCGTTCGTGCGCATCGTCCAGCGCTGCCCCGAGTGGTTGCCAACGCTGCTCGAGCCGTGGCTGCACGACCCGCTGAAGGTCAAGTTGTTGCACCACGAGCGGGGTCTTACGGTTTCTCCGAGCCTCGCCAAGGTCTACAAGAACCAGGAGCTGCACGATCCCGCCGACCTCGATCGCGCGCGCGTCGTCGCGTCCAGCGTTGACCCCATTCCGGTCGGCATCTTGTACCGGAATCCGGACGTTCCCTGCTACGAGGATCTGCGCGGGACGGGCGAATTGCGAACCACCGCGCGCATCAAGGCGGGGCTCGAAGCCGAATTCGACAAATTCACCGTATGGCCGCAGGGATCGGACGGCGGCCTGCGCCGCACGGCCTGAGGTCTAAGAACATGCTCATGGAAGCCGAACTTCAGTCGCAGGTCGCGTTTCATCTGACGGGCAGAAGGCCCGCTGCCGGCCTCGAGGCCGTTGACTCCCTCGCGCTGCGGCCCGCGCTGCTCGCGCGCTACCGCGATCTCACGGCGCTGCGCTACGACTTTCCGCTCGTTTTAGTCGACCGCGGTGCCGACGGCGACCGGGTGCAAGCCCTTTCCGGCCTCGTCGATCGTCTGCTGCAGGACATCGCCCGGGGCGATGATGCCGCGCGGGTGACGCGGCACGTGCTGCGTCTCGAGAGGCAGCTCAGGGTGCTGCTTGCCGAAGGCGCCGAAGGATCGTTGTCGACGCTCTGGGACATGGCCGCGGAGCGGCTCGGCGTGCGCGACGACGAATTGCTGCGCGACAGTCTCGCCCGGGCTCGACGCGCCCTCAAGTTCGACGGTGCGCTGCTCGATTGCAATGCCGCACTGCCCGCCCGTCTCGTCGCGCATGCGTGGCGCGTCGTGCAGGATGCGAAGGCAGCGCGGTTCCGCGACACCGTCGCGCGCTTGATTCAGAAGCTTTCCGACATCCTCCGCGCGGACTTCAACCGCTCGGACGCAGGGCGGAGCGCGGAAAGCCTCAAGGCGTCGATCGGCGACTTGCACGCCGACTTGTTCGACTTTGACGCGATGTCGCGCCTGCTCACCAAGGCCGCGCCGGAGACGACCTTGCCGGAAAGCCGCCGGACGCGGATCCGTGCGCTGCTGTCGGTTCTCGAGTCGCAGCGGTTCTATTCGCGCATGGGCACTGCGGGCGACGACGAATCGGCGTACTCGTTCGTGTTCCAGAGTTGCGCCGACGCGCTGGCCGCGTACCGCGAGCGACTGCTGCAGCTCACTGAGGTCGCGCGGGCCATGGCGGTGGCGGAGCTCGAGATCGCCGGCGAATTTCGCGAGACACGGCATGCTGCATTCTTCGAGACCTACGGAGCCGACGGGCCGGAACCGGGGGACCGCGCGCTGTTCCCCGATTACCTGGTATGCGTGAACGCGCAGCAGCTCGACGCGGTCGAGACTTCCAAACTGACGGAGATCCTGTCTGCCGGCCTGCCGATGAAGATTCTGGTGCAGACCGACGATATTCTGGACGAATCCCCGCCCGGCAGCGGCCATCTCAGATTCGGCCTGCGCAGCCGCCAGCTCACGCACATGGCGATCGGTCTCGGCGACGTCTATGTGTTGCAATCGGCAAGCTCGAACCTGTTTCAGTTTCGCGGACATTTGCGCAACGGGCTCACCTATCCGGGGCCCGCACTGTTCAGCGTATTCTCCGGCGCGACCGGGACGACCGCCGAGTTACCACCCTATCTGTGCGCCGCGGCGGCAATGGACTCGCGCGTCTTCCCGGCCTTCAACTATGACCCGTCGGCCGGCTCGGATTGGGCATCGCGTTTCGATTTGCAGGCCAACGCCGACATCGATGTCGACTGGCCGGTGCGCAGCTTTGCGTACGAAGACGAGGCGCATCAAAAGGTCGCGCAGGACCTCGCCTTTACGCCGGTCGATTTCGTCGCCTGCGATCGGCGTTACGCGCGGTACTTTGCGCGCGTGCTGCGAGCCGCTTGGGCCGCGAACATGATCCCGGCAGGGGAATGTCTTGCGCGCGACGGTGCGGCGTCGCTGGAAAATATCCCCTGCCTCCTGATGGTGGGACGCGACGACACGTTGCAGAAGGTCATCGTCGACGAGAAGCTGCTACGCGAAGCGCGCCGCTGCCGCGAGATGTGGCACAGCCTCCAGGAACTTGGCGGCGTCCACAACTCGCACGCCGAGCGCCTGCTCGCCCATGAGCGCAAGGCGCGCGACGAGCGCGCGCAGCCCGCGACCGATGTCGGAGTAACTGCACCGGCCGTGGCGACCGCAGCCGCGCCGACTGCGGGTCCGGAGCCGGAAGCCGAAAAGCCGTCCGACGAAGCGTATATTGAGACGCCGCGCTGCACGAGCTGCAACGAGTGCACCGGTATCAACGACAAGCTGTTCGCGTACAACGAAAACAAGCAGGCGTACATCGCGGACATAACGGCCGGCACCTTTGCGCAGCTGGTCGAGGCGGCCGAGAGTTGCCAGGTATCGATCATCCATCCGGGCAAGCCGCGCGACCCGAACGAACCGGACTTGCCCGAGCTGATGCGGCGCGCCGAAGTATTTCAATAGCGAGGTATCCATGTCTGACTCGATCGCCCTCTGGCACGCGGAGCACGCCAATTTCGCGACACTGCTCGACCTTCTGGAGGGCGAGCTCGACCTCTTTCACAAGGGAGGGTCGCCCGACTACGAATTGATGCTGGACATCATGTTCTACATGACGCATTACCCCGACGTGTTGCATCATCCCAAGGAAGATCTGGCCTTTGCGAGGATCAGCGAGCGCGAGGTAAACGCCCGCCCGGTCGTCGACGAGCTGACCGAGCAGCACGTGCATCTGAAGGAATTTGGGGCCGCACTGGTTCATGCTCTCGACGACATCGTCAACGGGTCGATCACGGCGCGCGAGCACGTCGAGGTGCCCGGCCGGGCCTACGTTGCGGAGTTCCGCAGCCACATGGAAAGGGAAGAAACGGCGATCCTTCCTCTGGCGGCCAAGCTGCTGCGCGACAGGGACTGGGCGGCGATCGATGCCACCATACGGCACTTCGACGATCCCCTGTTCGGCAAGAACGGGGAGGAACGCTATGCCGCGCTCCGGCGCCAGATCTCGCGCGAAGCGCGAGCGCCAAAGGCAATCACGCGCTGAAGCGCGAGGCCCGCGCACTCGATCGAAAGGACTCCGGATGAATGTTCGCAAGCACATGAGCGCCCCGCCGATCACCATTGCCGAGGACACCGACTTCAAGAGCGCGTTGGGGCTGATGCAAAAGCATCGGATCCGCCGGCTACCGGTGGTAGATACAGGGGGAGCGCTCACCGGGATCGTCGCCGAGCGCGATCTTCTCGTCGCCGCGGACCACTACCTCAGCTCGCCGGTCGACGTAGCGCGTATCATGACCCGCGAGGTCGTGACCGTTGGCGAAACGACTCCGGTGGTCGATGCGGCGATGCTGATGATGGAGCGCAAGATCGGCGGGCTGCCGGTGGTCGATCCATCGCGCAAGCTGCTCGGCATCATCACCGAGACCGATCTGCTCAAAGCGCTGGTCGGCATGCTGCGGCGGGAAGAACAGAGCGCCAGGCAACAAGGCCGCAGCACGTGAGAGCACGGCGCTGCCGCGCGCGAGGAACGCGAGCAAGCGCACAAGGCGCCACTCTTGCCAGCCGTTGCGTCTCAGGCACGCGCGAGCGCCGTCAGTGCGGCCGGATCGATGATGCGGATCTTCTCTCTGGCCAAGTCCACCCAGCCTTTATCCTCGAATACGCGCAGGAGCCGGCTCACTATTTCGCGCACGCTACCCAGCTCATCGGCAAGCACTTGGTGCGTTGCGTGCACTGGATCGCCCTTCGCCAGCAATAGCTCGGCGAGGCGCTGGTCAAGCTTCTGATAGGCAACCGCCTCGACCAGTGCAAGTAGGGTGGCCAGTCGCTCTCCAAACAGGCTGAATACATGATTGCGAAACGCTTCATCACTCGCAATCAGCGCATGGAAATCGCTTGGCGGGACAATCAATAGCTCGACGTCGGTATCGGCGATACCGGTCGCACTGTACTCGGCGTGACCGAGCAGACAACTGCCGGAAAGCAGGCAGCTCTCCCCGGGCTTCACGCGGTAAAGCGGCATCTCGCGGCCATTCGGGTATCGCTGGAGCACCTTGATCGTCCCGGAGAGCACCAGCGGGAATCCAGCGCATGGCGTGTGCGCGTCAAACATGATCGTCCCGGCCGCTACCTTGCGATGAATGCCATGCTCCACAATCCGCTTGAGCGTGGCAGGCGCAGCGTCGGCAAGCGCAGGAAAGAGCTCGCGCAACGCGACGGCAGCAGCCGAATGAACAGCGGGAGTCATCAATTCAACATTGCTGCAGGCGGTTCCTAATTCAGACATTCTACGACTTGGCTGCCCCTCGCCCCCTTTACGGCTGGGTCTCTTACATGCGCAATGCGCGGTACGTCGCGGCCGAGTAACTCGCAACAGGGAGCGATGCGCTCTTCCCACGCAAGACTATTGTGACCCAGGTCACAGACTTCGACTCAGCGGCGATCTATGCTCCAACTGTCATTCATCAACCAGATGGGAGTACATCATGAGTGCGAATGTCGGTGGGATCGACCGTACCCTGCGCATCCTCGTGGGTCTCGCGGTGCTGGGCCTGTTTTTCATCCTTGACGGTACCAATCGCTGGTGGGCGTTGGTTGGGCTGGTCCCGTTCGCGACAGGGCTCGTCGGCTGGTGTCCGGCGTATCTGCCGTTCCGTCTGAGTACCTGCAAGAACAGCTAGTGTACTGAGTCAGAAGTTCCGAAGATAAAGGAGCGGATGAAATCGGCCGGCAGGCAAGGCGCGAGGGCGAAAGCGTACCTCGTGGTACGGTGAGCCCGAGCAACGCAGCATGGCGGCCGATTTCGCCGCGAACTATCGAGCGAATTTCTGACTCAGTACACCAGGACGACGATGCGATTGCCGCTCTGCTCGGCATGTACACGCCAGGGGCTCGATCGCCAAACGAAGGAAACGAAGCATGACCAAAGCTTATCGTGAGATCACGCGGTCGGTGTCCAAGTCGCTTGTGAAACTGCGTGCGGACACTCCCGACATCATGAAAGGTTTCAGTGCCTTGGCTGAGGCGGCGACCCGTGATGGCGCCCTTACCCGCAAGACAAAGGAATTGATCGCGCTGGCACTCGGCGTCGCTGGACATTGCGACGCCTGCCTGGGGTTTCACCTGCAAACGCTCATTAAGTTGGGGGCAACACGAGTCGAGGTGGAGGAAGCGCTCGGCGTAGCTATATACATGGGTGGTGGACCATCGCTCATGTATGCGGCCGATGCACTGGCCGCGTTCGAAGAGCTGTCAGCGCCGGGTTAATCGCGCGGGATGGAGCATTGGAGCATTGTTGCAAGAAGCGGCACCGGGCTAACGGTCCACCGAGCATAATCTGTCGTAACCGAGATTTTATCTGACAATGCAGCCGGCCAGAGATTCTTGAGCCCGACCACATGAAAAGCTGATCGAATGGCTGCAGGTTAAGGAACCGATGTGTCGCTATCGACCAACGGCTGCCTTTGGGGCTTGCGCCGCAGCCGCCCTTTGCCTATATCCGCAGTTTACCCATTGTCTGCTTTGGGCGAACATCGGGAACCGCGGCTCTCGGCCATGAGCGACCTTTGGCCACTTGTTTCGCTAACGGCTCAGTGTGACCCGAAGCGGACCTCCCGTCGTGATTGCGTTTCACTGTGAATCGGGAGCGTCAGCAATGAGGTCCGGCGCCGAGCGCAAGTGATGGATCCAGGTGGTGTCTCTTACTTCTGATACTTCATTTCAACGACGATATAGCGCAATGTTGTGTCGCCTTTATTGGTAACCTCGTGCCACGGAATCGGTTGGTTGTAAGTGAAGGCGTCGGTGCGCGATTCTGCTTGTCGCGTGCCGTTCGCGTTCTGCATCTCTACCTTTCCCCCACTAAGCGTATAAACGAAGTTTGCGGGATGGCGGTGACGGACGTGCACCGCTCCGGGTGGAAAAGTACACCGCAGAATCCGTATCTGGTCGTCCTCGTGAAGATTTTCGCAAGGTTTCTTGCCTTGCCATTCGACAGAAAAGGCGTCCGGCACCTCCTGGCTTCTTGCAGCGAATGGAGTGATCAGGATCGCTGCGACACCGATTGCAATTGGAAGCTTCGACATAGCGCCTTGTCTCCTCCGGATTGTTGAAGCGCGCGCTACCCACTGGTAGCCCCGCGATAAGGCTACGCCGTTCTGTCAGTACGCGGAAGGAGTGAACCGGTTGGTCGAGTTCGGTGCCATCTGTGGGGGAGTGCGCTCTTGGCACGCTCCTGCCGTTCGGGCCGAACCGCGCCAACGGTCTGTACTACTTCCTGCTGGCGCTAAGCGGGGCGTCGACCACGTATTGGATGCGAACCTGGCTCGTGAGTGGGTAATGGCTGCGATAGCCATGTTGAGCTCTGAACGACGTCCTGCTTCCCGCCCACTGATCTTCCGTGCCTATGCAGCCATTCAGCGGGACTGGCGCCCGCTGCGTACTGTGCTATGGCTACCCAGAATCGTTGCTGCTTGTCTTCGCTATATTCGCACAGCGAGAAGGATTGCGCCGTCCGCTCCAGCCGCTCGTGAACCGCATAGGTGGTAGCGCCCGCACGGCAGCGCCGTGCAGCTTGCGACTATTTCTTTGGAATCGACTCCACCACCATCGCGAGCGCCTGCGTGTAGGTGGCCAACACCTGATCGCCCTTTTTGATCCGCTTCAACTGATCGGGGTCAACCTTCACTTCTGCAGTGAGTTGCGGTCCCTGCAGCGTGACAATCTGCGTTTCGCGGTTGATTGATACCCCGCACCTCACGGTGCTTCGTTACGTTGTCGGAGCCGCACTTTATTCAGGCTCCTAGATTCATCCGGTGACACGGATGGTTGCCTCCATTGAAGTGGGAACAACTTCTACAAGCGACTTCGTGTCGCACTGATCGGTTGTGGCCGGTGAGAGACCCACGCCATGCCGATCTCAATGTCCGGGATCACGACATTGCTGCCGTTGGCAGCGTGAAGCTCAACGGCAACAAGGTATCGATTTAGGTTTTTTGCATCGAAGGCATTTTTAAGTTAATCGAACAATGTTCGTCAGGTCGAAGTCCGGTTAGGACACATAGTCATGGTCGGAAACGACTGGCACCGGCGCGCAAGAGTTCACGAAGGATCTCAAGAGGTTGACCCCCCTCGTTTCCATCACGCTCGTAACAGCGAGCGTCACGATTTCGTCCGCCGTGAAGGCTTTCAGGGGACCTCCTCGCGCCTGCGCGATGCGGATTATTTCTTCGCGTTGTCCTTCATCGGACCGTCCTTCATCATGCCGTCCTTCATTGCCCCCTCTTTCATCATCCCGTTGTGCATCTGCTCCATATCCTTGATGTCAACCATGCCCGACTTATTTTTCTTCATCTTTGCCCACATCTCTTCGTGAAATTTCATGAACTCCTTTTTGGAGATCATGCCGTCATGGTTGGTATCCATCGCTTTCATCTCCATCATCATGCCTTGCGGCTTCATGTCGTCCATCGCGGCAGCGGAGATACCAACGCTAGCCAGGCCCATCGCGAAAAAGATATAAAGTAGTCTGTGCATATTAGTTCCTCTTTAGTTGGTTGAATTCAATTCGGTTATCGGTAAGTCGCAAAGCTCGCGAATACTGACAGGCACCGGAACGGCCTGTATTCGCTTGGGGTCATCCGGATGGCGGCGCGCGAACACACGAACCTCCCTTCCGTTGACCAGGATCTCGTCGCCGCGCCGGATGGTGTGTTTCATCACAAAGCTCTTGTCCAGCAATACGATGATCGAGGACTCGACATCGATCGCATCGCCATAGCTGGCGGGACGCAGGAAACGCGCCGAGGCGTCGACGAGCGGCGTCCCGATGATGCCCGTCGAGGCCTCCATCTCGCGCCACGTCGGCACTCCGCAGGCCCGGAAAAAGCGCAGCGATGCGGCATCCATCCACCTGAAGTAATTGGGGTAGAACACGATCTGCGCCGGGTCGCAGTCGCCGAACTCAACGCTGAAGTGGCTGATATGACTCTTGCTCACCGCTCCCCCGACATGAAATGAGTACTGGCGATGTCAGGCGCGCCGGCAGCATGAGAGCGCCGCGCAAAGGTGTCGAGGCGGCCCGCGCTCAATCCGTGTAGCTCGCGGGGTCGGGATCGTTCGCCCAGTAGCGATCGGGCTTCGGCAGCTTTTTCATCCAGGCGCGGACAAGTTTCACGTGCTCCTGCTCTTCCGCCTGCAGCTCGCGCGCGGCCGCTCGCACCGATTCCACGGTAGCTGCGCGTGCCAGCCGGGCGAAGAAGCGCTCGGCGCGCTGCTCGTTGAGCAGCGCGAGCTGCAGCGCGTGATAAGGCTGCATGAGGTAATGCACCTCGTCACCGGGCGTAGTCTCCGGCGCTTCGAAACCCTCCCAGCTTGGCTTGCCGGACGGCAAGGCCGGCGTATCCTTCCAGCCCATCTCGGCCATGATCCGCGCCGCGTGCATGCGCTCGATGCCGGCCATCTTTCGAAACAGTGCCGCGACCTCGCGGTTGTTGTGGATCTCCATAGCGTCGGCGAAGTCGGAGTAACGCTGTGCGGCTTCCCTTTCCATAGCCAGCGCCTGCGCCATGAACTCGGTGAGCGTGCGCGGCGTATTGGTCTTTGGCTGGCCCGCGCTCTTGCCCGCAGGCTTTCCGATTGTGACGGGCTTGCGGGCTGCGAACTTCTTCGCCTTTTCGGTCGCCCTGATTGCAACCGCGGCGGCGCCGGTGGCGCCGCGCGGCCTTGTCTTCGCAATCCTCTTGCGCGCGGCAGCGGCTTTGGTGGACTTGCTCGACGCGCGGCTCACAGTTCGAACTCCGCTTCGAGGTCGAAAGGCGTCTGCTTGGTCTTGACGGCGAGGGTCGGATACGGTGTCCGATCGCCGGCGTACAGCACGCCGATGTTGAAGCCGTCATCGGTCATGATCCGTCGTGCGGCACGGGCCGGATCGTCGGTCGCCGCCACCGGCGCCGGGTGCACGCGTTGCTTCCACTCGCGTTGCTCCGGGCGGAAGGTGACGCAGGGGCTCAGGACTTCGATGAACGAGAATCCCGGATGGCGAATCCCTTGCGCAATCATCTCCGCGGTGCCGTTCGGATCGCCGGAGAAAGCGCGAGCGACAAAGTTGGCGCCGGCCGCGAGCGCGATGACCAGTGGATGGAAGGACCGTACGCCGGTCCCGCCCGGCGAGAGCTTCGAATCCCAATCGGGCTCGGTCGTGGGCGAGGCCTGTCCCTTGGTCATGCCATACACGTGGTTGTCCATCACGATGTAGGTAAGGTCGACGTTGCGCCGGCACGCATGCATGAAGTGGTTGCCGCCGATCGAGTATCCGTCCCCGTCGCCGCCGGTGACCAGTACGGTCAGCTCCGGCCGCGCGACCTTGAGTCCGGTCGCCGCCGCGAGCGCGCGGCCATGCACCCCGTGGAATCCGTAGCACGTCGTGTAGGCGGGGATCCGCGACGAGCAGCCGATGCCGGACACGACCACGACTTCCTCGGGTGGTACTGCGATCATCGCCAGCGCCTTGGTGACGGAACTGAGGACCGAATAGTCGCCGCAGCCGGGACACCAGATCGGCTTGTACGAGGACTTGTAGCTTTGCGCGGTCAACGGCGCTGGGGTAGCGATGTCATTCATGCATTTCTCCACGCCAGAATCGCGTCCATGAGCTCGCCCGGACGAAGCGGCAGCGGACCCGGGCGATGGAAGCTGGCCGGCTTGCCCGGCAGGTCATACACCGAACGCAAGTACCGATAGAACTGCGCGCTGTAGTTCTGCTCGACCACGAGCACGCGGGCAACGCCGTTGAGCGCTTCGGCAAGCCGCTCGGGCTGTGCCGGCGCTAACAGGCGCATCGCGATCAGCCGCACCTTCACGCCTTGCCCGGCGGCGCGCGACACCGCTTCGCGCACGGCGGCGGTCGTCGAACCGAATGTCATCACCGCGACCTTCCCGTCACCTTCGACGTCGGCCCACCAGCGCCCGTAATCGTATTGCAAGAGCTTGCGTTCGCGCTTGTCGAGTTGCACGCGGTGATCCCGCGATTGGCTGCTCGGAATGCCGCCCTCCGTGTGCTCGAGGCCGTCGGCGGTGTAGACGACGCCTGGCGTCCCCGGAATGGCCATCGGCGATACTCCTGATTCGGTGTTCCGGTACCGCTGGTAATCCGGCGTGTTCGCCGCCGCGGTCAGGCGCTTGCCCATAAAGCTCAGATCCGCCGGCCGGTCGATGATCGCGCGCGACTGCCCCATGAACTGGTCCGACAGCACGATCGCCGGCGCCTGCATCGCTTCGGCGAGCTGCACCGCCCATTGCGTGGTGTCGAGGCAGTCGGCAATCGAGGTCGGCGCGAGCACCAGCCGCGGCGCGTCGCCGGTCAGCCCGCTTACGGCAAAGGAAAGATCGCTCTGCTCGCTCTTCGCAGGGATCCCGGTCGATGGGCCCCCGCGCATGACGTCGACGACGACGATCGGGACTTCGGCGCTCACCGCGAGGCCGATGCCCTCGGTCATCAAGGCGAGTCCCGGGCCGGCAGTGGCGGTAAGCGAAGGCACGCCGCCATAGGATGCGCCGATGATCATGTTGACCGACGCGAGCTCATCCTCAGCTTGGAGGAGCGTGCCCCCAACTTTGGTCAATGCCGGTGACATCCATTCGAGCAGCTCGGTCGCGGGCGTGATGGGATACGCGGCGACAAAACGGATGCCGCCGCGGATCGCACCGTAACCCGCAGCCTCGTTGCCGCTGATCAGCCACCGTCCGCCCGCTTTCGCATTGGCACCCTTCAACTTGGGCACACCTTCGATCCCGGAGGCGGCAACTAGCCCTGCCTGCAATGCGGCGAGGTTTGCCTGCAGTGCAGCGTCGGCCCTTTTCCAGGAATCGCGCAAGGCGGATGCCAGCGCTTCCGCTGGAATTCCGGCCAGTGCCCCGGCCAAACCGAGCGCGACCATGTTGGTCCAGCTGCCCGGAATCGCCTTCGCCATCTTCTTCAGCGACAGCGGTACGTAGCGCGCCCCGGTGTTCTTGAACACCTCCGGCGTTTCGCCTTCGTCGGGATCGCCGATCATCACGCTCGACGCATCGAGTGGAATCTCGTCGGCAAACCGGTTGACGTTTTGCCAGTCGATCGCCACCAGCAGGTCGAACCCGTCATCCAGCGAATGCGTCGGCTGTCGAGCCAGGCGCACCAGCGCGGCGGCTTCCCCGCCGCGGATCTGCGGACCGCTGGTGCGGACCATGAGGCCGTACAGACCGGCTTTGGCGGCCGCATTCAACAACAGCGTTCCCGCTGTCATCACGCCGCTGCCGCCGCTGCCCGCGAGCGCGATGGAAATGCTCGATTTCAGGTCGCGCGCTTTCGCAGGCGCGTCCATGCGTGTTTCTGCTGTACTGATCGTTGCTTCCACTTTGCTCCTCCAACCCGCGTCGGGCTCGACCAAGTAAACCCGCTCTGCGGTAGGTCCGGTTTGATGTAGATCAAGGCGTTTGCAATCCTCTTGCTGCATCATAGTTCACATAAATCGGTATTACGGTACTGTAATACGACAATAGTCTTCCGGACCTGCCCGGTCAAGTCCTTCGGTAGAGCGGCGCAGAGGCGGAAAGCGAAACATGGAGGAAGTGTATCGATGAGCCTCGAAGCGTATCGCTGGCTGATGACCGCGGTAAATGCGCCGCTCCAACGCGCGGCGTTTCGCGCGGAACCGGCCCCCGGGGAAGTCGTCGTCGACATCGCCGGTTGCGGCGTCTGTCACACCGACCTCGGTTATCTCTACGACGGCGTTCGGACCAACCACCCCCTGCCGCTGGCGCTGGGACACGAAATCAGCGGCCGCGTGGTCGACGCCGGTGCCGGTGCCGAGGGCTGGAAAGGCAAGGCAGCAATCGTGCCCGCCGTGCTGCCGTGTGGCGAGTGCGACCTTTGCCAGCGCGGCCTCGGCACGATCTGCCGCCAGCAGAAAATGCCGGGCAACGACATCCAGGGCGGCTTCGCCTCGCACATCGTGGTCCCCAGCCGTGGCTTGTGCGAGGTAGACGAAGCGCGTCTGGCCGGCGCAGGACTCGCGCTCGCCGATGTTTCGATCGTCGCCGACGCGCTTACCACCCCCTACCAGGCCGTCCGACGCGCGGGAGTCAAGCTCGGAAGCGTCGCCATCGTCGTTGGCGCGGGCGGCGTAGGCGGCTACTGCGTCCAGATCGCCAACGCGTTCGGCGCCAAGGTCGTTGCCATTGACGTCGACGAGGATAAGCTCGCGGCCGTGTCGCGCCACGGCGCGGCGCTGACGATCAACAGCCGCGCGCAAGACGCCAAGTCGATCAAGGCAGCTGTGGCCGACTTCGCAAAAAAGAACGGCTTGCGTGCGACCGAGTGGTGCATCTTTGAATGCTCCGGCACCGCCGCCGGCCAATTGACCGCGTACAGCCTGCTTGTTCACGGCGCGACGCTGTCGGTCGTCGGCTTCACGATGGACAAGGTCGAGGTGCGCCTGTCCAATCTGATGGCCTTCGATGCGCGCGCAATCGGCAACTGGGGCTGCCCCCCCGAGTCCTACCCGGAGGCGCTCGACCTCGTGCTCGACGGCAAGGTGCAGATCAAACCGTTCGTCGAAGCGCACCCGCTCGACGACATCAACCGCGTATTCGCGGCCGTCCACCAGCGCGAGATCAAGAAGCGCGCGGTCCTCGTACCGGCCTAACTGAGGAGTCTTTCCAGATGAATGCCCCCGACATCCAGGTCCCCCTGCGCGAATTCAAGAACCACGACCTGGTCGACGATATTGCGAAGCCAGGTATCCGATATGAGCCGCGGCCGGCGAAGAAACCCGACGGCACCATCGTGCCCGGCCTTTACAACGCCTGGATCACGCTGGACAACCCCACGCAATTCAACTCGTACACGACCGACATGGTCAAGGGCGTGATCCTCGCCTTTCGCGCGGCGTCGAATGCCCGTGACGTGAGCAGCGTCGTCTTCACCGGCGCCGGTGAAAAGGCCTTCTGCACCGGCGGCAATACCAAGGAATATGCCGAGTACTACGCCGGACACCCGCAGGAATATCGCCAGTACATGAGGCTGTTCAACGATATGGTCTCGACCATTTTCGCTTGCGACAAACCGGTGATCTGCCGCGTCAACGGCATGCGCATCGGCGGCGGCCAGGAGATCGGCATGGCCTGCGACTTTTCGGTCGCGCAGGACCTCGCGCGCTTCGGTCAGGCCGGCCCGAAACACGGCTCGGCGCCGATCGGCGGCGCAACGGACTTTCTACCGCCGATCATCGGCAACGAACGGGCGATGGTCGCCGGCGTGTTGTGCGAACCCTTCTCGGCGCACAAAGCCTATTACTGGGGCATGCTCGCCGACATCGTTCCGGCGCTCAAGGTCGACGGCAAGTTCGTCGCCAATCCGCTGGTGGAGACTAGAGCGCTCGTCGACGACTACGGCCGTTTCGTCTTCGGTGAGCCGAGAATCGGCGACGCGGCAAAGGAAGCCAAGGCGCTCCTCGCGCGCGGCACCGTCGACCTTTCGCTGCTCGACGCAAAGGTCGAAGAGCTTTGCGCCAAGCTCCTGCTCACCTTCCCCGACTGCACGACCAAGACGCTCGAGGAGTTGCGCAAACCAAAGCTCGACGCGTGGAACCGCAACAAGGAAAACTCGCGCGCGTGGCTCGCACTCAACATGATGACCGAGGCGCGGGCCGGGTTCCGCGCCTTCAACGAGGGTACCAAGGAGTCGCGCGAAGTCGATTTCATCGCGATGCGCCAGGCGCTCGCGCGCGGTCAGGGCTGGGACGAAGCGTTCACCGACAGCCTGATGCCAGGCCGGCGGGCATGAGCGCTATGTGCGCCGAGGCAGTCTCCGTGTCCGCGCTAGTCAAGGCCTGGCTCGAGCACGATGGCGCGCTGTTGCGTCTGCGTCTGGCGCGGCCCAAGGCGAATCTCGTCGACGCCGCGATGATCGCGGCGCTCCATGGCGCGTTCCTCAACCATCGCGACCATACGGGGCTCCGCGGTGTGCTGCTCGACGCCGAAGGCCCGCACTTCAGCTTCGGCGCGAGTGTCGAGGAACACCTCCCCGACCGCTGCGCGACGATGCTCGCGTCGCTGCACGCGCTGATTCTCGCCATGCTCGAATTCCCGGCGCCGATCCTCGTCGCCGTGCGCGGTCAGTGCCTCGGCGGCGGGCTCGAGGTCGCGCTCGCCGGGGGCCCGATTTTCGCGACGCCCGACGCGCAGCTGGGTCAGCCGGAAATGAAGCTCGGCGTGTTCGCGCCGGCGGCTTCGTGCCTTCTGCCGTATCGCGTGAATCAGCCGGACGCGGAAGACCTCTTGTTCTCCGGCCGCTCGATCAGCGGCGAGGAGGCGAAAGCAATCGGATTGGTTCAGACCGTCGCCGTGGATCCCGAGGCGGCCGCACTCGCCTACTTCGAGCAGCATCTTGCGAACAAAAGCGCTACTGCGCTGGCCTTCGCCCTCGCGGCAGTGCGTGGTGCATACATTGCCGAGGTGCGCAGTCGACTCGCTCAAGTCGAACGCCTCTATCTCGATCGGCTCATGCAAACGCGCGATGCAAACGAAGGGCTCGTCGCCTTCCTCGCCAAACGCCAACCGCAATGGGAGCACCGCTGATGACCACGATCCCACCCGTCAACCAGATCGTCGAGCGCTGTCAAGCGCTCTTCGAGGACCTCGAGCTCAACGCCGTCAAGCAATGGAAAGCGGCGGTGCCCGGCCGCAAGGCGATCGGCTACATGCCGGTCTACGTGCCGCGCGAGCTCGTCCATGCGGCGGGCATGCTGTCGGTGGGCATCCTCGGCGGCGGCGACCAGATCGAAGTGATCCAGGGCGATGCGTACTACCAGAGCTACATCTGCCGGATACCGCGCTCGACGATCGAGCTCGCGCTCACCGGCCGCCTCGATTGCCTCGACGGCATGCTGTTCCCGTCGATTTGCGACGTGATACGCAACCTGTCGGGCATGTGGCAGATCCTGTTCAAGGACAAATACGTGCGCTATTTCGACGTTCCGCAGAACTACGTGGACGGGATCGGCGGCGCCTACTACGTCCATGAGCTCGAGGTGCTGCGCGACGATCTCGGCAAGCTGCGGGGCTCGCCGATCACCGACGAAGAGCTCAACGCCTCGATCCGCGTCTACAACGAGAACCGCCGGGCGGTGCAGGAGCTCTACGCTTACCGCGCCACCAAGCCTTGGCAGGCGCCCACCTCCGAGGTGTACCTGGTGCTGCGCGCGGGCATGGTGCTGCCGCCGGAAGAGCACACGCAACTCGTCCGCGAGTACATTGCGGCGGCCGATGCGCTGCCGCGCCCGAAGCGAGACAACGCCCGCGTGGTGTTGAACGGCTCGTTCTGCGAGCAGCCGCCGCTCGGGCTGATCAAGTCGATCGAGTTGGCCGGCTGCTACATCGTCGACGACGACTTCATGCTGGTGACGCGCTGGTTGCTCGACGACGTGCCCGCCAATGGCAATCCACTCGAGGAGCTCTCCAAGGCGTTCCTCCATCGCTCGGCAACCACCGCGGCGAAGTACGACACGCATCGGGAGGAAAAGGGCATCTTCCTACTGAAGCAGATCAAGACCAGCGGCGCGGAAGGCGCGATCTTCGCGGCTCCATCGTTCTGCGACCCGGCGCTACTCGAGCGTCCGATGCTGCAGGACGTGCTCTCGAAGCACAAGGTGCCGCACACGGCCTTCAAGTACGCGGAGAACACCGGCCAGATGGCTCCCATCCGGGAACAGGCGGGCACGTTCGCCGATTCGATCAAGCTGTGGAGCGCGGCATGAGCCCGACGTGCAGGACGCTGCTCTTAAACACGAAGGAAGCCAACTCATGAATGCGACTGCCGCGATGCCCCAAAGTACCAAGAAGCCACCGGTCCAGAAGGAGGACGCGATGTGGCTGCAGAAGGAGATGATCAACCGCAACTATCATGAGCTCGCCACCGCGCGCGAGCAGGGCCGCAAGGTGGCGGCGACGTTCGTGCCGGGCAACTTGAATGAGCTCTTGATGTGCTTCGACTTCGCGCGGAGCCTCCCGGAAACCAACGCGCTGCAGAATGGCTTGCGCAAGAAATCCGGCAAATTCATTCTCGACGCCGAGCGCGACGGCCAGTCCGAGGACGTCTGCAACTACGTGAAGGCCGACCTCGGCATGATGCTCGGCGGCGAGACCGGCCCCACCGGCGAGGCATTGCCCAAGCCGGACATCCTGCTGCTCTCGTACACCGGCTGCTTCACCTTCATGAAGTGGTTCGAGCTGATCCGGCACAAATACGGCTGCGAAAGCGTGATGCTGCACGTGCCGTACCAGGGCGAGGGCAGGATCGCGCCGAACATGCGCGAATACGTGGTCAAGCAATTGAAGGAGACGGTGATCCCGACGCTCGAGCGCATCTCTGGCGTCAAGTTCGACATCGACCGGCTGCGCCAGTACATGAAGGAATCGACCAAGGCCGAGGAGGATCTGGTCGCGGTGCTGCAGTCGGCGAAAAACCGGCCCTCACCGATCGACGGCTACTTCGGCGCCGTCTACTACATCGGGCCGATCTTCACCGCATTCCGCGGCACGCCGGAGGCGACCGAGTTCTACCGCGTGCTGCGGCAGGAAATCGAGCAGCGCATGCGCGAGGGCAAGGGCCCGATCACGCCCGATGGCGAAATGGGAGAGGAGAAATACCGGCTGGTCGTCGAAGGCCCTCCCAACTGGACCAGCTTCCGCGAATTCTGGAAGATGTTCTATGACGAGGGCGCGGTCGTCGTGACCTCCACCTACGCCAAGGTCGGCGGCGTCTACGATTTCGGCTTCCGCCACGATCCCGAGCATCCGATCGAATCGCTCGCCGACTATTGCCTCGGCTGCTACACCAATCTCAACCTGCCGTCGCGGATCGACATGATCTGCAAGTATATCGACGAGTACCAGGCCGACGGCCTGTTGATCAACTCGATCAAGAGTTGCAACAGCTTCTCGGCGGGACAGCTTCTCATCCTGCGCGAGGTGGAGAGGCGCACCGGCAAGCCGGCGGCGTTCATCGAGACCGACCTGGTCGACCCGCGCTATTTTTCGGCGGCGAACGTGAAGAACCGTCTGGAAAGCTACTTGCAGATGGTCAACCAGAAGCGGACTGCTGCTGCGACCGCTGCACACTGAGGGGATGGCATGCGCTGCTTCATCGGCATCGACTTAGGCTCCACCACGACCAAGGCGGTGGTCCTCGACGAGAACCGGAACATCCTCGGGCGCGGCATTACCAATTCGCGCTCGAACTACGACACCGCGGCGGCGATCGCCAAGCAGGAGGCGCTCCTCAACGCCCGCTTCTACCTTTTCCGGCAGGCGCTGGGCAGCACTTCGGCGCTCAACGGCGCGCTCGACGGGTTCATCGGCCAACTCGAACGAAGCTTTCGCCTCGAGCAATATCTTGAGCAGCTCGCCGACCTCGAGGCGACCTGCCAGCGCAACGTCGGGACCGCCAAGTTCGGCGACAGCGGGGCGGCGGTCAGCGCGGCGCTGATGGAGGTATTCAAGCGGCTCTCCACCGAGGTGGCGGCGCTGTTCGCGCCCGGGGCCAAGCCCAAATCGGACTTTTTCCGTGACATCGCGGGCGCCCAGTACCTCGCGATCGGCGAGAAGGTCGCCAAGGAATCCGGCATCCGCTACGACTTCCTGCTCAACGTGTTCGACCGCTCGATCATCGAGGTCGAGAACCGTGTCTACGGCGACTCGATCAGACGGCATCTGCTCGCCGCCCTCGAACGCACCTTCCTGGCGTTGCCCGACACCGCCAGCCGCAGGGACAAGGTCGAGGCGCCGATCAAGGGCATCCTTGACATGCCGATGGAGGAGACCTACGTCGTCGGCACCGGCTACGGCCGCGCCCGGCTGCCGTTTTCGAAGGAGCATGTCCGATCCGAGATCCTGTGCCATGGACTGGGCGCGCACGTGATGCACCCCGGCACGGCAACGGTGCTGGACATCGGCGGCCAGGACACCAAGGCGATCCAGGTCGATCCGAACGGCATCGTCGAAAGTTTCCAGATGAACGACCGCTGTGCTGCCGGTTGCGGACGCTACCTGGGCTACATCGCCGACGAGATGAATATGGGCTTGCAGGAGCTGGGTCCGATGGCGATGAAGTCCACCAAGACCATCCGCATCAACTCGACCTGCACGGTGTTCGCCGGCGCGGAGCTGCGCGACCGGCTCTCGCTGGGCGACAAGCGCGAGGACATCATGGCGGGACTGCACCGGGCCATCATCCTGCGCGCGATGTCGATCCTGGCGCGCTCCGGAGGAATCCGCAACGAGTTCACCTTCACCGGCGGCGTCGCAAAGAACGAAGCAGCGGTGAAGGCGCTCAAGGATCTGGTGCGCGAGAATTATGGCGCGCTGACCCTTAACATCAATCCGGACTCGATCTACACCGGCGCCCTCGGCGGCGCAACGTTCGCGTGGCGAGCGGTGGTCGAGGAAGGAAAAACCGTGGAGGCGCGCGCATGATCTGCACCATCGGCATCGATATCGGCTCGGGCGCGGTCAAGAGCGCGTTGTTCCGCACGGACGGCGGCAAGCACGAATGGCTGGCCAAGCGCCTGGAGCGCATCCGGCGGCGCGACCCGATGCAGCTCGCGCAGGAGGGCTACGAGGGCGTGCTCGCGGACGCCGGCCTCAAAGCCGGCGACATCGACTACATCGCGACTACCGGCGAGGGCGAGAACGTCAAGTTCGCCACTGGCCACTTCTACTCGATGACCACGCATGCCCGCGGCGGGGTATTCCTGCATCCGGGGGTGAGCGCAGTGGTCGACATCGGCGCGCTGAACGGTCGCGCGATCTACGTCGACGAGCGCGGCAAGGTGCTCTCGTACAAGATGACCAGCCAATGCGCATCGGGATCGGGGCAATTCCTCGAAAACATCGCCCGCTACCTCGGCGTCGCGATCGAGGAGATCGGCCCACTGTCCAAGAGCTCACAGAACCCCGAGAAGTGCAGCTCGATTTGTGCGGTGCTAGCCGAGACCGACGTGATCAACATGGTATCCCGCGGCATCGCGACCAACGACATCCTGAAGGGGATCCACCTCTCCATGGCGTCGCGGATCGTGAAACTTCTCAAAGTCACGGGCATCAAGGAAGGCACGGCGCTTATCACAGGCGGACTCGCACTGGACACGGGCTTGCTGGCGGCCATCCAGGAGGAGATGGTCAACGAGAAGGTCAACGTGACGGCCGTCAGCCATCCCGACTCCATCTACGCCGGGGCCGTCGGCGCGGCGCTGTGGGGCGCCTTTCGCCACAACAAGCTGCAGGAGCTCGCAGAACGCGCTGCGGCGTAGAATGCAGATACGGGTTTTCGCTTACAGGGGTCCAGCCCCTGCTTGGCAATAGGAGTCAAACATGGCATTGCTCATCAACGACAACTGCACCGCCTGCGATGCCTGCAAGCCGGTATGTCCCAACGTCGCGATCAGCGTTGGCGACCCCAAATACGTGATCGATCCGTTGCGCTGCACGGAATGCGTCGGCGCCGAGGACGAGCCGCAGTGCAAGCTCGTCTGCCCGGCGGACTGCATCGTCGTGAATCCGGATTTTCAGGAATCACCCGAAGAGCTGATGGCCAAGTACGAATCGCTTCACGGTTAGTGAACGGAGGCGCGTCGCCTGCCGCGCACCGCCGCGCCCACCGTGCTGAGAATGAATGCGGCCAGCGCCAGCGCATTGAGCAGTCCGCCTACACGCGTCCAGGCAAACTGTCCCGAGGCATCACCGGCGACGCGCACTACCAGCGAAACGTGCAGCAGCGCGAGCGGCCCATAGAACGTCGGATGGTAGGGCACGTTCACGCGCAGCACCGCCGGGACGATGATAGGCGCGTGACCGAACACCATCGAAAAAACGAATCCGAGCCCAAGTACGTGCAGCGTCGCGTCATAGGACGGCGAGCCGGGCCACAGCCCGTCCGATGCGAGGATGATGCCCGCGCCAATCGCCAGCCACACATAGCCCGATAGCAGGCACACCGCGATAAAGCGGGTAAGTCCACGGTTCCGGACCGTGCGGCGCGCGATGTCCTGTTTCAGGAGCCATGCCGCGAGCGCCAGAAGACCGATCGCGAAAGTTTGCGCTCCCCAAGGCGACGACGCGCCGCAAAGGCCTGCGCTTATGACGACGACGATCGCCGCGAATGTCCACTTTGCGATTCGCGACGGCGCCAGGAAGCGCGAAAGTTCCAGGCGCTCGCCGGCGATGGTAAGGATGAGGAAAGCGAGCCACCAGGTCACGACATCGTGCACGTTCGAGCCTGACGCCCACAACGAATTTCCCACTGCCCAGCACGCGGCACCCAGCGCGAGCGTGAACGTGAACAGCGCCGTCTGACGACGGAAGATGTCGATGGATGCCGCGAGCAGCACCAGGCTCGCGGCGACAAAGGACCAGGCTGCGATGGCGCTCGCACCCGCGATCGCGGCAACGCAACCGGCCCCACCCAGAAGCGGGCCGAGATATGCCCAGTAACGGCCGATCGCAACCGCCCGCTCGAGCGAGATGACGACCCCGAAGAAGGCGCAGATCATCAGTGCGCCGTGGATCGACGTCACCGCCGCGGCTGCGGCCGGGACACTCCAGCCGAGCCGCGCAAGGCCCGCGCCGGTACCGACGAGGAGGCCGGCGAAACCCAGGATCAGCAAGGGCGCGCGCTGCAGCGGGCGCAGGTCCCCTGGCTTCACGGGACGGCTGACCGCGTTGGCTTGCACTGGCGTGTTCATCGGTGTCGGCTCTTGCGGCGGGAACATGCTGCGCCCCGCCCCGGCGGCGCGCGTGACTCGCCGAGCCGATGGGCTATAAGTTCCAGCCGAAGTGCTCTTTGGCGATGCCGGTCATCTTGTCGGGAGTCCACGGTGGGTCCCACACCAGCCGTATGTCCACCGTCGTTCCCTCGGGTACGATCTCCGCGATGACGCTGCGCGCCTGGTCGGTGATCATGTCTGTCATCGGGCAGGCCGCGGTGGTCATTGTCATGTCGACCCGCACCGCGTCCTCGCTCACGTCAACGCCGTAGACGAGGCCGAGCTCCACAATGTTCATCCCCGCCTCGGGGTCGTCTACCTGGCGCAGCGCTTCGCGCACCGCTTCATCGTCAGGCATGGAAGTCATGGGTATTCGCGGCGTTCGCGAGCTGGAAGGGGCACGAGACCTGGCGCCATTTTCGGCGATCGCCGGCACCGACACCGGCTACTGCCGAATCCGAGCTCGGTCGGGCAGACTAGTCGAGCCACCGCACAAACGGCAGCCGCTGCGATGGCGTGAATCCGACGTCGTAGAGGAAGCCGAGCAGCGCGAAGTCATGCGGGGCGACCACGGTCTCCACGCGCTCGATGCGCAGCGCCCCGAGATTGGCGAACAGTTGCGACAGCAGCGCGTGTCCGACACCCCGGTGCGCGTAGTTGGGATCGACCCCGATGGTGTCGATGACGGCCACCGGCTCGGTGCGGCCGAAGTCGCCCAAGTCCACGCGGGCCATCACGAAACCCGCGACCGTGCCGTCCAGCCGCGCGCTCAGCGAAACGCGGATCGCCGAGTCGTGCATCGCCTCGCTCAACTTGTGCTTCATGTAGACCAGGCGGTCGTACCCAGTAATGCTGCGGTCGATGCGAACGATGTCGGCAAGGTCGCCGGGCTCCATCGCGCCGACATCGGCGTTG
This sequence comes from Casimicrobiaceae bacterium, assembly GCA_036491495.1. Classification (GTDB taxonomy): domain Bacteria; phylum Pseudomonadota; class Gammaproteobacteria; order Burkholderiales; family Casimicrobiaceae; genus PALSA-1003. The sequence goes on from DASXBW010000035.1 coordinate 30,331, forward strand.
TCGCGAGCGAGGCGCTCGAAGTCGTTGCCGGGCCGCCCGCCATAGTTGATCTCGGGCGCCGGGTCCTCGCCATTCGGCGTGGCCGCCGGGTCGTCGCGTCGCGGCGTGTATTCGCCGCCGGCGACCGCGCAATCGACAACGTGGTTCGGCGCCAGCGTGAAGCCCATCGCGTCCATCCAGCGCAGCATGCGGTGATCGTTCCATGCGGCCGTCGTGCGCACGTCGGCGTAGCCGTGCCGGCGGCCGTAATCGCTGAGTGCGTCGAAGAGGGAGGCGCCCACGCGATGACCCTTGGCGTCGACACGCACGCCGATCACTTCGAGGCGAAGCCCGGGCGCGAGGCGACCAAACTCACCTTCCAGCACGCGGGCAAGAATGTACCCGGCAAGTCCCTTTTCATCGATGGCCGCAAACTGTGCGTGCAACTTCGGCTCGCGCAGTGCGGCGTTGAGGCGCCGTTCGAAGTAGGCGTTGCGCGTCGACCCCTCGATGCCGGCGTCGATGGCGACGACGGAGGTAAGGTCCTCGCGCATCAGCGGTCGAATCGCGACGCGTTGTAAAGCAGCAGCTTCCATAGTCGCTTCCTCCCTTCGGTCAACAGTCGGCGTCAGGCGCCCGCGTAGCTCATCGACAGCTCGCGGTCCGTGTCGTCGTCGAGCAGGTCGTCGAGCATCGGCAGCAAGGCCATCGTTTCCTTCTGGATGTGCGCCACCTGCCGCTCGACCATTTCCAGCGCGCCACGCTTCAGCGCATCCCAGCCGGCGTCGTCCAGCGTCCCCGCCGCCGCCGCGTCAGCGAGAGGCAATAACTCGGCGGCCACTTCACGGATCGCATCGTGCTCTTCCTTGAGCAAGCCCGCGATGTCCCGCTCCCCGGCCGCCTCGAGCCGCGGAAAGAGCTCGCACTCCTCGAAGTCGAAGTGACGCCCGATGTCGTGCTCGATATGTCGTGCAAACGAGGCGGCGAGCTTCGCTAGCTCGGGTTCGCGAGCCCCGCCGGAGCGGTGTGCGCGTGCGAATGCGTGCTCGACCCGGCCCAATAGATCCAGGTTGCTGCGGTGCTCCTCGTCGAGTGCATGGCTGACCTGGCGCCGAAAATTCATGCCGTTCCCGTCGTTGGTAGTCAGGTACCACAATAGCAAACGCCGCCAAGTTTCCCTTGATCCCGATCAACCGGCAGACACCTGGCGGCGGCCGGTTTTTAGGTCGGGGGCGGACATCCGCTTGAGCACGATCAAAAAGAACCCGGCGAACGCTGCGGCGCCCGCGCTGCCGACCAATTCCGCGGCAGATGCGACGCGCTCGCTGTCGATTACGACTGCCAATGCAAGCAAGCCCAACGCCGCGAGATGGCAGACGAAATGGATCGAAAGTGGACGCTGCGCGGTCAACGAGGATGGCGTCGGCGGCAGCCTTTTGCCGGGAGCGGCATGCATCGAGGCGAGAAATGGCATGATCCGCTGCAGGATGCCGACAAGGAAGGTGAGCAGCCAACCGCCGATCAGCAAAATCCCGAACAGCGTAGCCATACCAGCGACGGGCGCGTTAATTGCGATACCGAGAGCCGCGACCAGGCTGGCGACGAGCAAGGCCCACGCGATACGGACCAGCGTGAACGAACGTCCCAGCTCCCGCCGCATCCCGGACTTGAGCGCGACGCTCATCAATTGCAAATGCAACGCGACCGCGAGAGTTCCCGCGCCGATCGCCGCGATGCATAACGGCTGCTGCGCAATGCCGGATGAAGCAGCGGCAGAAAGCAGCAGTGCAATCACCGCGAGCGCCAGCGACACCCATGCGCGGCGTTCGTCGGGCGGCACCGACAACGCAAACATCGGGACCAGGATGTACGACAGCCCGAGCGCGAGCAATCCCATGAAACCGTAGGCAGCGAAGGCGACGTGCAAGGAGAGCGCCATGCCTCGCTCGAACCCGGGAAACCCGAGATAAGCGCACACCAGCGACAGCGCGGTCGCGAGCACCACGACCAGCGACCCGAGTGCGGCCCAACCGTGAGCAACAACCACCGGCATGCCCCTGGCTCCGATGAGATTGCGGGCGAGCAATAGCGCGTAGCCGCCAAGCGCGGCGACGATGGCGACGGCGCCGCCCGCGAGCAGTCGCGGCGCGGGCATGCCCATGCCGAGAGCGACCGCCGCGACGCCGGGCGTGTATAGCCACCAAATCAGCGCCGGCCACCGTTTGGATCGCACCGGCTGGCGCGTTGCGACCGGCAGCAGTTGCAGGCTCGCCCCGATCGCCGTCATTGCGAGCACACCGAGCGTCAAGAGATGCAGCGCGGCGAGCGGCCATCCCAGCCCACCGGCGAAACGTGGCACGCCTTGCGCGCCGGCTAAGAGCGCGATCCACGCGAGCAGATGATAGACGACAGCCGCGCCGAAGAAACGAAACGGGATCGACGGCGGTAGAAGGCGACTCGCCGCCCCAGCGATAAATGCGCCGGCGCCGAGCTTCATCGCACCCGTTCAAGCTTGAGGTGCACTTCGCCCGGCGCCCCGTCGATGCGCACGGCTCTCCAACCGATTTCCGCGAGCTCGGGATAGAGCATCTGCGGGTCGCGCTCGTGATGGACGATCACGGTCGTCGTGTCGCCGATCGATTCAACAAGCTCGAGGATCGCGACCAGCGGCGCCGGCGGCGGGAGTCCGCGTACGTCGATGTGCACGCCGTCCGCCTCGACCCAGCGCTTCCCGAGTGCTTGCCTGCCGTCGGGCGCGGAAGCATTCATCGGGCCGGTTTCCCCGGCACGTTTGCCGATCCGACTGAAGATTTCGATTGTGCCGAAGCCGCACTGGCCGTAGCCTGCGCCGCCATCGTCTCCAGCACCCTCGATGCGATGACCAGCTTCAGCACTTCGCTCGCGCCCTCGTAGATGCGCAGCGCTCGAATCTCCCGATAGAGCCGTTCCACGGTCATTCCGCGTACCACGCCCAGGCCACCGAAGATCTGCACTGCCGCGTCGATGACCTGCTGCGCAGACTCGGTGGCGAACAGCTTCGCGACCGAGGCCTCACGCGTGATCCGTGTGCCCAAAACGTCGCGGGTCCAGGCCGCCCGATAGACGAGCAGCGCGGCGGCGTCGACGGATACCGCCATGTCGCCGAGCTTGGCCTGGGTCAATTGGAAATCGGCCAGCGCACGGCCGAACACGCGCCGCTTGAGCGCCCACAGTGTCGCCTCGTCGAACGCTCGCCGTGCGAAGCCCAGCGCCGCGGCGCCCACCGTGGACCGGAAAACATCGAGCGTGGCCATCGCAATCTTGAAGCCCTCGCCCGCGTTTCCCAACAAGCGATCGGTCGCAATCCGGCACTCGGTGAAGCGCAGCGTACCCAACGGGTGCGGGGCGATGACATCGATGCGCTCCGACGCATCCAGTCCGGGGGTGTCGGCATCGACAATGAAGGCGGACAAGCCCTTGGTTCCGGGTCCCTCGCCGGTGCGAGCGAAGACGACGTAGCGATCGGCGAGACCGGCGTTGGAGATCCACGTCTTCACTCCATCGAGGCGCCAGGAATCGCCCTCGCGTGTGGCGCGGGTAGCGATGGCGCCGACGTCGGATCCCGCATCCGGTTCCGACAACGCGAAGGCGCCGACGATGGTTCCACCGGCTATGCCCGGCAGGATCGCCCGCTTTTGATCGTCGCTGCCGAACAAGGTGATCGGCGTGCTGGAGAGACCCTGCATGGCAAACGCGAAATCAGCGAGGCCCGACGCCCGTCCCAGAATCTCGCGCGCGAGGCACAAGCTGCGCACGTCGATTTTTTCGCGCACTCCACCATAGGCGGCGGGAACACAAGCGCGCAACAAGCCGGCGTTACCGAGTTCGCCCACGAGTCGCCTGACGCACCCGTAGACAGCGTCGAGGTCACCATCCGCCCCGGCGAGCAGGGACGGAAGCACCTCCGCGACCCAGCGCTCGAAGTCGCCCGCCTGCTGGCGATGCCCTCCGTCGAAAAACGGCCATGCAAGAAAACTCTGATCGGCCATCAGTTGCCTTCGAATACGGGCTTCTGCTTGGCGACGAATGCGTGATAAGCGCGCTTGAAGTCCTGGGTCTGCATGCAAATCGCCTGCGCCTGGGCTTCTGCCTCGATGCACTCGCCGAGGCCCGAGCTCCACTCCTGCCAGAGCATGGTCTTGGTCATCGCGTGGCCGAAGGTCGGGCCGTTGGCCAGGCTCACGGCCATTGCGGTCGCTTGCTCGAGCAACTTCTCGGGCTCGACCAGCCGATTGTAGAAACCGAAGCGCTCCGCCTCCTCGCCTCCGACCACGCGTCCGGTGTAGAGCAGATCGGCCGCTCGCGACAATCCTATCAAGCGCGGAAGCAGCGTGCATGCGCCCATGTCGGCGGCGGCAAGGCCCACGCGCACAAACAGGAAGGCGAGCTTGCTGCGGGCCGTTGCGTAACGCAGGTCCGAAGCGCAAGCCACCAGCGCGCCGGCACCCGTGCAGACGCCGTCGATGGCGGCGATGATCGGCTGCGGACAGCCGCGCATCGCCTTGACCAGGTCGCCGGTCATGCGCGTGAACGCAAGCAACTCGGGCATGTCCATTTGCACCAGCCTGCCGATGATGTCGTGCACGTCGCCGCCGGAGCAGAAATTGCCGCCCTCGCCGCTGAACACGACGGCCTTGACGTCGGTCGCATAGACCATCTCGCGGAACAGGTCGCGCAACTCGCCATAGGACTCGAGCGTGAGCGGATTCTTGCGCTCCGGGCGGTTGAGCGTGATCGTGGCGACCTTGCCCGAGACCGAATAGCCGAAGTGGGCGGCCTTGTAATTTGCAAGCTGAATGCGTTTCATGTTCGTTTCGCTCCTTACAGCACTGATTTGTGGATTAGCCGACCATGGTCAAACCGCCACTGACGCTCAAGACCTGTCCCGTAATATAGCTTGCGCGGTCGCTGGCGAAGAACACCACTGCATCGGCGATCTCCGAAGGCTTGCCGAAACGCCGAAACGGAATGGCTTTCTTGAACGCTTCCAGGTGCTTCTCCGGCACCGCGAACAACAGCGGCGTCTCGGTCGGACCCGGGCAGACGCAATTGACGTTGATGTTGTAGCGGGCCGTTTCGCGGGCCAGCGATTTGGTGAACGCGATGAGTCCCCCTTTCGCGCCCGAGTAAATGGTTTCGCCCAGGCTGCCGACGCGACCGGCATCGCTGGCGATGTTGACGATCTTGCCGCTGCCACGCTCCATCATCTTCGGTAGCAGGGCCCTGACGAGTTTCATCGGCCCCACAAAGTTGAGCGAGATCAGCTTTTCCCACAGATCGGGAGTGCATTCCCAGAACGGCTTGGTCTGGCCCCAGCCGGCGCCGTTGACGAGAATATCGACCGCACCGACCTTGGCCTGAACCGCCTCCGCGAAGGCGTTGATGGAGGCCTCGTTGGTCAGATCAACCGGCAGGAACTCGGCCCTTTGGCCCTTTTCGCGAATGGCGGCAGCCGCCGCTTCACCTTTTTCTCGCGCGACGTCGGCGACGATGACCGTCGCTCCCGCTTCCGCAAGCGCCTCGGCCGTCGCCTGGCCGATGCCGGACGCGGCACCGGTTACGACGGCCGTCTTGTCTTTGAAGCTCATGGACTCTCCTTGGTTACGATCGGGTGACGCTTGTTCAGGAATTCGGAGACTTTCGCTACCGTCTCGGGGTCGTCGTAAAGACTGCGGGTGGCGGTAATTTCCTCGGCGAACCCATCCCGGCTCGGATCGCCTTCGGCATGAATGCAATGTTTGCTCATGAGCAGCGCGGCTTTGGGCATGTGGCTGAGATGCGCCGCCAGCTCGCGTGTCCAGCCGGCGAGCTCTGCGCGCGGCTGCACCCATTGCACGATCCCAAGACGCAGGGCCTCCGCACCGTCGATCAGGTCCGCGCCGAGGATCAGCCGCTTCGCGATTCCTCGCCCGCATAGCCGCGTCAGCCGCTGGGTACCGCCCGCCGCCGGAATCAGGCCCAGCCGGACCTCCGGCAGTCCCAACATGGCGTCGACCGCGGCGACTCGCAGATCGCAAGCGAGCGCCAGTTCCAGTCCTCCGCCTATGGCCGCACCTCCGATTTCCGCGAGCGTGACGACGGCGGCGGACTCGAGGCGCCTGAAGAGCCGCTGCATGCTCCGCACCACATCGACCATCGCACCGCGGCCTTGGGAGCTGGCGAAGCACGATCGCATCAGCGCAAGGTCGGCACCGGCGCAGAAGCTCGTCTGGTCGCTGCGGATATGCAGCACTGCAATCTCCGGATCGGCGCTCGCCTGGTCAACAACCGCGTCGAGGCGTGCGATCAACTCGCCATCGAGCGCGTTAACGGGCGGTCGGGCGAGCGTGGCGATCACGACGCGGCCGGCTCGTTCGGTAGCAAGCATCGGTTCGATCCTAATGCCGCGCGGCAACGGCGAAGCTGCCCGATGCATTCGGTTTTTCTGTCGTCATGCGGATCTTTTTCACGCGAGCGCCACCAGTCGATCGAGCACCGCGGTATCGGCCAGTAAATCCTCGCTCGAAGACTGATGAACCACCCGGCCGCGATCGAGTACGATCGCCTGCGTTGTCAACGCAAGCGCAGCACGGGCATGCTGCTCGACGATGATCACGGCGAACTCGCCGGTGCAGACGAGATCCTCGATCACCTTGACCACTGCCTTCACATTGACCGGCGCGAGCCCTTCCATCGGTTCATCGAGCAGCAACACGCTCGGATTGGTCATCAGCGCGCGGGCGATCGCCAGCATTTGCTGCTCTCCTCCGGACAACTGATTGCCGAGATTGCGCCTTCGCTCCGCGAGTCCCGGAAAGGCCAGGTATATCCGTGGCAGATCCCACGGTCCCCGGCGCGCCACGACATTAAGGTGCTCCTCCACCGTGAGCGATGGGAAACATAAGCGCTCCTGTGGCACCCAGCCCAATCCGGAGCGCGCGCGCAGATAGGTCGGCGCGTGGGATATGTCCCTGCCGCGCATGAAGAGTCGACCCCGTTTGAGACGCGTCAGACCCATCAGCGTAAGGAGCAGCGTGGTCTTGCCGACGCCGTTGCGGCCAAGAAGCGCAAGACTGCCGCCTTGCTCCAGCGCAAACGAAACGCCTTCGAGCACGATCGACTCGCCATAGCCTGCGAACAGTCCTTCGGCCACCAGGAGTTCAGCCACCGACCGCCCCTAAAATATTCATCCGCTTCACGCCACGGCCTCCAGCACGATTTGCGCGCATGCAATCCATTCCGTGTCGGCCTCAAGCGTCTCCGGCCTCCTCAACGTTCGACGAAGTTTGAATCGCCGAGTAGTCGGCCTCAAGCGTCGACTCGCAATTCCCCGTCGATCCCCGCGCTACGCACGGGGCCCCGCGCCGGGAGGCTCGCGACGCTACTCGCAATTCCCCGTCGATCCCCGTGCTACGCACGGGGCCCCGCGCCGGGTGGCTCGCGACTCTACTTTCCCGGGTCCTTCTGATCCGGGAACTTGTCGAACTCCACGTTGTAAAAACCGCCGGACGTTTTCTCGACCTTGCGGATGTACACCGTCTGCACGACGTCGCGCGTTTCCGGGTCGATCATGATCGGCCCGCGCGGGCTCAAAAGCTTCATGCCCTTCATCGCCGCGATCAGCTTGTCGCCGTCGGTCGAGCCGTTGGTCTTTTTCAGCGCCTCGTAGATCGCCGCCATGCCGTCGTAGCCGGCCGCGGCCATGAAGTTAGGACGCAGCTTGCCGCCATTGGCGTCGGCGTAGGCTTTGACAAAGGCCTTGTTCTCCGGCGAATCGTGCGCGGCCGAGTAGTGAAAGCTGGTGATCAGCCCGATGGTCGGATTGCCCATCACCTCGAGCACGCCATCGTCGGTGATATCGCCGGTGGCGATCAGCTTGATGCCGGCCTGCTTCAGTCCGCGCTCCTCGTAACCCTTCATGAACGCGATTCCCTGCTCGCCCGCCGGCAGGAACAGGAACACCGCTTCCGGCTTGGCGTCCTTCACCCGCTGGATGAACGGCGCGAAGTCGGGGTTTTGCAGCGGCGTATGCACGCTGCCGACGATCTCGCCACCAGCAGCCTTGAACGCATCGGTGAATGCCTTCTCCGAGTCGAGCCCTGGACCGTAATCGGCGACGACGGTGTAGACCTTCCGCACGCCGTTCTTCGCCGCCCACACCGCCATCGGCTGCGTCACCTGTGGCAGCGTCATCGACACCCGCACGATGTAGGGCGACTTGGTGGTGATGATCGACGTCGCCGCGTTCATGATCACCATCAGCTTCTTGGCCTCGGTCGCAACCGGCGCGACCGCCAGCGCATTCGGGGTGAGCCCGAAGCCGACCAGAATGTCCACGTTGTCGCGCGTGACGAGCTCCTGCGCGAGACGCTTGGCCACGTCCGGCGACGGGCCGGTGGTGTCCTTCTGCACGATCTCGATCTTCTTGCCGGCAACGCTGTCCCCGTGCAGCTTCATGTACGCGTTCATCCCGCCCAGGATCTGCTGGCCGTATTGCGCGAATGGCCCCGAGAACTCTGCCACCAGCCCGAGCTTGACCACGTTCTGCGCCGAGACGGCGCCGGCAGCGGCGAATAGTGCGGCAATGATCAGGGAGTTTTTGACAAGGTATCGGCAATGCATGTGGGTCTCCGGTTATCGATGGTGATGCAACGGGGCTGATTCAATCAGCCAGATTCAATAGGCTTGTCGTTTGGCCGCCGCGTCGATCGCTTTGATCGGCGCACGCGAGCGTCGCGACAAGCACGCATCGGCAGCGCTCAATGGCGAGCATGGCCGATCCCTGCGCCTTCGGTCGCCGCTTCTGCGGCGAGTGTGCAGTGCAGATCGCGCAACCGCCGGCGTACCAGCTTGCCGGTCGGCGTGCGTGGCAGCGCCTCGATCGGATGCAGCCAGCGCGGTCGCTGATAGGGTGGAAGGCGGTCGGCATGCTCGCGCAGCGTTGCCGCATCGAGCACCGGTGCGCCCGCCTGTGCGACGAAGAACAGCGCGACCGCATCGACGCCGTCAACATCGGGAACGGTGACCGCGGCCGCCTCGGCGATGCCGGGGCACGCGAGCGCAATGCGCTGCTCGAGGTCGACCAGATCGACCCAGCGGCCGTACACCTTGACCAGCGAATCGTCCCGCCCGGCGAAGCGCCAGCCGCCATCGACGCGCTCGAACAAATCCGACGGCGCGAACGCGCCATCGAGGAAATGCGCGGCCTGCGCGTCGGGGCGGTTCCAGTAGCCGAGCGCGATGGTCGAGCCGCGAATGATAATGCGCTCCGGCGCTTCGGGCGCCGGCGAGCGGGGTTGCGGCGCCGGGGCGCGGTCGGCAAGCGCAGCCACCTCGATGCCGGGCGAGACGCACAAACCGTGGCCGTCGTCGCTGTCCACAAGCACCAGCACCAGCGTTTCCGAGGCGCCGAAGCCGTTGACGATGGTGCACCCGAGCTGGCGCTTCCATTCGTCGCGCAAGGTCGCCGGCAGCGCCTCGCCTGCCGAAACGTAGAGGCGCACGCCGCATTGCGCGAGCTGACCGGCAAAACCTTCCTTGAGCAGGTTGCGGTATAGCGACGGCACGCTGAACAGCACGTTCGCGCGCCTCGCCATGATGGTCGCCACGACGCCCTGCGCGGTCGGCCATTGCGGATCGAGGATCACCGCGGCACCGAGCTTGAGCCCGGCCAAGATGCAGTTCGCAAGCGGGTAGGCGAAGAACAGCTTCGAGCTCGCGTAGATGCGGTCCTCCGCGGTGAGCCCGAGCCGCTCGCGACCGATGCGCTCGATCTCGAGCGCGATGCGCTGCGGATGCACAACCGCCTTCGGGTGGCCGCTGGTTCCTGACGAGTGGACCCATAGCATGGGATCTTCGGGCCGCATCGGCTGCGCCTCGCTGGGTGCGGCGTGCGAGAGTTCCCGCCGCCAGTCGTCCAGCGAGATCACCTGCCTGCTCCATGGCTCCGGGGTGTCGTCGCCCGCCTCGGCGAGGATGAAAAGGAACCCGGCCGCATCGAGGATCGCGAGCCACTCTTTGGCGGGCACGCGCGGGTTTACGCCCACCGCGACGCCGCCTGCCCAGACCACGCCGAGGTATGCGACGACCCAGTCGAAGCCGTCGGCCAGCTTGATCGCGACACGATCGCCGCGCCGGACGCCGCGCGCACGCCATTTCGCTCCGGCGCGCGCAACGGCTTCACGAAGCTCGCCGCGGCTCATCTCCTCGCTGCCGCAGACCAGCGCCACGCGTGCGTCGTCGTGATCGGCCAGCAACATCTGTGCGGCATTCATCATCGCCGAAGCCCCGGTCACGATGGGCGGCCGCTCGTCGCGCGCCGTGCCGACCGCGCTCGACTTGCCTTCGCGCCAGCGCGCCTGCTCGGCTCGAAGCAGCGCGGCGTGCTCGTGTTCCTCCGCCGCCAGCTCGCGATACAAGCGCTGGGTTGCGGATCCGGACGCGGCGCTTGCGGTCGCCTCGAAGAACGAGGCGGCGCGCTCCTCCATGTCGATCGCGACGCGAAACAGATCCTCGGCGTCGCCGACGCGGTGGTCGACGCCGGCGAAAACGACTGCATGCTCGACCGCATGCGCATCGAACACCGGCTCCAGGTCGACGTGGTAGCGACCGGCCAGCGTGTCCATGTGCTCCCGCTCCATTGCGGCGAAGCGGGCGAAGAGCTCGCGCAGCGCCGGGTCGGCCGCGCTCGCTACGGCACGGTGGTAGAAGGCCTGACCGCCGAGCTCGATCTCGAATGCCTTGCGCACGGCGTTGATCGCCGACGCATCGCTCACCGGACCCGGATCGAACAGCTCGAGCTTGCCGCCGCACAGTGGACATCCCCCGTAGGGAAACGCGAAGCCTTCGCTGACCTTGGCGCAGGACTGGCAGTGCCAGCGCAGCGTCGCGCCGGCGCAGCAGATATGCGGCTCGACGCCTTCGTCGAGCGGGCGATGGCATTTCGGGCAGAGCATCGCTTCCTCCTTCACAGCGCCGCCTCGATGCGATACACGTCGTCGCTCCCTCAGGCGGAAAGCTCGCGCAGCAGCCGCCGCGCCAGCACCGACGCGACCTGCCGGCGGTAGTTCGATGCGGTCGCCGTCGTGCGCATCGGGCTCACCTGCTTTTGCACCAGCTTGGCGAGCGACGAGAGTGTGTCCGCGCCGACAGGTCTTCCCAGCAACGCGTCAGTACCGGCAAGCACGATCGGCTGCGAATTGGTGCCGGTCACCGCCACGTGGAGCTCCGCCAGCTCGCCATCGCGAACCGAGAGTGCGCACGCCACGCCCGCCAGCGGAAAATCGATCGCGCCGCGAACACAGGCCTTGCGATATCCGGAGACCAGACCGGCAGGCGCCGTCGGAACGAGGACGCGCGCGAGCAGCTCGTCGGCGGCGATGGTCAGATGCGCGGCGCCGTCGTCGCGATACAGGGCGGAGAGCTCCATGCGCCGCGTGCCGTGGCTTGCAACCAGCTCGATCTCGGCACCGAGCACGAGCAGGGCCGGAGCCACATCGCCCGAGAACGCGGCATGGCAATGCATGCCCTGCGGCGCGACGTGGCAGACCTCGCCGCCGCGCTTCAGGCAGTATTCGTTGGTCGCGCGCCACCATGCGCTCTGGTTGTAGAACACGCAGCGGGTGTCGAGGCAGAGGTTGCCGCCGAGCGTTGCCACGCTGCGATGACTCGGGCCTGCAACCGCGCGCGTGGCTTCGGCGAGCGCCCGGTATCCGTCTGCGACGCGGGCGTCGGCCGCAAGCGCCGACAGGGTCACGCCCGCTCCCAGCGACAAGCCTTGGTCGGTGAAGGCTATGCTGGCGAAGTCGTGCACCGCGCCGAGGTCGACCAGCATGGCGGGGCGTTCGATGCCGCGGCGCAAGTTCGGCAGCAGACCGGTTCCGCCCGCGAGCAGGCGGGCGCCAGGCTCGGACGCGAGCAGTGCACAGGCCTCGGCGACGCTGGTCGGACGTTTGACGGCGAACGCGGACATGCGCTCCATCTCACCCTCCCACCGGAGCGCGCTGCGCGAGCGCGCCGGCACTGGCCCGAATGCGTTCCTTGCGCTTGCGCGCCTGGATCGCCTCGAGCACGCGATCGGGCGAGGCCGGCAATTCGGTCAGGCGTATGCCGATGGCGTCGCAGATCGCGTTGGTGAGCGCCGGCGCAAAGCTGTGCAACGAACCTTCGCTCGCCTCTTTGGCGCCGAACGGCCCGAGCGGATCATGGCTCTCGATGAGCTTCACCTCGATCGGCGGCGACTCGACGATCGTCGGGATGCGGTAATCGAGCATGCTCGGTCGCAGCGGTAGCCCTTCGTGATATTGCGTCTCTTCCGAGAGCGCCTGTCCCATGCCCATCCACACCGCGCCCTGGACCTGGCCCTCGACGGCGAGCGGGTTGATCGCGAAGCCGCAGTCGTGCGCAACCCAGACGCGTTCGACGGTGACCGCACCGGTATCCTCGTCGACGCTGACCTCGACGACCTGCGCGGCGTACGAGAACCCGGCCGTCGACCCGACGGCCGCACCGCGGAACTTGCCGCCCTGCGTCTCGGGCGGTGTCGACCACGTTCCCTTGACGATCAGCGTTCCGCTGTCGACCAGCGCAGCATCGACCGCCGCGGCAAAATCGAGACCGCGATCGGTCCCCGAAACACGGCAGTGCTCGCCGTCCCACTCGATGTCATCGGGCTGGACCTCGAGACGCTTCGCGGCGGCGGCCACGAGTACACGCTTCATCTCCTGTGCCGCGCGAAGCGCCGCGTTGCCAACCATGAACGACACGCGTGACGAGTAGGAGCCGTTGTCCTTCGGAGTGAGCGCGCTGTCGGTCGCGATCACACGGATGCGTGCGAGCGGCAGCGAGAGCACCTCGGCCACGATCTGCGCGAGCAGCGTCGAGGAGCCCTGACCGATGTCTGAGGCACCGGTGAGTATGGTGATTCCGCCGTCGAAGTCGAGCTTGAGGTTGATCACCGCATGCGGCTCGCCGCTCCAATGCACCGGTTTCGCCGATCCCGAGACATAGTGCGAGCAGGCGATCCCGAGACCGCGCCCGCGCGGCAGCTTGCCGTGGCGCGTCTTCCAGCCGGAAGCCGCCTCCACCCAATCGAGGCACGCGGGAATCCCGTACGAGTTGACCTGCAGGTCGTTGAGGGTGCGGTACGGCGGAGCGATCAGGTTGGCACGCCGCACCGCGAACGGATCGAGGCGAAGCTCGCCGGCCATGATGTCGAGCAGCGATTCGAAAGCGTGCCGCGCATCGACGGCGCCATGTCCACGCATCGCGCCGCAGGGAGGCGTGTTGGTGTAGACGCGATAGCCACGGTATTTCACCGCCGCCACCGTGTAGAGCGCATGCAGCAATGCGCCGGCATAGAGGATCGTGACCAATCCGTAGCCGCCGTACGCGCCGCCGCGCTGGACGATCTCGCAGTCGACCGCGGTGATCTCGCCGGTCTTCTTGAGGCCGAGCTTCAGGCGGATGTCGGTCTCGGGCCGCCCGCGATGGGTGAGGAAGCACTCCTCTCGCGACAGCCCCATTTTCACCGTCCCGCCGGCGGCGCGCGCGAGCAGTGCCGTGATCATCTCGAAGTTGAGCGGCTCGACTCGATGCCCGAAACCGCCGCCGACGAAGGGCTTCACCACGCGGATGCGTGAACCATCCATGCCGAGGCAGCGGGCGAGCGTCAGGTGCAGGTAGTACGGCACCTGGGTCACCGAATGCGTCGTCAGCCGATCGCACTCCGGCTCGTACGCCGCGACCGCCGCATTGAGCTCGATCTGGCCATGCGCGACTTCGGCATAGTGGAACGTCTGTTCGCGCACCAGATCCGCTGCCGCAAAGCCCGCGTCGACGTCACCGAACGATTGATCGACCTCGCGTTCGATATTGCCCGCCTTCTTCTCGTGGAGCAGCACGGCGTCGGCGACGCGCGCCTCGGCGGCGTGGAAATACGCGGGCAAGCGCTCGATGTCGAGCACGATCGCCGCGAGAGCCGCTTCTGCGGTCGCTTCGTCGACCGCGGCCACCGCGGCCACGGGCTCGCCGCGATAGCGAACCTTGTCGCGGGCGAGCGGCCACTCGTTCTGCGCGATCGGGATCACGCCGTAGGGCGCGGCGAAATCCTCCCCGGTAACGACGGCACGCACGCCGGGAATGGCCCGCGCGGCGGTCGTGTCGATGCCGCGGATCAAGCCGTGCGCGATCGGACTTCTCAGGATCCGTCCGACGAGCGTTTCGCCGAAAGGAAGATCCGCGGTGTAGCGCGCGCGTCCCGTGACCTTCTCGATGCCGTCAATCAACGGAGTTCGCTGCCCAACGGTGCGCTCCCGCGAGGCCGTGGGCGCCGCGGGCGCCTGGCCGCGCGCGGCCGTGTCGACGATGTCGTTCATCGCATCAATCTCCGGCGGCGGCCTGCACCGACTCGATGATCTTCACGTAGCCGGTGCAGCGGCAGAGGTTGCCCGATAGCGCCTCGCGGATCTCGACCTCGGTCGGGCTCGGGCGGCGTCGCAGCAGCCCCTCGGCCGCCATGATCATCCCCGGCGTGCAAAAGCCGCACTGGGTGCCAAGCTTTTCGTGGAACGCCTGCTGCAGGCGGCTCATGCGACCGTCGATCGCAAGGCCTTCGATCGTTTCCACGTTGCTGCCTTCGCAGCTCGCCGCAAGCGTGATGCAGGCGAGCCGCGGCTCGCCGTCGATCAACACCGTGCAGGCGCCGCATTCGCCGCCGTCGCAGCCCTCTTTGGTTCCGGTCAGTCCCAGGGTCTGGCGCAGATAGTCGAGCAGCAGCATGTGATCGGCAACCGCATCCTCGCGCGGGCGCCCGTTGACCGTCAATGCGACGAGGCGTTTGGCCATCGGTCAGTCCTTCGGCCGCAGGTCGCGCACCCGTACCGCCTTCCCCTGGGAGCGAGGAATCTCGTCGGGTTTTTTCACGACCACGTCGGTGGTGATGCCGATCAGCGACTTGATGTGGTGCGCGACATCGCGTGCGATGGCCTCGAACGCGTCAGGCCCGACGCCGCGCCGCACCTCGACTTCGACGGTCATATGGTCGAGGCTCCCGCGGCGTTCGACGACGAGCTGGTAGTGTGGCGCGATGTGCGCGGCACCGATGAGCACCGCCTCGACCTGCGACGGATACACGTTGACGCCACGGATGATCAGCATGTCATCGGTGCGCCCCGTGATGCGCAGAATGCGCAGGTGCGTACGGCCGCAATCGCAGGGAGCGCGTGTCACCCGCGTGATGTCGCGCGTGCGATAGCGCAGCATCGGTAGCGCTTCCTTGGTGAGCGTGGTGATCACGAGCTCACCGGCATTCCCCTCGGGCACCGGCGCGTTGGTCTCCGGATCGATCACCTCGAACAGGAAATGGTCCTCCCAGCCGTGAAGCCCGCACCGATGGTCGCATTCACACGCGACCCCAGGCCCCATGATCTCCGAGAGCCCATAGATGTCGACCGCCTTGAGCCCCAGCCGCACCTCGATTTCCTGACGCATCGCCTCGCTCCACGGCTCGGCGCCGAACAGACCGACCTCGAGCGCGCTCCGGCGCAGGTCCACGCCCTGATGTTCGGCCACCTCGGCAATCGCGAGCGCATAGGACGGTGTCGCGCACAGCACGCGCGCGCCAAAGTCCACGATCAGCGCAATTTGACGCTCGGTCGACCCGCCCGACATCGGCACGACGGTGGCGCCTAGTCGCTCCGCGCCGTAGTGCGCGCCCAGCCCGCCGGTGAACAATCCGTAGCCGTACGCGTTGTGGACCAGATCGCCGGGCCGTGCGCCCGCGCAAGCGAACGAGCGCGCCATCAGATCGGCCCAGGTGCGAAGATCGTTCCCGGTGTATCCGACGACGGTCGGCTTGCCCGTCGTGCCCGAGGACGCGTGCAGTCGCGCGAGGCCCGCGCGCGGCCGCGCGAACAACCCGAACGGGTAGTGGTCGCGCAGGTCGGTTTTGACAGTGAACGGCAAGCGCCGGATGTCGTCCAGGCTGCGCAGGTCGTTCGGTTCGATGAAGTCAGCATCGAGCCTTGCGCGGTGAAACGGCACGTTGTCGTAGGCGTTCCTCAGGGTGGCGCGCAGTCGCCTGAGCTGCAGCGCCGCAAGCTCCTCGCGCGGCATCGTCTCGTGCGCGGGCTCGAAGTAGTAGCGATTCGCGCCTGCGATGCTCATTCCCACTTCCGCCATCGTCGTTGCGCCCATCGGATCTCCTCAAATCGGTTGCGTTATCGTCTAGGGGCGCACGCCGCGCACCGGAAGATGCGCCAGCGCGAAACCCTGGTTGAAGCCGGCGCGGGTAACGATCAAGAGCTTGACCCAGGCGCCAGCAAGTGCCGCCAGCAATCCGGCCAGCGCTGCGATCGGCAACGCTAATCCACCGGCGAATGCCGCGGCCGCGGCCAGCACGAGGGGCAGCAAGGTGCCCGCGAACATCAAGACCCGTCCCGCGGCATCCAGCGCCGTTCGCGCTCCCGGTGCTGCGCTGCCGCCAAGACGCCGCCGATATGCGACCCAGATCACGAACCGTGCGACCACGAGCGCGCTGAACAGGATCACCGTCGCGCCCGTTGCAAAGTGATGAAACGGAGCGGTCAGCAGGAACACGCCACCGCCTTCGGCCAGTGCCGTCGTCACGAGCAAGGGTAGCAGCAGCGGCTCGCGCCACGCCGGGATGCCCTTCGCGGCCTGCAGCATGCGCGCCTGGCAGTAGACGAAAACGAGCGCGAGCGCGGAGGCGATCCAGGCGATATCCGCGACTCCCGCCGCGGCGATGAGGCCGACGGGGAACAGCAGCAGCGCGGTCCAGGATTCGCGTGCCATCCACGAGGTGCGCGGGTTGCGCAGCACTCTGATCGCCCGCAGCGGCCGTCCCAGCTCGGACGCAACGCAGAGCAATCCCAGACCGACGAGCCCAAGCCCGGCCAGGAGCAGCGCAGACAGCGCTGGCCCGGTCGCCGCGAACAGCGCGGTGAAAACGATGAGACTGCCGCCCATCCCGCCGCCGATGAAATTGCCGGCCGCGCGTGCGTCCCAGCTCGTCTGCTGCCACGGATGGGGGCCGTGGCTCCCGTAGCCTTTCGCCGGACCTTTCATTCGGTGGCCTCCGCATTCCGATCCCAGAGATAGTAGAAGCCCGGCCCGGTGCCGAGCTCCTCATGCATGCGGAAGCTCGCGTTCTGCGCGAGGAGCTGCGATACCCCGCTCTGCGGGTCATCCAGGTCGCCGAAAGCGAGCGCCTGCGCGATGCACGAGTTAACGCACGCCGGCGTTGCCTCCGGATCGACACCAGGCGTCTTTCCTTGCGCGAGCCCCGCGTCGATACGATCGACGCAGAACGTGCATTTGGTGGCGACGCCAAGCCGCGAATCATCGCGGCGCTTCGCTTCGTTCTCCATCTGTGTACCGTAGGCGAACCGCGGTCGCAGCGTCCTGGAGCGTGCCTGGTACGGGCAAGCGACCGCGCAGTACGCGCAGCCTATGCAGATGTCGTAATCGATCGTGACAATGCCGTCGGCACGCTTTTTCGTCGCCGTCGTCGGGCAGACCTCCATGCATGGCGGGTCGTCGCAATGCTGGCAACCGACCGGCACGAATGCGCGCGTCACGTCCGGGTACTCGCCCTGCTCCATGTCGAGGACGCGGCGCCATTGGACACCGGGCGGAGTGGCATTGGCTTGACGGCACGATGCCGTGCACGTCTGGCAGCCGACGCAGCGACGAAGATCCGCTACCATGACCCAGCGCGTCATGCGGCGGCCCCTTGCGTCGCACCCGCTGTGGGCGCGCCCATTGCGGCCGTCGGGCCGATCTTCACGCGCACGATGTCGGCGCCGGAGCCGGTCGCATCGGTAAGATCGAACGACATCGTCGCGAGCGAGTTCATGCTGGGCACGCCGAAATCCTTGGTGAACGGCGTCGCCCAATGGTCGAACTGACCGAGCAGGAGCAGCGTATCGGGGCGGATCCCTTGCCGCAGCACGGCGCGGCCCCGCACGCTCCGCTGTGGCGTCGCGATTTCCACCTGCTCGCCGTCCGCGATCCCCAACTTCTCGGCCGTACGGGTGTTGATGATCACGCCGCGGTGGCCCGCGACGTTGTCGGCGACCTCCTTGATCAACTGCATGCCGACGTTCGCGCCCCACGCGTACTGCATGCTGCGCGCGGTCAGCAGCCAGAAAGGATAGTCCTTCGGTTCGCCGCCGGCTTTGACGACCGCCCTGATCCACGGTGCGCTGAAATCCTTGCACGCGGGCAACGTCTGATATTCCTTGAGCTGCGTGTCCCACCAGTGCATGTCGTTCTCGTGCAGCCGACGGCCGAGCTCGACGCCGACGCGCCACAGGCGCTCCTGATAGGGCAGCTCGAAGCGCAGGCCCCGCCTGACGAGTTCCGGGAAGAGATACCATTTCACGCGCGGAAACGGCTTTGTCGCCAGACCGTGCTCCTTCCACCACGCGAGACCCTGCTGCTCGCGGCCGTCGCTGACCTCGGCGCTCGCCGCGCGACAAACCGCATCCCAGATTCTCTCCGGCGTGCACGCTACGTCCGTCGGCAGCGAGAAGTCCCCATGCGGACCCTTGAGCGGGACGCCGGCGGCGCCACGGTTTATCGCGGCGTTGTATTTCTCGAGCAGTCCGACGCGCTGTGCGAGCTCGGTGGCGATCGCCGTGAAGTCGCGCGCGTCACCGCGCGTTGCGACGGCCGGCTGCCGCAGCGCGAAGCCCTGTTGATCCCAGAACTGCTCGACAAACTTCGAGCCGCCGATGCGAATCAGCTGGAGGCTTTCCAGGTCGGTCGCATCCGGAAGCAACACATCGGCGAAATGATTGGTCTCGTCGAGCGTGTACGCGAAGGCCACCATGAACGGAAAACGCGCCATCTTGTCGCTGACGGCGGTCGTGTCCCAGAACGAGATCGCCGGGTTCGTGCGGTAGACGAACCAGACATCCGGGAGCGTTACGCGCGGCAGGCCCTTCGGCGTCTCGTCGAGGAACATCCACGAAAAATGGGTGGGACCAAGCGCCTGGCTCCACGGGCCGTTCCCCGCGAGCGGCACCATGGTCCGATGCGCGTTGCGGATATTCGGCTGCGGAGACCAGTGCGCTTTGTCGGTCGGATTGAGCGGGTACGCCATGAAGCCGTCCGGGCCGGGCTGCACACTCTCGATGCGCGCGGTCACCTGCCGGTTCAGGCGCACGGTCGTGCCAAGCGTCCCACCAGGAACTTCCAACGCGCCGACCAGCGCGGCGAGCATCGTGCGAGCCCAAACGCATTCGAAACCGCCCCAGCCGTTGTTGACCGTCTTGCCCAGGCTCACTGCGACCGGGCGATAGGGCAGCGTGACACCATCAATCTCGATCGTTTCGCCGATACGCGCATGCTGGACGAACTCGTGCGCGATGCGGCGGATCGTCGCGGCGGAGACGTCGCAGATGCGTTCCGCCCACTCGGGCGTGTACGGCGCCATATGCGCGACGAGCTTGGTAAACGCGGTTTCGCCGGCAAGCCAGCCATCGGCCAGCACCTCTTCGTCAGCACCGATCTCTATCGCGTCGACCTCGTACCGCCCTTCGAGCGACTCGACCAGTCCCGGCGTGTCAAACGGCACGGCGGCGCTGCGGGCCGTGTCCCACACAAGCGGTTTGCGCGTCGCGCGGTCACGCAGGTAGTAACCGTTCGGTCCGACGAGATAGGGCGATGCGGTGTAACGAGCAAGGAACGCTACGTCGAGCCGTTTGCGCGAAATTTCATGCAGCATCGTGTGCACCAGCGCATAAAGAAACGCGGCATCGGTCTTGGGCTTGATCGGAACCCACTCCGCGGAGCAGGCGCCGGTGACCGAGAGATGCGGCTCGACCTGCACGCGTTTCATGCCGCGGATGCGGGCGTTGGCGTGACGCCAGACGCCGACCACTCCGCCGGATGCCTCGACGTTGGCGCCGCAGGAGATCAGGTAATCGGTGAGCGGGGTGTCTGGCGAGACAGTGAACGCGCGGTGCCAGAACTCGCCGTAGAGGTGCTCGGAGTGGTAGCACTTCACGCCCTGACCCGAGCCGAAGCCCATGTCGGCCGGCCCCCAGGCCGCGAGGAACGCGCCGAACGTGCCCATGTAAGACTGCGGCGTGCCGCCTCCGCCCAGGCTCACGGCGAGGCGCGGATATCCCGATTCGTCGGTCAGGCCCTGCTCGCGCACGCGGTTCAGCCGTTTCGCAATCAGCTCGAACGCCTCGTCCCAGCCGATCGGCACGAACCCCGGGTCCTCACCGCGGCCCTTGCGCGGGTTCGTCCGCTTCATCGGCGTCTGCACGCGATGCGGGTTGTACGTCTTCTGCACCAGCCCGTACGCTTTTACGCAGACCTTGCCGCCTCCGGGATGCACGCCCGCCGCGCAGAAATTCGGCTCCACCTCGGTAGCCACGCCATCGACGACTTTGACGGTGAGCAGGTCCGGCCCGGCGACGCACTGGTAGCAGTACGTCGGAACGCGGCGCGTGCCGTCGCGCAAGGCGCTCATGCGAGCCCCGCCTTTTTCGCCTTGGCCGCAAGGCGTGTCTCGGTGGCACTGACGTCGACGACAAAGCGCTGATGCTTGCCGCGACAGATCGCGTCCACGCTGTCTCGCCCCTCGAAGTCCAGCGTCACCAAGCGACCCTTGACTTCGGCGAGCGTAACTTTGAGCTCGACCGGCATGCCCATCAGGGTCGCGGCAAGATGATCGAGCTCGATCCGTGTGCCGACCGAGTCCTCGCCGGGATCGAGATGCTGAAGCAGCAGCTCGCGGCAGGCGACTTCGATGTCGCGCACCAGCATGGGTGTCGCGTACACCCGCGCCTTTTCGCCCATGAAATCGATCGTGCGCTCGCGGTCGACGGTCAGTTTCGAGGTTGCGGTCACACCTGCAGTCAGTGAAGCTTTCATGGAATGCTCCGGTTGTGCGTTGGGTTCATAATCCGAGATACGCCTGCTGAACCCGCGGATTGTCGAGCAACTCCGCACCGCTACCCGAGAGCGCGATGCGGCCGACCTCGAGCACGTAGGCGCGGTCAGCGATCGCCAGCGCCGCGCGCGCGTTCTGATCGACCAGGAGGATCGTCGTCGCCGCCTCCCTCAGCGAGCGGATGATCGAGAAAATTTCGGCCACGATACGGGGCGCGAGTCCCATGCTGGGCTCGTCGAGCAGCAGCAGCTTCGGCCGCGCCATCAAGGCACGACCGATCGCCAGCATTTGCTGCTGCCCTCCCGAAAGTGTTCCCGCGGTTTCGCGACGCTTCGCAGCCAGGATCGGAAACATGGCGAACACGCGTTCGAGCCCGCCGGCAGCCTCGCGTGCAGGACGCACGAATGCGCCCAGACGCAGATTGTCCTCGACCGACATGGGCCCAAACACTTGCCGGCCCTCCGGCACCTGCACGATGCCCATGCGTACCCGGCGGCTGGGCGAGACATGCGTGACGTCGGAACCCTCGAAGCGCACGCTGCCTCGTGCTGCCGGCAGAACGCCGGAGAGCACGCGCAGCAACGTCGTCTTGCCTGCACCGTTGGCGCCGACCAGCGCTACCAGCTCGCCTCGGCCAACGCGAAAGTCAACGTCAGCGAGCATGGGGATGCGGCCATAGCGGCTCGACAGCGCGGCGACGTCAAGCATGTGCGGCCTCCGCCGAATTCGCGACGCCCAGGTAGGCCTCGATGACGCGCGGGTCGTTGCGAACCTCTTCCGCCGTTCCTTCGCTCAATCGCCGCCCGTAATCGAGTACCAGGATGTGATCGGAGACACCCATTACCAGATGCATGTTGTGCTCGACCAGAACGACGGTCGTGCCCGCGGCTGCCAGCTGCCTGATCAGCGCGGCGATCTCGAGCGCCTCGGTCGGATTGAGACCGGCGGCGGGTTCATCGAGCAGAAGTATCTGGGGTTCACCGGCCAGCGCACGGGCGATCTCCAGACGCTTGAGCGCCCCGTAGGGCATCGCATCCGTGCCGGCCTCCGCGTAGTCCACGAGCCCCAGGAAGCGCAGCAGCTCCAACGCCTTTTTCCGGCACTCGCGTTCGGCACGAGCGAGGCGAGGCGTGTGAAGCAGCGCCGGCAACAGCCCGCAACGCTCGCGCAGATGGCGCCCGGTCATGACGTTCTCGAGCACGCTCATGTTGAAAAAGATCTGCAGGTTCTGGAAGGTGCGCCCGATGCCAGCCTCCGCGTAGGCGTGCATCGACGCACCGGTCAGCTCCCGGTTATCGAAAGTTATGCAACCTGCGCTGGGAACATAGACACCGGTCAGCAGGTTGAGGAGCGTCGTTTTCCCGGCGCCGTTGGGTCCGATGATCGAATGAACCGTACCCTCGGCCACCTCGAAGGAGAGATCCTCGACGGCGTGGACGCCGCCGAACTTCTTCGACAGGCGCTCGACCGACAGCGTGCTCACTTCGCCCTCCGCTGCAAGTAGGAACCCAGCGTCGGCACCACGCCGCGCGGAAAGAAAATCATCGTCAACATCATGAGCGCGCCAAATACCACCATTTCATAGTCCTTGAGCAGCGTCAGCGCCTGGGGCAACACCGTGAGGACCGCGGCGCCGACCACCGCGCCGAAAGTCGACGCCATGCCACCGAAGACGACCATCGTCACCAACTCGATCGAGTGCAGGAACGAAGCCTTGGCGGGCGTGATGAAACCCGAATAGTGGGCCGTCAGCGCGCCGGCAACCGCGGCAAACGCCGCCGACACGACAAAGACCATGACCTTGTAGCGAGCGCAATCGATGCCGATGATCTCCGCTGCCACTTCCGAGGTGTGCAACGCCCGCAACGCACGGCCGGCCGGCGATTCGATGAGATTCAACGCCAGCCATACCGCGAGAAGCAGGCAGGCGCCGACCACCCAATACCAGACGTGCTCGCCGACGACCGCGACGCCGAGGAGCGTCAGCGGCGGCACCGACATCCCGTCGGGTCCGCCGGTTACTTTGTCCTCGGTGGAGATCACGATCGATACGATGATGCCGAGCCCCAGCGTTGCCATCGCGAGGTAGTGACCCTTCAAGCGCAGAATCGGTCGACCCACTACGAAGGCGACCAGCGCAACGCCAGCGGTCGCCGCAATCAACGCGACCAGGGGCGGCCAACCGTAACGGACCGTCAAGAGCGCCGAGCCATAGGCGCCCATGCCGAAAAAGCCGGCGTGGCCGAGGCTGATCTGTCCGGCATAGCCGATCAACAGATTCAGGCCAACGCAGACGATCGCGTTCAATCCGACCAGAATCGCTACTTCGTAGAAATAGTTGTTGGTGAGCGCGAACGGCAACAAGGCAATCACCAGCGCGAGCGCTAGCAAGCCACCGGTGCGCGAGGAAACCCGCGGCACCGTGCGGGGGCGGCCGCGACTAAACGCGGTCGCTCTTGAGTGCGCCAAGGATTCCACCGGGCCTGAAGAATAAGACGACGAGGATGATGACGAACGCAATCACGTCCTTGTAGGCGGAAGAAACATAGCCCGCGCCAAGGCTCTCCAGCAGCCCGAGGACTAGGCCGCCGACGATCGCACCTGGAAAACTGCCCAGGCCACCGAGGATCGCCGCGGCGAAACCTTTCAAGCCCAGCATGACGCCGACGTCGTAGGAGGTAAAAGTGATCGGCGCGATCAGCACGCCGGCCACCGCACCGAGCGCCGCGGCCAGCCCGAAACTCGCGAACAGCACCTTGCGGACATCGATGCCGACCAGTTGCGCGGCAAGCCGGTTGTGAGAAGTGGCGAGCATCGCCTTGCCCAACCGCGTCCGGCCGAAGAACCACGACAGCGCGCCGACGATCGCGATCGTGACACCAAGTACCCACAGACTTTGCGGCACGATCGTCGCGCCGAAAACCTCGATCGGCCGCTCACCCGAGAGCGGCGGCAGTGCGTGGATCCGCTTGTCCCAGACGAGTTGCGCGACGCCGCGCAGCAGGATCGAGGCACCGATGGTGATGATGATCAAGGTCACCACGTTGGCTCTGCGCGCCCGCTCCACCGCGAACTTCTCGAGCAGCAGGCCGGCGACGCCGGCGATCACGACGGCGCCCGCAATCGCCGCGGGCATCGGCAAGCCGGTGGCGACCAGCGATACCGCACTCATGCCACCGATCATCACGAATTCACCTTGTGCGAAGTTGATGACGTGGCTGGCGTTGAAGATGATCGAAAAGCCCAGCGCCACCAGCGCATAGATCGCCCCTACTGTCAGGCCACCGGCGAGAAACTGCACCCACTGCTGCATGCGCAGCCTCTTGTCTTCGTCGGCGCGTTACTTGACGAGTGCCCAGTTGCCGTTGCGCACTTCGAGCATCCGGAAGGCGGAAAGGTCGAGTCCCATGTGATCGGTGGCCGACATGTTGACCACGCCACCGGTCCCCACGTACCCGTGCCTGTTCTCGATCGCATCGCGCACCTTCGCCTTGTCGGCGCTGCCGGCTTGCTTGATCGCATCGACTACCAGCATCAGCCCGTCGTAGGCGTGGCCGCCGAATGTCGAAACGTCAGACTTATACCTAGCTTCGTAATCGCGTTTATAGGCGACCACGACGAGTTTCTGGGAATCGCCGTCGGGCAAGATTTCCGCCACCAGCAGCGCCGCCGCCGGCAGGCGAACGCCCTCGGCGGCGTCACCGGCGAGCTTGATGAATTCCTTCGACGCAACGCCGTGCGATTGGTATAGCGGCACGGTGAGGCCGAGCTGCTTGTAGTTCTTGGTGACGATCGCCGGTCCCTGTCCGAAGCCGGCATTCAGAAGCGCCTGCACACCCGGCGCTGCCTTGATCTTGGTCAGCTGGGCCGTCATGTCGGTGTCTCCGGCGCCGTAGGTCTCGTCGGCGACGATCTCCACGCCGTAACCGCCCGCGACTTTCAGGCATTCGCCATGCATCGACTTGTCGAATCCTCCGGCGCCTGATATCAGCGCGACCTTCGTCAGCTTGCGCGTGCGCATGTCCGCGAAGATTTTCTCGCACGCCATGCGGTCGGTATGCGGCGTCTTGAAAACCCACTTCTTGACCGGCTCGACAATGACCACCGCTCCCGCCAACGACACGAAGGGTATCTGCGCCTGCTCCGCCAGCGGAATCACGGCCATGGTGGCCCCGGTGGTCGAGCCGCCGACGATCACGTCGACCTTGTCCTGCTCGATAAGCCGCTTGGCGAATGTGCGTGCCTTGTCGGCATCGCCGCTGTCGTCGTAGACGATGAGCTGCAGCTTGTGTCCGGCGACACCGCCGCTCGCGTTGATGCGATCGACGTACATCTCGAGCGTCTTCTGCTCCGGATCTCCTAGAAACGCGGCGGGACCGGTCACGGACAGAAAGGCGCCGATGCGGATCGGCTCCTGAGCCGTCGCGGTCCCGGAGCAGGCGAATGCGCCCGCGAAAACAACCCCAGCGGCCAGCGCACCCGCGCGAGCGTTCTTGATGAATCCCATAGCGATCTCCTCCTTGGAGTAGCTTCGGCAATGCGGCAACCCCGTCTGTGGGGACTGCTGCCGCTCAGGTTCGCGGCGTTCACAGCGCTCGCCACCCGCCGCCGAAAGCGAGCTAGAATCCGCTTTAAGGTCTATTTTGGTACCGGAATGCGCTTATTGAATTGATCTACATCACGCTTTGCCTTTTTTGAGAGCTTCGTGAAGACGAAATCGGTGTCACGCAGAGCGGCCGGCGCAACGACCCCAGCCCGCGCCCGAGGTCCGCGCGTACCCCCGGATCCGGTCTCGATCCGACGTGCGCGGCGCGGGGATCTGGACCAGATCATCGCGATCGACGCGACCGTTACCGGTCTGGAGAAGCGAAACTATTGGCAGTCCGTCTACCGGCGCTATGGCGTCGCCGGACCGGCCGAGCGGCAGTTTCTGGTGGCCGATGTCACGGGACGCGTCGTCGGCTTCGTCATTGGCGAAGTGCGCGACTGGGAATTCGGCTCGGAGGCTTGCGGCTGGGTCTTCGGGATCGATGTCGAGCCCGGTTCCCGTCTGGCCGGTATCGGCGCGCGCCTGCTGGAAGCGATTTGCGCAAGCTTCAGGCGCGCAGGCGTCAGGAAAGTCCGGACCATGCTCTCTCGCGACAACAAGCTGATCCTGTCGTTTTTTCGAAGCCAGGGCATGATGGCAGGACCGTTCATTCCGCTGGAGATGGATCTCGACGAACACGGCGGCTAAACCTATGAAACTGCAAAAGAACAGCTCCCTCGCGCTGTACAGCGTGCTCGAGTTCGCGGCCGATCCGACGCGCCACATTTCGGCAGCCGAGATCGCCGACAAGTACGGTGTGTCTTCTCACCATTTGGCCAAGGTGCTCTCCGAACTCGCCCGAGCCGGCATCGTAGAATCGGTGCGTGGGGTCGGCGGTGGCTACCGTTTCATCGGCAACGTGCGGCGGCTCACGCTGATGGACGTGATCCAGACGTTCGAACAACCCGGATTGCCTGAGGGCGGCCGACGCGAACCGGGAGAACTGACGCCCGTAGGCAAGGCCTTGGGCGCGGTGTTGTCCGAAATCGACGAAATCGCCAAGGCAACCCTCAGCTCGATCACCCTCACCACGATGCTGCGGCTGATGGAACGGCAGCGGCGCGGCCCGGCTGAATCCGTCGCGCGGCGCAAGAACAATGGCGCCCCGGCCCGGACGAGATCGTCCGACGCCGCGCATCGGGCATCGCGCTCCCGACCGCGACCGTCGCCGGCGACCAAGGCCTAAAGCGCTTTTCTGCGTGCGTCAGAGCCCGCACTGGCCGGGCCGGCACACACCGCCAGCTGCTTTTCCCCACCGCGGCGAGCGATCTTCTTGATCTGCTGCAAGGTTTGGCTCGCGCTTCCAATGGACAATTGACGTCTTGCGTTGGCTGCGTACCTCGGCGTACGCAACTGAATGCCCAAGGAGACCAGCACTTGCTTCAGATCATCATTCAGGGCCGAGGCGGCCAGGGCGCGCAGACCGCGGGCAGCCTGCTGGCAATGGCGTTTTTCGCGGAAGGGCGCCAAGTGCAGTCTTTCGCCAGCTACGGCGGCGCGAGGCGCGGCACGCCGGTCAGTTCATTCATTCGTGTCGACGACAAGCCGATCCGCGTGCGCTGCGACATCGAGCAGGCCGACGCGATCCTCTGCTTCGACGCGAGCCTTCTCGCAGGGCCGTTGCTCGCGACAGCTCGCGCCGACACGTTGATCGTTGTCAACTCATCGAGGACACCCGAGCAGTTCGCCGAAAATTTTCCCGGCTTTCGCGTCGTTCCGGTCGACGGCGTGTCCATTTCGCGCCGCCACGGCCTGGGACGGATTGTCAATTCCGCGCTGCTCGGCGCGTTTGCACGTGCGATCGAGGCGCCGAGACTCGAGGTGCTGACGCGCACGCTGACCGATGAGGCGCCGAAACTGCACGACGAGAACATCGCCGCTTGCGAGGACGGCTACCGATGGGCCGACGCGCAGTTGCAGAGGGTGGCAGCATGAAACCGGGAGATGCTCTTCCCACCACCTGGACCACCGGCACGACTGAAGTATTCAAGACCGGCACATGGCGGGCGGCTTTGCCGCAGCACATCCACGCGCCGTCGCCGTGCCACGCGGCCTGCCCGGTGAACGGCGACATCGCCGAGTGGATCGGCCGCGCCCGCGCTCACGACTTTCGCGGCGCGTGGGAGATCCTCACCCGGCACAACCCCTTTCCTGCGGTCGCTGGACGCATCTGCCACCATCCGTGCGAAGCCGCCTGCAATCGCACCGGCTTTGACGAATCGCTCGCGATCTGCAGGCTCGAACGCTATATCGGCGATCGCGCGCTCGCGGAGGGCTGGGCGTTTGCGCCGATCGAGGCGCCGCGCAAGGAGCGGATCGCGGTCGTGGGCGGCGGGCCGTCGGGACTGTCGGCAGCGTTCCATCTGCGCCGGCGCGGCTATGCGGTTACCCTGTTCGAGTCCCGCCCTGAGCTCGGGGGGCTGATGCGCTACGGCATCCCGTCGTATCGCCTCGCGCGATCCGTGCTCGACGGCGAGATCGCGCACATCGTGGATCTCGGGATCGACGTGCACTGCGACGAATCGCTGGAGACGCCCGAAGACTTCGAGCGGTTACGCCGCGAGTTCGGCGCCGTGTATCTCGCCATCGGCGCCCGATGCCAGAAGCGGCTGCCACGGCTCGATTACACCCAGCCGTGGGTAATGGACGGTGCCGACTACCTGGCACGTGCGAACTCCGGCGCCACGCCTGTGCTCGGCAAGCGTGTGGTCGTGATCGGGGGCGGCAGTGCCGCCATCGATGTCGCACGCAGCGCGCGGCGCGCCGGGCACGAGGTGACGATCCTCGCGCTGGAAAGCGTGTCGCAGATGCCGGCGCAGAAGGACGAAGTTGCCGAAGCACGCGAGGAGGGCATCGCCCTGGTGGACGCAGCGATGCTGATCGAGGCCGTCAACTCGGGAGTCGCCGGTCTCACGCTCAAGTGCGTGCACGTGCAGTTCGCGGCCGGCGCACAGCGCGGGCAATTCACGGTGATCCCGCTCACTGACAGCGATTTCATGCTCCGGGCGGACGCGATCCTGCCGTCCATCGGACAGGATCCCGACCTCGCGCCGCTGCAAGGCGCGCTCGACGCCGACGGCACGCTGCTCAAGGTCAATCAGTGGCAGGCCACGAATCTCGATCGCGTGTACGCCGGCGGCGACGTCTCGAGCATCGCGCGCTTCGTGACCGAGGCGATCGGCATGGGCAAGCGGGCGGCGCGTGAGATCGACCGCAGGTTGCGCGGGAGCGCGGACGCGGATTTCGAGCCCGAGCCGATCGTCGAGCTTGCGGCGATCAACACGTTCTATCACCCCAGGCAGGCGCGGGCAATCGAGCAACGGCAGGACGCCGCGCGGCGCCTCAAGAGCGACACCGAGGTCCAGATCGGCTTCGATCTCGAGCAAGTGCTCGCCGAGGCCGAGCGCTGCTTCTCCTGCGGCACCTGCATCCAGTGCGACAACTGCGTTCACTACTGCCCCGATCTCGCAGTCAAGCGCGAGGGAGACGGCTACGTGGTATTAACCGACTATTGCAAGGGTTGCGGCATCTGCGTCAGGGAGTGTCCGACCGGCTCGATGAAGATGATCGAGGAGTCGCGATGAGCGCCGCAGGGCCAAGGCGCGGGTGCGCCCCCTCTGGGGGCAGCGCAGCGGCGGAAGCCGCAAGCGTGGGGATCCACCGATGAACGCGCGCGACGGGATGCACCCGCGCGGCGAGCCGATGTTGCTGACGGGCAACCACGCGGTCGCTTGGGCGGCCCGGCTGGCGAGACCGAAGGTCGTCCCGCTTTATCCGATCACGCCGCAGACCCCGATCCTCGAGAAGATCAGCGAATTCCAGGCCAACGGCGAGTTCGATGCAGAGGTGATCACGCCCGAGTCCGAGCATTCGGTGATGGCGGCGTGCATCCCGGCTTCACTGGCGGGTGTCCGTGTGTTCACGGCAACGGCCTCGCAGGGCCTGTTGCTGATGCACGAACTGCTCCATTACGCGAGCGGCGCGCGGGCGCCGATCGTGATGGCGAACGTCAACCGGACCGTTGCGTCGCCCTGGGGGTTCTGGCCCGACCAGACCGACAGCCTTTCGCAGCGTGACACCGGCTGGATCCAGTTCTACACCGAGAGTGCGCAGGAGTCGCTCGATACCGTGATCCACGCGTTCAGAGTCGCCGAATGCTTGCTGTTGCCGGTGATGGTGAACCTTGACGCGTTCTACGTCTCCCATGCGCTCGAGCCGGTGCTGGTGCCCGAACAGGGCCTGGTGGACGCCTATCTGCCGCCGTACGCGCCACTGCATCGACTCGACACGGAAAAGGTCGAGTCGTGGGGCAATGTCGTCACGCCGGACATGTTTTATCGCCACCGGCAGGCTCTCGGTGCGGCGATGGACGCGGTTCCGATGGCCGCGCTCGAGGCTGATCGCGAATGGAGTGAGCTCACCGGTCGTGGCTACGGATTGATCGAGCGCTACCGCTGCGAAGGTGCCCGAACCGTCATCGTGACGATGGGCAGCATGTGCGGCACGGCGCGCGATGCAGTCGATGCCATGCGCGATGCGGGTTCTGCGGTCGGCCTGCTGAAGGTCCGACTGTTCCGGCCGCTTCCGGTGGACGCTTTGCGCGCCGCACTGGCCGGTGTCCCCGAAGTGCTGGTGCTCGATCGCAACTACTCGCCCGGCCACGGCGGCGTCTTGCACCAGGAATTGCGCGCCGCGCTCTGCGGGTTGTCCAACGCACCTCGAATTCACGGCTACCTGGCGGGTGTCGGTGGCGTCAACGTCTCACCGACCAAGATCGCCGAGTTCGTTCGCATGGCGGCCGCGACCGAAGCACAGCCCGATTCGGTCTGGGTAAGGTGATTCGCATGCAAAAATTTGAACGGCTTGAAGACGACATGCTTTGCTCCGGCCACGCGGCCTGTCCGGGCTGCACCGATGCGCTGTCGGTACGGCACGTTCTCGCGGCACTCGGGCCGAAGACGATGGCGATCGTGCCTCCCTCGTGCATGGCGATCATTGCCGGCCCGCAACCGTTCAGTTCACTGCGGATTCCCGTCTATCAGCCCACGCTCGAGGCGAGCGCCGCCGCGGCATCGGGCCTGCGCCGGGCACTCGACGCTCGGGGCGAGCACGACACCCAGGTGATCATCCTCGCCGGTGATGGCGGCACCTACGACATCGGTTTCCAATGCCTGTCGTCGGCGGCCGAGCGCAACGAGAACTTCATCTACTTCTGCCTCGACAATGAAGGCTACATGAACACGGGCGCGCAGAAATCCTCTTCGACGCCGCATCTTGCAAGCACGGGCTCAACCCCAGCGGGCAAAACCACGAAAAAGAAGAACCTCATCGAGATCATGGCGGCGCACGAGGTTCCCTACGCAGCCACGGCGAGTGTCGGCCACCTGCCCGACCTGATCCGCAAGGTCGAGAAAGCCAAGACGATACACGGCACGCGGATCATCACGCTGCTCATACCCTGTCTCGATGGTTGGGGGCTGCCTGACGACGCGGGCCTGACCGCCGCGCGCTACGCGGTCGAGTGCGGCGCATACCCGCTCTACGAAGTCGAGAACGGGCGCACCTACACGCTCAACCACACGACGAGGACGCGCCCGGTGAGCGACTACCTGGCGCTGCAGCGCCGCTATCGGCATTTGAGTTCGGCCGACATCGAAACACTGCAAGCGGAGGTCGACGACGGATGGGCGAGGTTGTCGCAGCGGATCGAGGCCGGACAGCGTGCGTCGGAAGCGCGAGCACAGTGACCAACACCGCTGCGGAATGCGCGTAAGGAGCCGCCCGGCCACGATCCCTGAAGCGCCCCCGCCTCCCGTTCGCCCGTTGACGCCCAACGTTCGTTGACGCGGATCAATGCCCGCGGAAGGCCCATACCGCACAGTACGGTGAACTTTAGGTTGCCCGGCCCCACCACACTCGGGTGGCGGTATCGAGGCACGGTTTCCGAAACTGTGCGGGTTGCAGGAAAGCTCAACCGAGACCGATGAAAATGCAATTGAATGGCAGGACCGCGATCGTCACCGGTGCCGCACAAGGGATCGGCGCGGCGGTGGCCGCCGCATTCGCCGAGAGCGGCGCCCGCGTATGCGCCGTCGATCTCACCCTGGAAAGGGCAGAGACGCTGGCAGACAAACTGCGCGCAGGCGGCGCCGAGGCGATCGGCATGGCTTGCGATGTGTCTCGCCGCGATCAAGTCGACGCGGTGGTCGCCGCCGCTCACCGACACTTTGGCCGAGTCGACATCCTGATCAACAACGCCGGCATCACGCGTCCGGCCATGCTGCACAAGATGACGGAGGCGCAATGGGACGAGGTCATGGCGGTGCACCTTAAGGGGAGCTTCAACTGCTTGCAGGCGGTGGCACCGGGAATGATGGAACGGCGCTATGGCCGCATCGTTAATGTGACGTCGACCGCGGGCCTGCTGGGGACGATCGGCCAGATCAATTACAGCGCCGCCAAGGCGGGGATCGTCGGGCTGACGATGTCCGCCGCGAAGGAATTGGCGAAGTACGGCATCGTCGTGAACGCGATCGCGCCTGGAGCGGCGACGCCGATGACCGAGACGATTCGCACCGACGCACGATTCAAGGAAAAATATCTGGAGCGCATCCCGATCGGCCGCTGGGCGGAGCCCGAGGAGATCGCTCCGGTTTTCGTCTTCCTGGCTTCGGACGCGGCCAGCTACGTCACCGGGCAGGTGCTCGCCGCCGACGGCGGCTTGACCATCCGCTAGCGCCGAAACGCCACTCCCGACCACCAGGACACACGATGAACAAAGCCGCCGCGCCAACGCAGTTCCGCTGGGACGACCCGCTGCTCCTGGACGAGCAACTGACGGACGAGGAACGTCTCGTCCGCGACTCGACCCGCGCCTATTGCCAAGAGAAGCTGTTGCCGCGCATCGTCGACGCCAACCGCCACGAACGCTTCGATCGCGAGATCCTGAACGAAATGGGTGCGCTGGGCTTGCTCGGAGCAACCTTGGACGGCTACGGTTGTGCCGGCGTGAATAACGTCTGCTACGGACTCATTGCGCGCGAGGTGGAGCGCGTCGACTCCGGCTACCGTTCCGCGATGAGCGTCCAATCGAGCCTCGTCATGTACCCGATCCACGCTTACGGAACCGAGATGCAGCGACAGAAATACCTGCCGCAGCTTGCGACCGGCGAGCGCGTCGGTTGCTTCGGCCTGACCGAGCCAAATCACGGCTCCGACCCGGGGAGCATGCAGACCCGCGTGCGCAAAATCGCCGACGGGTATGTGCTGCACGGCTCGAAAATGTGGATCACCAATTCGCCGATCGCCGATCTGTTCGTCGTCTGGGCGAAGGACGACGACGGCGACATCCGCGGATTTCTCCTCGAGAAAGGGATGAAGGGGCTGTCGGCGCCGAAGATCGAAGGCAAGTTCAGCCTTCGGGCGTCGGTCACCGGCGAGATCGTCATGGAAGATGTCTTCGTTCCCGACGAGAATCTGCTGCCGAACGTCAAGGGCCTCAAGGGTCCGTTCGGCTGCCTCAACAAGGCTCGCTATGGCATCGCATGGGGCGCGCTTGGCGCGGCCGAGGCCTGCTGGCACGCGGCGCGGCAATACGCACTGGACCGGCAGCAGTTCGGGCGGCCGCTCGCGGCGAACCAGCTGATCCAGTGGAAGCTCGCCAACATGCAGACCGAGATCGCCCTCGGATTGGAAGCGGTGCTACGCGTCGGACGTCTGACCGACGCCGGCCGGGCGTCGGCGGAGATGGTGTCGCTCATCAAACGCAATTCCTGCGGCAAGGCGCTGGAGATTGCGCGCATGGCGCGCGACATCCATGGCGCCAATGGCATAGCCGACGAGTTTCACGTGATCCGGCACGTGATGAACCTCGAGGCCGTCAACACCTACGAAGGCACCCATGACATCCACGCGCTGATCCTCGGGCGCGCGCAGACGGGGATCCCGGCCTTCTCGTAGCCCGGAACGTCCTGATCGGCGCGAGGACCGTCGCGCGTCGAGAGGCTCTCAGACCCCGAGATGCCGCTGCAGCACCTCAGGCTGCGCTTTCAATGTGAGGCTGTCGCCTTCGAACACGACGCGACCTTTCACCAGGATCACATTGCGATTGGCGATTGCCGTTACTGCCGCGTAATTCTTGTCAACGATCAATGTCGCGATTCCGTGCTCGCGGATCTCGCGAACGATGCGCCAGATTTCGCGTGCGATCTGCGGCGCCAGGCCTTCAGTCGCCTCGTCGAGGATCAGGAGGTCGGGGTTGGTCATCAAGGCCCGGCCGATAGTGAGCATCTGCTGCTCGCCGCCGGAAAGCTTCCAGCCGCCGTTGTCCAGCCGCTCGGCGAGTCGCGGAAAAGTCGCCAGTACGCGCTCGTACGTCCAGTCGCTGCGCCCGTCGGGCCCGGCGCGTGCAGCCATGACAAGATTCTCGTGCACGGTGAGGTTCGGGAATATGCCGCGGCCTTCCGGCACATAGGCAATTCCCTGGCGCGCGATGAGATACGGCTCGGCGCCGGTCATCGGCGTGCCGCAGACCCAGACCTCGCCGTGACGAGGTTTGACGAGCCCGAGCATGCTGCGGATCAGCGTACTCTTGCCCATGCCGTTGCGTCCCATCAGGCCGACGGTCTCGCCTCGATCGATGCGAAAATCGACACCGTGGAGCACATGGCTCGCTCCGTAATAGGTGTGCAACTCGCGGGCTTCGAGCAATGCTTCACTCATTCGCGCGACTCCCGTTCGGCCGCATGGCCGACTCCAAGTCGCTGCGCTCGCGGGGTTATTGCTTTCCCGCTCACGGGTCTAAACCGTCGCCGAGATACGCCTGCCGCACCGCGGCGCTGCCGCGGATTTGCGCGGGCGAACCGCTTTCCAGCACCTGGCCCTCCACCATGACAGTGATGACGTCGGCCACCGCGAACACCGCATCCATGTCGTGCTCGACCAAGAGAATCGCGTGTCCGGGCGTGAGCTTTTGCAATAGCGCCACCATGCGCCCAACCTCTTCCGCGCCCATGCCGGCAAGCGGCTCATCGAGCAGCAGGACGTCGGGCGCGGTGGCGAGAACCATCGCGATTTCCAATTGACGCTGCTCGCCATGAGAGAGCGCAGAGGCGATGTCGTCGGCGCGTCCGTCCAGTCCAGCAGCCTCGAGCGCGCGCCGCGCGGCGTCACACACGGGCTGGTGACCGACGGCGTCGGCGAAGACGTGCAGCACACGCGGGCTGCGCGACTGCGCGGCGAGGCGACAATTCTCGAACGCGGTGAACGCCGGAAAGATATTCGTCTTCTGGTAGCTGCGCCCGATGCCGATGCGCGAGCGGCGGTCGGGGCTGTAGCCGGTGATGTCATCGCCCTTGTAGCTTATGCTGCCGGAAGAGGCGGGCAGGTCGCCCGAAAGAAGGTTGATCAGCGTCGTCTTCCCGGCGCCATTGGGACCGAGCAACGCGTGCAGCTTACCGCGTTGCAGCTCGATCGCCACATTGCTCGCGGCCATGAGCCCGCCGAAGCGACGCGAAAGTCCTTGCGTGCGCAGGACCGCGTCACTCATCGTCGGCGTCTCCGATGAGCGTGCGCTTGAAAAGGCCACTGACGCTTGCGAGCCCGCCCGGAAGGAATATGACGAGCAGAATGATCGTTGCCCCGAGCAACAACTGCCAGTGCGTCGTGACCGATTGGTAGAGCTCCTGCAACGCCACGAAGGCGAATGCCCCGACGACTCCGCCGTAGAGGCTGCCCAGGCCGCCAAGTATCAGCATCAACAGCACATTCCCCGATTGGTGCCACGAGATGATCTCGGGGTTCACGAAGCCGAATTGCATCGCCGACAGGTAGCCGGCCAGGCCGGCGAGCGCTCCGGCGAGGGTAAAGCTGGCGAGCTTGTAAAGATAGACGGGGTAGCCAAGCGAGCGCATCCGGTGCTCGTTGCTGCGGATGCCCTGCAAGGCGCGACCGAAGGACGAGCGCAGCAGTACGCGCAGGAAGACGAAGACCAGCAACATCGCTACGAACACGAAGTAATACGAATGCGTCGCGCTGGCGAGATCGAACGGCGTAAATCCGCCGATGCTGGCGACGGGTTTGAAATTCATGCTGATGCCGTCGGAGCCTCCGCCGAACTTGGTGTCGTGGAAAACGAAGTAGAACATCTGCGCGAACGCGAGCGTCACCATGATGAAATAGATTCCCTTCGCGCGCACCACGAATATCCCGACAACGAGCGCCGCGAGCCCGGCTGCCAGCATGGCCGCCGGGAGCGTGAGCCAGAGGTTCGCCGCATCGTATTTCGGCGCCACGAGCCCCAGCGTGTAGGCGCCGATCCCGAAGAACGCCGCGTGCCCGAACGATACGAGTCCCGTATAGCCGACGAGCAGGTCGAGGCTCATCGCGAAGATCGCCAGAATCATCACCTTGGTGACGAGCTCGGTGTAGAAAGTCGCACCGGCGAACGGGAACAACGCGAGCAGCGCGAGCGCCACGGCGAGCGAAATCCCCTTCCGGCTCACCGGTTGGCTCCTGCCACCTGCTGAAGCGCGATCAAATGGACTCAGACCCGTCTGAACAAGCCTTCGGGACGCCAGAGCAGGATGGCCGCCATCAGCACATAGACGGTAACCCCGGCGGCTTGCGGGATCAGCACCTTGCCGAATGTATCGGCGAGACCGATCAGCAGAGCCGCCACCAGCGCGCCCCAGATCGAACCGATTCCGCCGATGACCACGACGACGAAGCAGATGATCAGAACCTGCGTCCCCATCCCAGGATAGACGGACGAAACCGGCGCGGCGATCATGCCGGCAAAGGCCGCGAGGGCCACGCCGAGCGCAAATACCAGACGGTAGACAAGATTGATGTTGAGGCCAAGCGATTGCACCATCTCGCGGTTCGATGCTCCGGCGCGGATCATCATGCCCAGCCGCGTGCGGCGGATCAGGACGTACAGCAAGGCCGCCAGCACCACGCACACCGCGGACATGAACAGCCGGTACACCGGGTAGGAGAGCGTATCGGTGAGCGGCAGCGACCAGTTAAGGATGTCGGGCACGTTGACGCCGTGCACATCGTTGCCGACGATAATGCTGCGCAATTCCTCGAACACCAGGATGAGGCCGTAGGTCAGCAGGACCTGCTGCAGGTGGTCGCGCTTGTACAGGTGGCTGAACAGCGCCCATTCGAGAACGACGCCCACCACGACTGAAAGTACTGTCCCGAGAACGATCGCGACAAACAGGCTCCCGGTCAGCGACGCCAGGGAAAACGCCATGTAGGCGCCGATCATGTAAAAGCTGCCATGGGCGAGATTGATGATGCCCATGATGCCGAAAATCAGCGTGAGGCCGCTCGCGACAAGAAACAGCAGCAAGCCGTACTGGATACTGTTCAGAAGCTGGATCAGGAACGAGTAGATGTCCACGCAAGCGCTCCAGCGCAGGGCAGGCAAAAAAATACGCGGGCAGGCGGCGCGCCTGCCCGCGTATTATCAGGCTCTAAAGCTTGCAGCCCCGCGCCGGGTCGGTCAAGCCCTTGATGGCGACGCTGACCACTTTGTTTTCCTTGCCCTCGACCTTGCGCAGATAGATGTCCTGCACCGGGTTGTGCGCCTTGGACAGCGTAAGAGGCCCTCGGGGGCTGTCGATCTTCGCCGCTTCCATCGCGGCGACGAGCTCGCCACGCTTGCCGATGTCGCCCTTGACCGCGGCGAGGCCCGTGTTCAGCAGTTGCGCGGCATCGTAGCCTTGTACCGCGTAAACGTCGGGCTCGGCCTTGTAGGCCTTGGAATAGGCGGCGCGGAATCCCTTGTCCTTGGGATTGGAGAGGCCGTCGGCGTAATGCAGCGTGGTCAGCAAGCCCTGCGCAGAATCGCCTTGCGCTTCAAGCGTGCCGTCGGTCAGGAATCCGGCCCCGACGAGCGGGATCGAATTCTTGAGCCCGGCGGCCGCGTAATCCTTGACGAACTTTACCGCGCCACCGCCGGCGAAGAAGACGTAGACAATATCTGGCTTGAGCGACGCGATTTCGGTCAGATACGACTGAAACTCGACTTGCGGGAAAGGCAGCGCCAGCTCCTTGACGACTTTGCCGCCACCTTGCTCGAAGCCTTCCTTGAAGCCGCCGACCGATTCGTCCCCGGCCGCGTACTTCCACGTGAACGTAACCGCGGTCTTCTTTTTCTGCTCCGCCGCGACTTTGCCCATCGCGTACCCAGGCTGCCAGTTGGAGAAAGACGTGCGGAAGATGTTAGCCGCGCAGAGGGGGCCGGTGATCTCGTCCGCCCCCGCGTTCGGGATGATGAGCAGCGTGTTGTTGTCACGCGCCACCTTCGCCATGGCCAGCGCCACGCCCGAGTGCACGGTGCCGACCAAGACATCGACTTTGTCGCGTTTGATCAGCTTGTTGGCATTTTCGGGCGCCTTCGCCGGGTCGGATTCGTCGTCGACCGTGAAGTACTCGATCTCGCGCCCGCCAAGCTTGCCTCCACTTTCCTCGACGGCGAGCTTGAAGCCATTGGTGATTGCGTTGCCCAACGCAGCATAGGTGCCGGTATACGGCAGCATCAGCCCAATCTTGATCTTGGCTGGCTGCTGCGCCAGAGACGCTGCGGGAAGCATCACGCCCGCCGTCGCGAAAAGCGCGGCGGCGGCCACGCCGGCAACGCGTCGCCGCGCGCTTTTGTTATTCCAACAATGCTGCGATCGCTTCATGGCAGATTCCTCCTGTGCCTTTCTCTTGCGGTTTTGGAAGCGCTTGGCAAAGGTACGCGCACCCGATGATCTCAAGCCACTCGCTGGCGCAACTTGAAGCGTTGGATCTTACCAGTGGCGGTCTTGGGCAATTCGTCGATGAACTCGATCCAGCGTGGATATTTGTAGGGTGCAAGGCGCGACTTGACGTGCTGTCGCAATTCCTCTGCCAGCCCGTCCGACGCCGCATGGCCTGCCTTTAGCACGACGTAAGCAACTGGCTTGATCAATTCTTCGTCGTCCTTCTTGCCGATTACCGCCGCCTCGAGCACGGCGGGATGGGTGATGAGCGCGGATTCTACTTCGACCGGCGACACGTAAATACCGCTGACCTTGAGCATATCGTCGGTCCGGCCTGCGTAGATGTAAAAACCCTCGCCGTCGACCGAGTACTTGTCCCCGCTGCGGGTCCACGGCCCTTGGAATGTATCGCGGCTCTTCTGGCGATTGGCCCAGTAGGCGATCGCGCTGGTCGGTCCGGAGATCTGCAGTTCGCCCACCTGCCCCGGCGCAACCGGATGGCCATCGTCGCCCAGAATTCTAAGCTCGTAGCCTGGCACCGGCGTGCCGCTGGTCCCGTAGCGTACGTTCCCGGCCCGATTCGACAGGAAGATATGCAGCATCTCCGTGGAACCCAGGCCGTCGAGGATCTCGACGCCAAAATGCTCGGTCCAACGCTTGCCGATATCCGCGGGGAGTGCCTCGCCGGCGGAGGTGCAGCGGCGCAGCCGGAGTTCGTCCTTTTGCGGGAGATCCGGGTTCGCCAACAGCGCGGCGAAGAGTGTCGGCACGCCGTAAAAAATCGTAGGCTGGTGCTTTTTGAGGCGCGCGAATACAGCTGCGGGTGTCGGACGCTCGGCCATCAGCACCGTGGTCGCACCTACTGAAAGTGGAAAAGTGAGTCCGTTGCCGAGACCATAGGCGAAAAAGAGCTTCGCCGCCGAGAAGACGACGTCGTCCTCGCGAATGCCGAGGATCGGCCACGCGTAGAGCTCGGCCGTGGAAATCAGGCTCGAGTGCATGTGCACGGTGCCTTTGGGCGCGCCGGTCGAACCAGATGAATACAGCCAGAAGCACATGTCGTCGCAGGTCGTCGCTGCAGCCGCGAACCCGGTTCCGGCGCGCGCGAGGAGCTTGGAAAACGACTCGTGCGCGCCGAAGCCCTTTTCGTCGGCGGCACCGCATACGATCACGTGCTTGAGATGCGGGAGCCGCCCAAGCAGCGGCGCAAAGACCGCTACCAGCGGTGCCGAGACGATCAGCGCATGCGCGCGGCTGTCCCGAAGCATGTACTCATAATCTGCGCTCGTCAGCAGCGTATTGGCAGCGATAGGCACGATACCCGCCTTGATGCTGCCGAGAAACGCGGTGGGAAAATCGATGGTGTCGAGAATGCACAGAAGCACGCGCTGCTCCGCTTCGAGGCCGAGGCCGATCAGTGCGTTGGCGCAACGGTTCACCCGTTCCGCGAGCTCTCCATACGTATAGCTTCCGTTGTCGTCGATGTAAGCGGTCTTGCCCGAGCGACCCGCCTGTAGATTGCGCTCGATCAGGTCGTGCGCAGCGTTGTAGTCTCGCGGAATGTCGATCCGCGGCGGGCTCTCCCGGTGATCGGAAGTGCTGAGTCCCGGCATAACTGGCTCCTCCTTCGTTCTCGTTGTGGTACCGGGAATTCGACGCTCAGCCCCGGTAATTCGATCGAGCCGGGCGGCGATGCCCCTCCGCCGACGCCCACCCGAGAGCTTACTGAGCGATCCTGCCCACCCTCGACGTCACAAACTACTTGCAATTTAGATCATGGTAGTATAGATGTCAAGCATAATAGATCATGTACGTCGAAAGACGAAAATATCACCATCTCTAGCTCGTAAATGGCGCCATGGGACCGAGCTCGCCCGATGCGTTCTGGACGTCTTGGCCACCAGTCAAGGCCTTGACGGTTAGCATATTATGCATTATACATCCTAACATTGAATTGTATTTCATCGATATCGGACAGCATGCCGACGGCTCATAATGCTCATGTTTCGGTTCGCTCGTCGTCCGCCGAGGGCATCGAAGACGCGCAATTCCTCGCCGCGTTGGGCCAGCGCGTACGCGATGCGCGCGCGCGGCGCGGCATGGCCCGCAAAGCTCTCGCCCAGCACTCCAGCGTCTCGGAACGCTACTTGGCGCAACTGGAGGCCGGCGGTGGAAACGCGTCGGTGCTTCTGCTGCGCAATGTGGCGCGCGCCTTGGGAGTGTCGCTGATCGAGCTGCTCGACCAACACGAAACTTCGGTCGAGCAGCGGCTGATTCGACGTTTCCTCGAACAGTTGCAGGAGCAACAGCTCGAGGATGTGGTGTTCCGGCTCATGCGCGAATTCGGCCAGGAAGGAGCCAATCGCAAGAGGCGTGTCGCGCTGGTAGGATTGCGCGGCGCCGGCAAGACGACATTGGGCGGCGCGCTTGCGACTGAATTGCGGCTTCCATTCCTGGAACTCGACCGCGAGATCGAACGCGACGCCGGCATTAGCTTGAGCGAAGTGTTTTCGCTCTACGGACAGGCAGGCTATCACCGCATTGAGCGCCAATGCCTCGAGCGGATAATTCAGAGCAACCAGCAGATAGTCATGAGCGTGGGAGGCGGCATCGTTTCCGAGCCGCAATCCTACGACCTGCTGCTTCTCAATTGCTTCACCGTGTGGGTCAAAGCATCACCCGAGGAACATATGGCGCGCGTCGTAGCCCAGGGGGACTTCCGTCCGATGCAGGGGACCACCGAAGCGATGGATGATCTGAAACGGATTCTCAACGCGCGTGAGCCTCTTTACCGCAAGGCAGATGTAACGCTGGACACCTCCGGCGAGGCTCCCGAGCAGAGCTTGCGCAAACTGCGTCAAAACGTGTTGGTCTAACGGCCGATCCAGGCCATCAGGAGATACCCATGTCGGAGGCGGCCGCAATGTCGACGCGTGAACCCGGGATTCCGGCCAAGCCACTCGTCACCTATGACGCCCATCCGGATCGCTACGCGCACTGGAAGCTGTCCTTCGACGGTCCTGTCGCAACGCTGAAGATGGACGTCGATGAGAATCGCGGTATCAGGCCCGGCTACAAGCTCAAGCTCAACTCCTACGATCTGGGGGTTGACATCGAGCTCTCCGATGCCTTGCAGCGCATTCGCTTCGAGCATCCCGAAGTGAAGAGCGTCGTCAT
This sequence comes from Casimicrobiaceae bacterium, assembly GCA_036491495.1. Lineage (GTDB taxonomy): Bacteria > Pseudomonadota > Gammaproteobacteria > Burkholderiales > Casimicrobiaceae > PALSA-1003. The sequence goes on from DASXBW010000035.1 coordinate 71,780, forward strand.
GACGAGTGGCAAGGATCGTGTCTTCTGCTCCGGTGCGAATATTTTTATGCTCGGGCTTTCCACGCACGCCTGGAAAGTCAACTTCTGCAAGTTCACCAACGAGACGCGCAACGGCATCGAGGACTCCTCGGCTCACTCCGGGCTCAAGTTCATCGCCGCCTGCAACGGCACCACTGCCGGCGGCGGGTACGAGCTGGCGCTTGCGTGCGACGAAATCATCCTGATCGACGATCGTTCCTCCGCGGTGAGCCTGCCCGAAGTGCCGCTGCTGGGCGTGCTGCCCGGCACCGGTGGTCTGACTCGCATCACCGACAAGCGCAAAGTCCGCCGCGATCAAGCCGATATCTTTTGCACCTTGGTCGAGGGGGTACGCGCCCCGCGCGCGAAGGAATGGCGCTTGATCGACGAACACGTCAAGCCACAGCAGTTCGTGCAAAAAGTAAACAGTCGTGCGCTGGAGCTCGCGGCGCAAAGCGACCGGCCGAAGGATGCGCGAGGCATCGCGCTGACGCCGCTCGATCGCAAAGTCGACGATGGCGGCTATCGCTACGAGCATGTCGACGTCCGGATTGACCGTGCCGCGCGCAACGCGACGATCACGGTCTCCGCCCCGGTCCTGCGTCAACCCGATGACCTCGACGCGATTCTCGCCCTTGGAGCCTCATGGTGGCCGCTCGCGATGGCGCGCGAACTGGACGACGCGATCCTGCTCCTGCGCACCAACGAGCTGGAAATCGGCACCTGGTTGCTGAAGACCCGAGGCGACGCGGCGCTCGCATTGGCCGCCGACGCAACGCTCAGGCAAAACGAGTCCAATTGGTTTGTCCGCGAAACGATCGGGATGCTGCGGCGAACGCTGGCGCGGCTCGATGTCACGTCGCGCACGCTCTATGCGCTGATCGAGCCAGACTCGTGCTTCGCGGGAACGCTTTGTGAACTCGCGTTCGCGGCCGACCGCAGCTATATGCTCGCGCTGCCGGAGAATGAGGGTGGCGCGCCCAAGCTTACGCTGTCGGCGATGAATTTCGGCGTCTATCCGATGGTGAACGGGCTCTCCCGCATCGCCGCGCGCTTCTACAACGACACCGCGCTCGTAGCCCGCGCGAAAGGAACCGAGGGTCGCGCACTCTCCTCCGGTGAGGCGCTCGAGCTCGGCCTGGTCACCGCCACACCCGACGATCTCGACTGGGCCGAGGAAATCCGCATGGCCCTCGAGGAGCGCGCGAGCTTGTCGCCGGACGCGCTGACCGGTCTGGAAGCGAACCTCCGCTTCGGTGTCGCCGAGACCATGGAAACACGGGTCTTCGGCCGCCTATCCGCCTGGCAGAACTGGATCTTCGTTCGGCCGAATGCAGTCGGCGAATCCGGTGCGTTGAAGGTTTTCGGCACCGGCAACAAAGCCCGCTTCAACTGGGAACGCGTGTAGCTCCGCGCTCCTGCAAGGATCTCCCCGAACATCAACGCCAAGGACGACTCGATGAGCATCGACTACAACGCGAAGATCCCGAACAACGTGGATCTCGCCGCCAACAAGACGCTGCAGCGTGCGCTGGAGCACTGGCAACCCGGGTTCCTCAACTGGTGGGGCGATATGGGGCCGGAGGGGACGAGCGGCACCGACGTTTATCTGCGCACCGCGATCAGTGTCGAACCCAAGGGCTGGGCGCATTTCGGCTACGTCAAGATGCCCGATTATCGGTGGGGCATCTTTCTCGCTCCGGCAGAAGCCGAGCGCAAGGTGAACTTCGGCGCACACAAAGGTGAGCCGGCATGGCAGGAAGTGCCTGGTGAATATCGCGCCAACCTGCGGCGACTGATCGTCACTCAGGGCGACACCGAACCTGCGTCGGTCGAACAGCAGCGTCATCTGGGTGTCACCTGCCCCTCGCTCTACGATCTGCGCAACTTGTTTCAGGTCAACGTCGAGGAAGGTCGCCACCTCTGGGCGATGGTGTATCTGCTGCATGGCTACTTCGGGCGCGACGGCCGCGAGGAGGCGGAGGCGCTGCTCGAGCGCCGCTCCGGCGACGCGGACAATCCTCGCATCCTCGGCGCGTTCAACGAACCTACGCCCGATTGGCTGGCGTTTTTCATGTTCACCTACTTCACCGACCGCGACGGCAAGTATCAGCTGTGCTCGCTCGCCGAATCGGGCTTCGATCCGCTGGCACGCACATGCCGGTTCATGCTGACCGAGGAGGCGCACCACATGTTCGTCGGTGAGGCGGGCGTGGCGCGGGTGATCCAGCGCACCTGCGAAGCGATGGTCGCCAACAAGGTCGACGATCCGGCAACGGTGCGCGCGCTCGGAGTGATCGACTTGCCGACCATCCAGCGGTATCTCAACTTCCACTTCAGCGTCACGATGGACCTCTTCGGCGCCGACGTTTCGTCGAACGCCGCCACGTTTTACTCGACGGGCCTCAAAGGGCGCTTCGACGAGACCAAGATCAACGACGATCACTTGTTGAACGATGCATCGTATCCAGTGCTGGAGGTGCGCGACGGGCGGTTGGCGACCGCGCAGGCGCCGGCGCTGAACGCGCTCAACGAGAAGCTGCGCGACGACTATATCCGCGATGCGGCCGCGGGGGTCGAGCGCTGGAACCGGGTCATCGAGAAGACCGGCATACCGTTCCGATTCAAGGTGCCGCACAAGGCTTTCCACCGTCGGATCGGGCCGCTTGCGGCCGCGCACATGGACCCGGACGGCAACGTCGTGTCGGCTGCGGAGTGGACGGCGAGCGTCGACCGCTGGCTGCCGAGCCCCGCCGACCGCGCGTTCGTCGCGTCGCTGATGGGTCGCGTGACGGAGCCGGGCAAGTTCGCCAACTGGATCGCTCCGCCCGCACGCGGCATAGACAACCATCCGCTGGACTTTCAGTACGTCCGCTTCAATTGAGCGAAAGCGTTGTCGAGGAAAGCCAGATGAGCGGAAGCGCATCCACGGTGCAGGTGCTGCGGCAGCACCTCATCGACCCCGAAATCTGCATCCGCTGCAACACGTGCGAGGAGACGTGTCCATCGCATGCGATTACTCACGACGCGCGCAACTACGTCGTGGATGCCGACAAGTGCAACTTCTGCAACGACTGCATCTCGCCCTGCCCGACGGGCGCCATCGACAGCTGGCGCCAGGTGGACAAGGCAAAGCCGTACACGATGGTCGAGCAACTGGCGTGGGACAGCCTGCCAGCGCAGACCGAGGTCGATGCGGGAGTGACTGCGGACATGCCGACGGAGGTAGCGCGGATCACGTCGGTCGCCACCGCCGGCCAAGGCGGCGAAGCCTTTCCGCCCTGGTCGGCCGCGCATCCCTACGTCAACATCTATTCGATCCAGAAGCCCGCCATCGCCACGGTGAGCGGCAACTTCCGCCTGACTTCAGACGACGCCAGCAGCGACATCCGGCATATCGTGCTCGACTTCGGCGGTACGGCACTGCCGACGCTGGAGGGCCAGACAATCGGCATTCAACCGCCCGGATTGGACGCGAGCGGGAAGCCGCACCACGTGCGCCTGTACTCGATCGCGAGCCCGCGCGAAGGCGAACGGCCGCAATACAACAACCTGTCGCTGACGGTAAAGCGCGTCACCGAGGACCATGACGGAACGCCTGTTGTCGGCGTCGCATCGAATTATCTGTGCGACCTCAAGAAAGGCGATCAGGTGAAGGTCGTCGGACCTTACGGCACGAGCTTCCTGATGCCGAACCATCCGGGTTCGAGCCTGTTGATGGTTTGCACCGGCACCGGCTCGGCTCCGATGCGCGCGATGACCGAGCGCCGGCGGCGCCGCATCGCGCTCAAGGAGGGTGGCGAGCTCATGCTGTTCTTCGGTGCAAGATTGGCGGGCGAGCTCCCGTATTTCGGGCCACTGATGAAGCTGCCGAAAGACTTCATCGACATCAACTTCGCGTTCTCGCGCGTGCCCGGCGAGCCGAAACACTACGTGCAGGACCGCATCCGCGAGCGCGGCGCGGATGTTGCGCGCCTGCTCGGCGATGAAAACTGCTACGTCTACATCTGCGGCCTGAAGGGCATGGAGCAAGGCGTCGACGAGGCGTTTCGCGACGCCTGCCGCGAGCACGACATGGACTGGGACCGTCTGCGGCCGGCGCTGCGGGAACAGGGCCGATACCACGTGGAAACCTATTGACCGCAGCCAAGTGGCACGGGCGGCGCCGTTTGCTGCCGCACTCGCGAAGCTAGCGTTCGTTGTCTCGGTGGCGATAAGCAAGTCGGCCCACCGGCTTCTGGATACGGTTGTCGGCAACAGTCGACAGCTTGGGCGGGCACGACTCGCCCGCATACACGGGTAGCGATCAAAGCGGTTGTCGAATCACCGCGGTCGCTTCGATCTCGACTTTGGCCCCGTCTTCGACCAGCGCCGCGACCTGAACCGCCGTCATTGCGGGGTAATGATTGCCCACCACCTCGCGGTAGGCGACGCCAAGCGGGCGAGAGCTGGCGAGGTATTCACGCTTGTCGACGACGTACCAAGTCAGTCGCACGATATCCTCGGGCCGTCCGCCCGCTTCCGCCAGCACGGCAACGATGTTGGCCAGCGCCTGCCGCGCCTGGCCCACGAAATCGTTCGTTTCGAACTTGCCGCTCGCGTTCCAGCCCACCTGCCCGGCTACGAACACGATCCTGCCTGTCGCCATCACGCCGTTCGAATAGCCGCGCGGCTTCATCCATGTCGGTGGTTGCAGAATTTGCATGGCATTTTTCTCCGCTTGAGTCTTACAAACCAGGCCGAGCGCTCATGGCTGTTGCGGCGCCTGCGCGGGCGCCCGCTGGCGCAGGCGAAAGCGCTGGAGCTTGCCGGTCTCGGTGCGCGGCAGGCCCGCCGTGAATTCGATCGCGCGCGGATACTTGTACGGTGCGATCATGCGCTTGACGAATTCCTGCAGCTCGTGCGCCATGGCAGCGTCCGCGACGTGGCCCGTCTTCAGCACGACAAACGCCTTGACGACCTGGCCACGGTGCTCGTCGGGCGCACCGATCACGCCGCATTCGGCGACCGCAGGATGCAGCAGGAGCGCCCCTTCGACTTCCGGACCGGCGATGTTGTAGCCGGCGCTTATGATCATGTCGTCGGTGCGCGCCTGGTAGACGAAATAGCCGTCCTCGTCGATCGAGTACGCGTCGCCGGTGTAGTTCCAGCCACCCTTGACGTAATCCTTCTGCCGCTCGTCGGCGAGATATCGGCACCCGGTTGGGCCCTTTACCGCCAGCTGCCCGATTCTTCCCGCCGGCAGCGGCCGACCCTCTTCGTCCATCACGCAAGCGCGATAGCCGGGGATCGGCTTGCCGGTCGCGCCCGGTCTCGCATGCGCTTCGTCGTGCGAAATAAAGATGTGCAGCATTTCGGTGGTGCCGATGCCGTCGATGATGTCCATGCCGGTCGCGTCCTTCCACAACTTGCGTGTCGCGGCGGGAAGCGCCTCACCCGCGGCGACGCACTTGTGCAGGCTTGACAGATCGTAGTGTCCCGCCTGGGCCGCCATCGGGCGATAGGATGTCGGAGCGGTCACCAGCACGCCGACGCGAAATTGGGCAATCGCCGCGAGCAGTGCCTCCGGCGGCACTTTTTCCAGTAGCAGCGTCGCCGCGCCGATGCGCAGCGGAAACAGCAACAGGCCGCCAAGGCCGAACGTGAAAGCGAGCGGCGGGCTGCCGCTGACCAGATCGTCGGCGCTTGCGCGCAGCGTCGATTGCGGCCAGCAGTCGCAGGCAGCAAGAACATCGCGATGAAAATGCATGGTCCCCTTGGGCTTACCGGTGGTGCCCGAGGTGAAGGCGATCAGGCAGGTCTCATCGGCAGCGGTCACGACATTGGAGAAGCTTGCCGCCTTGTCCTGCATTCGCGCCTCCACGCCGTCCGACCCGCCGGCGGTGAAATACGCGATATGGGCGAGCGTCGGGCAGGCAGGCAACGCGGCTGTCAGCTCGTCGGCGAGTCTCGCGTCGCACAGCGCGTGCGTGATGGCGGCCTTGGTAGCGATGTCGGTGAGCTCCTTCGCGCGCAGCAAGGGCATGGTGGCGACGGCGATGCCACCGGCCTTTATCACTGCGAACCAGCACGCGGCCAGCATGGGATTATTAGGGCCACGCAGCAATACGCGATTGCCCGGAACCAGCTCGAGATCATCGACCAGCACTTGCGCAATGCGGTTGGCGCGAGCGAGCAGCTCGGCATACGTCCAGCGCACGCCGTCGGCCGCGACGATCGCGGTGCGCGGTCCCCAGCCACGGTCGACGGCGCGGTCGAGCAGCTCGGTGGCACAGTTCATCCGCTCCGGATAGACGAGCTCCGGCAGCTCGAAAATGAACTCGGGCCATAGCTCGCGCGGCGGCAGATTTTCTCTCGCGAAGGTATCGACGTGCGATGTGTAGCTCATCGGTTATTCCCGCCGGAGAGCCGGACTGCGGCCTTGGCACGGCCAAGCAGGGCGTAGAGCGAGCGGCGCTCGGCCACGGTCATGCCGGCCATGAGCTCGATCAGCCATTGCTCGTGCGCCGACGCCATCGCGTCGAAGGCGCGCTTCCCCTTCGTCGTCAGCTGCACTGCAAACGCTCGCCGGTCACCGGAAATCGGCTGACGCTTGACCAATCCCTCTCCGACGAGCTGATCGGTTACGCCGGTGATATTGCCGCCCGTTACCATCAGGCGCTTCGACAGTTCGCCCATCTTGAGGCCGTGCGGATTGCGCTCGAGCTGCGCCATCAAGTCGAACCGTGGCAGCGTGGTGTTGAATTCGCGGCGCAGCCGCACGCGGATCGCGCGCTCGATGAGCTGGGAGCAAGTGAAAAGCCGAAGCCACAGGCGCAAGGTATCGTGATGCGCGTCACGAGCGCGCGACTCCGGATCGATGATTGCCTGCATCGCTAACCCACCATGACTTCGCCGCCCGACACCGAGATCGCCTGGCCATTGATCGCCGACGACTCCGGCAGACACAGCCAGGCGACCGCTGCGGCCACTTCGTCCGGAGTGACCAGTCGTTGCTGCGGATTGCGCGCGGTCAGGGCGGCCCGGGCCTCGTCCTCCGCCCGACCAGTCCTGGCGACGATATTCGCCACCGTCTGGCGCGTCATGCCGGTATCGGTATAGCCGGGACAGACCGCGTTGAAAGTCACGCCGCGCATCGCATACTCGGCCGCGAGCGCGCGGGTCAAGCCGATGACACCGTGCTTCGCGGCGCAATACGCGCTCACGTACGGGTAGCCGATCAGGCCGGCGGTACTGGCAATCGTCACGATGCGGCCACCGCCGGCGGCGACCATGCGCGGCAGCGCCGCCCGGATGCAGTGGTAAACGCCGGTCAGGTTGACGCGAAGCATCTCCTCCCAGACCGGCTCATCCGTCTCGGCAAATTTGGCGCTCTTCGCCACACCTGCGTTGTTGATCAGGATCCGCAGCGCGCGCCCGGGTTCGTCAAGCGCTTCGAATGCTCGGCGCACCGCCGCCATGTCGCCCACATCGGCCTGCACGACATCGCAGCTGGCGGTTTCCTGAAGTTCCGCCGCGGCCGCTTCGAGACGATCGATCGCGCGGCCGACAAGCGTCAAGCTCGCTCCGAGAGCGGCCAGGCGTTTAGCGATCGCGAACCCGATGCCGCTGCCGCCGCCGGTGACGAGTGCGTGTTGCCCCGCGAGCGGCTTCGCATCAGCCATTGGCTTCCGCCTGGTCGGCTTGCGCCATTTCCGCCGCCCGCGCCAGGTTCCGCTCGAGCTGTGCCTTGCCCGTCAGATACTGGTTCGGCCAGCGCACCTCCGTATAGCCGAGCTGGGCGGCGGCGTGCAGCGTCCAATATGGATCGGCCAGATGCGGCCGCGCAAGAGCGCACAGATCGGCACGACCCGCAGCAACGATGCTGTTCACGTGATCGGGATCGAAAATCGCTCCCACCGCCATGGTCGCGATGCCGACCTCGTTGCGGATCCGATCCGCGAAAGGCGTCTGATACATCCGGCCGTAGACGGGCTTCGCCTCACGCGTCGTCTGGCCCGACGAAACGTCGATCAAATCCGCGCCGGCGTCCTTGAACAGTCGCGCGATCACCACGGCGTCGTCCGGCGTGTTGCCGCCCGGCGCCCAGTCGTGCGCCGATATCCGCACCGAAAGCGGCCTTTCGGAGGGCCACACGGCGCGCATCGCCCGGAATACCTCGAGCGGGAAACGACATCGGTTGTCGAGATTCCCGCCGTAATCGTCGTCGCGCCGGTTGGTCAGCGGACAGATGAATGCCGACAACAGGTAGCCGTGCGCGCAGTGCAATTCCAGCCAGTCGAATCCGCACTCGGATGCCCACTGCGTGGCGCGCACGAAATCGGCCCTGACCCGGTCCATGTCGCCGCGCGTGATCGTGCGTGGCACCTGATTGCGCGGTCCGTAGGCGCGCGCAGACGGCGCCATGAGCGGCCAGTTGCCCGAGGGGAGCGGCTCGTCGGCGTCCTCCCAGCCCAGTTGCGTCGAACCTTTCGGCCCGGCGTGACCTAATTGCATCGCTATCCTGGCCGGCGTCCGCAGATGAACGTAGTCGACAATGCGCTTCCACGCCGCCTTGTGTTCCTGCTTGTACATTCCCGCGCAACCGGGGCTGATCCGCGCATCGGGCGACACGCAAGTCATCTCGGTGAAGACGAGCCCGGCACCGCCGTGGGCGCGACTGCCCAGATGCACCAGATAGTAATCGTCAGGCGTTCCGTCGGAGCACGAATACTGCGCCATCGGCGAGACGACGACGCGATTCCCCAGCGTCACGCCGCGCAGGTTGAACGGCGTGAACATCGGCGGCACCGGCGCATCCCGGGCGCCGTGGGTCGAATGGCTGCGCGCCGCGAACCAGCGCTCGATCCCGGCAATATAGCGCTTGTCGCGCAGGCGCAGATTTTCGTGCGAGATGCGCTGGCTCCGGGTGAGCAGACTATAGGCGAACTGTTCTGCCTCGAGGTGCGTGTAGCGTTGCACATTCTCGAACCATTCGGTCGAGTTGCGCGCCGCATTCTGGATTTTGAGGACCTCGATGGTCCGTTCGGCCTCGTAGGTCCTCAGCGCAGCGGGCAGATCAGTCTGTTGCTGCAAGGCGTGCGCCAGCGCGATCGCGTCCTCGAGCGCGAGCTTGGTGCCCGAGCCGACCGAGAAATGCGCGGTATGCGCGGCGTCGCCCAGCAGTACGATCGGCGTGCGCGCGGAATCGCAGATCCAGGTCTTGTTGACGATACGCGGAAAGTTGATCCATGCCGATCCGCGCAGATGACGCGCGTTGGTCATCAGGCGCTGTCCGTCGAGATAACGGGCAAACAGCCGTTCGCAAAACCTGACCGACTCCTCCGTGCTCATGCGGTCGACGCCTGCGGCCCGCCAGACGGTCTCGGGCGTCTCGACGATGAACGTGCTGGTCTCGTCGTCGAACCTGTAGGCATGCGCCTGGACCCAGCCCCATTCGGTCTCTTCGAACGCAAACGTGAAGGCGTCGAACAGCCGATGCGTGCCGAGCCAGATGAACCGGCATTTGCGGCGCTCGATCTCGGGCTGAAACACGCCCTTGTGCCTGGACCGGATCACGCTGTTGAGACCGTCGCTGGCGACGATCAGGTCGCAGTCGTGGAACCCCCTCTCGTCGCTAATCTCGGTCTCGAAGACCAGCCTTACGCCGAGCTGCTCGCAACGCTGTTGCAGGATGTTCAGCAGCCGCTTGCGGCCGATGCCGCAAAATCCATGGCCGCCCGACGTGATCGTCCTTCCCTTGAAGTGCACATCGATGTCATCCCAGTGGCAGAAGGCATTGAGAATCTCGCCGTGCGTTTGCGGATCCGCGGTCTGGAGATTGCCTAGCGTCTGATCCGAGAACACGACGCCCCATCCGAATGTGTCGTAAGGGCGATTGCGCTCGATGACCGTCACATCGTGTCGCGGATCGATGCGCTTCATGAGCAGCGCCAGGTACAACCCGGCGGGCCCGCCTCCGATGCAGACAATACGCACTCCCGACTCCTCCTATATCTTAGGCCTGAATATATTAACCCTAAACAGATTGTCGTCAAGCACCTCCCGGCGCGCGCGACCGCGAGCCCGCGGCGCTGCCCATTCGATCCTTGCCATCGACGCGATGAATCAGGCGAAAACAAGGCCCGTCGCGAAAAGAGATGCGACAATCGCGGATCGACGATGCCAGGCATTGCCGACGATGTTACGGGACGAAAGCGATGAGCGAGCACATCAAGGCATGGCAGTGTATCGGCTGCGGAAAGATCGAGGCCCCGCAGACCTGCATCGGGATTTGCCAGGACCGCAAAGTGGAGTTCGTCTACGCGTTCGAGCACGAGCACGCGCTGGCGCAGCTCGCGCTCGCACGTGCGCATGCGAGCGCCCTTTTGGCCCTCGTGCGCCGGACTCGCCTGGACCAAGCCGCGCGAGCGTGAATGGGAACACTCCTACCGCGCACTGCAGGAGCAGGCGCGCGAACTACTGGCGACGCCGCAAATGGCGCCTGCCGCTGTCGAGCCTGAGCTGCGCCATGGAGCTCGACCGTAAATGGTCAAGTTCGAAAGCGCTCGACCGCAGCCAATACAGGCGCCCGCCGCATTCGCGCTGTGGAATCTCGGCTTTCGGCCATTTTATTTTCTCGCCAGCGTGTTTGCTGCGCTGTCGGTGGCGCTGTGGACATGCGAATACGCAGGCTATCTGTCGGCCGGCTACCTGCGCGTCCCGGTCTGGCATGGCCATGAGATGCTGTTCGGTTACACCCTGGCGGTGGTCACCGGATTTCTGTTCACCGCAGTGCGCAACTGGACCGGCCAACCGACGCCCACGGGAGCGCTGCTTGCGGCTTACGCCGCGCTATGGGCTGCCGGGCGGGTGCTGGTGCTGACACCGTATGCGTTGACTGCGGCGTTGGTCAACGCCGCCTTTCCTCTCGCCGTGGCCGTCGGCATCGGCATTCCGCTCATACGCAGCGGCAATCGACGCAACTACTTTTTCATCGCCCTGCTGGTGGTGCTTGGCCTTGCCACGCTGGCCGCGCACCTTTCTTTCATGGGCATGCTGCGGTGGCCACAGCTCGTCAGCGTGCAAGTCGGCCTTGACGTCGTGCTGTTCATCATGGCGGTAATGGGCGGGCGCGTCATTCCGATGTTCACCAACAATGGCGTCCCGGGTGCCCAGGCCACGCGCCACCCGTTGGTAGAAAAGCTCGCTCCGGGGGGCGTTCTCGCCTTGTTAGCGGCTGACTTGCTGCAAGCCCCTGCCACCGTGATTGCCGTGCTCGCACTCGCCGTTGCGGCGGCGCACACGGCCCGGCTCTATTTGTGGCAACCGTGGCGAACAGGGTCGAACCCTCTGGTCTGGATTCTGCATGCGGCCTACGGCTGGATAATCGTCTACCTCGTTCTGCGTGCTTTGGCCGCGCTGGGATTTATCGCCGAGCCGTTGGCTGTTCACGCCCTGAGCATAGGCGCGATTGGGGGCCTCACCATCGGCATGATGACCCGTACCGCGCGCGGTCATACCGGACGGCCGCTGACAGCGGATGACTTCGAGACGACGTGCTACGTTCTGGTCCAACTCGCCGCCGCGATCCGGGTCTTCGGCGGCATGTTATTGCCGGATATTTATCTCACGACCGTTATCGCCTCGGCAATATGCTGGTCGAGCGCGTTCATGCTGTATGCGATTCGCTATTGGCCAGTGTTGTCGCGGCCCCGACTCGACGGCAAACCCGGATAGGTTTGCTGCAGCATGCTTGATGCGTGCACGAATCGGCACGTTGCCACCAAATCAAGCTGCGCGACATAAGTCCCTTCAGCGGAAAATAGTCCGCCTGTTTCCGCTTACCGCTCGCCAGACATTGCGCTTGGAAATACCGTCAATGCGCATAGTGGCGTACCGGGTTCTTGAATTCCTCGATTTGCGTCAACCCACGCGGTGGAGCAGCGCGAGGAAGCCCAGCGGATTCCTGGTAAGGGCGACCGAAACGATATAGCCAAAAGGTGGCCAGCGCGGCGATCCACGCGACCGTACGCTGCCGCTTTGTGCGGCCGCGCCGCAGCGCGATCGTCCCAAGACCGATGTATGCGACGAGGCCCACAAGCTTGGCCGCGAGCCACGGCGCGGCGGTGGGAGACAGTCGCAGCTGCCATGCGAGCGTGACGCCGGAGAGTAGCAGGATCGTATCGACGATATGCGGCAGGGTGCGCGCAGCTCGATCGCGAACCCAGTCGGAATCCGCCAACATGCCGAGGCCGCGGGCGAGAAAGCCAAGGAACGACAGCGCCACCGCGGCTTGGTGGATTAGCTTGACGACACTGTAATCCATTCGTCCCGGCGGGAGGGTCGTTGGTACCGTGAGCCCCCTGCGATTCTATGCGATTCTAGGTGGGGTCACGAACGTCCTCCAGACTCCGGCGTTTCTCGCCGCATGCATCCTGCACTCGAAGCCGACTGGGAGACGTTCACGTACAGGTTGGAGAGCAACGGGGCGTTCCACTGCGCTTTCAGAACTGGGCATTGACCGTGATTCCCGCCAGATAATTTCGCCGCCCCGCGGGCTCGAAAAAACGGCTATTGGTGTCGGCGACGATGACCGATCCCACATAGTTTCGGTCAGCGAGATTATTCACCCGGACGAACTCGCGCAAGGTCCACACGCCGTAATGCTGCTCCAGCCCGGCGCGAACGTTGGCTACCACATAACGCGGCGCGGCGTCCGTATTGAGCTTCCAGCGATGATTTGCGCCTGTGCCTGCGGCGGCTCCGGGCCGTCCTCGGTGAACACCGAAATCACGCCTCCCGCGGCGTTCCCGTACAAGGTGGAGAACGGCCCGCGCAGCACTTCGATGCGCTTCGCCGACGCGAGGCTGAAACTGCCCGTCTGCCCCTGCCCGTCGGGCATGGTCGCCGGAATGCCGTCCTGATAGAGCCTGATGCCGCGAACGCCAAAGGCCGCGCGCACCGAAGCCGCGCGACGATACCTGAAGGTCCTGCGCGTAGTTCCAGCGATTCTGCACCGAAAGACCGGGGACCCTGACCAGCGACTCCGACAAATTGATCTGCAGCTGGTTTTGCTGAATCTGTGCCGCGTCCAGGCTGTCGATCGACAGCGGCAGCTCGAACGCGCGTTGTTCGTTGCGTGTCGCCGTCACCACGATGGGGTCGAGTCGCTCTTGCGATATCGCAGTGGCCGGCTGCAAAAGCAGGACACCGATGACAAAATAGCCGGCCAAATCAACGCGTGAAAACAACATGAAAGATGAGCAGCAGAACGTCCTAAAGGGCTCCGAGCCCGGCCATGTAATCCACCAGCGCGTCGATGTCTTTCTCCGATAGCGCCTGTGCGGCGGACGTCATGTTGCCGTCAAGATCGGCGCGAGTCTGAGCCTTGAAGCCGCGCAGCTGCATTTTCAGGTACTCGAACTGCTGGCCGGCGAGACGCGGGATGTGCTGCTGACCCAACAGCGCCTTGCCGTGGCATTGCACGCAGTTGAATTGCTGGGCGAGCTTCGGGGCGGTGGCCGCGTTAGCCGGGTCGGTCTTGTGGGACGGCGGCTTTGGTTTCTGTGCGGTGAAATAGGCCGCAAGGTCGTTCATGTCGGCATTGGTGAGGCTCGCCGCCACCGGCGTCATCTGCGGATCCTTGCGGTTGCCCTCGCGAAACTGGAATAGCTCAGTCGAGATGAACTGCGCCGGCTGTCCCGCGAGGGACGGCATGACGGGGTTGACCGAATTGCCCTCCGGCCCATGACAGGCGAAGCAGACCTGCGCTTTTTGCCTACCCGCCTCGGTGTCAGCTCCCGTCGCGGCTTCGGCGCAAGAAATCAGCGGCAGCGAGACGGCAAGCACCGCCGCTGCCGCCGCCCCCCTCGCGGGACGATTGCATGTCACTTCTTGTAGCTGACGCGATAGAGGATACCGTTGTAGTCATCGGAGACGAGGAGCGACCCATCCTTCATCACCAGCACATCGACCGGCCGGCCCCACATCGGTGGATCGGCCTTCTCGTCGACCAGGAAGCCCGACAGGAACGGTTCGGACTTGATCACCTTTCCCTTGTTGTCCAGTGCCACCCGATAGACGTCGTAGCCCTGTTTTGTGGTGCGGTTCCAGGAGCCGTGCCGAGCGATGAAAATATTGTTTTTGTATTCGGCCGGGAACATCTTGCCGGTGTAGAAGCGCATCCCGAGCGGAGCAACGTGCGCGCCGAGTTTCAGCACCGGTGGGGTGAACTGCGAGCACGACCGATTCTTGCCGTACTCGGGGTCGAGCGTGTCGCCCTGATGGCAATAGGGAAACCCGAAATGCTCGCCCTGGTGTTTCACCACGCTGAGTTTGTCCTCAGGCAGGTCATCGCTGATCCAGTCGCGGGCATTGTCGGTAAACCACAACTCTTTGGTCTGCGGATGCCAGTCGAAACCTACCGACTGGCGCACACCCTGGGCATAGGTCTCCACGACGCCTGACGCGGGATCCACGCGCATGAGCGCCGCCTGCATATAAGTAGGCATGGTGATGTTCTGCGGCGACCCGATGTTGAAATAGAGTTTGCCGTCGGGACCGAACGCGAGGAACTTCCAGAAATGGCCGGGTTGAGTCGTCGGATCGAGGCCATCGACCACGACCTTGCCCTCGGGCACATTGTCCAATTTGTCCTCGATGCCGTCGTAGCGCGTGATGCGATGGCGCTCGGCAACGTAGAGCGTGCCCTTGTTGAACGCGATTCCGTTCGGCGCGTTGAGGCCCTTGAGAATGGTCTTGACCTCGCGCTTGCCGCCGCGATCGACCACCGCGTACACGTTCTTAGCGAGGCGGTTGCTCACGAACACCGTGCCCTTGTCGCCGAGCGCGAGCGAGCGCGCCTCGGGAATGCCATCGGCCCAGACCTCAACCTTGAATCCCGCCGGCACTTTCAGCTTGTCGATCGGAAGCTCGCTCGCGGGCCGGCCTGTCATCTGCGGCGCAAACGGGTGCAAGGTCGAATCCGATTGCTCTGGTTTGCGGCCCTGCTGCCAAGGTGGCGGTGCGGCCGGTGTGGTCGGCTGCGCCGCCGGGGTTGCCGACGGGGCTGGCTGCGCGAGCGCCACAGCAGGTGCGATCAGCGCCGCGCAGGCAAGCGCAGATGCAATCAAAAAGCGGGTCGATGCGGGTGACATGGATATCCTCCTATTCCCTGTGTTTGTTGTCCGCGAAGGGGCGCTCCAATGCAAGTGCGTGGGCGCAACGGCATCATAGCTACGCCGGGCCCCGACTACAATGCTACTGGCGCTAGGACGAGATTAAGACCCACGATTCGCTGGTTCGTAGCCAGAGATGTCTGGCGCAGGTTGCTAACCCGGGCGGCGCGGAACCACGAGATTGCCGACAAATATCTGCACGGCCTCGCCGTTCTGATTGAGCGTCGTCGTGCGGACCTTGATGATTCCCTGTTCCGGTCGCGACTTCGATGGTCGCACCTCGAGCACTTCGCTCTCCACACGCAGCTCATCGCCGGGCCGCACCGGACGCGGCCACCGGAGCTCGTCGAATCCGGCACCCACGATGCCGCCGATGGGCCTGATTTCGCTTTCGACCAGAAGGCGCATGGTAAGCGCGGCGGTGTGCCAGCCGCTGGCCGCGAGTCCACCGAACAGGCTCTTGCGCGCAGCCTCCGCGTCGAGATGAAAGGGCTGCGGATCGAACTCGGCGGCGAAGCTCTTGATGCGGTCTTCGTCGATGCGCATGCGTCCGGAGGCGAAGATTTGCCCCACGGCAAAATCGTCAAGATAGCGTGCGGCCATTTTCCCGGTGCTCCGATCAGTTTCTTAGGACGCCACACTCGCAGCAGATCTTCGTTGCTCACAGGTCCATGATTCGGTTTAGGACTACGGACAATGCGCACCTGTGGTCCAGAACCCGATGAGTGCTCCAAGTTGGGCTTGCGTGCTGGATGCAGGCGAACGTCCCTCGCCCGGCCAACACTTAGCACGTTACTACGTGTCCTAGGCAGTAGGAACGGTGCCGCCGTCAATGACATACTCCGTGCCGGTGATCGAAGCGGCTCGCGGTGAGGCAAGGAACGCGACCAGGTCCGCCACTTCCTTTGGCTTTGCCGGCCGACCGATCGGAATGCCGCCGAGCGAGTCCATCACGATCTTGCGGGCAGCTTCATAGTCGGTGGCGTTCCGGCGCGCGATCTCCCCGACGAGGCCGACCGCTCCGTCCGTTTCGACCCAACCGGGCGAGACGCGGACGACGCGCACGCCCTTGGGACTGACCTCCTTGGACAAGCCCTTGCTGTAATTCGAAAGCGCAGCCTTCGCCGCGGCATAGGCCATGGTGGCTTCGGGCAGCGGCAACTGACGCTGGATCGAGGTGATGTGGATGATCACGCCAGAGCCCTGTTCGATCATCGAGGGCAGCAGCGCGCGATCGAGACGCACCGCCGCGAAAAGATTCTGGTCCAGCGCCTTGTGCCATTCGTTGTCATCGAGCACTGCGAAGCCGCCCGCCGGCGCCGAGGAACCGCCCACGACATGCACGATAACGTCGATTCCGCCGAGACGCTCACGGACAGCGTTGGCGACCACGGCACAGCCCTCGGTAGTGGATACATCGGCCGCGACGAACTGATCGGCATGAGCAGGATTTTCTGGCCGCGACCGCGCCGTGGTGAGGACTGCCGCGCCTGCTTCGCGAAGCGTCGCGACGACCGCCTCGCCGACACCCTTGGTGCCGCCCGTGACGAGCGCGCGTTTTCCTTCAAGTTCGAGATAGTGGCTCATGAGTGAATCTCCAGAGATACGATCTTCCCGTCCACTAGCGCAAAGCTGAATTCGAGCGTCACAGGGCTGCCGGGAAAATTGCCGGTAAGTTTGGCCTTGAGGACTGTCCTTCCGTCCCGATGACCCACTTCGAATGGCGCGATGGTGTGGTTGTATTTCTTCTTCGTGTCAGCGATCCAATCTCTGATGGCGGCCAATCCCTGGTGGGTGTGACCTTCATCGCGAACGGTGGCGTTAGACGCAAAGCAACCCGACAGCGCTTCAAGATCGCTGGTGTTCTCGATCCTTACATAAAGATCGATTGGGGGCTGGAGATGGACGGGCATCGTTCCTCCTTCGGTTCGTGATTGACTCTTCAACCGAGGTCCTGGCGATTGCGATTGCTCAAGGTGGAAGATGGCGCTACGCTTGCGAAATGGCAAGAACGCACGAAAAAGTAAGGTACTCACCTCAAGGTAAGGATGTTGAGTACACGCCGGGCACCGCGGCCAACGGAGTCGAGCAGGCGTTCAAGTTTCTGGAAGGCCGATGGAAGCTCGTGATTCTTTTCCACCTGTTCGGCAGGAGGATGCTTCGATTTTCCGACCTGGAACGGGCGATACCCGCGGTCTCGCAGAAGATGTTGATCCAGCAGCTTCGCCAGATGGAGAGCGACGGGATCGTGCGGCGGACAGTTCACCATCAAGTGCCGCCGAAAGTCGAGTATGGCCTGACGGATTGGGGGCAAGCTCTGTGCCCAGCGCTCGACGCGCTCCTAAAATGGGCGGCTGCGCGTGACATGAAGGAGTGATGGTTTCCTGGCGAAGATGGATTCTCGTCGTGAAGCTGAAATTCAAACTAAGACACGACCTGCGCTGCGACAGATTTCGGGGCTGTTTGCAGGGCGCATGGATGCTTCTTTCAGTTTTTTCCGCCGAACCGCTCGGTGCGGATGCGCCCGGGGGGTACTGCCTCGAGAACCAAGCCGGTTGTCACCGCTTCGACGAAGACATTGGAGCCGCAGACGTAAACATCGCGAGCTGTGTGACCCCAGCGTGTCAACACCTCGCGCAGCAGCGATTGGTCGAGACGTCGGTCGAAGTCTTCCGGGCGATGGCGCGGCCCGCGCGTTGTCGTGACGACAAATAGGAAGTTCGATTCGTGCGCCTGGGTATTCAGCAGTTCATCGCGGAACACCAGTTCCTCCCAGGTGCGGGCCGAATAGGTAAGAAGCACCGGCGTCTTCGGTTCCGCCGCCGACCAGTCGCGCACGATCGCAACCAGCGGCACGATGCCGGAGCCGCCGGCGATGAGGAGAATCGGGCCGCCGTCTTCGGCGCGCCATACGAAGTGGCCGCCGATGGGACCACGAACCTCGATCGTGTCGCCGGGTTGCGCCACATCGTGAAAATATGGCGAGACCTCGCCGTCTTCCAATCGCTCGATG
>DASXBW010000036.1:0-87097 GCA_036491495.1 Casimicrobiaceae bacterium
GGGCGGTCCCGACTGGTGTAACGCGCAGATTCGCCTGGACGCGGCGACGGCCAGCCTGCAGACCACCTGCCAGGACAATGGATTCCTGTCGCTGAAGTTCACGAATGGGGTATGGCCGTTTCCCACCAGCTCCACGCCGCCTGGTCTGCAAAACTAGTCGATAACGACGCTCGCGCAGGAATCGCTCAAAGGCTTCGGTGGCAACGCCGAAGCCTTTGCTTTACTCCTCGGTTAGACCAGCCGCTGCCGCCGCTGCCGTGTCGACGACTCGCCCCGCGAAGATGGGTAGCGAAAAGATCCACCGCCCGAGCGTCGTGAAGACCACCATCAGCGCCAACACTGGACGCTGGCTCATCATCGCTTTCGACGTGCTTCGGAAAACCTTGACTGCTTCGCTGCTTGGAACCGGTCTCTGCATGTTTCTATTCCTGGCTGGGGCAGCGTCTGGAAGTGACGCCATCCTGGTCAGCTCAGGCGATTGTGACTCTGGCGTCCATCTCATCGCTCGAGGTGCGCAGTTGTCCGATGTACTCCAGCGGCTATCGGATGCGCTGCGCTTCCAACTTCAGCTAGGCGGCTCCAGCGACTCCACTGTCGATGTGGACATATCCAGACAAGCGCCGGAGCTCGTTGCCAAACTGTCCCCCTTCGACAATCTTATCGTTACACAGGCGCCGGACCCTCAGTGCCCGGGACGATATCGCATCGTCAAGGTCTGGCTGTTGTCGAAGGGGAGTCAGGGTCCATTGCGCGCTGTTGTCGGACAGCCAGTGCCGCGACAACTCACCGAGGCGGAAAAAAAACAGATTCGGGAGGGCGAGGCGATGTACCGGCAAGCTCATGGCATGCTGCCCGCCGGCGACGAAGACGACGCAACGAAATAGCGCTTGACCATGAGCGTCCGAGACTCGGCCAGCTGCTGCTCGCGGTGGCGGCCAAGCGTCAGCCGCCGGGCGTGGGTTGGACGACTTGTCCTGCCGCGATCGGCAGCGACAAGATCCACAGCCCAGCGGTGGTGAATAGCACCATCAGCAGGAGCATCGGAAGCTGGCTCACGATGGCGCGCCGTGGATTGGGAAAATTCCTGAGCGCTTCGACGTGCGCAAGGTAGACGCCGACGATGTGCCCCAAAAGAATCAGGCCGACCTGCGTGTGCCAGACGCCGCCGGCGTCGAGAACGATCGGCGTGGCAAACGAGCCTGCGGTGCCGAACAGGTTCCAGCCGAATCCGAACGGGTCGGAGACGAGGCGCACGAAGTTGACGCCCTGCGACACGAGCAGCGTGTAGTAGTGCGTGATGTTGTACACGAACGCGATCGGCACGAGCGAGAGGGCAAACCGCAACGCCAGCGTGCGCACCGACGTAGCACTCCCGGCGGCGCGCTTCGCGAGCCAGATGAAGGTGAGGTAGAGCGCGAGATAGACGAACGGCGAGACCACCAGCATCGCCCATTGCCAGTAGTAATAGAAGTCGATGAGAACGAGGTAGGGCTGGTTTAGCAGTGCGGCGAGCGCGGGGTAAATGTCTTTCCAGAACAAGCTGACCCACGGCAGCGTTTCATGGATGCCATCGAACGCTGTCGACGAAAGCGTGAATAGCACGAACAGCAACAGGCTGCCGTGTTCCGCCGGCTCGTCCAGGAGTCCGACGAAAGGCTTTCGCAAGCGAATGCCGTAGCGCTCTGTCGCACCGACGTCCCTCACATATTCGACCGGCGCAATCTTCCCGGCAAGGCGGAACATGACCGCGAAGAATTCGCCGTAGCGAAACCAGACCTCCTTCCCTACGAGTGCTGCGCCGGCGAGATTGATGGCGGTATACGCGAGCAAAACAACGGCGAGCGAGTGCGGCTGCGTGTGCCCGAATAGCTCAATCCAGATGAAAGCGACATAGAGCAACAGCGCCGGGTAGTACGCGAGTCGCGTCGAATAGGCGATCCGCGGATGAAACGCGTTCGGGAAGGCACCTTCGATCAAGCAGCACAATGCGCGCCAAGGATTGGCGAGACCATATACATCGCCAACGAGCGCCGTCAGGTAGTAGCACCCAAGCGCGAAGATGATCCAGAACAGCGTCATGTTGATGTTCGTGTTGGTGTCCCGCGTCCCGACGAATCCCGCGACGATCGCGAGCGCCAAAGTGAATACGCTCACGATGCGCAGCAGCACCAGCCATCGCCCGCCGACCCGGACCTTGCCCGCGATAGCGCGATCGCCGCCGCTGCGCGCAGCCGCATCAGCCATCGGAACTCTGGCAAAGTAGGCGACGATCACGAACGACACGATCAGTGCCGCCGTGGCGCCGTACGCGTACATCCAGAAGGGAACGGGCAAGTTATAGACGGTGCCGAACGAATGCGCACCGGCACATCGGCTTGCGCCGTACAAGCCGACCGCGCCGGACGCCCGGAGCGTGCCGCGCAGCAGCGAATTCAGCGGGCGGGTCGTCGACGTCATAGGTTTGGCGCACGGATCATGTGGGGAGAACAAATTCACGGTACGCGATCGTTACCATGGCGAAAGCGGACCGCCGCCGCGACCGCGTAGCAACCGCTGACAAACGACGGCCCCGGCAACGATCTACCAGGGCCGCGGGTCGACGGCAGCGCGATTGTGACGAGTCTCAGGTAACTTGGCTAGTTTTGTTGGCCTGGCGGCGGCTCACTCTGCGGGAACGATTAGGCGCAGCATGGTCAACTTCCTGGCAGAGATGATTGTTCATTCAATCGAACGAGCGCGTGTAGTAGATGCCGAATCCATTCACCAATCCTGCCTCCGCGCGCAAGGTCACCGTTCGGGACAGCACGTACTCTATTCGCAGCGAGTTGTTGGCTACCGAGAGGCCCTGCTCGTAAATCAAGGACAGCCTGTCGGTCAGTCGTTTGCTGAGCGCGACGACTTGGGACGCGGTGGTGCCGGGCCGTGCGGTGGACGCACCGCGGAAGCTGATGTCGTCAAGGCCGACGCTCTTCGCGACACGCTGCCCGATCGGCTCGCTTCCGGATCCGGCAAGCGCGGCCATCGCCGCTTGCAGCGCAACGGTTTCGTTGCCGGTGGTGCTGTCCAGGCCGTGACCAAGGACCAGCCAGGCAAGCTTTTCGTTATCCGGCACCGGAGGATTCGACGTCAGTCGAACCAGCGGAACTTGCACGGTCCCGGTGACCTCGACGCCGGCCTCGACCGGCTGGTTCTTGCGCAGCGCGAGAACGTCGAGGCCGGGATTGTCGAGCGGACCGTGGAAATAGAGGCTGCCGCGTTCCATCGCCAGCCGCTGCCCGAAAGCGGTGTAGGTTCCACGCGCCGCGTTGATCGTGCCATCGGCGACCAGCTCCCGGTTGGCCGTCGTCCTGACGTGCAGCTTGCCCTCGAGACCGCTGTTGAATCCCTGACCGACAAACGTCAGGTGCTCGCCGAAGTCGAGCTCGACGTCGACCGCGAACGGGATGCGCTGCGCGGCGACGTCGGTCCTCTTTCGCTCGCGGCCGCGTATGACGACATCGTCGCCCAGCGCGTCCGGCCGGGTCGGTGGAAGCTCGAAATAGCCTCGCTCCGCCTTGATCGCACCGGCCAGCGTGACGGTCTTGTTTTTAAGAGCGAGCGTGCCGGCGCCCGACAAGGTGAGCTGGGTATCGGGACGATTGAAGAGCGCGAACTTGTCGGCGCTCCAGGTGATCGCTCCGGCGGCAGCGTTCGACCCGACCACGGAAGGCACCGTCCCGCTGGCCACGAATCGGCCCTCGCCGGCGGTAAACGACAAGTCGCCTATGGTCAGCTGGTCGTCGTTCAGTCGGGCGCGAAGGCGACCGTCCTTGAGATAGACGCCGTATTGCGGGGCCTCGATCTTGAGGTCATCGCCGTCGACGATGCCCGAAAGCTGAACGTGCTCCAGAGTTCCATGTCCGGTGACATCGAGCTTCAGCCTGCCGTCGACCACCGCGGTGGTGCGCGTGAGCGTTTGCAGCGCTCGCAGCGACGCACTGTCCAGATGTGCCTTGAGTGAAAGAGGCGCGCTGCTATCGAAGCGACCCGCGCCATGCGGAGAGGCGTCAAGGTCCGCGGTCAGATCCGCGTCTCCCAGCCGCGAGCGAGCGCTGAGCGTGGCGTGCACCCGGTCATCCGTGCTGACCGCGGCGAGATCGAGCCGCGTAAGACCGAGGGCGAGCTCAGGAGCGTCGATCGGTGCCAGGTCACCATCGTCGCGCGATACCGACAAGGTGCCGCTCACGCGCGGCGTCGCGGCGAAGGCCCAGCCGCCGGAAAGGGTCAGCGTCGATGCGACCCTTGCATCGGCGGCCGAGAGCGCAAGCAACGGTGCCACGGGCAGGCGGCTGAAATCGCCGCGACTCGACAATCGGCCTTCTTCCCACTTGAGCTCTTCGAGCGCGAATCTGCCGCCTTCGAGGGTGCCAAGTGCGCCGGCGAGATGAACCCGCGCCATGCCCGCCTCGAGCGACGCCGGTTGGGCCAGCGAGAGCCGATACGCGCCGCGGCTGTCGAGCGCGACAATGTTGCCCGACCAGCTTCCGCTCGACGCGTCGCCGGACCAGCCTCCGGAGAGCCGTGCGCTGATATCGATCGCGGCACCCGCTGCATCCGCTGCATCTGCGGCGGCGCCAGCGGCGACAGTCAAGGTCGCATCGTGTCTGCCGAGCGTGCCGGCGACGTCTGCCGATGCGCTGCGCACGACCAGCGCGTCGGCGCGCACGCTGCTGACCGCGACTCGCAGCTTCAGCGGGCGGTCGACCGAAGTGGTGGTTGCCGCCGGGCCGATGTCGACGTCCGCGCTCAGCGCAGTGGCGCTGAAGCGGCTGCCGAAGCGCAGCGATTCGCCGCTCGCGGAAAACTGGACGGCAGGCCGAGCCCACGCACCGGCGAGTTGCCCCGTTGCGCGAAGGCGGCCGCCTAAACGCGAGTCGATCGCCGCAAAGTCGTGTGCATCGAGCGTGAACGCCAGCGTGTCCCCCGACCGTCCGAAGCTGCCGGCGAGTTTGAGCCGGTTGCCGCCGGCGGCAATATCGACGTCCGCATCGTGAACACGCTCGCGTTCCACGGTCAGCGTTCCGCCGCCGTTGAGCGGAAGCCCACGCAGACGACTGCCGTCGGCGATCTTGAGCTTCAGTGCCGCCGTCCACGTCGGCTTGATCTCGCCGCGGGCGTCGATCGTTCCGGAGATGGATGCCTGCGGAAAGTTGCCGAATGCGGCGGGGTCGAGCGCGGTCGCTTTCGCGCTTGCGCTGAACGCCTGACTGCCCTTGGTCGCCAGCGTGGCCGTGCCCTCCAGGCTGCCGCCGTGAGCCTGGGCGCGAAACTTGTGAACGTCGATAATGCCGCGATGAACCGCGGCATCGAACGCCAGCGCGACCGCCGCCTGCTTGACCTCACCCACGACCACGCCCTCGGGTGATTCGGCGTCGAGGCGGAGCTCCCCTTTGAGGGCGCCGCCGAGTCGCGTTGCGTTGAGACTCGAAGCGATGCTCCTGAGATCGAGCTCGCGAACGCTCAGGTTCCAGCGCGCTTCGTCGCCGCCCACGCGGACGTTTCCGGCGACGCGACCGCTGCCGCCGAGCGCAGCCTCGAGCGCTTCCAGGGTGACGGTGCCGGCGGCGAATTCGAACGCTGAGGACAGCGCCAGGATCGGCAACCGGTTGCTGTCTATCGTTCCGGCCTCTGCGTTGCGCGCCGCGAACTTGCCGCGCACCTGTCCGCGTTCGCTGCTTGCGCCCTCGGCTGTCAGCGACAGGGATGTTTTGGGAATTCGCGCGTCGAATAGCGCGAGGTCGACGTCGGCAGCCGTCAACGCGAACCCTTGCAGCCAGCGCTCATCGAAGGGAGAAATCCGCGCCGTGCCGCCGGCGCGGGCGCCGACGGCGGACACGTCTCCCGAAAAAACGAGCGTCGTGAGGTCGCCGGCGATCGCGAGGGCCGCCTTGGCGCGCTTGAGCGCGTCGGAGGCCAGGAAGCTTATGCTCCCGGTCGTGACAAAGGGAGGAGCTGCGTCGATCGCGATGTTGCCGCTTAAGTCTCCCCAATCGCTGTGGAAGGCGAGCTCATCCAATGCGTGATGCTTGTCGCCGCCCGCATATCGAAAAGCCAGGCGCGCGAAACGCCAGCGATTGCTGCCGCTCGCCACGTCCAGGCGTTCGATGGAGGCGCGCCGCACGTCGATCGACCAGGGCAGGGCCAGTGAAACGGGCGGTGCGTTGACGTTATCACTCGTCTTGATTTCCAGGGTGACCTGGGAGGCGCTCAGGGAATCGATAACCACGCTGCGCGAAAAAAGCGCGCGCGGCGACCACGCGAATGTAACGTTCTCCGCGATGAAAACCAGATCCTGGTCGGTGTAGGTCAGCCGCGCGATGCGCGTCGTGCCGGCAAGCGAACCGGCAGTTCCCTCGAGCTCCAGTTTTCCTCCGGTGCGGGAGCGGGCCTGTTCGGCGGCCCATCGCAATCCGGATTCGCTGGACAGGAACCACGCCGCGCCGCCGATCAGCAAGCCGGCCACAAGCGCGAGCGCTGCCAGCCCGGCAAGGATCACGATCAGGCCGCGGCGTGCCCTCATCAGAACGAGAGTCCTACCGACAAATGCACGCGCACGGTCTTGGTCGCCTCGCCGTAGGCCAGGTCCAGACGAAAGGGGCCGATCGGCGTTCGCAGCCGGCCCCCGACGCCATAGCCGTATACGGGCTTGAGATCGTGTACATGATCCGCTGCGTTGCCGGCGTCGACAAATGCCGCGATGCCCCACGACGCGCCAATCCAGCGCACGATTTCAGCGCTGGCGAGGGCGTAATAGCGCCCGCCGATGGTGGCGTCGCCGACGCGCGGGCCAAGGCTCTGAAAAGCATAACCGCGCACCGTCGTGTCGCCTCCGGTGCGGAACAATAGCGGCGCCGGGATCCCGTCCGATGTCGATGCGACGACTGCCCCGGCTTCCGCGCGAAGCGCGAGCTGAGTCTTGATGTCGAGAGGAATCCATCCCGCGAGTTGCGCGATGCCGCGCCCAAAGCCGCGTGTGGACACGGCCGGCGGGCCGCCACCCAGTTGCGCGCTGAACGCATAGCCCTGGGTCGGCGCCAACAGATCATCGACGCGGCGCCATGCATGTCCCGCTTCGGCGTACAACGCATGTGAACGCTCTTGCACGACGGCGGGCGGCTGCTGCTGCGAGACATAGTAGAACGTCGAGTAAGTGGTCTGATTGCGCGCATCGGCGGTTTGTCGCGTCCATCCGAAGGCAACACCCTTGGTGGTCATCCCCTCGATATCGGTGTGATCGAGCTTGGCGATGAACGAATCGGTATACGCCGGCGTCCGCGGAGCCAGTGTGAACTTCACGGTGGCATCCTGTTCTTTCGAGTCGACCTGAAGGTCACTTCGAAACTGCAGGCCGCGGCCGTCAAAGTCGACGTTCTCAAAGCGCAGCTGTGCCCGATAGAGTACATCGGTTGCGAAGCCGATACCGCCGCTGAATTTCTTTGCCGGGGCTTCGATCACCGTCACCTTGACCGGAGCGCTATCGGCCTGTGCGGGGTCCGGCGCGACCGTGGCCTGAGCGCTGGCGAAGTAACCGGTCGCGTTCAGGCGGCGCACGAATTCGAAAAGGGCCTCGGTGCTGTACCAGTCGCCCGCGGCAAACGTCGCCAGGTTGCGAACGGTCGTGTCGGCGTACTTTTCGAGGCCCGATATCTCCAGCGCACCGAAACGAAAAGGCGGTCCGCTGTCGATGGTCACACGAAGGTGCGCGGCGTGAGTGTCCGGGTCGATGTCAGCTTCGCTGCTGACAAGCTTTGCCGCGGCGTAGCGGCTGGCGGCGAGTGTTTGCACGGCGGCCGCTTTCGCGGCGAGCCAGTCGGCCTGCCTGAAGACGGCACCTCGAGGCAGCAACCATTTGGCTTGCATTGCCGAGACCGCGTCGGCGCCGCCGGATGCCTCCATCACTGCACCAGTCACCTCGATCGACACTTCCGCGACCCGTGTCGGCTCACCGGGCTCGACCCGGATGCGCACCGTCGGCGGCGTCGTAGCGTTGTCGAGCACCCCGCTCACGACTGCCGCGAAGTACCCTTGCGCGGCGGCCGCGTCGCTGGCCTGAGCCTTGGCGTCGGAGATCAGAAACTCGAGCAGCTCCGGGGTCAATCCGGCATAGGTCTGCCAGCGCACGAGATCGAGGCTGCTTTCCACCGCCGCTTTGACCGACGCCGGCGCATCGATTTCGACCCGGTAACGCGCCGCGTCGTCGGCGTCGGCGAATGCGGGCAGCGCAGTGAAAAAGATCAATGATGCGGGCGCCAACCAGCGAAGAAACGCCAGTGTGACTTGACCGATAGTGAGCGCAACAAAATTGCGTAAAAGCCCTAGTGAGATCACTACGTGCGACGAATCTGTCTGCGCCCACGCCGCGATGTTCCGCCGCACACCAGCAAGCCGCCTTTTGAATGCTGGACAAGATCGTGCGCGATCGGCATTGGGGTCCTTGCTGTTGCCAAGTCCGCATTAATTCTGCGGATTATCGTTTAGCAGTGGAGCGGGCATTCCGTTTCCCGGTGACATGGGCCGGTTGTCTCGCGACGGCTTGCACCACCTCGTGAACCCTGTCGATCCGGCGGTCCGACACAGCCGTACGACTGTGCTGCTAGGCCCCGAGCGAATGATATACCGCGTGCTCGGATCAGCGTTGATCGGTAGGAGCAAATGGCCCCTTCAAAGTCCCATCCTCGGCGATCGCAAGATATCGTACACCCTGTGAATCGAGAAATGCCTCCCCGGCTGCTTCGAGCAACATCGCGATCGTCGAGCAACTTCCCGCGACCACGCAAAGTGGTGCAACGACGCTTATCGATTGCCAGTACCGGACAGGCCAGCCGGTACGCGCATTGAGCAGGTGACAGTACCGACAGCCGTCGATCTCGAAAAAACGTTCGTAATCGCCGCTGGTTGCAAGCGCACCAGCCGCGAGCTCGACCGTGGCGATGACTTCGCCGGCCTGCCGTGGGTGCTGGATTCCAATGCGCCAGGGAGCGCCATCTTGTTGCGGCCCGGCGGCACGAACATCGCCGCCAAGGTTGACAAGAACATGATCCAGGCCGTGCTCGAGGCAAAGGGTCGCCATCCGGTCCGCGGCATATTCCTTGCAGATGCCGCCGAAGTCTATTTCCATTCCAGGGCGCGGCAGACGAATCGCATGCTCGCTCCATTCGACATTACACCAACCGATTGCCGATACGGCGGCCTCCAGTTCGGAACCAGTGGGAAGCCGGGGAGGCGTCCGCCGAAAGTCCCAAGCGCGGCGCAGCGCGCCGGACGTGATGTCGAACAGAGTCCCGCTTAGCCGATAGCATTGGTCGGCGTAGCGCAGCAGCGCTGCCGTCTCCGGGTCGATTGGAATCTGCGCGCGTCCGGCTTCGCGATTGATCCGTGTAACGACGCTGTCGTCGCGATAGCGCGAGTATTTTGCCTCGATGCGCTGCACGTCTGCGATGGCGGCGTCGGCGCCACGGCGCGCGTCCGTCTCGGCGTCGGCCCAGATCTGAAGCTCATTTACCGACGCCATCGCGGAAAAACCGAAATGGAACAGAGGCATTGTCGGCCTCATTCTGCCTTGGTCACGCGCCGGGGCAAATCAGAACGTTTTGCTGACTCCCGTCTGAATCCATCGTGCCGAGAAAGGCTCGAGCCCCGGGCTGCCATCGCCTCCGAGACGCCAATCCGATCGCTGGCGGTAGAAATCGAGCTTCACGTCGAAGGTCCAGCCATCCGGGAGTCGCTTCACGATCGACACCCCGGAGGTCAGTGCGCCGAATGCCGACAGGCGGGTGTCCGCGGAATAGGGCTGCCCGAAGACAAAGCCTTGCGGGAAAGGCGGGTCGAAATAAAAATCCGCGGCGCTCTGGGTGTAATAACGAAGACTCGGCACCACGCTCCAGCCGTCGGGCAGCGGTTGATTCCAGGCGAATTCCGCAGTGTGCGAGCTGCTGCCAAACGAGTCATGCAGGTAACGATAGGAAAGGTTGACGGTCGCATCGAGCCACGGCAGATGTTGATTGTAGCGAGTGAGCCACGCAAAAATCCGACGGTGATCGGGCCGTACGTCGATTGCTTTGTACGGGTCCGAGTAATAGCCATGCCCGGGCGAATAGGTAACGGTCGACTGCACGATCGCCTCCGGTGACAGCGCCTGCGTGATGCCGGCCAGGAGATCCAGCGTATGCCTTTCCTTGCCTTCGGCAACACCGTTCGTGCTGTTGATGCGATCGCTCGCACCCCCTATGCCAAATGCGAGCGTGCGGTTCCGATCGTCGCTCGAGACGCGCACATCGAGCGACAGCGCGCGCGAGAGGTAGTCGCGTTCCGAAGATACCGCGGCGCCGACGCCGACGGCGACCGGGTCGAAATATTTCGTCAGCTTCGCGTTACCAGCAGTTCGGTAGTCGGTCACTCCGAGTCGCGACGCTCCGGACAAGGTGTTGTGATAAAGAGGCGACGCTCCGGAGATGCTGTCATAGACGATCGACCCCTCGGCTTGAAGCGAGTCCGACAAGGCCTTGCGCGCGTAGAAAGACGGACTTCGCACCCGCATGCGATCGGCACCCGGTTGCCAGTCGCGGTAGTCAAGATACTTCAGCGCGATCAGCCCCGGGTCGGGAGCCAGCTGCGCGAGCGCGGTGGCGGGCAAAATGCCGGGGAGGGCTAACGCCGCGGCCAGTAGCGCCCCGGTCGAATTGTTCTTTTTCGCCGCGGCCGTCGGCGTTGCAGCGTTTAGACTCGCTTCAGTTGCAGCCACAGCCACCGCCACCTACGCCGTTGCCACCGGTCGCCGCCTCCTTGCTGTCGTAGATGTGTTGCGTCTGCTTCGCGTCCAGCGGGTCGGCGTCAAACTGCATTTCCGGCCGGGCGAGACGGTCTTTCTCCCACGGTCTGGGGGGTTGCAACGTGGCGCAGCCTGTAAGCGTGAGCGTCAGCGCAAGCAACATTTCCAGCCGGTGTCTGCTCATTCGATCGCTTCCGCAGATCAGCGACTCGAAAGAAGAGAGCGAATCTGATCCTCGATCGCGCCTTTTCGATCATCGCGGAAGCCTAGTTCGACGTCGACAACGGTCCCGCGCGCGTCGATCAGATAAGAACTTGGCATGCCTTTAACAGAGTACGCCTGCGGCGTAGCACCCCGGTCATCGTAGACCACGGCGAAGCGTGCCGTGTTGATTTGCAGGAATTGCTCCGCGTCGGCACGGCGCCGATCGACGTTGACGGCGATAATCGTAAGGCCGCGGTCTGCGTAACGCTGCTGCATCTCATTCATCCAGGGGAATGATCGTCGGCACGGCGCGCACCACGATGCCCAAAAATCGACATATACGACTCGGCCGCGAAGATCCGCGAGCGCCATCGTCCCGCCGTCGGCGGTCGTAAGCGAAAACCGCGGTGCCGGCTCGCCGACCTCCGTCGCGCCCACAACTTCCGCGACGAACATAAACGCCATTAGCCCCGCCACTGCTACACCGGCAAACCGATTGTGCAAGATGTTATTCCCGCAACTGGTACAGCGGTAAACCAATTCTGCACGACCTTATTCCCGCAAGCTGCGTTTTGCCGACGCATCGCTTACTGACATAGGGTGACTGGGGAGCGAAATACTTCCCGAGTGATGGGTTTGGTTTGTGCGACTCCGTTGACAGTATAGGCAAAGCTTGCCGCGTTTTCATCGGAAAAAGTGAAGCTGCCACCTCGCGCGTAGTGCTCATTCGGGTTGACCCCATTTGCGGGCTTGTCGATGTTGACCATATTCATGTAGTCGCTCATCGCCGATGAAAGCGTCACCTTGGTCAGAATGTCTTCGTAGCTGCCGAACGCGTTGTCACGGAAGATTTGTTGATACGTCGCCATGCCGTAGGCGAGATTCACATCCAGGCCGGATGTCACCAGCATCTGCGATCTTCAGAACGTTTTTCAGAACCCGCTTTCCGCAAATGACCAGTTGCGGCAGCGCGTCGCCTTCGCGTTAATCGCGCCCGCGGTGCGGGTCAGGGTCGGTGCGGCAGAACGTTGCCTGGTGGCCTGCGGGAGCGTACTTAATGGCCGCATACTGGCCCGCCGCCGCGGCAGATTGTTCGTTGAGGAAAGCTCGTGTGCCGATACTCTGCACGTGGGTCAGCAGCGCGTCGTTCGGCCCGAAAGTCGATGGCTCCAGAAGGCGATTCGCCTCGGCCTCCAGTTGCGCCGACGAAAGCGGAGCAATGACCAAGGCTTCGAGAGGGGATGAGTAACGTATTGTGTGATTGGCTTCAATAAGGCGAAATCGACCAATGTGATGCCGTTGGCATGAGAGCGATCAGCTGGTCCGCCCGGGGACAGCAGCGTAGTTCAGCAATTACGGCACCGCACCGGAGTTTCAGCACGTTCCGGGGATGTATTAGGAAATTACCTGCGATAGCCACGCTAAGTATCTATTTCACATATCCTTTCATCATACATACAACAAGGGAGCTAAGTCTTTGTAAGCAAAACGAAAGTGTATTGACGTCCCAGCCCCGATTCCTTATAGTGATGGACGGTGGTAAAAAGTGGGTCAAAGTGGGCGCTTACCAAGAGGGAGGCGCCCGGAGGAGAGGGGCGGTGTTTCGAGGCGTAACGCATCTAGCGCTCGACAACAAGGGGCGCTTGGCCATTCCTGCCAAACATCGCGAAGCGCTGTTGGCGCGTGCCGACGGTCACATGGTGTTGACCGCGGATCCGAGCCGCTGCTTGCTGCTCTATCCGTCTCCCGAGTGGGAGCCGATTCAGAAGCGCTTGATGGCGCTGTCCAGCTTCAACGACAAGATTCGCGGGCTGCAACGCCTCCTCGTCGGTCACGCCGACGACGTGGAGCTCGATGGCGCCGGCCGGATTCTGGTTCCTCCAGCGCTGCGCCAATTCGCGGCGCTCGACAAACGCGTAGTGCTGGTCGGACAAGGCAACAAGTTCGAGCTCTGGGACGAGGAGCAATGGCACGGCCGGACCGCGCAGGCGGTCGCGTTTCCGGCCGGCGGCCTGCCACCCGAGCTCGACGGCTTTTCGCTCTGATGCCGCATGGCGATCACGTCCCGGTCCTGCTCCCAGAAGCGGTGGCCGCGCTGGCGGTCAAACCCGAAGGTGTCTACGTCGATGCAACCTTCGGGCGCGGAGGACACGCCCTGCGCATTCTGGACGCGCTCGGGCCGCGTGGCCGGCTTATCGCCCTCGACCGCGATCCATCCGCGGAAGCGGTGGCGCGCCAGTGGGCCGACGCGCGCTTTCACTTTCATCGTGCCTGGTTTTCAAATCTGCCGGAGGTGCTCGCGCACGAGCAAGTCGATCGCATCGACGGTGCGCTCTTCGATCTGGGGATCGCGTCACCGCAGATCGACCAAGCCGAACGCGGATTTTCGTTCCGCGCCGACGGCCCGCTCGATATGCGCATGGACCCATCGCGCGGGAACAGCGCGGCGCAGTGGATCGCCTCTGCAAGCGAAGCCGAACTGAAGGGAGTGATCGCGGATTATGGTGAAGAACGGTTTGCTCAACAGATTGCAAGAGCGATTGTTGCGGCTCGCGCGCACGAACCCATCACACGCACGCGGCAACTGGCCGCGATCGTGGCAAAAGCCGTCCGCACGCGGGCGCGGGGTGATCGGAGTCAGGATCCGGCTACGCGGACCTTCCAGGCTGTACGGATTTACGTCAATCAGGAGCTACAAGAATTGTCGCTAGCGCTCGAAGCGGTCCTGCCATGTCTTGCTCCCGGAGGCCGCCTGGCTGTAGTCAGCTTCCACTCACTCGAGGACCGGCTGGTGAAGCAGTTTTGTCGCCGTCATAGCCTGCCATTCGAGGGCGACGCGCGACTGGCGAGATTGGCCATCGCCAGCGATGCGCTGCCGCAGCCGCCGCTGAGGCTCGTCGGGCGCGCGGTCCGTGCAGGCGAGGTCGAGGTCGCCGCCAATCCACGCGCGCGCAGCGCGACCATGCGCGTCGCCGAGCGCACGAAAGCCGTACTGACGTGATCACGCGCGTCAACCTTCTCCTGCTGGCGGCGCTCGTGGTCTGTGCGTTGTCGCTGGTCACGTCCAGGCATCAGGCGCGCAAATTGTTTGTCGATCTCGAGCGCGAGCAAACGCTGAGCAGGGCGTATGAAGTCGAGTTCGGTCAGCTTCAGATCGAGCAGTCGACGTGGGCGATGCCGGCCCGGATAGAGAAGATCGGCCGCGAGCAATTGCATATGCAGCTTCCGGGGACCGGAAGGATCGAAGTCCTCGGTCGGGACCGCCGATGAGGTCGACACGTACGACACACTCCGCCACGAATGCGACGCCCAAGCTTCCGCGGCTTCGCGCGTCTCTGCTCTTTGGCGGCTTGCTTTTCCTTCTGCTGGGATTGCTTGGCCGCTCGCTGTACTTGCAACGCATCGACAATGCCTTTCTGCAAGAGCAGGGCAGCTCGCGCTACAGCCGCGAGATCGACGTTCCCGCGCATCGGGGCCGCATCGTCGACCGTTTCGGCGATCCGCTCGCGATCAGCACGCCGGTGAAGGCGGTTTGGGCCTGGCCGGATCAGGTCGTGGCAACGCCCGAACAGTTGCGCGCGCTGGCGGCTGCGCTGGAGATGACGCCCGCGGCGCTCAATCAGAAACTGGCGCAGGGCGGTGACTTCGTCTACGTGAAAAAACCGGTCGCACCTGAAGTTGCCGATCGCGCGGCCGCGCTCAAGATCAAGGGCGTGCATGACGAGAACGAATACTGGCGCTATTACCCCGGCGGGGAGGTGATGAGCCACATCGTCGGTTTTACCGGCGACCACGACGTGGGCCAGGAAGGCCTGGAGCTGGCGCAGCAATCCTGGCTCGGCGGCAAGCAGGGAAGCCGGCGCGTGATTATCAACCGCCGCGGCGAGATCGTCGAGGACGTGAAGAGCATTCGCGCGCCGCAGGAAGGGCGCGATCTGGCGCTGTCGATCGACAGCCGCCTTCAGTACCTTGCATTTCGCGAAATCAAGGCGGCGGTCGATGCCAACAAGGCACGCGCCGGCGCGGCGGTCATGCTCGACGTCAAGACCGGCGAGGTTCTGGCGCTGGTGAATTGGCCGAGCTACAACCCGAACAATCGTATTCGCGTTACGCGCGACAAGATGCGCAATCGCGCGCTGATCGATACCTTCGAGCCGGGATCGACGATGAAGCCGTTCACGATCGCCGCCGCGCTCGACGCCGGCAAGGTTCGTCCGGGCTCGATCATCGACACCGCGCCGGGCACGCTCACGATCGGTCGCGCGACCATCCACGATGCACACCGCGAAGGAGCGCTGACCGTCGAGCAGGTCATCCAGAAATCGTCGAACGTCGGTGCCGCGAAAATTGCACTGTCGCTGCCGGCCGAGACGATGTGGCAGACGCTTTCCGCAACCGGCTTCGGCGCCACCCCCATGACCGGGTTCCCGGGCGAAGTCTCGGGCCGATTGCGGCCGGCCAAGAGCTGGCGTCCGATCGAGCAGGCGACCATGGCCTTCGGACACGGCATCTCGGTCAACCTGGTGCAGCTGGCGCGCGCTTACACGGTGTTCGCGACCGACGGCGAGCTGAAGCCCGTGTCGCTGCTCAAGGTCGACGGCGCGATTGCCGGCCGTCCGGTGATCAGCGCGGACACCGCGCGCGCGGTTCGCCGGATGCTGGAAATGGTCGTCTTGCCCGGCGGGACGGCGCCCAAGGCGCAGGTCGCGGGCTATCGCGTCGCCGGCAAGACCGGCACCGCGCACAAGCTCGAGGGACGCGTCTACGTCGACAAATACGTCTCGTCGTTTGTCGGATTCGCGCCGGTATCGAATCCGCGCCTGGTGATCGCGGTCATGATCGATGAGCCCGCTGGCGGACAGTATTACGGGGGCGCGGTCGCCGCGCCTGTCTTCAGCAGCATCATGGGCGCCGCACTGCGACTGCTGGGCGTGCCGGCGGACGCGCCCATCGACAACGTAATCTTGCCGGCCGATGGCGCCGACGTGCGTGAAGAGACATGAGCAGCGCCGTCGCAATCGACGCCGATGTTGCCGCACTGCTGGCGCGGCTTGGCACCGAGGTGCGGCGTATTACCTCGGACAGCCGTGACGTCCGCGAGGGCGACGCTTTTGCGGCGTACCCCGGGACGCGTCACGACGGTCGTGAGTTCATCAGCGACGCGATCGCGCGCGGCGCCGGCGCCGTTCTCTGGGAGACCCGCGGATTCCATTGGAATCACGCCTGGAAGCTTCCCCATTTGCCTCTCGAGGATCTCAAGGCGAAGCTGGGGACGATCGCCGATTTCATCTATGGCCATCCCTCGCGTGAGCTGTGGATGGTCGGCGTTACCGGCACCAACGGCAAGACCTCGTGTGCGCACTGGATCGCTGCCGGACTCGACGCCGCGGGCCGAAAAAGCGCTGTGCTGGGCACGCTCGGCAACGGATTGCTCGGCTTCCTTTCGCCGGCCAGCAACACGACGCCCGACGCGGCCTTGCTGCATGAAACGCTGGCCGCCCTGAAGACTGCCGGCGCCGAGACGGTGGCGATGGAAGTTTCGTCGCACGGTCTCGACCAGGGCCGCGTGAACGGGGTCGCTTTCGATATTGCGCTATTCACCAATCTTTCACGCGATCATCTCGATTACCACGGCACCATGGGCGCCTACGGCGCCGCCAAGGCGAGGCTCCTGGCGTGGCCTGGCTTACGCGTGGCGGTCATCAACGCCGACGACCCGTTCGGCCAAAGCCTGATCGAGTCCGCACGCGCCAAGGGGCGCAAGGTGCTCACCTATGGCTTTGGCGCGGCGGATATCGGTGGGGCGCAACTGACACCATCGTCGTCGGGACTTGCGTTCCACGTCGAGACTCCGTGGGGCAAAGGCGAGGTCGAGACCGCATTGGTCGGCGCGTTCAACGCTTCCAATCTGCTCGGTGTACTCGGGGTTCTGCTGGTCAGCGGCGTCGAATTCGAGCAAGCGCTCGGTTTCGTTTCAGGCGTCGAGGCACCTCCCGGACGCATGCAGCGCAGCGGCGGAGGTCGCGTGCCGCTGGTTGTCGTCGACTATGCACATACACCCGACGCATTGGAGAAGGTGTTGAAGGCGCTGCGTCCCGCGGTCGTCAGCGGCGGCGAATTGGTTTGCCTTTTCGGCTGCGGTGGTGAGCGCGATCGCGGCAAGCGGCCAGAAATGGGACGTGTCGCGGGCGAGCTCGCCGACCGCGTGATCATCACCAGCGATAACCCGCGCAGCGAGGATCCGGAGACCATCGCCAGCGAAATCGTTCACGGCATTCGCGAAACTGGAAACCGTCGGTACGGGGTGCAACTGGATCGTGCCGCCGCGATCGCCGGCGCGATCAGTCACGCCCATGTCGGAGACGTGGTGTTGCTTGCCGGCAAAGGACACGAGACCTATCAGGAAGCCGCGGGCGAGCGAGTGCCATTTCTCGATTGGGACCACGCGACGCGGGCACTCGCCGCGTGGAGCGGGCGATGATGGACGCTGCGACAGCGGCACGGGCGATCGACGGCGCGCTGCGCGGTCCGAACACCTGGTTCAGCGGCGTTTCGACCGACTCGCGCTCGCTCGCGTCCGGCGACCTGTTTGTCGCGATCAAGGGTGACAAGTTCGACGGTCATGACTTTGTATCGCAGGCGTTCGACCGCGGGGCAGCGGCGGTGATCGTCGCCGTCGACCGCGCGGCGGAGCTTAGCTCAGCAATGCGCAACGCAGCGGCCGGAACGATGCTCTGTGTCGCCGACCCGATCAAGGCACTCGGCACACTGGCGAAGTTCTGGCGGCGCCGATTCTCGCTTCCCGTTGTGGGAATCGTGGGCAGCAATGGCAAGACCACCGTCAAGGAAATGACCGCAGCCGTCCTGCGCGCGGAGTTCGGCGCCGAGAAGGTGCTCGCGACGGTCGGCAATCTCAACAACGAGATCGGCTTGCCGCTGACCCTTCTGCGCCTGCGCCCCATGCACGCCGCCGCGGCAATCGAGATCGGGATGAATCACCCTGGCGAAACCGCAACATTGTGCGAAATTGCCCAGCCCACCATCGGAGTGATCAACAACGCCCAGCGCGAGCACCAGGAATTCATGAAGAGCGTCGCCGACGTCGCAGCGGAGCACGCGTCCGTTCTCGCCGCATTGCCCGATGACGGCTGCGCAGTAGTCAATGCCGACGACGACTTCGCGGTGTTCTGGCGCGAAATCGTGGCACGCCGCAAAGCCGAGGGCGCGTCGCTGATCGTGCGCGATTTCGGATTGCGAGCACCGGCAGCGGTCAGCGCACGCTGTGATACCCGGGCATGGGGAAGCAGCGTAGAGGTGACGACTCCCGAGGGCGCCGCGACGTTCGAGCTCAAAATTCCCGGACGACACAATGTCTCCAACGCGCTGGCGGCAATCGCCGCGGCCACCGCAGCGGGCGCGAGGATCGGCGCCGCGGCGAGCGCTCTGACCGCGTTTCGACCGATACGAGGCCGATTGCATACGTGTGTCGGAATCAACGGGGCAACGATCATCGACGACACCTATAACGCCAATCCCGATTCGGTCAAAGCCGCGATCGCGGTGCTCGCGAACGCGGCGGGCGCGAAATGGCTGGTCTTGGGCGATATGGGGGAGCTCGGCAATCAGGGTCCGGCATTTCATCGCGAAATCGGTGAGTACGCGCGGGCCGCCGGCGTCGATCGCCTGCTTGCGGTCGGAGAGCTGGCGACGCACGCAGTCGCAGCATTTGGCGCGGGTGGACAACACTATGCCGACCAGGATTCGCTCGTCGACGAGCTGAACGCGGTGCTGGAACGCGGAACGACCGTGCTCGTCAAGGGTTCGCGCTTCATGAAAATGGAGCACGTCGTCGAGCGACTCGGACAATCGAGGGAACTGACGGCAGGTGGCCGCTGATGCTGCTCGCGCTCGCCAACTGGGTAGCAGCAGATGTCCGGACGTTTAACGTATTCGGCTACATCACACTGCGCGCGGTGCTTGCGACCATAACCGCGCTGATGATCTCCTTTGTGGTCGGGCCGAGGATGATCAGGAAGCTCGCGCAATACAAGATCGGACAATCGGTTCGCGACGATGGTCCGCAGACGCACCTGACCAAGGCTGGAACGCCGACCATGGGTGGCGCGCTGATCCTGGTATCGATCGTGATCACGACGCTGCTCTGGGCGGATCTTCGCAACCGGTTCATATGGGTGGTGCTGCTGGTAACGCTCGGCTTCGGCGCGATCGGGTGGATCGACGACTATCGCAAAGTCGTGCACGGTAATCCAAAGGGCCTTTCGGCGCGGGTGAAATTTTTCTGGCAGTCGGTGATAGGGCTCGTTGCGGCCGTGTATCTCGCTTTTTCGGTGTCGTCGCCATCGACCGCGCAATTCCTGCAGCTCTTTTTTGCGTGGCTCTCGAGTGGCTTTAATCTGGACTTGCCGCCCAAGGCGGATTTGATCGTCCCGTTCTTCAAGACCGTGTCCTATCCGCTTGGCGTCTGGGGCTTCATCGTTCTGTCCTACTGCGTCATCGTCGGCTCGAGCAACGCGGTCAATCTCACCGACGGGCTCGATGGGCTGGCGATCATGCCGACGGTGATGGTCGGAGCAGCGCTGGGCATCTTCGCCTACGTCACCGGGCGCGCCGATTTTTCGTCGTATCTTTTCCTGCCGCATATTCCAGGCGCGGGCGAGCTCACGGTGTTCTGCGCGGCGATCGCCGGCGCGGGCCTGGGTTTCCTGTGGTTCAACGCCTATCCGGCCGAAGTGTTCATGGGTGACGTCGGCGCGCTCGGGCTGGGCGCGGCACTGGGCGCAATCGCCGTCATCGTGCGCCAGGAGATCGTCCTCTTCGTCATGGGCGGCGTATTCGTCATCGAGACCCTGTCGGTCGTCATACAGGTCATTTCATTCAAGCTTACCGGCAGACGCGTTTTTCGGATGGCGCCTCTCCATCACCACTACGAGCTCAAGGGGTGGAAAGAGAATCAGGTGGTGGTCAGGTTCTGGATCGTCACCATGCTCCTGGTGTTGTTCGGGCTTACGACCTTGAAGCTCAGATGACGACGAGCTTGCGTAACCGGAACGTGGTCGTTCTTGGCCTCGGGCTCACGGGTCTCTCGGCGGCGCGCTGGGCCGCGAGTCGCGGCGCGCGTGTCACGGTCGCCGACACCCGCGCCGATCCGCCGTGTGCGAAAGAGCTCGCGACCGAGCTCTCCCGAGTGCCGATCCTCAAGGGACCATTCTCCGACGACACCTTTGCCGGTGCCGATCTGGTGGTGATCAGTCCGGGCATCGCCAAGGCGCTTCCCGCGATCCAGGCCGCGGTCGCCCGTGGTGTCGAACTGGTCGGCGACATCGAGCTCTTTGCCCGCGCGCTGCCGCACGGTCAGCGGGTGCTGGCAGTCACCGGCTCGAACGGAAAGAGCACGGTGTCGGCACTGACCGGCGAGCTTGTGCGGGCGGCCGGTCTCAGCGCCGCGGTCATCGGCAACATCGGCGAGCCGGTGCTCGATGCGCTCGCCGAGCACGAGGACGGCGCGCCGTGGCCCGACGTGTTCGTGCTCGAACTGTCCAGCTTCCAGCTGGAAACCACGCGAAGCCTGCGGCCGATCGCGGCAACCGTGCTCAACGTCACCGACAATCATCTCGATCGCTATTCCGGGATCGACGAGTACGCAGCAGCGAAGGCGCGCGTTTTCATCGGCGGTGGAGAGCAAGTGCTCAACCGCGACGATGCACGGTCGCTCGCGATGCGCCTTTCCGGCCGCACGGTGCAGACCTTCGGTGCCGGTACGCCCGCAACCGAGCGCGACTGGGGCCTGGTCCAGCGCGGCGGCTCCGATGCTTCCTGGCTCTCGCGTGGCGACACGATCCTGCTCGCGGCCGACGAGCTCGCGCTGGTGGGCAAACACAATGCGCTGAACGCACTGGCGGCGCTCGCGCTCACCTCCAGCGTCGGCATTATCGATGCCGCGGTGCTGACAGCCCTCGCCGCATTTCAAGGGCTGCCGCATCGGATGGAACGCGTTGCCGACGTCAGCGGTGTTCTGTTCGTCAACGACTCCAAAGGAACAACCGTCGCGGCGACCCTCGCGGCATTGGAAGGCATCGGCCGCCCCTCGGTGCTGATCGCCGGCGGCGACGGCAAGGGACAGGATTTTCTGCCGCTCCGATCGAGCGTCGAAAGCCGCTGCCGGGCGGTGATGCTGCTGGGACGCGACGCACCGACGATAGCGGCCGCATTGTCGGGCGTGACGCCGGCGATCGAGTTTGCGCCGGTGCTCGAAGTCGCGGTGGCCCGGGCGATCGCGCATGCGCGGCCGGGCGATGCGGTCCTGTTGTCCCCGGCCTGCGCGAGCCTCGACATGTTCCGCGACTATCGCGAGCGCGGCGATCGGTTCAAGGCTGCCGTGGCCGCGCACGCCCTGGAGGTTGCGCATGCCTAGAGACGCGGGCCTCCTGGCGACATTGCCGCGGTTGTCCGCGCTTGCCGCGCTTCCGCGCGAGGGCCGCACGATGCTCAACTACGACGTCACCCTGGCCTGGGCTTCCTTGCTGCTGCTCGCGATCGGGCTGGTGATGGTGTATTCGGCATCGATCGCGATGGCCGAGGCATCGGCATACACGGGCTATCGGCCTTGGTATTTTCTTGCCCGGCACGCGGTATTCGTGGTCGCCGGGCTGCTGGCCGCGCTCGTCGCGTTCCAGGTCCCGCTTAAAGCTTGGCAGCGCGCGGCGCCGTATCTTTTCATGCTCGGTGCGGTGCTTCTGGTAGCGGTCCTCGTACCCTCTCTCGGCAAGCAGGTGAACGGGAGCAAGCGCTGGCTGTCGCTTTACGTCGTCAATCTCCAGCCGTCGGAATTGATGAAGCTCTTGGTAGTGTTGTATGCGGCGAGCTACGCCGTGCGAAAGGCGTCGTTTCTCCATGCCGAGCAGCCGCTTCGGCAAACCTTGCTCAAGGGCTTTCTGCCGTTGCTGGCGGTGATGATCGCAATCGGTGCGCTGCTCCTGCACGAACCGGATTTCGGCGCCTGCGTGGTGATCGTCGCGATCGCGTTCGGCATCCTGTTTCTCGGCGGGCTCGACTGGCGTCTGCTGATCGGGCTTGGCTTTCTGCTGCCGGTGGCGCTGTGGCTGATGATCCGTTTCGCGCCGTATCGGCTGCAACGCTTTACCGGTTTTCTCGATCCGTGGTCCGACCCGCTGGGCAAGGGCTATCAGCTCACGCATTCGCTGATCGCCTTCGGTCGAGGCGAATGGCTGGGCGTGGGCTTGGGCGCCAGCGTCGAAAAACTGCTCTACCTTCCGGAGGCCCACACCGATTTCCTGCTGGCAGTCGTCGCAGAGGAGCTCGGCTTCGCCGGCGTGACACTGGTCGTCGTTCTCTTTGCGTGGTTGCTGGTCCGCGCTTATGCGATCGGGCGTCAGGCCGCGCGACTGGAGCGGCCTTTTTCGGCGCTGGTGGCGCACGGAATAGGCATCTGGATCGGCGTGCAGGCCTTTATCAACATCGGCGTGAACATGGGCGTGCTGCCCACCAAGGGGTTGACGCTGCCGCTGTTGTCGTTTGGCGGCAGCGGGATCCTCGCCAACTGCGTCGCGCTCGCGATCCTGATGCGCGTCGATTTCGAGAACCGAAGATTGCTGCGGGGCTTCACCGTATGACCGACACCGTCATGATCACGACGGGCGGCACGGGAGGCCATATTTTCCCCGGTCTCGCCGTCGCGTCGCGGCTCGTCGCCAAGGGATGTAAAGTGTTCTGGCTCGGCACGCGCGACGGCATCGAGGCACGGCTGGTGCCGCAGCATGGCGTGGACTTCGAAGCGATACGCTTTGGCGGCGTGCGCGGCAAGGGACTCAAGCGCTTGTTGCTCGGTCCATTCTCGCTGTTGCTCGCGTTCTGGCAAAGCCTGCGCGTGATTCGCCGCCGTGCGCCAGACGTGGTGCTCGGTCTCGGCGGATTCGCATCGTTCCCGGGTGCGCTGATGGGCGTCGCGTGGGGACGGCCGCTGGCGATTCACGATGCCAACGCGGTCGCCGGTCTTGCCAATCGCATTCTTGCGTTTGGCGCCGATCGTATCCTGCTCGGCTTTCCGGACGCGCTGCGCGGCAAGCACGCAGCGAAAGTGCAGTGGGTCGGCAATCCGCTGCGCGACGACATCGTCGCCGTGGCGCGACCCGAGCAGCGCTTCGCCGGACGTCAGGGTCCGCTCAAGCTGCTCGTTCTCGGCGGCAGCCTGGGTGCCGTCGCGTTAAACCAGCGTGTTCCGGCGGCGCTGGCGCTGCTGGCCCCGTCGCAGCGTCCGCAAGTGACGCATCAGGCCGGCGATGCGCACATCGAGGCGCTTCGTCGGGCGTACGCGGAAGCCGGCGCCGCGGCTGAGTGCGTTGCGTTCATCGCCGATATGGCGCGCCGCTACGCCGAGGCCGATCTGGTCATTTGTCGCGGCGGCGCGCTTACCGTCGCCGAAATCGCCGCCGTTGGGGTGGGCAGTGTGATCGTGCCTCTTCCAGGAGCGATCGCCGACGAGCAGACGCATAACGCGCGTTTCCTGGTCGACGCCGGCGCTGCAAGCCTGGTGCATCAGTCCGAGCTGACACCGCAGTTCCTCGCGGACATGCTCGCGAGTTATGACCGCGAGCGTTTGCTCGCCATGGCCATCGCGGCGCGCAGCGTGGCGCGCACCGACGCGACCGAGCGGGTTGCCGACGCGTGCGTGGAACTGGCGCGATCGCGATGAAGCACAAAGTCAAACGCGTTCACTTTGTCGGCATCGGCGGCGCCGGTATGAGCGGCATTGCGGAGGTGTTGTTGACGCAGGGTTATCAGGTCAGCGGATCGGATGTTGCGACGACGACCGTGACGCGCCGCTTGATCGCTCTGGGTGCCCGCATCGCGACGGGTCACGCTGCTGACAATATCGCCGGCGCGGATGTGGTCGTCGTGTCGACCGCGGTGGCTCACGATAATCCGGAGATCGCCGCGGCGCGGGAAAAAGGCGTTCCGGTGGTGCCACGCGCATTGATGCTGGCGGAATTGATGCGGCTCAAGCAGGGGATCGCGGTGGCCGGGACGCACGGCAAGACGACGACCACCAGCCTTATCGCCAGCGTACTGGCCGAGGGAGGGCTCGATCCGACGTTCGTCATCGGCGGCCGGCTGGTCTCCGCGGATGCCAACGCGAGGCTGGGCAAGGGCGAGTTCCTGGTCGCCGAAGCCGATGAGTCGGATGCGTCGTTTCTGGTGCTGCAACCGGTCCTGGCAGTGATCACCAACATCGACGCCGATCACATGGAGACTTACGGGCACGATTTCGCAAAGCTCAAGGAAGCGTTCGTCAATTTCGCCCAACGACTGCCCTTCTACGGGACCGCGGTGCTGTGCATCGACGACGCCAATATTCGCGACATCATTCCGGCGATCACCAAGTCCATTGTCACCTACGGGTTCGCCGAGGATGCGCAGCTTCGGGCGCAAGACGTCGATCATGCGCAAGGGCGGATGCGCTTCGTAGCGTCATGCGTGAGGATGCAGCCGCTGTCGGTGGAGCTCAATCTCGCCGGCGTACACAACGTGCAAAATGCGCTCGCCGCCATCGCCGTGGGACGCGAGGTGGGCGTCGCCGATGACGCAATCGCCAAGGCGCTGGCGGAGTTCAAAGGCGTCGGTCGCCGGTTTCAGCGCTTTGGCGAAATCGCGATTCCGCGCGGCGGCTCGTTCACCCTGATCGACGACTACGGCCACCATCCGACCGAAATGGCGGCGACGCTCGACGCCGTG
The DNA here is from genome assembly GCA_036491495.1 of Casimicrobiaceae bacterium. GTDB lineage: Bacteria > Pseudomonadota > Gammaproteobacteria > Burkholderiales > Casimicrobiaceae > PALSA-1003. Next base: position 24,782 of record DASXBW010000036.1, read on the forward strand.
CGCCGCAGTTTTCCCGGGCGACGCCTCGTGCTCGCGTTCCAGCCGCATCGCTATACGCGAACGCGCGATCTGTTCGAGGATTTCGTCAAGGTACTGTCGACCGCAGACGCGCTGCTGGTGGCCGATGTCTATCCCGCCGGCGAGGCTCCGATCGTCGCCGCCGACGGACGCGCGCTGACCCGCGCGTTGCGCGTCGGTGGCAGGATCGAGCCGGTGTTCGTCGAAGACGTCTCCGAGATGCCGGCGGCGATTCACGCCATCGCCCGCGACGGCGACGTGGTGCTGACGATGGGGGCGGGGTCCATCGGGCAGGTTTCGCCGCTCGTGGCTGCCAACCCATGATCATGAGCGAGCCACTTCAATTCACCGGCATGCGCGGCAAGCTCAGCCGTGACGAGCCGCTGGCGAGGCACACCGCCTGGCGCTGCGGTGGCAAGGCGGACCTGGCTTATGCTCCGGCGGATCGCGACGACCTTGCAGTGTTCCTGCGCCAGTTGCCTGAGAATGACCCGCTGACCGTCATCGGACTCGGCAGCAACCTGCTGGTTCGCGATGGAGGCGTCCGCGGCGCGGTAGTGCTGATGCATGCACCGGGAGGAGTGCTCGCGGTTGCCGACGGGTTTGTCTACGCGGAAGCCGGCGTCGCAAGCCCGAAGCTCGCTCGTTTCGCCGCGATGCATGATTGCGCCGAGGCGGAGTTTCTTGCCGGCGTGCCGGGCACCGTCGGTGGCGCGCTGGCGATGAACGCCGGCTGTTACGGCGGCGAGACCTGGCGGAACGTGGCAAAGGTCGAGCTCGCCAAGCGCGACGGCACCTTCGCCGTGCTCGAGCCCCGCGACTTCGCCATCGCCTATCGCAGCGTTCTCTTCGCCGACGGCGGCGCCATTGACGGGGTATTCACCGCCGCTTGGTTCCGTTTTCCGCACGGCGATTCGACTCGGGCGCGCGAGCGCATCAAGGAGCTGCTGGAAAAGCGCATTGCGACCCAGCCGCTCAACCTGCCCAACGCCGGTTCGGTGTTCCGCAATCCCGAAGGCGACCACGCGGCGCGATTGATCGAAGCCTGCGGCCTCAAGGGACATGCCATCGGTGGAGCTTCGGTTTCGGAGAAGCACGCGAACTTCATCGTCAATCCGAACGGCGCGGCTAGAGCGTCCGACATCGAGGCGCTGATCGCGCATGTGCGCGCTGTGGTCGCCGAAAAGACCGGCGTCGTCCTGGAGCCCGAAGTGCGAATCATCGGGGTGGCAGCATGAGCGAGTTCGGAAAGGTGGCGGTTCTCATGGGCGGGCGAGCCCGACTCGGTGCTGCGGAGCAGCTGGTGCGGGAGGGCGAAGCAGCCGCCCATCAGCGTTGTGCGTGGTTGCGGAACGCGGGAATCGTATGAGCGAGTTCGGAAAGGTGGCGGTGTTGATGGGCGGCCCGTCGTCAGAAAGAGAGATCTCGTTTCTGTCGGGCAACGCCGTGCTTGACGCCCTGAAAAGCAGAGGTGTCAACGCTCATGCTTTCGATCCTGCCGAGCGATCGCTGTGCGAGCTCAAACCCGACGGCTTCGAAAGAGCCTTTAACGCGCTCCACGGCCGCTTCGGCGAGGACGGGACCATCCAGGGCGCGCTGGAAGCTCTGGGAATTCCATACACCGGCAGCGGCGTGATGGCGTCCGCGCTGGCGATGGACAAATGGCGCACCAAGCTGGTCTGGATCGCCAGCGGTATCCCGACGCCGCAATACGAGGTGGTGGATGAAAGAACGGATTGGTGGGCGGTCGTGGCCAAACTTGGACTGCCGCTGATCGTCAAGCCGGCGCGCGTGGGCTCGTCCATAGGCATAACCCGCGTCACGGGCGTCGATCATGATGAGCTCGCCATCGCTTACCGGACGGCGGCCGAGCACGACGATCTGGTGCTGGTGGAGGAGCTCGTTGCCGGCATCGAATTGACCGCGTCGATTCTCGGCGACCGCGCCCTACCGCTGATAAGGATCGATGCGCCGGAAGGCAACTACGACTATCACCACAAATATTTTTCTGACGAAACCAAGTATTTCTGTCCCTCGGGCATAGACGCCGAGGTCGAGCGCGCGATCCTGGACCAGTCGATGGAAGCGTTCCGCATGGTCGGGTGCAGCGGGTGGGGACGGCTCGATCTCATTCTGGAAGACCGCGGGACGTGGAAGTTTCTGGAAGTGAATACCTCTCCCGGCATGACCACGCACAGCCTGGTGCCGATGGCAGCGCGCCGCGAAGGGATGGAGTTCCCGGACCTGTGCGTGGAAATCCTACGGGGTGCGCATGTGGGATAACCCGCGCCAATTGAACGCGCTGGCGTTCGCCATCGCGCTCTTTGCGCTGATGTTACTTTGCTGGGGAGCGACGGCGTGGGCGGTGCGCCAGCCTGTCTTCGAATTGCGGCAGATCGCGATCGCGGGCCCATTATCGCGGGTCAACCCGGCGCATCTCGAGGCGGTCGTTCGCGAGGAGCTTCGAGGCACTTTCTTCACCATGCAGCTTGCCGAGGCGCGCAGCTCGCTGCAGCGCGTGCCCTGGGTGCGCGGTATTGCGCTGCGGCGGCAGTGGCCGAACCGGCTGGAGGTATTTGTCACCGAGCACACGCCGCTTGCGCGATGGAACGAGAACGCGCTCGTCAACAAAGAAGGTGAAGTTTTTGTCGCGGACTACGATGGCGAGCTGCCGCAGTTCACCGGACCCGAGGGCACCGCCGGGGAAATGAGCGCGCGCTTCGTGGTCTTCGGCGAAGCCCTCGAGCGCGCCGGGCTGACGATCGGCGAGATGCGTCTGTCCGCGCGCGGCGGCTGGGAGCTCACGACCGCCACGGTGCCGGCGTTGACGATCGCGCTCGGGCGCAGCGACTCGGAAGAACGCCTGAATCGCTTCGTCGCCTATTACGCAAGGACCGTCGGTGCGCTTGCCCGTGCCGGCACTCGGGTCGAGTACGCCGATCTGCGCTATCGCAACGGTTTCGCCGCGCGCGTCCCGGGATTCAAGGAACGCGCTGTGAAGAAGGCGGCTTAAGCCGTGATCCTTCGTGACAGAGATAGTCAAAAACCGCGGTGAAAGACGCATGGTGAGAGACGCGAAAAATCTGATCGTCGGACTCGACATCGGTACCTCGAAGATCGTCGCCATCGTCGCCGAGATTACGCCCGAGAAGAAGCTGAACATCATCGGCCTGGGAACGCAGCCTTCGCGCGGCCTGAAAAAAGGCGTCGTCGTCAACATCGAGGCCACGATGGCGTCGATCCAGCGCGTGCTGGAAGAGGCGGAGCTGATGGCCGATTGCGCGATCACCGAAGTCTTTACCGGGATTGCGGGAAGCCACATCAGAAGCCTCAATTCGAGCGGGATGGTGGCGATCAAGGAAAAGGAAGTCACCCAGGCCGACATCGATCGCGTCGTGGAAACGGCAAAGGCAATCGCGATTCCCAACGATCAGCAGGTGCTGCACATCCTGCCGCAGGAATTCATCGTCGACGGGCAGGAGGACGTGCGCGAGCCGCTGGGCATGAGCGGCGTCCGGCTCGAGGTGAAGGTGCATATCGTCACCGGAGCGGTTTCCGCGGTCGAGAACATCACCAAATGCGTAAGGCGCTGCGGGCTGGTGGTCAAGGACGTCATGCTGCAACCGCTGGCCTCCGCGCTCGCGGTGCTCAACGAGGACGAAAAGGATCTCGGTGTCTGCGTCATGGACATCGGTGGCGGGACGACCGATCTCGCGGTCTTCACCGGCGGCGCAATCCGTCACACGGCGGTGATTCCCATCGCCGGCGATCAGGTCACCAACGACATCGCGATGACCTTGCGCACGCCGACCAAGGAAGCCGAGGAGCTGAAGCTTCGCCACGGCTGCGCGTTGCGGCAGCTCGCCGATCCCAACGACGTCATCGAAGTGCCGGGTGTCGGCGAGCGCGGTCCGCGCAAGCTCTCGCGCCAGATGCTGGCGGAGGTGATCGAGCCACGGATCGAGGAGCTCTACACGCTCGCGCAGGCGGAACTGCGCCGCAGCGGCCTCGAGGAGCTGCTCTCGTCGGGCATCGTCCTTACCGGCGGGTCGGCACTGCTGCAAGGGATGGTCGAGCTGGGCGAGGAAGTGTTTCACCTTCCGGTGCGCATCGGCGTCCCGGCGTATGTAGGCGGACTGGCGGACGTCGTGCGCAGTCCGCGCTACGCGACTGCGGTCGGCTTGTTGCTCGACGGGCAGGAACAATTCCTGCGCGCGGAACTGGCACGCGCACAGGGCAAGGGCTTGGGCAATGTCGCGGAAAGGATGAGGCAATGGTTCAAGGCGAATTTTTGAAATCGCGCGCAGTCGGCGGTGCAAGACGTCTTTGCTCGAGGTTGATGTCGTGCATGACGAGCACCCAACAAGCCAGCCGGCTCGCGCGTAAACGTTGGAGTTCACTTTAGCAATCAGACAGGAAAAGGAGCACATCATGTTCGAAATCATCGACCAGAGCCCGCAGGAAGCGGTTATCAAAGTGATAGGCGTGGGCGGCTGCGGCGGCAACGCCGTGGAGCACATGATCGGAAAAGGGCTGCCAGGCGTTGAATTCATCGCCGCGAATACCGATGCGCAAGCGCTCAAGCGCTCGACCGCGCGAGTTCAGTTGCAGCTAGGCAGCAGCCTGACGCGCGGACTCGGCGCCGGAGCACGTCCGGAGATCGGACGCGACGCGGCCATGGAAGACAAGGACCGCATCGCGGAGATGATCGAAGGCGCCGATATGCTGTTTATCACCGCCGGCATGGGCGGAGGCACCGGGACCGGGGCCGCGCCGGTCGTCGCGCAGGTGGCGAAGGACCGCGGCATTCTAACGGTCGCGGTCGTAACGCGGCCGTTCCGGTTCGAGGGCAAGCGGCAGCGAGTGGCCGACGCTGGCATCGAAGAGCTGAAAAAATGCGTCGATTCACTGATCGTCATTCCCAACGACAAGCTGATGCAGGTGCTGGGGGAGGATGTCTCGGTGCTGGACGCCTATGCCGCGGCGAATGACGTTCTGCGTAGCGCCGTTTCAGGCATCGCCGAGGTGATCAACAACGCGGGGCTGGTGAACGTCGACTTTGCCGACGTGCGCACGGTGATGTCGGAGGTGGGCATGGCGATGATGGGCTCGGCGACGGCGGCCGGAGCGGACAGAGCCCGGCTGGCGGCCGAGCGTGCAGTCGCCAGTCCACTGCTGGAAGAGGTCAATCTTTCCGGCGCGCGCGGCGTGCTCGTCAACATTACCGCGTCGTCGGGACTGAAGATGAAGGAATATCATCAGGTGATGGAGACCATCAAGGAGTTTACGGCGGACGAAGCCCTTGTCATCGTCGGCACGGTCATCGACGATTCGATCGGAGACGAATTGCGCGTGACCATGATCGCGACCGGCTTGGGCGGAGCCGTCGTCAAGGCGCGGCAGCCGAGGCTCGAAGTCGTCGAGCAGGTGATCGAGCGCACCGGCACCGACGGGGTCGGCATGCGCATGGAGACCATCGACTACGACAGTCTGGACAAGACCCCGGCGGTGGTGCGGCGCGGTCGCGCGGCGACGCCGGCAAGCGGAGCATCGGCGTTCGATCCTGCCGATATCCCGGCATTCCTGCGCAAGCAGGCGGACTGAACAATGCGTTGTGAACGATGACGAACAGCTCTCGTGTGTAACGAAATGCTTCGTCCGGAGATACCGATCGCGGATGTGGTAAAATGACGTAAGCCATTGAACCGTCGCGCTTTCGGGAGGTTTTTATCCGATCGCACCGAGGGGCTTATTGACGATGCTCAGACAGCGCACACTCAAGAACAAGATCAAGTCGACCGGCGTCGGTTTGCACACCGGCGTGCGCGTCGAGTTGATGCTGCGCCCCGCGGCGCCCGATAGCGGCATTGTTTTCCACCGCACCGATCTGCCCAAGCCGGTGACAATAGACGCCGACGCCCGCAATGTCGGTGACACGCGCCTGTCGTCGTCGCTGGAAAAGGACGGAGCGCGGATCTCGACCGTGGAACATCTGATGTCGGCGCTTGCCGGATTGGGAATCGACAACCTGCACGTCGACGTCGCCGGTCCCGAGATTCCGATCATGGATGGGAGCGCCGGGCCGTTCGTGTTTCTGCTGCAGTCGGCCGGCATTGTCGAGCAGTCGGCGCCCAAGCGCTATTTGCGAATCAAGTCGGCCGTCGAGGCGCAGCAAGACGACAAGTGGGCGCGCTTCGAGCCGCATCACGGCTTCATGCTCGATTTCACGATAGATTTCCCGCACCCGGTGTTCGGATCGGAAAACCGCCACGTAGCGATCGATTTCGCCGAGCATTCCTACATCAAGGAAGTCAGCCGCGCGCGGACCTTCGGCTTCATGCAGGACGTCGAGGCATTGCGCGCCGCGGGGCTTATCCTGGGCGGCAACCTGCAGAACGCGATCGTGCTCGATGAAACGCGAATCCTCAACAGCGATGGCTTGCGTTACGATAACGAATTCGCCAAGCACAAGGTGCTCGATGCGATCGGCGACCTGTATCTTCTCGGACACCCCTTGATCGGCAAATATACCGCCTACAAATCCGGCCACGGGCTGAACAATGCCTTGTCGCGCGCTTTGCTGTCGCGACCCGACGCCTGGGAGCTGGTCACCTTTGATGCGCCCGCGGACGTGCCGAGCGCATTCCAGTCGTGGCAGGTGCAGGGAGTCTGACGCTAAGGCGTGGGAGCCCCGGCCCGCAGTAGAGAGGTTCGCGCTGGTTCTCGTTCGATTGTTGCTGTTCCTGGCGCTGGCAACTATCGCCGGTGCGTTCGCGTTCTATCTATTCAAACGCGACCGGCGCTATCTGCGCTTTATTGCTCAAGTCGTCAAATACACCATCTTCCTAATGCTCGGGGTCCTCGTCTTCTACGCCTTCGAGCGACTCGTCGCGACCGTCTGAGTCGGTACGCGCTCGCGTCCTCGCAAGCCGTCGTAGCGCTTGCGCGAGCGGCGACTCGCCGAGCTCTGCGGCAAGCGTCAGTAGCGTCGCCGCGGACGCGTTATCTAATTGTTTCTTAGGTGACTTTGGTACCGATTCGCGGGCCAGGCGGGCTTGCACGCGAACCCGTATTCCAGTAAATTCAAATCCCTCACGCGCTAGCGCGCTTCGCAGTTCCGGAGCATGCTGGCGCAGCATGGCAGCGGCCGCGCCGCTTGCAGCACCCAGTTCGAGCTCCGCCGACCTCGCGTCAATCACGGCGACGTGTTTCGCCAGCGCGGGAGGCAGGGCTTGACGGACGCGATCCTGCAGCGCGGCTTCACGCCGGTGGCGCTGCAACAGATCATCGAGTGTGGGTTCGCCTTTGAGGACCTGATGGAGTCGGCGCATGGGACGGTATCCGCAAAGCGTGCCGCCGCGGTCCGGGATCGAACACACGGGAGAAATGTGATTTGAACATAATCTTCGTCTCCGGCGCCACCGCTCGCGCGCGCACGCTTACCCTCGACTGGCGGCACTTGGCGGGTGGAAGCTTCGTCATCTTGGTGCTGTTCCTGTCTTTTACGCTCATGTTCAACTACGTGACGCTGCGCTACGCAGCGTCGATCAATCATCCGCTGTTGCAGGCCATCATGCTCGCCGATCAGCGGCAGGAAGCGCAGAGGACCGAGGAGGCGGTGCAGGGCCACTTGAGCGCGATGGCGATGAAGCTCGGTGACCTGCAGGCGCAGATGCTGCGGCTCGACAACCTTGGCGAGCGACTCGCAAGGCTCGCTGGATTGAAGCCGCAGGAATTGCCGGGACTGGACTCGGGCTCGGTACCCGGACGCGGCGGCCCGGTGCCCACGCTGCGCCGCGATTTCACGGTGGACGAGTTCACTACCATGCTAAGCCGTTTGTCGCGTCAGGTCGACGAACGCTCGGATCAACTCGGCGTGCTCGAGGCACTGGTGGTCACCGACTCGGCCAACAAGAAATTCTTGCCGACGCTGTCGCCGATCGAAGAAGGCTGGTTTTCGTCCAACTTCGGCTGGCGCGTCGATCCGTTCAATGGCCAGAAAAGTTTTCACGAGGGGATCGACTTTCCGGCCGAGTCGGGTACCCCAGTCGATGCCGCCGCAAGCGGCAAGGTCATCTTCGCGGACGTCCATCCCGCCTATGGTAAAATGCTCGAAATCGATCACGGCAATGGGCTGGTCAGTCGCTACGCGCATTGCTCGACGCTGCTGGTCAAGGAGGGCGATCTCGTTGTTCGCGGCCAGCGCGTAGCGACAGTAGGATCGACCGGCCGATCGACCGGCCCGCATCTGCACTTCGAGGTGCGTTTGAACGGTGTCCCGCAGAATCCGGCGCGTTTCCTGCAACCCACGGGCTAGGGCGAGCCGCGAGTCGGCGGAGCCAGCTCGTTTCGGACCCGGGGGAGCCCATAGACAGGCAGGGGTGAGGTGATCCTCACCCCTTGTTTTTTTGCGCCCCGGCTTGAGATACCGACCTTATGATCCCCAATATCCTTACCAAGATCTTCGGCAGCCGGAACGAGCGGCTTCTGAAGCAATATGCGCAGGTCGTTGAACAGATCAACGCGCTGGAGCCCGCGTTCGCCGCGCTGTCGGACGACGAGCTGAAGGCGAAGACGCCGATGCTGAAGGAGCGCGTCGCCAAGGGCGAAACGCTCGACGCGGTGATGCCCGAGGCGTTCGCGGTGGTGCGCGAAGCCGGCAAGCGCACCCTGCAGATGCGCCATTTCGACATGCAGCTGATCGGCGGCATGGGTCTGCACTACGGGAAGATCGCCGAAATGCGCACCGGCGAGGGCAAGACGCTGGTCGCTACACTGCCCGCGTACCTCAATGCGTTGACCGGCCGCGGGGTCCACATCGTCACCGTCAACGATTACCTCGCCCAGCGCGATGCCGACTGGATGGGCCGGATCTACCGCTTCCTGGGCTTGACCGTCGGCGTCAATCTTTCGCAGATGAGCCACGATCTCAAGCAGGCGGCGTACGCAGCGGACATCACCTACGGCACCAACAACGAATTCGGCTTCGACTACCTGCGCGACAACATGGTCTTCCATGCGTCGGAGAAGGTGCAGCGCGGCCTGGTCTATGCCATCGTCGACGAAGTCGATTCCATCCTGATCGACGAAGCGCGTACGCCGTTGATCATCTCCGGTCAGGCCGACGACAACGTCGATCTCTATTATCGGTTGAACGAGCTCGCGCCCAAGCTCACACGCCAAGCGGAAGAGCAGGGAAAGGGCGACTATTGGGTCGATGAGAAAGCGCATCAGGTGCTGTTGTCGGAGGAAGGTCACGAGCACGCCGAAGGAATTCTCTACCAAGCCGGGCTGCTGCCGCCCGGCAGCAGCCTGTACGACGCGCACAACATCTCGCTGGTGCACCATCTGTATGCGGCGCTTCGCGCGCACGCGCTTTTTCACCGCGATCAGCACTATGTGGTACAGGACGGCGAAGTCATCATCGTCGACGAATTCACCGGGCGACTCATGGCCGGGCGCCGCTGGTCCGATGGGCTTCATCAAGCCGTCGAAGCCAAGGAAGGGGTGGCCATCCAGCGCGAGAACCAGACGCTGGCGTCGATCACCTTTCAGAATTACTTCCGCATGTACTCCAAACTCGCCGGCATGACCGGTACCGCGGACACCGAGGCCTTCGAGTTTCAGCAGATCTACCATCTGGAAACGATGGTGATCCCGACCAATCTGCCGATGATCCGAAAAGACGAGAACGACCTTGTCTTCCGGACCTTCCAGGAAAAGGCCGACGCGATCGTCGCCGATATCAAGGATTGCTATCAGCGCGGCCAACCGGTGCTGGTCGGAACCACATCGATCGAGAATTCCGAGCTGCTCGCGGCTATCCTCGACAAGCAGAAGCTTCCCCACCAGGTCCTCAACGCCAAGCAGCACGCCCGCGAGGCGGAGATCGTCGCCCAGGCCGGGCGGCCGAAGATGGTCACGATCGCGACCAACATGGCCGGCCGCGGCACCGATATCGTGTTGGGCGGCGCGGTCGAGCCGCAGATCCTCCTGCTTCGGGAAGACGAGACGCTACAGCAAACCGAGCGCGATCTGCGCATCGGCAAGATGCGCAGCGACTGGCAGGTCCTCCACGACCAAGTCGTCGCCGCCGGCGGATTGCACATTATCGGCACCGAGCGCCATGAGTCGCGGCGGATCGACAACCAGCTGCGCGGCCGTTCGGGACGCCAGGGCGACCCTGGGTCGTCGCGCTTCTATCTGTCGCTCGAGGATCCGCTGCTGCGCATTTTCGGCGGCGAGCGGCTTTCGGGAATCATGCAGCGCCTCAAAATGCCCGAAGGCGAGCCGATCGAGCACACCATCGTCAACCGTTCCATCGCCAAGGCCCAGACTCGCGTCGAGTCGCGCAACTTCGACATCCGCAAGCAGCTGCTGGAATACGACGACGTCGCCAACGATCAGCGGCGCGTGATCTATCAACAGCGCAACGAATTGCTGGAGACCGAGGACATCTCGGAAACCATCCGCAACATGATCGAGGGCCAGATCGAGGACACGTTGCGCTTGTCGATCGCGCCCGAGACGGTCGAGGAGCAGTGGGACATTCCCGGCGTGTTGTCGACGCTCGCCGCCGACTATCAGCTCGAGGCGCCCATCGCCGAGTGGCTCAAAGCCGAGCCGGAGCTGTCGGATGAGGACGTGCGCAAGCGCGTGCGTGAACTCGCGAAAAAGCAATACGAGGCCAAACTAGAGCTTGTCGGCCCCGAGATGTTCCACAAGTTCGAACGCAACCTGATGCTGCAAACGGTCGACCAGCACTGGCGTGAGCACCTCGCTGCGCTCGATCACCTTCGTCAGGGCATACACCTGCGCGGCTATGCGCAAAAGAACCCGAAGCAGGAATACAAGCGGGAGGCGTTCGAGCTCTTCTCCGACATGCTCGACCGCATCAAGCAGGACGTGGTCAGGATCGTGCTCACGGTGCGGGTCCAAACCCCGGAGGATGTCCAGGCAGTCGAGGAGCCGGCCCCGGTGTCGAATGTGCGCTACCAGCACGCCGATTATGAGCAGGCGCTGGCAGCGGCGCCCGACGATCCGCCGCCGGCGACGGCGCCGCCACCGTTCACCCGCGCCGGGCAGAAGGTCGGCCGCAACGACATGTGCCCGTGCGGGTCGGGGAAGAAGTACAAGCACTGTCACGGCCGCCTGGCTTGATCTCGAGAGCCTGCCTCGCGCAGGCTTCGCGAACTGTTTGCTCGACGCCACACCGGTGCCTCGCCATCGTTCGACGTCGCGGCGGTCTCGACGGTCGTGACTCTGCGGTAGAATTCCCGCAGGTCGAACGCCTGTCGCCGAACCGATGCCGGTCAACTACACTCCGCCGACGCCAGAGCAATTGCTTCCGGTGCGCGGCATCACGCTCGGCACCGCCGCGGCGGGCATCAAGCCCTGGACGCGCGATGATGTCCTGCTGGTCAAGCTCTCGCCCGGAAGTCACGCATCGGGCGTATTCACCCAAAACCGCTTCTGCGCGGCACCCGTTACCGTCTGCCGCGAGCATCTGGCGCAAGGGACACAGACACGAGCGCTGCTGATCAACGCCGGCAATGCCAACGCCGGCACCGGCGACGCGGGACTCGCGGCCGCGCGACTCACCTGCGCCGCCGTCGCGAAGCTGATGGCTTGTGCGGCGGAGGAAGTTCTGCCGTTCTCGACCGGCGTGATCATGGAACCGCTGCCGGTGGACAGAATCGTCGACGCCTTGCCGCGTTGCGCTGCCGCGTTGACGCCCGGTGGATGGTACGCGGCGGTGCGCGCGATGATGACCACCGATACCGTGCCCAAAGGCGCATCGCGCCGCATCGACATCGACGGGACGACGGTCACCGTCACGGGGATCGCCAAAGGCTCCGGCATGATGGCCCCGAACATGGCGACCCTGCTCGCATTCGTGGCGACCGATGCTCCGATTGCGCCTGCTTTGCTTCGCGACCTCGCGGCGCAGATCGCCGATGTCTCATTTAATCGCGCGACGATCGACGGCGACACCTCGACCAACGACAGCTTCGTGCTGATGGCTTCTGCGCAGGCGCCGCTGCGGGCGATCGAGCGCTCCGACGACCCGCGGCTATCGGCGGTGCGCGCCGCGCTGCAGGAAGTGGCAGTGGAGCTTTCGCAGGCGATCGTGCGCGATGGAGAGGGTGCGACGAAATTCATCACCATTACCGTAGAAGGCGGGCGCGACGCCTCCGAATGCGACCGGGTGGCACGCGCCATCGCTCATTCGCCGTTGGTCAAGACCGCGTTCTTCGCGTCGGATCCAAACTTGGGTCGCATTGTCTGCGCCATCGGTAACGCCGGCATTGCCGATCTCGAGACGCGAGGCGTGTCGTTCTGGCTCGATGAGGTTCTCGTGGTTGCCGACGGCGGTCGCGCGGCATCGTATCGCGAGCGGGACGGCCAGCGGGTCATGACCAAGCCCGAAATCAGCATCCGGGTTTCATTGAGCCGCGGCGAGGCGACAGCGACGGTTTGGACGTGTGATTTTTCGCATGGATACGTGAGCATCAACGCGGACTATCGAAGTTGAAGCTGTCTCTTTCCGCCGGCGATTCGTTGCAAGCGCTTCTGGCGCGCGCCGAGGCGGTGCTCACACGGCTCGAATCGTTGCTGCCCATCCCCCTGCCGGAGCCGAATTGGAAAGCGCGCGCGTTTCGCTGGCGCAAGCGGGGCGAGCGCGGCTACCTGCATGCGGTGATGCACCCGCACGTGATTAGGCTCGACGATCTGGTCGCGATCGACGAGCAAAAGCGCGTGGTCGACGCCAACACTCGTCAGTTTCTCGCCGGCCTCCCCGCCAACAACGTGCTCCTTACCGGCTCGCGGGGCACCGGCAAATCGTCGCTCGTCAAGGCGATGCTGGCGAAATACGGCAACAAGGGTCTGCGCCTGATCGAGGTCGACAAGGGTGATCTGGTCGACCTGCCGGATATCGTCGACCTGATCGCGGACCGCGCCGAGCGATTCGTCGTGTTCTGTGACGACCTTTCGTTCGATGCCAATGAGCCGGGCTACAAAGCGCTCAAGGTGATGCTCGACGGCACGATCGCCGTCGCGTCGTCGAACGTGCTTATCTACGCGACATCGAACCGCAGGCATTTGCTCCCGGAGTATTTCAGCGAAAACCTGGAAACGCGACACGTTGGCGAAGAAGTGCATCCGGGCGAGTCGGTCGAAGAGAAGATTTCATTCTCCGAGCGTTTCGGGCTGTGGGTATCGTTCTATCCGTTCAGCCAGGACGACTATCTTGCCGCGGTCGACGCCTGGCTCGAGTACCACGGTGTTTCGATTCCGCGCCAAACCAAAGCCGTCGACGCGCTGCATCGCGACGCGATCCAGTTCGCCCTGCAGCGCGGATCGCGCAGCGGTCGCGTCGCGTGGCAGTTCGCGCGCGATCGCGCGGGCGCACGGGCCCTTCAGGCGGGCAAGCGCATTGCGCGAGTGAGCACGCGCGTCTCCAGCTCAGGTGAGTGACCGCCTTGAAGCTCAAGTCTTGCGCGTCGCGGCGGCGGTCCTCATCCGCGATGACGGCAGAGTGCTGCTCGCGCAGCGCCTGCCTGGCACACCTTATCCCGGCTACTGGGAATTTCCGGGCGGGAAACTCGAAGCCGGCGAATCGGCGCACGATGCGCTGGTGCGCGAGCTCGACGAAGAGCTGGGGATCAGCGTCACGCGTGCCGTGCCGTGGCTGGTGCAGCGCTATGTTTACCCACATGCGCACGTAGAGCTCAATTTTTTTCGCGTCTTCGGCTGGAACGGAGACCCGCGAGGCCGCGACGGCCAGACACTCGCCTGGCAAACACCGGGAGCATTCGAGATCGCGCCGCTCTTGCCTGCCAACGCGGTCGTGTTGCGCTCGCTGGAGCTGCCGCCGGTGTATGCGATCTCCATGGCCAAGGAGCTTGGCGTCGGAGCGTTTCTCGAGCGCGCCAGGAGTGCGATCGACCGCGGTGTCAAGCTCATCGAGTTGCGCGAAAAATCCTTTACCGTTGAGGAGCTCGTTCGATTCGCCGAGAGACTCCTCGCCCTGGGGCAACCGCGGGGCGCACGAATTCTCCTCAACGGCGACGCCGATGTCGCACGTCGACTCGGTTGCGCCGGGGTTCACTGGACCTCGGCTCGTTTGATGGCCGCGCAACGAAGGCCGACGGATATGCTTTGCGCGGCATCGTGTCACGACGTGGTCGAGCTCTCGCGTGCGGTAGAACTCGGTGTCGACTTCGTGGTGCTGGGCCCGGTGTTGCCGACGCCATCGCACGCGACGGTCCGACCGCTCGGCTGGACGCGCTTCGAGGAGCTCTCGCGAGGGATGCCGCTGCCGGTCTACGCGCTAGGCGGCCTAGTACGCGCCGATCTCGAACAGGCCATGCGGCACGGTGCGCACGGTGTCGCGCTTCGGCGCGGCGCCTGGAACGCAGGGCCTGTTAACAGGCCCTAGCTCAGGAAGTGCCGCCTCCGGGCTCCGAATCGTCTGGCTCCGTTGGATCCTCGGCCACTGGCACGCGATAGGACTCGGACGCCCAGGCCCCCAAGTCGATCAACTTGCAGCGTTCGGAACAGAACGGCCGGAAGCGGTTCTCCGCGGTCCAGTCGACTGCTTTCCCGCATTGCGGGCAGGGGACGCTGCCTCGTCGGGCGGTCATGGCTCGATGCTCCTCGGGAATCGCACCGTGAGAATTACTTCGGGCCGTCCAACGCCAGGTCAAGTACTCGCGCGACGTGCATCGCGTCGCGTCCGGTCCCGTCGGCAATCTGATGGCGACAACTGAATCCGTCGGCGACGATCAGCGTTTCGGGCGCCGCGGCACGTATAGCCGGCAGCAAGCTAAGCTCGCCCATTATTATCGACACGTCGTAATGTTCCGCTTCGTAACCGAATGCGCCCGCCATGCCGCAGCAGCTCGATTCGACCACCCGCGTCTTCAGGTGCGGAATCCAGTCCAGAACGGTTCTTACCGCTTCGAAAGCCGCAAACGCCTTCTGATGGCAGTGCCCGTGCAGAAGCGCCTCGGCGTTTGGCAGCGATTTAAGCTTGAGCGAGAGCCGTCCGGCAGACTTCTCGCGCACCAGAAACTCCTCGAACAACAACGCATTTCGGGCGAGCAACTGCGCATCCTCGCCGAAGCGATAGGTCAGGAATTCATCGCGCAGAGTAAGCAGGCACGATGGCTCCAGGCCGACGATCGCGACACCCCGGCGCACATAGGGCAGCAGCGCACCGAGTGTGCGCCGCGCTTCGTCGCGGGCCTGTTCGACCATTCCCGCGGTCAGGAACGTGCGGCCGCAGCAAAGCGGCCGCCCCGAACCGGGGACATGGGTGTGCACGGTGTAACCGCCGGCTTCGAGCACACGCGTTGCGGCGCGCGCGTTCGCCTGTGCGAAGTAGTTGCTGAACGTGTCGATGAACAACACGACCTCGCGGCCAGGCTTTGGAGTCGCGGACGCGGTTGCGGGCGACCCGGACTTGGCGGTGCGCAGGAACGGCGCGTGCCATTGCGGCAATGAGCGCCGCTTCGACAGGCCGACCCAGCGCTCGGAAAGGCGCGCGGCACCCGGAATCCGGTCGCGCAGATTGGCGATCCACGACAGGCGGCTCAAAGCAGGCGCGTAGCGCGGCAGGTATGCGGTAAGCCGCTGCCGAAGCGATACGCCGTAGCGCGCGTTGCGGGCGGCAAGAACCTCGATCTTCAGCTTGGCCATGTCGACGCCGGTCGGGCACTCGCGCCGGCAGCCTTTGCACGACACGCATAGATCGAGCGCATCGCGCACGGCATCGCCGGCGAAGTCTTCGTGTCCGAGTTGGCCGCCAAGCGCGAGGCGCAGGGTGTTGGCACGTCCGCGTGTCGTGTGCTGCTCATCGCGGGTGACGCGATAGCTCGGACACATCGTTCCGGCGTCGAACTTGCGGCAATGGCCGTTGTTGTTGCACATCTCGATCGCCGCGGCGAGACCGTGCGCCGGGTCTCCGCCGGATCCGGGCTCGGTCTCGTGACCGGTCAGCGGGTCGCGCTGAACATCCCACGGCGACCAATCGAGCGCCGGTTCGAATGCTCGTCGCTGGTGGCGCGGGCCGAACCGGAACAACGCCGCATCGTCCATCCGCGGCGGCGCGACGATCTTGCCGGGATTCATTCGGTTGTCCGGATCGAACAGCGCCTTGATCTCGGTAAATGCAGCATTGAGCCGCGGGCCGAACTGCCACGCTACCCACTCGCCACGGCACAAGCCGTCGCCGTGCTCGCCCGAGTACGCCCCTTTGTATTGCCGCACCATGGCGGCGGCCTCCTCGGCGATGGCTCGCATCTTCGCCGCGCCGCCGCGGCGCATGTCCAGAATCGGGCGCACATGCAGGGTGCCGACGCTGGCGTGCGCGTACCAGGTGCCGTCCGTGCCGTGCTTGCGAAAAATCTGCGTCAGGCGCTCGGTGTATTCCTCGAGGTGCTCGAGCGGCACCGCGCAGTCCTCGATGAACGACACCGGCTTGCCGTCGCCTTTCATCGACATCATGATATTCAACCCGGCCTTGCGCACGTCCCACAATGCTTTCTGAGCCTCAGGCGCGGTGATGCGCACGACGGTGTCCGGAAGGCCGAGGTCGCCCATAAGCTCCGAGAGTCGCTCGAGGCGCTCACTCTGCACGCTGCCGTCTTCACCCGCAAATTCGACCAGCAATACCGCCTCCGGCTCGCCGATCAACGCGCTGTCGATGACGGGGCGAAAGGCAGGATTCGCGCGGGAGAGCTCGATCATGGTGCGATCGACAAGCTCGACCGCGGTCGGCTTCAAGGTCACGATGTGTTGCGCCGCGGCCATCGCCGCACGAAACGACGGGAAATTGACCACGCCCAGGGTCTTGCTTGCCGGCAGTCGGGCGAGCTGCAGCTTGAGGCGCGAGAAATAGGCGAGCGTTCCTTCGGAGCCAACGAGGAGGTGGGCGTAGTTGACCGAGCCATCGCGCGTATAGGGGCGCGCGCTCTGCGGGTGAAAGACGTCGATGTTGTAGCCGCCGACGCGGCGCAGCATGCTGGGGACCATGCGGGAGATTTCGTCGTGCTCGCGTGCACCGATCGCCGACAGAGCCTCGGTCAAAGCATTCGCGGCGGCGTCATGCGCTTCCTTGGCCGGCCCAAACGCCATTTCCCTGCCGTCGGCCAGAATCGCGTCGATGCCGATCACGTTGTGCACCATGTTGCCGTACTCGATCGACCGTGAGCCGCAGGAATTGTTGCCCGCCATACCTCCGATCGTCGCCTGCGCCGAGGTGCTCACGTCGACCGGAAACCAGAGCCCGTGCGGACGCAGGTAGGCGTTGAGCTGATCGAGCACCACACCCGGCTGTACGGTCACCGTCATCGCGCCTGGGTCGAAGTCGACAATCTCACGCAGCGATTTGCTGTGATCGATCACCAGAGCCTCGCCGACGGTCTGTCCGCATTGCGACGACCCGGCGCCGCGCGGAAGGATCGGCACCTCGAGCTCGCGCGCGATGGCCAGCGCGGTCCGCGCGTCCGCTTCGTCACACGGCACGACCACGCCGATGGGAAAGATCTGGTAGATCGAAGCGTCGGTCGCGTAGCGCCCCCGCGATCCGATGTCGAACAGAACATCACCGCGGCATTCTGTGGAGAGCCGCTGCACGAGCGGCGCGCTGGCCGCAACACGCGCCGCGGCACGCGAGAGCCGCCAATCGATCCTGATGCGATGCTCGACCGGTGCGTTCATGGACAGGTGCGCAAAGAAAGGCTCGCCGGCCGGCGGAATGAACTCTCTTGTACAATAGAACGAGCTGCCACCGCAAGGGAACCCGATGTTGCGACTGGACGACCATCCGAGCGGCCGTCATTTTCTGCAGATACCCGGTCCGACGAATGTTCCGGACCGGATCTTGCGCGCGCTCGACCAGCCAACGATCGACCATCGCGGGCCGGAGTTCGCGCGGATGACGCTCGCTATCCTCGACGGCTTGAAAAAAGTGTTTGCCTGCAGCGGGCCGGTGGTGATCTATCCCGCCTCGGGAACCGGTGCGTGGGAAGCCGCGCTGGTAAACACGCTTTCTCCGGGTGACAGGGTGCTGATGTTCGAAACCGGTCACTTCGCCACCCTGTGGCGCAAGATGGCCGACAAGCTCGGGCTGGCGGTCGACTTCATGCCGGGCGACTGGAGAAGCGGCGTCGACGCGGCGGACGTCGAATCCAGGTTGATTCAGGACCGCGGCCATGCGATCAAGGCCGTGCTCGTGGTCCACAATGAAACGTCGACCGGAGTCACCAGCGGAATTCCGCCGATCCGCGAAGCGATCGACCGCGCCTCGCATCCGGCCTTGTTGATGGTCGACACGATTTCCTCGCTGGCCTCGATCGACTACCGGCACACCGAGTGGGGCGTGGACGTCACCGTGGCCGGATCGCAGAAAGGGCTGATGCTGCCGCCGGGATTGTCATTCAACGCGATGAGCGACAAGGCTCTGGCCGCGAGCAAGCAGGCGCGTCTGCCCCGCTCGTATTGGAGCTGGGACGAGATCATCGCGTCGAACAAGCAAGGCTACTTCCCTTACACGCCGGCGACCAATCTGCTCTATGGATTGCACGAGGCGATCGCAATGCTGCTCGAGGAGGGCCTCGTCAATGTGTTCGCGCGCCACGATCGCCATGCCGAAGCGACGCGTCGTGCGGTGCGAGCATGGGGGCTCGAGCTTCTTTGCCGCAACCCCGCGGAATACAGCAGTTCGCTGACCGCGATCATGATGCCGGAAGGACACGACGCGGACGCTTTCCGGCGCCAGGTGCTGGCGCGCTACGACCTGTCCCTAGGCATGGGGCTGGGGCGCCTGCTGGGCCGGGTATTTCGCATCGGCCATCTTGGATTTTTCAATGACCTGACCTTGTGCGGAACGCTCTGCGGGGTCGAAATGGGACTCGCGGCCTGCCGTGTTCCGCATCAGCGCGGCGGCGTCGATGCGGCGTTGTCCTATCTCTCCGGCTCGGAACCGGCATCGTCAGGCGCCGCAGAGCATGTTCCCGGTTCCCCACGCGCCGCGGAGCATTCCCTTAACGCCGTATAAAGCATCCGCGCGTATTCGCGCCGACGCCAATCGAGGAAAACATTTGGCGTGTACCTGACCGAAACGCATCTTCCGCAGCAGCTCGCGCAAAGCATCCTGGAATTCACTTCGAACAAATGGGCGGTGCTCGCGATTCTCAACGTCCTGTTCCTGATTCTGGGGCTCTTCCTGCACGCGGCGGCGGCGATCCTCCTCCTCGTACCGGTGGTCATGCCGCTGGTCAGGGTGGTTGGGATCGAACCGGTGCATTTGGATTGATCGTCACCATTAATTTGGGCATTGGCCAGCAAACGCCGCCGTGGCGAGCGTGCTGATGACGTGCTGCGCGATCGCCAAGGCCTATATGTGGGAAGTCACCAAGGTCAACGTCTACTACGTCTACTTCGTCGCCGTGCTGCTCGCCGTACTGGTCCTGGGGGCTTACGTCCCAGTGACCGGCATGGGGCTCGTCGACCTGTTCTACCACTGAAGAGCGCCGACATGACCGATCCGGTTCTAGTGCAGCGCGACGGTCCGGTGGCGACCGTCGTTCTCAATCGCCCCGAAAGCTTGAATGCCCTGTCCGAGTCGTCGTGGCGGGAGCTCGGACGCCGAATGCGTGAACTCTCGCTCGAAACCGATCTGCGCTGCGTCATCCTGCGCGGCGCGGGCAGCAAAGCCTTCGGTGCCGGCGCGGATATCACCGAGTTTCCGCAACTGCGCTCCGACGCGACGCAAGGCCGCGCCTACGGTGAATTGATCCACTCGACCATGCAGGCGATTGGCGAGTGCATCCATCCAACCGTCGCGATGATCCACGGCGCGTGCGTCGGTGGCGGCCTCGAAGTTGCGCTGATGTGCGACCTGCGCATCTGCGGCGAGTCGAGCCGCTTCGGCATTCCGATCAATCGGCTCGGCCTCACCATGGGCTACGGTGAGTTGAGCGGGCTTTTGTCGGTGGTCGGTCCTGCCGTCGCCCTCGAGATCCTGCTCGAAGGGCGAATTTTTGGTGCGCAGGAGGCGCACGAAAAAGGACTGGTGCAGCGCGTTGTGGCCGACGAATTCGTCGAAACCGAAGCGCGCGCAACCGCCGAGCGCATCGCGGCGGGCGCACCCTTGGTTGCGCGCTGGCACAAGCGCTTCATCCGGCGTCTGTCGCTTCCGCTGCAACTTTCCGCCGACGAATGGAGCGAAGGCTTCGCCTGCTTCGACACCGCGGACTATCGCGAAGGATTGCGCGCGTTTCTGAACAAGCAGGCTCCGCGTTTCAGCGGTCGATGATGGTCGCGCTCGCCGGCATCCGGGTAATCGAGCTCGCGCATATCATGTCCGGTCCGACGGCAGGCATGCTGCTCGCGGACATGGGCGCCGACGTCATCAAGGTCGAGAAAGTTCCCGGTGGCGACGACACGCGCCGCTTTACGCCTCCCGAGGTCAACGGCGAAGCCAACGCGTTCATGATGATGAACCGCAACAAGCGCGGCATCGCGCTCGACCTCAAGCAAAGTGCGGCCCGTGACGCCTTGCGTCGCCTGATCGACGGCGCCGACGTCGTCATCGAAAATTTCCGCGTCGGAACGCTCGACAAGCTGGAGCTAGGCTACGAGGACTTGCGACGCACCAATCCGCGGCTCATCTATTGCGCGATATCGGGCTACGGCAGGACCGGGCCCGACGCGGACAAAGGCGGCTTCGACCTGGTGGCACAGGGATTGAGCGGCCTGATGCGCATTACCGGCGAGCCCGGCGGCCCGCCGACGAAGGTGGGCTCCCCCGTGACCGATATCAACGCAGGAATCCTGGCCGCGCTCGGCATCGTCGTGGCCTATGTTCACCGGCTGCGCACCGGTCAGGGACAATTGGTCGACACGTCGCTCCTCGAAGCGGGCGTCATGCAGACGTTCTGGCAAAGCGCCATTTTCCTGGGCAGCGGCAAGGAAATCGGCCCGCTCGGCTCGGCCCATCCACTCACTGCGCCGTACCAGGCGTTTGCAACACAGGACGGCTGGATCACGATAGGCGCGTCCAACCAGTCCAATTACGAGCGCCTGACACAGGTGCTCGAGGCGCCAGACCTTCTTGCCGACGAACGATTCCGCGACAACGCGTCGCGCATGGCCAACCTTAACGCACTGGTCGAGCTGATCGCGCTGCGATTCAAGCGCAAGCCGTCGTCGCAATGGCTCTCGGCGCTTGCAGCGGCCGGCGTTCCCGCGGGCCCGGTGCTCGGCATTGCCGAAATGCTGGAGCACCCGCAGGTTCTCGCCCGCGACATGGTTGTCGAAACGCTGCATCCGAAGGCCGGCGCAGTCCGGGCTATCGGCTGTCCGCTCAAGCTCTCGGCAACGCCTGCCCGCGTGTCGCGTGCCGCGCCCCTATTCGGACAGCACACGCGTGAGGTGCTCGAGGAATCCGGATTGACGGCCGCGGACATTGACGCGCTTATCCGGACCCGCGCGGCGATTCAAAGTCCGGTTTGAGGCGAGCGAGCTTCAGACATTACAGCGGTGCTTTTCTTGTGGGTGAGAACCCCGCCCGGCTACTACAGCGCGCGGTTCTTCACCAACCGGTGCAAATCCGGGTTGCATTACTTTGCCACCAGCGCCAGTTTGAGTGACACCGGCTTGTCGACGTCGGAGTTGACCTTTTCGGGAGCTGCCGCGAGCGCGCGTGCCGGATCGACGCCGGCTTCCTTCAAGGCGGCGAGAACGGCGCTCGCGCGCTGCGCGCCCAGCCGGGTCAAGGCATCGGCGGCCAGCGGCTGGTTCTGGTCCAGGCGCTCCTGCAGCTTGTGATAGAAGGAGCTGGCATCGGCCACCTGCGGCTCGCCCTGAATCAGCAAGCCGACGCGCTGCCATACCGGCAATTTCTCCTGGGCGGCCTCGGTATTGAGATCTTTAGCGGCTGGCTCGCTGGCGGCCACGGCGGCGCCGCCCTCCGCCGCCTTTTTCTGCTTGTCGAGCTCCGCGGCACCGAAACGTTCGGCATACAAGTCCCGCAAGGCGCCGCGCACGGCGCGGGCGCGTAGGTCCAGAGGTCCGGGTTCCTCGCCGGCTTCGAGTTTGATACCGGCACGCTTGGCGATTTCGACTCGCACCGCGCGGGCCTTCAGCGCGGCGCCGTCGGCGGCCTCGCTGTATTGCCCCGGCACCGAGAGTTTCAGTTGCGGGCGCTTGGACAGCACCTGAGCTACCTGTTTCAGCTTTTCGCGTTCCGGCGGCAACAGCCTGTCGCTGCCCGGATCGAAGTCGATAGCCTCCAACTTCTCGCCGCTGCCACCGAACAGGCTGCCGAGCGCTCGGAACGGTGCGCTGACGATCCTGGTCAGCAGGGTGTTGATGGCCTTCCAGATGACCGCGCCATAGCTGAACTGCGGATCGCTCACGTTGCCGGAAACCGGCAAGCCGAGCTCGATGCGGCCTTCGCTGTCCTTGAGTATGGCGATCGCCAGCTCCAGCGGCAGCTTGAGCGCGTCGGGACTGTCGACCCGCTCGCCCAGGGTCAGCTTGTCGATGACGAACTGGTTGGCACCTTCGAGCTGGCTATTGCGCACTTTGTATTGGAGATCGACCGAGATCTTGCCTTCGGCGATCTTGTAGCCGGCGAACTTCATGCTGTAGGGCGAGGCGGGGACCATGTCGACGTTCTTGAACACGACGTTGACGTCGGTGTTGTCGGCCGGCGCGAAGGGGTTGAGCTCGCCGCGGATGCGCACCAGCCCGAACTCATCGACCCGGCCGTCGAGCTCGATCTGGCTGCGGGAATCGCGCTTCGACGACAGGCCGCTGACCACGCCGTTCAGCTCGTAGATCTTCGCGCTGAATTGCGGCCGCAGGCTGAGGTCGCTGAAATCGAGCTTGGCATTCTGGAAGCGCAAGCGCTGTATGCGCACCGGGAAGGAGTCATCCGCCGCCTGCGCCGGGGCTGGCGGCGACGCCCCGACGGTCGCGGCGGAGGCGGGGCGCACCAGCAGACGCGCGGCATTGAAACTGCGGTCGTTCTCGATGATCAGCTTGGCATCGGGCTCGACCACGCGCAGTTCCGGAATCTCCAGGAGATTGGGGGCGAGGCTCGCAGTGAGCTTGTCGGCGCCTACGCTTTTCCATGCCGCGAACAGTTCGCCGCTTTCTTCGTTGAGCGCAAGGCCGGCGATGTCGAGCCCGCCGACGTAGCGCAGATTAGTGCTCTTCGCCCGGCCTGCGCCGGCAGTGAGCCGCCCGTGCGCCGAGACGCTGCCGCCGGCGATTTTCAGCTTTACGTATTTGCCCAGCAAGGGCTGCAAGGGCGCCAGCTCCAGTTGCTTCACGCGCACGTCGGCCTCCAGCGCGCCACTTCCCGGCACCACCCTGCCATTCGCCGACAACTGGCCGCCCTCGCGCAAGTTCAGCCCGGCACTGAACTTGACTGGCCGCGTGAGATCGCTGCCGGCTTCTTCGAGTTTAACGGCGAGATCCTGTACATGGACCTTGACGGCGGTGCCCTGGTCCTCGACCTCGGCGCCGAATTTGCTCAATTCCACGCTCTTGGCCACGGCGATCCACGGCGCGCCGGCGGGTGCCACCGCCGCCGTAGCCTGTTCGCCGCCCGCGCCGAACTTGGGCAACAGACCCAGGATATTGAGCTGTCCCTTGCCGTCGCGCGTGAGCTGCAGTTGTCCACCCTCGGCATAGAGCCGGCCGAGGCTGGCATGCCGCGCGGCCAGATCGACGGCGCCGTCGGTGAAGCCCAACCGCGCCAGCTTGAACGGCGTTTGCGCGCCGCTCGCCAGCGCCAGATCGGCGAGCGAGAACGCGGCGTCGGCGATCGTCAGTTTGAAATCCGCGCCGACCTGCTCTGCCGCCAGTTGCAGGCGAAATTGCGCTTTGTCCGCGCTCAACTTGAGCGGCGGGCTGACCGTTTCATCGACCGCGCTGAGCGCCACCTGATCGAAGATCATCTGCTTGACGCTAAGCTTCCAGTTGTTGATGACGATGGGCTGGCCCAGGCCCGGGGCCGCCGCGGGCGCGGCGGCCGTCTTCAAGAGGTTCGCCAGATCGAGCTCGCCCTTGGCGTCGCGCCTGGCCATAAGCTTGCCGCCCTCGGCGCGAAGCTCGTCGACCGCCACCTCGCGGCGCGTCAGGTCGGCGCTGACGCCGCTCGCGTCCAGACGCGTCAGCGTGGCGAAGGAATCGCTGGCGCCGCCTTCGTGCGCCAGCGCCAAGTCGCGCAACGCTAGCTTGGCGCCCGCGACGCTGGCTTCGAGCTTGCCATCGCCGTAGGCAAAGCGGTAAGGCAACGTGGCGTCGAGCCGCCCGGCTGCCAGCGTCGCGCGAGTGTAGGACTTGAGGTACACCGCCAGTTCCCGCAGGGGGCCGTTTTCCAGGGTCAGTTCGCCACTGCCGCGGATCGGATTCACCGACGCCTCGCCCTTCCAGCGCAGCTTGCCGCCGAAGGCCGAATCTGCGCTGAAGGTATAAGTGTCGTTCTGGTCCGGCAGGGTGCTGAAATTGGTCAGCGCAAAGTTGATCGGGGAAAAACTGTCGGAATGGCCGACCCGGTGGTCGCGCAAGTCCAGCTTGCCCTGCTCCAGCATGAAGCGCCCGATGATCAGGCGCGGCAGGCTGGTGTCGGTGGAAGCTTTACGCAGCCGGTGCTCGAGTGTCGCCAGCAGTTCGGCGAGATTGAACTTGCCGTCCGCCGCGATCGTCAAGCTCGCGCTCGGCTCGGCAATGCGGATTTCGTCAAAGCTCCAGGCGCGCCGGACCAGGGATCTCCATTGCAGCTCCACGGCGAGCTTGCCGATTGCGAAGAGTGGAGCGCCATCGGCCTCCGCCAGGCGCAGATCCTGCGCCTCCAGGCGCAAGGTATAGGGATTGAAACGGACCTCACTGATCGCCGCCTGACGCGCCAACTCGGTCTGCCCGAATTTGGGGACCTGATTCTTGATCACCAGCGGCAGCAGCCAAAACCCGGCAACCGTATACGCGGCCAACAAACCCACCGCGCCCACCAGCCACCGTTTCCACCGGATGTTCACCAACTGCAACCTCGGTCGCCTCTTGTTACCCCTTGATGGCCTTTTGTCTCGGAGCGCGGAAATCACCGCCGCAGGCGTAAGTATGTCCCTTTGCCGGTTGAACCGGAAAAAAGCGTGGGAATCAGGGCGCCAGCCGATCGCACGAGCATACAAGAATCATTCCGCGTAGTCGCCCGACTTCGCTCCGTGGTCAGCAGTGCCTGGTTGAATGACTGCAACGGTCGAATGCCGTTGATGCAAGGACCAAGAAACGTCAGAGAAGGCCGTGAATCGTCACGCGCATATACAAAGCCCCGGGCACTCGGAGGAGGGTGCCCAGGGCTAGGGTCCGGTCTCGAGGAGGAGAACAAGAACCGGATGCAACAGCTGCAGCAAGGCACGTGCCAGGGGCCATGGGCTTCCGCATCAAAGGGCATGCAGGCCCCTGCGCGTCGCGCTCCTGGTCCTCGGTGTGTGGTACCGAGCTTATGTACTTTGTCGGAGAGCAAAGCGTACGACGCGCCGGGACTTTGCATGGACCGCCGTGGACGGTCCCAAACAAATGTCAAAGATTACAGAACATCAAGTCGAATTCGACGTCGCCATCGTAGACCGCTCCACGATCCATCCCTGCGATGCCAAGGAACCGGATATTCAGCGCGTACTTGTTAGCGCTGATTTCGGGCACGCACGAGAGGTCGTCGGTGAGAGACAATCGCAGCAATTGCGCTACCTTGGCGGTGGTGAGCATGAGCTGGAACACGCCGTGAATGGCAGTGTGCCTTCCTGTCTTGCCGTTCTCGCGCAGTATGCGCAGCACGATCGACAAACCCTCATGAATCGGAAGCAGCGGCGCCAGCCACGCTTCCAGATCGCGCTGCCGCGCGACCGGATCGAGGTGCAGCCAGTAGTGAAAAGCCGGCAGATCGAACTCCGACACGCCCCCCGGCAGGGCCGTGCGCTGCTTGATCGCCATCAGCCACTCGTTGTCGCGAAGGTGTGCCCCGACTTTGCCGCTCTGCGCCAGCAGCCGTTCACTGACATCGTCGACTTCAGCGAGCAGCGAATCGAGCGCTTCGTGCTCGATCGCGGGATTGTCCCTGAGCGGCGTGAGCAGCTGGCGCTGTCGTTCGAGCTCCTGCAGGATGTCGGTCTTGAGATCCGCTCTCGACGACACGTCTGCGATCTCGAACAGCGCGAGCAGCGCGGCGTGGTGATCGGCCGGCGCTGTCGCCGCATTGAAGAAAAGAGCGCGGCGATAAAGATCCTCGAGCCGCATCATGGTTCGTATGCGCTCGTTCAGCGGATGTTCGTAGCGGATCACGTCAGACTGGCGCGCGGCGACGATCCGACGCCAGCTCTTTGTACCGCCGATCGAGCTCGGCGACTTGAGGCGCGATGGCATCGGGCGAACCGCTATTGTCGAGAACGTCGTCCGCGTCCCGGAGCCGGGTAAGGCGATCGAGCTGGGTTGCCATGATGGCGCGGACCTCCGCAGGTGAGAGCCCGCTGCGGGCCACCACTCGACGAACCTGCTCGTCCTCGGAGCAATCGACCACCAGGATCCTATCAACCTCGCTGGAAAGCCCGCCGCGCTCGATTAGCAAGGGCACGACCACCACGCCGTAGACGCCCCGCCATGCGGCGATCTCCCGATAGACCTCGCGTCTGATCAGCGGGTGCACGGCGGCCTCGAGCCGCGCGCGCGCTTGCGGATCGGCAAAAGCGCGGCGGCGAAGCTCCGCCCGGTCCAGCTCCCCGGACGGCAACAGCACCCCGGCGTCGAATGCAGCGACGATCGCCGCGTGTCCGGCTTGTCCCGGCATTGAAAGGCGATGCGAAATCACATCGGCATCCGCAACTTCGACGCCCATTGCGCTGAAGGCCTTGGCGACTTCCGTTTTGCCGCTGCCGATGCCGCCCGTCATGCCGACGACGTAGGCCACTGCTTTAGCCGGGAAGGTAAAGCGCGACCAGGGGCTTGCCGAAAAAGAGCGCAATCGCACCGGCAATCGCGAGATAGGGGCCGAATGCCAGTGGAATCTGGTGGTCGCGTCCTTTGAACGCGACCAGGCTGATGCCAATCGCTGCCCCGACGACCGAAGACAATAAAACGATCAGCGGGAGCATCTGCCAGCCGAGCCACGCGCCGAGCGCGGCGAGCAATTTGAAGTCGCCATAGCCCATGCCTTCCTTGCCCCTGATCAACTTGAACGCCCAGTAGATCAACCACAGCAGGAGGTAACCGGCGATGGCTCCGATCACGGCATCACGAAGTGTCACCGAGGGGACCGCTCCGACAAGATTCGCAAACAGTCCCGCCCAGAGCAGAGGCAGGGTAAGGTTATCGGGAAGGAGCTGCGTATCGAAATCGATGAATGTCAACGCCACCAGCATCCATAGGAACACGCTTGCGGCAATACCGGCCGGCGTCGCCCCGAAACGCACTATCGCCACGACCGTCAACGCCGCGGTGATCAATTCCACGATCGGGTAGCGCGCCGAGATCGGTGCCTTGCAGGCGAGGCAATGACCGCGCAGAAAAAGGTAGCTCAAGACGGGGATGTTCTCGAGAGCGCCGATCCGATGGCCGCAGGCCGGACACTGCGAGCGGGGGACGAGAAGATTGTAGCGCGCCGCCGGTTGCGCGGTCTCGCCAGAAAGCTCGGCGCACTGGGTCCTCCATCCCTGTTCCAGCATCCGGGGAAGGCGATGGATGACGACATTGAGGAAGCTGCCGATGCAAAGACCGACGACAGCGACGAGGACGAGCAAGGTCATGGACTCGGCGGCCATGGCTTAACGGAGAGCAAAGATCTCCGCCACGAACCCGCGACGGCCGGCGCAAACACGGTGGCCGAAGTGCTTCGCCCGCGTGCCGTGGACACGCGTGTCGGTGGTGCGGGCGGCAATGTCGAAGCGGACGCGGCTCCGCGATGCTGGCACGGCGCCACGTCCGGGTGTTCGCAAGATTTCAGACGACGGCGCCGAGCTTGAAGATCGGCAGGTACATGGCGACCACCAGACCCCCGATCACCACGCCCAGAAAGACGATAATGATAGGCTCGAGCAGGCTCGAAAGTGCTGCCACTGCATCATCGACCTCGCGCTCGAAAAAGTCGGCTACCTTGGACAGCATGCCGTCGAGCGAACCCGATTCCTCACCGATCTGCGTCATCTGTAGCACCATGCTCGGGAACAGGCCGGTGTTATGCATCGCATTGGTCAGGCTCGTTCCGGTGCTGACTTCCGTCTGGATCCGCCGCGTGCCGGCGACGTAGACGGCATTTCCCGACGCGCCCGCGACCGCATCGAGCGACTCGACCAGCGGCACACCCGCGGCGAACATCGTTGCCAGCGTTCGCGTCCAGCGGGCAATGGTCGCTTTTTCGAGAATTGCACCGATCACCGGAAGCTTCAGCGAAATGCGGTCGACCGCATAACGGAACGTTTGCGAGCGGCGAAGCATGAAGAAGAAGCCGAAGATGGCCCCGCCGACGATTCCGGCGATCGCCCACCAGTAAGAGACGAAAAAGTCTGAAATCGCCATCACGATCAGCGTGGGCGCCGGCAGGTTGGCGCCGAAGCTCGTAAAAACCTGCTTGAATGCCGGAATGACCCAGATCATGATGACCCAGATCACCACGATCGCGACGACAACAACCGAGATCGGGTAGAACAGCGCGGACTTGATCTTGCTTTTGATGGCGAGGATCTTTTCCTTGTAGGTCGCCAGCCGTTCCAGAATGCCATCGAGCATGCCGGCCGTTTCTCCGGCGTTGACCAGGTTGCAGTAAAGCGAGTCGAATTGCGCCGGATGCTCCCGGAATGCCTGCGACAGGCTCGAGCCGGCTTCGACGCGGCCCTTGATATCCATCATCAGGCGCGCGAAGCGCGCATTGCTGTGTCCGCGGGCGACGATTTCGAACGCCTGCAGCAAGGGCACGCCCGCCTTGAGCATGGTTGCAAGCTGGCGAGTGAAGAACGTAATGTCTTTTTCGTTGACGCGCCGACCGCCGCGGAACGTCTGCTTCCGCAGCTTGGTGATGCGGATGCCCTGCCGCCGCAAATTGCTGGTAACGACGGTCTCCGAGGCAGCCTTCATTTCTCCGCGGACGTTGCGATTGCTGCGGTCGAAGCCCTCCCAGAGATAGGTGAATTCCTTGACTTCTCTTCTCTGTGGTGCCTTTGTCCTGCGCTTTGCGGTTGCGGTTGTCATGGTGATTCCCGTCGCGATTACTCGTTGGTAACGGCCTCGATTTCCTCGAGGGACGTCAAACCCTGTTTGACCTTCAGCAGTCCCGACTGGCGAAGAGTGCGCATGCCTTCCTTCTTGGCCTGCTCGGCGATATCGAGAACGCTGCCGTTGCGCATGATGACCTGCCGCATATCGTCGGTGATCGGCATCACTTCGTAGATCCCCATCCGCCCCTTGTACCCGGTGCCGAAACAATGGTCGCAGCCAAGCGGGCCATACGCCTGCCAGGAGCCGTCGATGTCCTGCTCGTTAAATCCGGCCTGGAGCAGCGATTCGGGCGGGATGTCTTCCGGTCGCTTGCATTGGGTGCACAGTTTCCGCGCCAGCCGCTGCGCGACGATGAGGATCACGCTCGAGGCGATGTTGAACGCCGGCACGCCCATATTGGCGAGGCGCATCAAGGTCGCCGCCGAGTCGTTGGTGTGCAGGGTCGAGAGCACGAGGTGGCCGGTTTGCGCGGCCTTGATCGCGATGTCTGCCGTCTCCAGATCGCGGATTTCGCCCACCATGATGACGTCCGGGTCCTGGCGGAGAAATGCGCGCAGGGAGTTGGCGAAGTTGAGTCCCGCCTTTTCGTTCACGTTGACCTGGTTGACGCCCGGGAGCTGAATTTCCGCAGGGTCCTCGGCCGTGGAGATGTTGATCCCCGGCTGATTGAGGATGTTAAGGCACGTGTAGAGCGACACCGTCTTGCCGCTGCCGGTTGGGCCGGTGACCAGAATCATTCCATACGGACGGCCGATGGCGTCGAGCAGCATCTTTTGCTGATCGGGCTCGTAACCGAGCGCTTCAATGCCGAGCTTCACGCCGGCCGCATCGAGAATACGGAGGACGATTTTTTCACCGTAAAGCGTGGGCAGAGTGCTGACGCGAAAATCGATCGATCGAGCCTTGCTCAGGACGAGCTTCATGCGCCCGTCCTGCGGCACGCGCTTTTCGGAAATGTCTAGCTTGGATATCACCTTGATGCGTGACGCCATCTTGTCCTTGATCACCAGCGGCGGCTGGGCCACTTCCTTGAGCACGCCGTCCAGGCGATAGCGGATCCGATAGAATTTTTCGTAGGGCTCGAAATGGATGTCGGACACGCCGGCTGCGATGGCGTCGAGAAGAATCTTCTGTATGTATCTGACGACCGGCGCATCGTCGACATCGGGATTATTGCCCTCTTCGTCGGTCTGGCTCTGGCCGGTTTCCGCCTGAAGGTCCACTTCGAGATCGTCGGCGCTGACCAGATCCTTCAGGGTCTGGCCGAGGCTCTCGATGACCTTGGCGATGGCAACGCCGAGCTTGTCGTCCTCGACGACGACGGGATCAGGCACCAGGTTGGTCTTGAACCTGACTTCGTCCAGCGCCTGCATATTCGCCGGGTCGGACACCGCAACGAAAAGCCGATTGCCGCGCTTTTGCAGCGGCAGGACGCGTCGCGTCACCGCTATTCGGGCGTCGACAAGGTCCTTGTCGATCTGATCGAGATCGAAACCGGCGAGATCGAACAGCGGCGCGCCGAAGGCGCGCGATGCAAAGATGGCGACCTGCGCGGCATTCATCCGCTTGGAAAGCAGCAGCTGCTCGACGAAACCGATGCTGGCGGTCTGCGCCTGACCCTGAAACGTCTCAGCGTCGTATTCGGACAATAGGCCGTGCTGCACCATCGCCCGTGCCAGACCGCTGACGCTCGGAACCGCTGCCTTGGTAGCCATTGTGCAGTGCCTCGCGCCGAGCCTCCGAAGAGGCGTCGCGGGCATATTCCAGACGCATAAAAGTTAGCTTATCGATGATGCCTGCTCGCCCGTGGTTTGTAAAGGCGGCGAAGGGCTGCGGCCCACCGGCGGTGCCAGTTTGACGACCCTCACCGCGTGGTCCTGGACTTGAAGCACTTCGACCGTCTGTCCGGCGAGGCGGAAGCTTACTCCGGCATCCGGAATATCGCCAAGATGCTCCACGATCAAGCCGCTGAGGGTTTTCGGGCCTTCTAGCGGGAAAGAGGTACCCAGCTTGCGATTGAGAACGCGCAGCGGAGCCATTCCGTCTACTACAACACTGCCGTCGGGCTCGCGCTGAAAGATTTCCGCCCCGCCGGGGGCCTGGGTCGTGAATTCTCCGACGATTTCCTCCAGGATGTCCTCGAGGGAAACCAATCCTAGCAATTCGCCGTATTCATCGACGACCAGGCCAAGACGCTGCCGGTCGGCCTGAAACTGCTGCAGCTGGGCCAGAAGCGGCGTCCCAGCGGGGATGAAATACGCGGGCCGAAGAATGGTGCGCAAATGCTCGGCGTCGATTTCCCCCGCCTGCTGCAGCCTGAGGACCTGCTTCAGATGCAGGACGCCAATGATGTTATCCAACGCGTGTTCGAAGACCGGCACACGCGTGTGGTAGCTCGTCGCCAATTGCTGCGTGAGCAGAGCCGGCTTCTCCGAAAGATCGAGTGCCTCGATGTGGTTGCGCGGGGTCATCACGTCATCGACGGTGACCGAATCAAGGTCGAGAAGATTGGCGAGCATGGCGCGATGTTTGCCACGGAAATAATGACCTTCGAGCACCAGGCTGCGCACTTCCTCCTGCGATAGCGTCGCCTCCGGTCCATGCCCGGGCTGGAGCCGCAGCAGCTTGAGCAAACCCTGCACGAAAAGATTGACGAACCAGACGACCGGCGTCGCCGCTTTGAGCATCGGCGCCAAGATGAAGCTCACCAGCGGCGCAAGCCGGTCGGCGTGGGCCGCGCCGACGACCTTCGGTGCGATTTCCGAGAACACAAGCAGCGCGAACGAGATCGCAACCGCTCCAATCGCCAGCGCCACCTCGCCTTCGCCGTACAGCCGCTTGGTGATCACCGCGGTGAGCGTCGCCGCGCCGGCGGCGACCAGCGTATTTCCAAGCAGGATCACGCCGAGGAGCTTGTCGGTGCGGGCGAGGAGGTCAAGGGCGAGCTTCGCTCCTCGCGCGCCGCGCTGCGCGCGCAGCCGCAGCCGGTAGCGATTGACGGCCATCATCGCGGTCTCGGCGATCGAGAAGAAGCCCGAGACGACGAGCATCACGATCACCCAAAGCACCAGCGTGGAAACCGAGATGTCGCTCAAATCAGGGGGCGAAGGAGAAACGGCGGTCCGAGTATTTGGCCGCGTGGCGACGCTGTCAAGGAACCGGTGCTCCGTCGCGCTAGCGCCGGAGTATGACTTCGAGCACGAATTTGCTGCCGATATAGGCAAGCAGAAGCAGTGCGCTGCCGAACAGAATCCAGTTGAGCGCGGTACGGCCGCGCCAACCGAATCGATGCCGCCCGACGAGCAGAGCGCCGAACGCAAACCAGGCGAGCACCGAGAATACCGTCTTGTAATTCAAGGTCAGGGGTTTGCCGAACAGCTGCTCGGAAAAGAAAATACCCGTCGCCAGGGTCAGCGTCAGCAAGCCGAATCCAGCGCCGACGATGCGAAACAGAAATTGCTCCATCGTCAAAAGCGGAGGCAGCTCACCCGCGTTCGGCTCGGGCAGGCCCCGATGAAGTCGCTTTTGCAGGCCCATCAACATCAGCGCCTGCATGGTCGCGACGATCAACAGTGCATACGCGATCAGGGCGACGGCGATGTGCAGCGCGGCCCAAGGCTCCTCGCTGAAGGAGAATCGATGCGGATTCGCGAACAGGAGAGGAAGCCACGACGCCAGCGCAGCCACCGGAAGTGCGACGACGGCAACGCCGGGCAGCGAACGGGTGAGCGATCCGAGCCAGGCAAACAATGCGGTCATGCCCGCGACCGCGGATAGCGCATTGGCGAGGCTCAAGTCCAGCCCGGCGACGGTGACGATCGCGCTCGAGACCAGGAATGCGTGCCCGATCAGCGCGCAGGCGGCGAGCCACCAGGCGATCGCGATGCGGCGATGCAGCTCCGTTCTCGCCGGCTGTACCAGACGCTGCCACTCGAGCCACGCAGACGCAAGATATGCGGCGGATACCGGCAGGTAGAGTAAAATCATGCGTAAAGTGCCTCGCGGCTGATTGAGTTTACACCAGCGCGCCGATGTCGCTGCCGCAGGTGGATTTCACTTCCCTATGCTTGACAATCTGACCGCACGGCTCGGCCGTGTCATGAAGCAACTGCGCGGCGAAGCGCGGTTGACCGACGCCAATATCCAGGACGCTTTGCGCGAAGTGCGCATGGCGCTGCTCGAGGCCGATGTAGCGCTGCCTGTGGTCAGGGATTTCATTGCCGCGGTGCGCGACAAGGCCGTCGGTCAGGAGGTCGTCAGCTCGCTCACGCCCGGCCAGGCGCTGGTCGGCGTCGTCCAGCGCGAGCTCGCGACGCTCATGGGCGGCGGCGCGACGCCGCTTGATCTCGCGACAGCGCCGCCGGCGGTCATCCTGCTGGCGGGATTGCAGGGTGCCGGCAAGACCACGACCGCGGGCAAGCTGGCGAGGCTGCTCCGCGCTGACATGCGCAAGAAAGTGCTGCTGGTGAGCTGCGACGTTTATCGGCCGGCCGCGATCGAACAGCTCAGAACGCTTGCGGCCCAGGTCGGTGTCGATTTCTTTCCGTCTTCGGCGAGCGATGCGCCCGTCGCGATTGCGCACGCGGCGATCGATTGGGCTCGCCGCCATTATCACGACGTGGTGGTGATCGACACCGCAGGACGGCTTGCGATCGATGACGCGATGATGCAGGAGATTGCGGCGCTGCATGCCGCCGTGTCACCCGTGGAAACGCTTTTCGTCGTCGATGCGATGCAGGGTCAGGACGCGGTCAATACTGCCAGAGCATTTCGCGAAACTCTGCCGCTCACCGGCATCGTCCTGACCAAGCTCGATGGCGACGCGCGCGGCGGCGCGGCACTTTCGGTGCGCCAGGTCACCGGCGCGCCAATCAAGTTTGTCGGCGTCGGCGAGAAGCTTTCCGGGCTGGAAGTCTTTCATCCCGACCGGATGGCGTCGCGCATCCTCGACATGGGCGATGTTCTGACCCTGATCGAGGATGCTCACCGGCAGGTTGACCAGGAGGCGGCGCGCAGCCTGGCGAAGAAAGTGAAATCCGGCAAAGGTTTCGACCTCGAGGATTTCAAGGCGCAGATCGGTCAGATGCGAAAGATGGGCGGGATGGAAAGCCTTCTCGACAAGCTGCCCGGCGACCTCGCCCGCGCGGCACAGGGCAGCCAGGTCGACGAGCGCGCCATTCGCAGGCTGGTAGGAATCATCGATTCCATGACGCCCGGCGAGCGGGCCAAGCCGGAGCTGCTCAAGGCTTCGCGAAAACGACGCGTTGCAGCTGGCGCGGGCGTGTCGGTGCAGGAGGTCAACCGTCTTCTGGCTCAATTCGAGCAGACGCAGAAAATGATGAAGATGGTGGCCAAGGGCGGAATGCAAAAAATGCTGCGCGGGCTTAAGGGTGGGTTCCCAGGCCTTCGCTAGGCCGGCCTTGATGCAGTCGCGGGGTTCGATTGCCAGTGACAGCTTTTTCGTCGTATAATCAAAGTCTTTTTCTGTTCAGGCGGAATTCGCGATGGTTGTCATCAGACTGGCTCGGGGCGGCGCCAAGAAGCGGCCTTTTTTCAATATCGTCGTGGCCGATTCACGCAACCGTCGCGACGGGAGGTTCATTGAGCGCGTCGGCTTCTACAACCCGATTGCAGGGGACGGCGAAGAAGGACTGAGGCTTTCGCTCGATCGGATCGATCATTGGAAGCATCGCGGCGCGATGCTCTCGGATACCGTCGCAGGTCTGGTAAAGAAGGCCGCCCTCGCGAAGACGGTCACCTCACCCGCGGCGACTGCTGAATAAAGCAACAAACCTAATCCGGGCAACGAAGGCGGGCAGCGCGGCGGACGCAACACCGAAGACTGGGTCGGGATCTGCGGGGTCCATGGTAGTCATGGCGCGCATCCTGACCCCCTATGGCATTCAGGGCTGGATCAAGGCACGGCCCTACACCGCTTCGATCGCGACGCTTCTGGACTATAAGACCTGGTGGCTTGCGCCGGCACGGGACGCCGAAGCGTGGCGGGAGTTTACGGTGCGGACGGCGCGGCAGCATGGGGATACGCTGGTCGCGGCACTCGACGGGCTCGCTGATCGGGAAGCAGCCCTCCAGTGGCGGGGCGCCTGGGTGGGTGTGCCTCGCTCGGCATTGCCGGAGCCCGGCACGGGCGAGTTTTATTGGTCAGACCTGGTCGGACTGGTCGTCGTCAACCGGACGGCGGAGCAACTTGGCCGGGTAAGCAAAGTGCTCGAGACCGGCGCGCATCCGGTGCTGCATGTGGAGTCGGAGGACGGCGCGGTTCTGCTGATTCCGGTCGTTGCCGCGTATGTCGATGCGATCGATCCCGCCGCCGGTCGGATTATGGTGGACTGGCCGGCGGACTTTTGAGGTGCCCGCTTGAGCGCGGGTCGAGGCTTGCGGATCGAAATCGTCACGCTGTTCCCCGAGATGGTGGAGGCCGCGGCGTGCTACGGCGTGACTGGGCGTGCCCTGGAGAGAGGGATCTGGACGTTGAGCTGTCGCAACCCGCGAGACTTTGCGACGAACAACTACCGGACCGTCGACGACCGGCCCTATGGTGGAGGCCCGGGCATGGTAATGACCGCCGAGCCGCTTGGAAAGGCGCTGCGCGCGGCGCGCGAGGGCATGCGTGCGGTGGGGATCGAGGCGGCG
This sequence comes from Casimicrobiaceae bacterium, assembly GCA_036491495.1. Classification (GTDB taxonomy): domain Bacteria; phylum Pseudomonadota; class Gammaproteobacteria; order Burkholderiales; family Casimicrobiaceae; genus PALSA-1003. Next base: position 60,740 of record DASXBW010000036.1, read on the forward strand.
CCGGTGGTGCATCTGTCGGCGCAGGGTGAGCCGCTCACCCATCGGCGGGTGGTCGAGCTCTCCGCGGGTCCCGGTATGGTCTTGCTTGCCGGGCGTTACGAAGGGATCGATGAGCGGCTTCTGGAATTGGAGGTGGATCTGGAATTCGCGGTCGGAGATTTTGTCGTCTCCGGCGGAGAGCTTCCGGCGCTGCTCCTGATCGACGCGGTGGTCCGGCAGCTGCCGGGCGTTTTGAACGATGAACGGTCCAAGGTCGAAGAGTCGTTTGTCGACGGCCTGCTCGATTGTCCACACTACACGCGGCCGGAGACCTATGAAGGCCATGCCGTGCCGCCGGTGCTGTTGGGCGGGGACCACTCGGCGATAGCGCGCTGGAGACGCAAGCAGGGGCTAGGGCGGACTTGGCTGCGGCGCCCGGACTTGCTCGCGGCGCGAGGAATGAGCGAAGACGAGACGAGTCTGCTCAAGGAATACTTGAGCGAGCTCACACATGAGTCGGACGAAGGAAAAAAACAGCGGTAGCATTACAGGTGATCGACAACAAAGGGTGCGCAACAGATGGCGATCTGCGCTGCGCACAAGGCCACCGGCCATAACCTTCATGGAGCATACGCAGATGAATATCATCGATACGCTGGAACAGGAAGAAATTGCCCGCCTGGGCAAGACCGTGCCCGAGTTCTCGCCGGGCGACACGGTCATCGTCAATGTCAATGTCGTCGAGGGTGAGCGCAAACGCGTGCAGGCCTACGAAGGGGTGGTGATCGGTAAGCGGAACCGGGGCCTGAACTCCTCGTTCGTCGTGCGCAAGATTTCGAGCGGCGAAGGCGTCGAGCGGACATTTCAGACTTATTCACCGCTCATTGCCAGTATCGAAGTGAAACGCAAGGGCGACGTGCGGCGGGCAAAGCTTTATTACCTGCGCGATCGTTCGGGAAAATCGGCCCGCATCCGCGAGAAGCTCGCGCACCGCGAGGGCGGCAAGCAGGGCGAGTAGCAGGCCTCCACGTTAAGCGCGGACCCACCGAAGGTAGGGAAAGCGGCCGTTTCGGCCGCTTTTTTTATGGACCGGAGACCGAATCGATGCCTTTTTGGGATCGAAGCTCACCGACGGCTGACGTAGCACGGCAGCGAATGCCGCGGGCCGCCACTCCCAAGCCCTGTTCGGAGCCGCGATACCCCTCGACTTGCATTGGAACCTCATTTCCCGGAGTATTCCAATGTCAGAATCCGTCCCTTTTTGGCCCAGATAGTTAATGAAAGCGACGTTGTACGAAGCGCTTGGTATTCCGCAGCTCGCCTCCGACGAGGAAGTGCGGGCCGCGCTGCGCCGCCTGATCCGAAAATATTATGCGAAAACGCGTGACGGACAAGGCAATGTCGAAGAAGCGCTCCGCTTTATAAATCATGCCAGCCGCATACTCAGCGATCGGGACCATCGGCTCCATTACGACAAGGAGCTTTCCGTTACCACCGAGGCCAACACCGAGCAGCGGATCGCGCATTTCGTAAGCAACGTCGCGGGCACGCTCGGGGGAACCGCGACCGGCGATGACGTCATCGAGATCGACGAAAAGGCATTGACGCAGCCTTCGAACTCGCCGGAAAAGCATCCGCATCATCCTGGTTTGACCGAACGCGTTGCCTCCATCGGGCGCTCGACGCTCGGACAGTTTGCGTTGTGCGTGTTCTTTGGTGCCTTCATCGCGGCCGCGATCGTGTTCGTGACCCCCACCGACGCGGTGCTTGTCGCGAAGCAGGTTCTGGTCTGGCTCACGCTGTCGCTGCTCGCACTCGCGCTGGTCTATGGGGTAGTCCACGGCTTGGCGTGGATACGTCAACGCAGGATCAGCCCGGAGCCAGCACTGGTCCCGCAAACCGACTTGGCGATCCTGAACTGGCGACGTGAAAAGAGCGTCTTTTTGGGAACGGATGCTCCCCAGGAGGATGCGAGCTGGATCTTCCAGTTGCGCATGGCCGAGCTCGAGCGCGCGAAAGCCGGCCGCACCAGCGAGCCCCGGCCATGGAACCGGCTGGCCGCGCGGCTGTTCGATTATTCGATCTGGGGACTGGTGCTCGCACTTCTGCTCTCGGCGCTGCACGGCGCGGGCATGATCAGCGACAACACCGCGTTCTGGGTCGGGCATCCCTTGTTCGCGCCGATCCTGATCACCTTGAGTTGGGTTCCGATCGAAGCATTGCTGATCGCGGCGCTACAGCTCACTCCGGGCAAATGGCTGTTCGGCATCTATCTCCAGTTTTCCATAAGCGACGCCTATGCCCGGCGCGACGTCCGGGCGCAACTGCGCCGCGCGCTGCGACGCTCGTTTCGTGTCTGGTGGGAGGGCATCGCCTGCGGATTTCCCCTGTTAGCGCCGATAATGGTCGCGATCGCGTACGAGAAGATTGCGCAGCGTGGCGAGACCGACTGGGATTTCGCGGAGGATTGTCTGGTGACCCACAGCCCGCCGGGCGTGCTGAACACCATTACCGGCGTGGTTGGATTGGCGGCAATGCTCTGGCTCTACGGTGTCGCGTGGCACGAGCCGATGGCCGAGTCGATCACTGCCGCCAAAAACGCCGTCGTAGCCTGGGTGCCATCGCCGCCGTCGTTGCTGCCGCGAGGTTTTCAGGGGGACGTTGGCAAGATCAGCGCCATCGCGAAGGGCATAGGCGCGTCGTTGCAGAGTCCTGACACACCGTTGGCCGCCTCGGCCAACGATATCGACACGACCGCTCTATTCGCGGAGCGGCAGGCGCGACTTTCGCTTTTCCGCGGCGAGGGGCCGCGCATGCTGCAGGCTGGGAACTGGCGCCGCGCGACTGAGATCTGTCGCGCCTGGTCCGACCTCGAATTCTGGAACGCCGAGCCGTGGCGCTGTCTGGGGTACTCGCTTCAGGCCCAGGGTTACCACCAGGAAGCGATCAACGCCTTCCGCAAGGCCGCGCAATACGATCCCACGGATCGAAGCCTCGAAGCGGCGATCGACAAGAGTCAGCGCGGCATCGTCGCCGACTTCCTCAACCGATACCGGCGCTAGTACGCTAGGCCCCCGGGCTCGCGCCTTCGGACTCGCTTGCTGCGTCCTCGGCTTCGACACTGCGGCGCACCACCTCCATATCCAGCGCTTTGGCTGCGGCAAGCACATGCTCCAAAGCACCGGCCCCCAGCGCTCCAGCTTCCGAGAACACGATGATGTTGTCGCGAAAAATCATCAGCGTCGGAATCGATCGGATGCCGAACTGAGCGGCGATTTCTCGTTGATCTTCGGTATTGACCTTGGCGAACAAGGCATCCGGATGCCTTCCCGCGGCAGCGGCGAAGACCGGCCCGAACGCGCGGCAGGGCGCGCACCATGGCGCCCAGAAGTCGACGATCGCGAAGGGATGATCGTCGATGGATTTCGCGAAATTATCCGACGTCAGTTCGAGGACGCTCGTGGCGTCAGCGACGCTTGCCTGCTTACTGGTCTCGGTCATAGGTGATCCCGCGTTTTGCCGCCGAAACATGCGCGGCAAGCTTACCGTGTCGTTTTCGCCTCACTTGCGCTTGAGCAGGAAGAAAAACGTCCCGTCCTGCTCGCCGTGCTGCAAAAGTTGATTTCCGGTTTGCTTCGAGAAAGCCTGAAAATCGCGGACCGCCGCCGGGTCGGTCGCGAGGATCCGCAACACCTGGCCGCTCTTCATGTCGTTGAGGGTTTTCTTGGTGCGCAGGATCGGCAACGGGCAGTTAAGCCCCCGCGCATCAACCTCCCGATCAAAATGAACAATCGCTTCCAATATGGAACCCTAACTCGCAAGCGCCAATCGCGCGTCCGGCCCGCGATGCCGCCGCCGACAGGAGCGCCTTCAACGGCGCGGCATCGATAATTGCAACATAAGGGTGCTAAAGCCAGATTGCAAGTATAACAAAGCCGCAGCGCGCTTCTTCTCGGCGCATGTTCCCAAGACGCCCGCAACGCTGGTGGATGGTAGTGGCGAGAGCGACGACGTAACAATTCTAGCGGCGGATCTTTTCCAGCAGCGCGCTGGTCGACCGGCCAGCGAGTAGCGGGATGGATTCGAAGCGCCCCCCCCAGCCACGCACTTCTGCGGCGCCCACCGTGGTTGCGACGTCGTAATCTCCGCCCTTGACGATGACATCGGGATGACATTGCAGCACGAGCTGAAGCGGAGTCTCTTCCTCGAAGGCTACGACCAAGCTCACCGATTCCAGCGCCGCGAGAACTGACATCCGCTCCTCGAGCGGATTGAGCGGTCGTTCGGTGCCTTTGTTCAGCTTGCGAGCCGAAGCGTCGGTGTTGACGCCAACCACCAGCGACGCGCCGAGACGTCGCGCGTGGTCAAGATAGGTGACGTGCCCTCGATGAAGAATGTCGAACACGCCATTGGTGAAGACCAGCGGCCGATCAAGCGCCGCGATTCGCGCTGCCAGGTCCTCCCGCGCGGCTAACTTGACGGCGAATGCGGGCGCCGCAAAGCTCGTCAATTGATGTACTCGAACACCTTGACGACGCGCTGGACGCCGCTGGTCGTGCGCGCGATTTCCGTCGCGGCGTTTCCTTCCTCGGGACGCACGATGCCGAGAAGGTAGACAATGCCGCGCTCGGTCACGACCTTGACATGGTTGATCTGAAACTGGTTGGTTTCGACAAACCTGGCTTTGACCTTGGACGTAGTCAGCGTGTCATTGCTGCGCGAGCCCAGACCGGTGGCGGCGCCGACCAATAAATCGTTTTGCACGCTGCGCGCCTTCGGCATCCTGCCGGCGATCGCGCCGATCTCGGTCTTCACGCTTTCGAAAGGGACCTCACCGGTCAGCAGGACATTGCCGTTATAGCTGGTGACATTGACGTGAACATCATTGCCCTTGAAGCGTTCGAGGACTTGTGCGGCGGTCTTGTCTTCGATCAGCTCGTCATCGAGCTGCGCACCGGTAGTGCGGCGATCGGTGGCGACCTGCGCAGTGGCGACGACGCCCGTGATCGCCAGCGGAATGCAGCCGCTTAATGTGAGCGCGCAGGTGAAAATCGCCTCTGCCATGAAGATTGAAAGTACCGACGGCGGGCGCGGCATCGTGCCGAGTGTCATTATTCATCTCCGAGCAAGCTGGCGTCGATGGCGTCGCACAGGCAATGAATGGTCAGGATGTGGACTTCCTGAATTCGCGCCGTGCTGGAATGCGGTACGCACAGGTGGACATCGGCGGGCGATAGGAGTTCACCGATGCGGCCTCCACCTTTGCCGGTCAGCGCAACCACCCGCATCTCGCGCTCGTGCGCCGCGGCGACGGCCGCGGTCATGTTACCGGAATTGCCCGAGGTCGAAATGGCGAGCAATACGTCGCCCGCACGGCCCAACGCGCGAACTTGCTTGGCGAAGACCTGACCGAAATCGTAATCGTTGGCGATCGCGGTCAGGATCGAGGTGTCGGTGGTAAGCGAGATCGCCGGCAACTCGGGGCGTTCGCGTTCGAAGCGACCCACCATCTCCGCCGCAAAATGCTGTGCGTCCGAAGCCGAGCCTCCGTTACCGCATGCCAAAAGCTTTCCGTCGGCAAGCAGGCAATCGGTCATCAGCGCCGCGGCGCGGACGATTTGCGGTGCCATCGCCTCCGCTGCCGCGAGCTTGAGCTCGGCGCTTTCGGCGAAATGCGCCCTGATACGCGATGCAATGTCCATCGAAAGGAGTAAGGGTCAGAAAATTTGATTGTAGCAACAATCGTCGCGAGACCTCGTCGTGGCTCGATCGCTTGAGACTCCTCGGTCATCCGGCGGGAAGCGGGGTGCCGGCCCCTGGTGTCCTGTCCCGCAAATTCGCTCGATAGTTCGCGGCGAAATCCGCTTCTTTATTTCGGAATTTACGGGACAGGACACTAGCCAATATCGATGTCGACCAGCCATTCGATGCGCGCCATGTCGAGTCCGCCGAGCAAGATGGCGTCGAAGCGACGCGGTGGCTCGCGCCTCAAATTCGACAGAAAGAGCCCGGCGGCGAACTTGATGCGGCGGCGCTTGGCGGCGGTGATGCTGGCGCGCGTTCCGCCGAAGGCGCTGCTGCTGCGCAGGCGCACTTCGACGAACACCAGCGTTGTGCCGTCACGCGCGATGAGATCGATCTCGCCGCCGCGGCAGCGATAGTTGCGTTTGACGACGGCGAGCCCGCGCGCCTCCAGGAATTCGGCGGCAAGGGTTTCGGCCGCAGCGCCCCGCGTTCACCGGGCGCTCAGCGGAGCGCCCGATCGGGCATTGCGCGTCCGTCGTGGATCACCATCATCGTGCCCTGGCGCGCAAAAGTGCCGGCGGGCGTGAGCGAAAGATGGCCGGTTGCGCCGTCGAGCTCGACACGATCCGGAGGCACCGGCTCGGCGAACATCTGCGCCAGCGCCAAGGCGTCCAGCCCGAGAGCATACAGCCGCTCCAGTAGCGGGCTGTCGTAGCGGGTCCGCGGCGGCGCGGCCGAGGCCAGACTCTCGGGCTCCGCGAGCCACGGAATCTCGACGTAGCGGACGCCCTCGAGATCCCTCAACATCGGCGGCGACAAGTCGTCGGCAATTTGACTCACCGCATACACCCGACCCTGCGGCAGAAACGATTTGGCGAGTGCGACGTCGTCGCCGTCGATCGCCAGCAGCACCGCGTCGGGAGGGTGCGCTGTGAGCTCGCGGCGGAGCTGGCCCAGCAATTCCGGGTTGGGATCGAAACGATACTCGCTCAGCGGAGCTCGTCCTGTGCTTTGCCATTCGGCGGCGAACGCCGCGGCGAATCGGCGCTGCAGCGCGCCACTGCTCACGACGACGGCAAACGAGCGCACGCCGTCCGCGCGCGCGACGCGCGCGATCTGGGCGGCATCATTGTCGACTGAAAGCGCCAGCGCGTAGGCGTTGTCGGGCAGCGGCGAGCCGTCGTCGGTCTGGTTGAGCATGAGCATCCGCGGACGCGAAGGTGCCATGGCGATCACGGTCTTGAGATCGTCGCGCGTCAACGGGCCGACGACCAGGGCGACGCCTGCATCCACGGCCGCTGCGAGGGCCGGCAAAACGCCGTCGTCGCCGTGGCCGAGCACGCGGACGCGGGAGCTGATCCCGGCGCGATTGGCGGCGGCGAGGAAGCCTGCCTTCACGGCTTCGGCCGCCAGGCCATACGACGCCGACTCCAGTGGCAGCAACAGCGCAATCGCATCGCTCGTGACCTGCGGTGCAGTAATGACCGGCGGCAGCGGATGCGTAAGCACCGCGCCCGGTGGCGCGACGAGGGGCGGTGCAGGAAGAATCGGCGTGGGGACCGCCGCGGCCGCCGGCGCCGAAGGCGCGGGGGGCACCGGCCGCGGAACGGTTGCCCCGCTGGGCCTGCCACCGGACAATGGAATAGTGGTGCAGGCGGCGATGGCAAGCAGCAATGCGATCGGCGCGGCACCGCGCGCGCATCTCAAGCCAAACGCTTGCGCCATCGAGAAGGGAAACATCGTAATGACCAGAGGAGAACCGTCGCCGGTGCTGGCGCGAACATTATATGTGGTCGCAACGCCCATCGGTAATCTGCGCGACATCACCCTGCGCGCGCTCGACGTCCTGGGCGAGGCCGATATCATCGCCGCGGAGGACACGCGAATCACCGCAACGCTGACGGCGCACTATGCTATCAAGGGGCGTCTCGCAGCCTTGCACGCACACAATGAGCGGCAGCGTGCGGACGAGGTCATCGCCTGGCTCGCGGCCGGTAAGCGAGTCGCGCTGGTCACCGACGCGGGAACCCCGGCGATAAGCGATCCTGGCGCGGCGCTGGTGCGGGCAGTGATCGACGCCGGCTTTGCGGTGGTGCCGATTCCGGGTCCGAGCGCCGTCATCGCCGCGTTGTCCGCATCAGGGCTCGCGGCGTCGCAGTGGCTGTTCTGCGGTTTTCTTCCGACGACCGCAAGCGCGAGGGCAAATGAGATCGAGCGCTTGCGCAACTTCGGCTGCGTGCTGGTGTTCTACGAGGCGCCGCACCGGATCGCGGCCACACTCGACGCTCTCGCCGCGTCGCTCGGGCCTGAGCGCCAGCTGGTCATTGCGCGCGAGCTCACCAAGCGCTTCGAGACGATCCACCGCATCCCTCTGGGCGACGCCGCGGCATGGCTTGCGGCCGATCCGAATCGAAAGCGCGGAGAGTTCGTACTGATCGTCGAACCGGCGGCGTCGTCGCCACCGGCGGAGATCGAGGGCCACGACGCATTGCTCTCGGCGCTGCTCGCGGAGTTGCCGCTCGCGCAATCGGTCAGGATCGCGGTCGCCGCCACCAAAGTCGCGAAAAATCGTATCTACGAGCGCGCGCTCGCACTGAAAAAGGCGAGCGCCGTCTAGCTAACCGTGGAGACGAAACTGGTGATCGCCGCGAGCGTCGCCTGTGGCTGGTCGCGGTGCGGCGAGTGTCCACAATCGAGGAGCTCCACCCGGTCGACACGGCCGCGAACCTGACGCTCGATGGCATCGAGCTGCGCCAGCGTTCCATATTCATCGTCACGACCCTGAATCAGCAGCAGCGGACAGTCGATGCCCGGCAGGTAGGCTTCGATGTTCCAGTCGCGGAAAGCGGGTGAGAGCCAGATGTCGTTCCAGCCGCGAAACGCCGAATCGACGTCGAGGTGATAGCGGCCGAGCTTCGCCCGCAGGTCGGCGCTCTCGTAGTCATGTCTGGCCCGCGTGATATTGGCAATCGATAGATCTTCGACGAATACGTGAGGTGCCAGTGCGATGAGCGCTCGCACCGGGCGAACGCGTGCGCCGGCGTGGATCAGCGCGATCGACGCGCCATCGCTGTGGCCGACAAGAATCGGATCGACGATGCCGAGCGCGTCGAGCAGCGCGGGAAGCGTCACCAGAGCCTCGTCGTGCATGTAGCGCGGGGTACGAGCTGCCGCGAGGGCTGTCGAACGCCCGTAACCGGCACGCGAGTAAATCAGCGCCGGGCGTGCCGTGGCGTCGGCGACACACTGCGGAAAGTCCCTCCACAGCGCCACCGAGCCAAGGCCCTCGTGCAGAAATATCAGTGTAGGCCCTGGGTGGTCGGTGCCGATGCGCACGCACTCCAGTTGCTGGCCCGCGATGTCGACGATTTGGGTGAGGGACAATTACGCTCCTGACAAGGCCGCTGGACGCTCAGGTATTGCGCACGCAATCCAAGCTCCGCGGCGAGCTCCTTAAAGTGCCGGGTCGGTTGAATACCCGATGGTCGAACGCGTCCAGGAGCGTAGTCTCTATCGTCGCGTTTCATCGCCAAACACGAGCTCTTGCTCCTGCGCAACGAGCCCAGCGCTGCCGGCCATGATGTCGACGAGGATGTGAAGCATGACCGGCAATGAAAGCGCGGTGGGTGCGGCGTCGTGCACTATACGGCATTCGCCGGTACCATGACGTCCTGATTCCGCCCTTTCCGCGCAGTGTCAAAGCGCCGCACCGGAAGCGAAGCTGGACGCATAACTCGCGAAGAGCCTGATGCAACGCATGATCGAGCTGTCCCCGATGGCCCCGGTGGGATTGCGCCGCCCGAATGCGGCATCAACAACCTGTCCTCGCCCGCGAATCAGTAAGCATGAATCAGCATTTCCCGGCCTCGCTGGGCGATTTCGCGGCGGAGCGCGCACCTTCTCCGAGCGAGGTTCGAGCGTTCCGGTGCGGCGATCCATCGTCCCCGCCCTGCGCTACACTCGCGCCATGAGACGCGTGGCTGATCCGTCGCTCGATTCCGGTGTGTTGCCGGGCGGCTGGAGCGCACAACTCGACCTTGGTTACCGGCTCCTTGGCGAGCGCACCGTGCTCACCAAGCGCGCCCATGAAGGACCGCTGGTCGTGCAGAAGTCGCTTTATCCGGAAGGCGACGCGGTGTGCCAGAACGTCATTATCCATCCGCCCGGTGGCATAGTCGGCGGCGACAGCCTGGCCGTAAACGTCGATGCCGGCCCGTGCACGCATGCGCAACTGACGACGCCGGGAGCGGCAAAGTGCTACCGCTCCAGCGGAGCGTTTGCCCGACAGCACATCCATTTGCGCGCCGCGCGTGGAGCGGTTCTCGAATGGCTTCCGCAGGAGACGATCGTCTTCGACGCATCGAAGATCGAGCTCGAGCTCTCAATCGAGCTCATCGATGACGCGCGGTTCTTGGGCTGGGACGTCGTTTGTCTGGGCCGCACCGCGGCGAGCGAGCGCTTCGATCACGGCGCCTTGCGCCAGCGCCTCACACTCACGCGCGACGGTACCCTCGTTTTTGCCGAGCGGGCACTGTTGAATGGCGGCGCGCCGCTGCTGACATCACCGGTGGGCTTGCAGGGAAACCCGGTGTTTGGCACATTCCTTGCAGCGGCGCCCGTCGTGACCGATGCGATGCTGGAATCGTGCCGGCAGGTAAGCTTGGTTGCGGGCGAGGGCGCGGTGACTCGATTGCCCGGTGTGGTGATCGCCCGCTATTGCGGAGCATCCGCGGCGGCGGCACGCCATTATTTCGTGGAGCTTTGGCAGAAGCTTCGGCCCGCATTGGCTCTTCGTGCCGCGGTGCCGCCGCGGATCTGGGCCACCTGACAAGATCGCGACGCTGATGGAACTCACACCGAGAGAACGCGACAAGCTTCTGCTATTTACCGCGGCGCTCCTTGCGGAGAGGCGTCTCGCACGCGGCGTTCGTCTCAATTATCCCGAGGCAATCGCGTACATCAGTGCGGCGATCCTGGAAGGAGCGCGCGACGGGCGCTCGGTTGCCGAGATGATGAGTTACGGTACGACACTGCTCGATCGCACGCAGGTACAAGACGGCGTCGCGGAAATGATTCCGGAGATTCAGGTCGAGGCGACGTTCCCCGACGGCACCAAGCTGGTCACCGTGCACCATCCGATCCCATGATTCCCGGTGAAATCTTCGCGCCGGACGGCGAGATTGAGCTCAATGCCGGCCGGTCCACCATCTTGCTCACCGTCGCAAACACGGGCGACCGGCCGATCCAGGTCGGCTCGCACTATCACTTCGCGGAAACCAACGCTGCGCTGGCGTTCGATCGTGCCGCGGCGCGAGGCTTTCGTCTGAACATCGCCGCGGGAACCGCGGTGCGATTCGAGCCGGGGCAGGAACGAGCGGTCGAGCTGGTCGCGTTGGTGGGAGAACGCGTCGTCTACGGTTTCGCCGGTGCGGTGATGGGACCACTGGAGCGCAAATCGGGGGCCCGGCGGCCGTCCGCCAAGCTTGCTGATCGCGGCAGGAAGCGATGAAGATCAGTCGCCGTGCCTATGTCGAAATGTTCGGGCCAACGGTCGGCGATCGGGTACGTCTCGCCGACACCGAGCTCATCGTCGAGGTGGAGAAGGATTTCACGGTCTACGGTGAGGAAGTCAAATTCGGCGGCGGCAAGGTCATTCGCGACGGCATGGGCCAGAGCCAGCGAACGTCGAAAGATTGCGCCGACACGGTGATCACCAATGCGCTGGTAATCGACTGGTGGGGCATCGTCAAATGCGACATCGCGATCAAGGAAGGCAGGATCGCCGGACTCGGCAAGGCCGGCAACCCGGATATCCAGCCCGGGGTCGACATCGTCATCGGCGCCGGGACCGAAATCATTGCCGGCGAGGGGCTGATCGTGACCGCCGGCGGCGTCGACACTCACATCCACTTCATCTGCCCGCAGCAAATCGACGAGGCGCTGATGTCGGGCGTGACCACCATGATCGGCGGCGGGACGGGTCCCGCGACCGGCACCCTGGCGACCACGTGCACGCCGGGTCCATGGCACATCCACCGGATGCTCGAGGCGGCCGAGGCCTTCCCCATGAATCTCGGATTTCTGGGCAAAGGCAACGCGAGCCTCACGCCGCCTCTGGTGGAGCAGGTCGAGGCCGGCGTGATCGGCCTCAAGCTGCACGAAGACTGGGGCACGACGCCGGCGGCGATCGACGCGGCGCTGAAAGTCGGCGACGCGATGGATGTACAGGTGTCGATCCATACCGATACGCTCAACGAGTCCGGGTTCGTCGAGACGACATTGAGCGCGATCGGCGGCCGGACCATACACACCTACCACACCGAAGGCGCCGGCGGCGGTCATGCGCCGGACATCATCAAGGCCTGCGCAGAGCCCAATGTCCTGCCGTCATCGACCAATCCCACACGCCCTTACACGATCAACACCATCGACGAGCATCTCGACATGCTCATGGTCTGCCACCACCTCGATCCGGCGATCGCAGAAGACATCGCTTTTGCCGAATCGCGCATTCGACGGGAGACGATCGCCGCCGAGGACATCCTCCACGATCTGGGCGCGTTTTCGATGATCTCGTCGGACTCGCAGGCGATGGGGCGGGTGGGCGAGGTTGTCATCCGGACCTGGCAAACCGCGCACAAGATGAAGGTGCAGCGTGGCTGGCTCGCGCCATCGCAACCGCCCGCACGCGCGGCGCAAGAAGAGGCGAGAAACGACAATTTTCGCGTCAAGCGCTACATCGCCAAGTACACCATCAATCCCGCGATCGCGAACGGTATCGGGCGGGTCGTGGGCTCGGTCGAGGTCGGCAAGATCGCCGATCTGGTGTTGTGGAAGCCCGCGTTTTTCGGGGTCAAGCCGTCGCTGATCGTCAAGGGCGGGATGATAGTCGCGGCGGCGATGGGCGACCCGAATGCATCGATCCCGACGCCGCAGCCCGTGCATTACCGGCCCATGTTCGGCGCTTTCGGCAAGGCGCTGCAGACTTCCGTGACGTTCGTGTCCCAGGCCGCGCTGAATAGCGGCGCGGTCGCCAAGCTGGGACTCACCAAGCCTCTGGTCGCCGTCTCCGACACCCGCAAGCTCGCCAAGCGCGATATGAAGCTCAACGACGCTCTTCCCGCGATCGAGGTCGATCCCGAAACCTATGCCGTCCGCGCCGACGGCGTGCTGTTGACGTGCGAGCCGGCCAAGGTGCTTCCGATGGCACAGCGCTACTTTCTATTCTAGGTGTTGGTCCCGATATAAGATGGTGATCGTACACAAGCGTGTTCCGCCAGCGGAAAAGGTCGACGACACGCTGACGCTGCCGTTCGAGCAACGATGCAAGAGCCGGTTGCGGACGACGCTCGTCAGCGGCGAGGAGGTAGGGCTCTTTCTCGAGCGCGGAACGGTCCTGCGCGGCGGCGATTGCCTGGCGGCGGACGACGGACGGGTCGTGCGCGTGCAAAGCGCTGCGGAAAAGCTGATGGAAGTGCGCGCCAAGGACGCGGAGTCCCTGGCAAGAGCGGCCTACCATCTCGGCAATCGCCACACGCCGATTCAGATCGGCGATGGTTGGGTTCGCTTTGCCGCCGATCATGTCCTGGCGGAAATGCTCCTTGGCCTCGGCGTCGAAATATCCGCATTGGCCGCGCCCTTCGAACCCGAGCCCGGCGCCTACGCCGCGGGCCATCACCAGCACTCCGGCGAGGCCAAGCACGCCGGCGTAATCCACGATTTTGCGTTGCGGCCGCGAAAGCGCTCATGAAAGAACTCACGAAAGGCACTCGGGTCAACGATTCCGCGATTGGCCCGACGATGGCGCTGGTTCGACTTCTGCAACTCGCCAGTCCCGCCTTGCCGATCGGTGCCTACAGTTATTCGCAGGGACTGGAGTGGGCAGCCGAGACGGGCATCGTGCACGATGCGGCAACGGCGGCCACATGGATCGGCGATCTTCTCGACCTCGTCGTAGCACCGGGCGAAGCCGCCGTGGCGTGGAGGCTGCTGGAGGCGGCCAAGCGGCGCGACTGGCACACGTTCGGCAGTTGGAACAGCTGGTTCTGCGCGTCGCGGGAAACGGCGGAGCTTCGCGCCGAGACCGAACAAATGGGCGCGGCGCTGATCAAGCTAGCTGCAGCGCTCGAGCTCCTCGACGCCGAAACGACCGAACACCTTGCGCAATGGCCGGCGCTGTCGCTGCCCGCCGCCTTCGCGCTTTCCGCTGCCGGCTTCGAGATCGACGGCAATGACGCGCTCGTCGCCTACGTCTGGTCCTGGCTCGAGGCGCAAGCGGCGGCGGCGATCAAATGCGTCCCGCTCGGCCAGGTGGCCGCGCAGCGCCTCTTGAAAACCTTGGGCGAGCATATTCTAGGGGTCGTCGCCACCGCGCAGGCAACCCTCGACGATGACGTGACGAGCTTCGCCCCGGGCCTCGCCCTGGCAAGCGCTCGTCACGAGATTCAGTACACGCGGCTATTTCGCTCCTAGTGGAAAACGCCTTGACGATTGCGCAACCGCTGCGCGTCGGCATCGGAGGCCCCGTAGGGTCGGGCAAGACCGCGTTGACGCTCGCGCTTTGCCTTGCGCTTCGCGATCGCTGCGAGATCGCGGTGGTCACCAACGACATCTACACCGAGGAAGATGCGAGGTTTTTGGTCGATAACAAGGCGCTGCCACCGGAGCGCATCATCGGCGTGGAAACCGGAGGCTGTCCGCATACGGCGATCCGCGAGGATGCATCGATCAACCTCGAGGCCGTCGATCGTCTTGCCCGACGCTTCGGCAATCTCGACGTCGTGTTTGTCGAGAGCGGCGGCGACAATCTCGCTGCGACATTCTCGCCGGAGCTCTCCGACCTGACCTTGTACGTGATCGATGTTGCCGCAGGCGACAAGATTCCGCGCAAGGGCGGCCCGGGCATAACCAAGTCCGACCTGCTGGTCATCAACAAGATCGACCTGGCTCCGATGGTGGGCGCGTCGTTGGAAGTCATGGCCCGAGACGCGAGCCGGATGCGCGGGGACCGGCCGTTCGTGTTTACCAATCTCAAGACCGGCGCGGGCGCCGACGCGGTCGTTCGCTTCGTCGTCGAGCGCGGCATGATCGCCCTGACGTCGCCGCTGCAAACCGCGATCGCCCAAGCAAACTAAGCAATGCCAGGGGTTCGTCGCGCGGCCGGTGACGACTTCAAGCTTGCGCATACGCTCCATTTCGTTCCAAATCAGTGCGACCCCGCGCACGACGCACCGCTTTGGAACGCGCCGATCCATCACCGAGCTTAGCGGCGGCTGCTGCAGAAGCCAACGCCGACGAGGTGCCGAATGGAAACAGGGCGTTAGTGGTCGTGCCGAGGCGTGGCATGGATTGTGCGAAGCAATAAGGTGACGGCGCGCCGGCGCACCTTTTCTGCGCCAAGAAGAGCGCGACCGCCCAGGTGTGTTCGTCAACCATTCACTACGGGGTCAACCATGCAACGAAGGAATTTTCTCAAACGACTGGCGATTTCTGCGTCGCTCGCGACCGCCGGCATGGCTGTCTGCCTGCCGTCGCTCGCCGCCGACACGATCAAGGTTGGAGTTTTGCATTCGCTGTCGGGAACGATGGCGATCAGCGAAACGGTGCTCAAGGACGTTACGCTGATGGCGATCGACGAGATCAACGCCAAGGGCGGCGTCATGGGCAAGCAGCTGGAGGCGGTCGTCGTCGATCCCGCGTCGAACTGGCCCTTGTTCGCGGAAAAAGCGCGCCAGCTGCTGACCCAGGACAAGGTAGCCGTCGTGTTCGGCTGCTGGACCTCGGTATCGCGCAAGTCCGTGTTGCCGGTGTTCGAGGAGCTGAACGGACTGCTGTTCTATCCGGTGCAATACGAAGGCGAAGAGCTTTCCAAGAACGTCTTCTATACCGGGGCTGCGCCCAATCAGCAGGCGATTCCCGCGGTCGAGTATTTGATGAGCAAGGAAGGCGGCGGCGCGAAGCGGTGGGTATTGCTCGGCACCGACTACGTGTATCCGCGCACGACTAACAAGATCCTCCGCGCGTTCCTGCACAGCAAAGGTGTCGCCGACAAGGACATCGACGAAAAATACACACCGTTCGGTCACTCGGACTATCAGACCATCGTTGCGGACATCAAGAAGTTCGCGGCCGGCGGCAAGACAGCAGTGGTCTCAACCATCAATGGCGACTCCAACGTGCCCTTCTACAAGGAGCTCGGCAATCAGGGCCTGAAGGCGACCGACGTGCCTGTGGTCGCGTTCTCGGTCGGCGAAGAGGAGCTGCGTGGCGTGGACACCAAGCCGCTGGTCGGGCATCTCGCGGCGTGGAATTACTTCATGTCGCTGAAAAATCCCGCCAACGATGAGTTCAAGAAGAAATGGGCCGCCTACGCCAAGGCTAAGAATCTGGCCGGCGCCGACAAGCCGCTGACCAACGACCCGATGGAAGCGGCGTACGTCGGTATGAATATGTGGAAACAGGCAGTGGAAAAGGCCAAATCGACCGATGTCGACAAGGTGATTGCAGCCATGGGGGGACAGTCGTTCAAGGCGCCCGACGGCTTCACCATCAAGATGGACGAAAAGAACCATCACCTGCACAAGCCCGTGTTCATCGGCGAAGTGCAGGGGAACGGCCAGTTCAACGTTGTTTGGAAAACGGCCGGCCCGATCAAGGCGACGCCATGGAGCCCGTACATTCCGGAAGACAAAGGCAAGAAGGACGAGCCAGAAAAGAAGTGACTCGTTGCCCGGTAGCGGGTCGCGACAGCGGCCCGCTACCGGAAGTCCATGAGTCATCATCCTAAAGCGAGCGCGCGCACCATTCGAAGGATCTTTACCCATGGCCCAGGCGGTGATCGACACTCAAGTGGGCGATCTCATGCGTAGGCCTTTTGCGCCGCTCAAGTCGACAGCGCAATATAACGGCGGCGGCGGCCCGTGATCACTCGCTGCCGCCGTTTGTTTTTTCAAGATGCCCGCAGACGTTCCGTGATTGCGATCATGCGCTGCTTCGCCGCGTTTGCCTTGAGTGCAATGGCCTGGTCGGCCTGCGCTTTGCCGCCCGAAGCGCTGCACGACCTTGCCGTGGGCGACAACGACGCCAAGGCGAAAGCCATTGCCGTTGCCGCGGCGAGCGGCGACATTGCGTATCTGCCGCTGCTGCAGGCCTTGCTCGACGGCGAGGTGCAGACGGTCGGCGACGCGCAGATCCTGCTTGTCAAAGGCGACGCCGCAGTGGACCTGCTGACCGGAAAAGCGATCGCGCCGTTACCCGAAAATCGCGACGACGTCGTCATCAACAATCGGATTCGCAAGGAACTGCGCACCGCGATCGCCGCATTGAAGCTCACTGCGCCGGAGCGCGCCGTCCGCCTGGCCGCGGCAAAGGAGTTGCAGACCGGAGCCGATGAAGAGCTGCTGCCGGCGATCGGCGCCGCCCTGGCCAAGGAAACGGATAGCGAGATCAAGAGTCTGCTCTTGTTGACGCAGGCCTCAATCCAGTTGGCGAGCAAGGACAAGAACACACGTCTCGCGGCCATACGCGCGCTCGCCGAAAGCAACCATTCGGCCACCAAGACGCTGTTGCTGGGCGTGCTCGAGCAGAACGGCGACACTTTCGCCGAACCGGATGCAGACGTTCGCGCCGAGGCTGAAAAATCGCTGCATGCGGTCCAGGGGAGGCTTTCCGCGGGAGAAATGGTTGGGCGCGTATTCAGCGGCATCTCGCTCGGCAGCATTCTGCTGCTCGCCGCGCTTGGGCTGGCGATCACCTATGGCCTGATGGGCGTCATCAACATGGCTCACGGCGAGCTGATCATGATCGGCGCATACACCACCTACGTCGTTCAAAACCTTTTCCGCTCCCACTTTCCCGCCCTGTTCGACGCCTATCTGATCGCGGCGGTGCCGGCGGCGTTCGTTGCCGCGGGCCTGGTCGGGATGGCGCTCGAGCGCAGCGTCATTCGGTTTCTCTACGGGCGTCCGCTGGAGACCTTGCTTGCGACCTGGGGCATCAGCCTGATCCTGATGCAGTCGGTGCGAACGATCTTCGGTGCGCAGAACGTGCAGGTCGAGAATCCGTCCTGGATGTCGGGTGGGATCGAAGCGATCAGTGGAGTCGTCCTTCCGTGGAGCCGCATCGCGATCATCGGCTTTGCGGCATTGGTGCTGGCGATGATGTGGCTGTTGCTCACGCGAACGCGGCTCGGCCTGTTCGTGCGCGCGGTAACGCAGAACCGCACCATGGCAAGCTGTACAGGAGTGCCGACGCGCCGCGTCGACACCTGGGCATTTGGGTTGGGCTCGGGGATCGCGGGGCTCGCGGGATGTGCGCTGTCGCAGATCGGCAACGTCGGCCCGGACCTCGGCCAGAGCTATATCGTCGACTCGTTCATGGTCGTGGTGCTCGGCGGCGTCGGTCAGCTCGCCGGAACCGTCTACGCGGCGATGGGCCTGGGCATCGTCAACAAATTCCTCGAGGCTTGGTCGGGCGCCGTGCTGGCCAAGATTGCGGTGCTGGTATTCATCATCGTGTTCATCCAAAAGCGTCCGCAGGGATTGTTCGCGCTCAAGGGAAGAATGGCCGAGACGTGACATGCGATTTTTCCTTCAGGCGGACGGTCGACGCGAAGGGCTCGGCGTGAGCGCCCCCGGCGGCACGGCTTTCGTGCCGGTGATCGCCGCCGGCGGGCCGCGATTCGTGCGCCTGCTTCCGGCCAAGGGGTGGCTGTTCTACGCCGCCGCGGCGCTGGTGCTGTTTGTCGCCTTTCCAGCGCTCAATCTCGTCGTGCCGCCCGGCAACGTGCTCCATCTCTCCGACTACACCGTCACCTTGATCGGCAAGATCATGTGCTACGCCATCGTCGCGCTGGCTATGGACTTGATCTGGGGCTACACCGGCATCCTGTCGCTTGGACACGGCTTGTTCTTTGCTCTCGGCGGCTACGCGATGGGCATGTACCTGATGCGCTCGATCGGACACGAAGGGGTGTATCAAAGCGATCTGCCGGACTTCATGGTCTTCCTCGATTGGAAGGCCTATCCATGGTACTGGAGCTTCACCGACCATTTCTGGTTCGCGGCGCTGCTGGTGATCCTGGTTCCCGGCCTGCTCGCCTTCGTGTTCGGTTATTTCGCCTTTCGCTCGCGCATCAAAGGCGTGTATTTCTCGATCATCACCCAGGCCATGACGTACGCCTTCATGCTGCTGTTCTTCCGTAACGACACCGGATTCGGCGGCAATAACGGCTTCACCGACTTCAAGCGCATCCTCGGATTTTCCGTCACCGCGCCGCAGACGCGAATGGCGCTGTTCGTGCTGACCGGCGCCGCGCTGCTCAGCTTTTTGCTGCTCGGGCGCTGGATCGTGACATCAAAGCTCGGGCGCGTGCTTACCGCGATTCGCGACGCCGAGACGCGCGTCATGTTCTCGGGCTACAACCCGCTTTATTTCAAGCTGTTCATCTGGACGCTGTCGGCGGTGATCTGCGGCATCGCCGGCGCGTTGTATGTGCCTCAGGTCGGCATCATCAATCCCAGCGAGATGTCGCCGGCCAACTCGATCGAAATCGCCATCTGGACCGCGGTCGGGGGACGCGGCACGCTGTTCGGGCCGGTGCTCGGCGCGGCGCTGGTCAATCTGGGTAAGAGCTGGTTCACGCAGGCCTTGCCCGAGTACTGGCTGTTCCTGCTGGGGCTTCTGTTTATTTTGGTAACCCTGTTCTTGCCGCGTGGTGTGGCGGGTCTGCTGCGGACCGCGCGGCGGCGAAGCTAGTGGACCAGTGAACCCGATCATGGCGCGCCAGCAGTGGGATGACGCAGGGGCGGCGTCGGGCGTGCGGGTGTTGACGTCCGGCGTCGACACCTCGCACACGGGCATACTCTATCTCGACGCCATCTCGGTCTCCTTCGACGGATTCAAGGCGCTTAACGCGCTGTCACTGCTGATCGACGAGGGAGAGCTTCGCTGCGTGATCGGTCCCAACGGGGCCGGTAAGACGACGATGATGGACGTAGTCACCGGCAAGACGCGGCCGGATACGGGAACCGCGTTTTTCGGACAGACCATCGATCTGACGCGCTTTACCGAAGCCGAAATCGCCACCGCGGGCATCGGACGCAAGTTTCAGAAGCCCACGGTGTTTGAGCAGCACACGGTGTTCGAGAATCTGGAACTCGCGCAGAAGTGTGACAAGCGAGTCTGGCCGACGCTGGGCGCGCGCCTGGATTCCGCCGCACGGGACCGCATCGCCGCAACGATGGAGACGATCAAGCTGCTGGCCGAGGCATCTCGTCCGGCGGGGCTCTTGTCGCATGGACAGAAGCAATGGCTGGAAATCGGCATGCTGCTCATGCAGGAGCCGCAGCTCCTTCTTCTCGACGAGCCGGTGGCCGGCATGACCGACGACGAATCGATGCGCAGCGCTGAGCTTTTTCTTTCGCTGGCCGGGAAATACACCCTGATCGTCGTCGAGCACGACATGGAATTCGTCAAGCGCATCGCGCAAAAGGTCACCGTGCTTCACGAGGGCAGCGTACTTGCCGAAGGAACGATGGACCAGATCCAGCAGAACGAGCAGGTCATCGAAGTGTTTCTGGGACGCTGACGATGCTCTCCGTGCAGGGACTCAACCAGTACTACGGCGGCAGCCACACGCTGCGCAACGTGGGATTCGACGTTCCGGCCGGGGCATGCACCGCGCTGCTCGGTCGTAACGGAGTGGGCAAGACGACCTTGCTCAAGTGCCTGATGGGCGTTTTGCCGATGCGATCAGGGGAGATCGGCTTTGCCGGAACCAGTATCTCCAAGCTGCCGCCCTATGCGCGCGCGGCGCTGGGCATCGGCTATGTGCCGCAGGGACGGGACATCTTTGCACGGCTGTCGGTGCAGGAAAACCTGCAGATGGGATTGGCCTCGAAAAAAGGCGGCACCAAAGTTCCTGACTTCGTCTTCGACATGTTTCCCGTGCTGAAGCAAATGCTGAACCGGCGGGGAGGCGATCTTTCAGGCGGCCAACAGCAGCAGCTGGCCATCGGGCGTGCGCTGGCCATGCGCCCGCGGCTGTTGATCCTGGACGAGCCGACCGAAGGGATCCAGCCCTCGATCATCAAGGACATCGAGCGCGCCATCCGGAGCCTCGTCGCCGCCGGCGACATCGCGATTCTGCTGGTCGAGCAATACTACGATTTCGCCAAATCGCTCGCCGATCATTATGTCGTCTTGTCGCGCGGGGAAGTCGTGGCCAGAGGCTTGGGCGCGGACATGGACCGCGACAACGTGCACGCGCATCTCGCCGTGTAAGGCTTCATTGCGGTCGCACCTCGGACGCGCCGGGTCAAGCGCTGCCAGACGAATAACACCTTGCGCGTAGTAGATTTTACGCGGTGCATCGGACGGGTTCGTACACTGCGGCTCCACAGCCACCGTTGCCGGCATTTCTCCTACATTATTTTCAGAACTGCTCCGATTTCGCTCGAATGCGTCATGCACTAACCTACGTTTTGTCAGGCGACGCAGGAGCGTGGCATGAAGCCTTCCATCGTTATTCTTCCAGTTTTGCTCGCGCTTTCGGGCTTCTCACACGCGCAAAACAAAACCATCTACAAATGCACGGATACCGACTACCGCGATACACCGTGCGCGACCCAGCAAGAACAAACAACGCTGATCTCGCCTACCAGGAGAGCGAGTGGGCAGAATGACAACGCGACGGTGATCCAACCGACCGATGCAAGGCTCGCGGTGACGCCTTTTTTCGCGACTCGATTGTTCATCGGCATGACAGACACCCAGGTTCTGAATCTTCCGAGCTGGGGTCGGCCGGCGCATATCATACGAAGTAAGGCGGGCCACGTGTGGCGCGAGCAGTGGATCTACAAGGACCGGAACACGGGTGACGAGCGAAGATTTTTGTATTTCGAAAATGCGCGGCTGGTCGACCAGGAAGACGCGCCGCCAGCGCCTTCGTTCCAGGCGCGAGCGACAACCGAGTGAGCCTTCTGCCTTGCGTGGAAAAAAAGCGGTCTCGCCGAACGCCACTTTTTTGGCCCTCGACGGGGCACGGTGAGCGGCGCCGCGAAGAGACCGAACTTACTTGCCAGCCAAATGTTAATCAGCTAGGGGAAAGGTATGAGGTCCCGGAGCGGAGACGGCACGAAGGGCGAGGAGTAAACCAAGGGAGCGCCGCCCCGTCCGGGTACTGGCTACGTCAGCAAGCAGCGTGCCAAAGTCGGGGCTGGGCGCAACTTACGCTTCCGCTTGGAGAAATCATGATTCGAGCGACGGCTGAGGTGCCTCCCGCATGCGCTTACAGCGCCGCGATACGTCATGCGGCGCCGGAGCAGGGCACCCGGTGTCTTAGACTCAAGCCTTCGCTGGAATCGCGCTCGCATCGCTGCCGGCGCCGCTTCGTTGGGCGTGATGATCGGCCGCCAACAACATGTACACCGCAGGTACGACGAATAACGTGAACAGCGTTCCGATCGACAGACCGGAAAAGATCACCAACCCCATCGCGTGTCGACCGGCCGCGCCTGCGCCGGCGGCAATCACCAGCGGAACGACGCCGAGCACCATGGCGGCGGTGGTCATCAGAATCGGCCGCAGACGCACCGCGGCGGCTTCTTCGATCGCCTCGCGCTTGCTCCTGCCGGCGTGCTGGAGCTGGTTGGCAAACTGCACGATCAGGATTCCGTGCTTGCTGATTAACCCCATCAGCGTCACCAGACCGACCTGCGTATAGATGTTCAGGGTCGAGAAGCCGAGGTTGATGAAGATCAGCGCGCCGAACAGCGCCATCGGCACCGACACCAGGATCACGATGGGATCGCGAAAGCTTTCGAACTGCGCGGCGAGCGCCAGGAAAATAATGATCGTCGCGAAAAGCAAGGTCACCGCAAAGCCGCCCGATTCCTGCACGAACTGACGCGACACGCCCGAGTAATCGGCCGAATAGCCGGTCGGTGCGGCCTCGGCCAGTGCTTGCCGCATGAAGTCGAGCACCTGATTCTGCGAGACTGCCGGCGCGTATACGCCGAAGATGCTCGCCGAGTTGAGTTGCTGGAAGTGCGCGATGCCTTCCGGCACCGCTTCGGTTTTTTGCCGTGCGACTGTGGACGCAGGAACCAGAGATCCATCCGGGGTGCGAATATGGTAATCGAGCACCTGGTCGGCGTTCAGCCGGTCGACCTGCAACACCTGCGGGATAACCTTGTAGGACCGGCCGGCGATCGAGAAGTAGTTGACGTATCCTCCCCCCAGCGCGGCGCCCAATGCCGCGCCGACATCCTGCTGCGTAAGCCCGAGCGTGGCGACGAGATCGCGATCGACTTCGACGGTGGTCTGCGGCTTGTCCAGCTTGAGATCGGTGTCGACGTAAAAGAACATCCCACTGGCCTGCGCTTTCTGCAGGACCGCCTGGGTGACTTCGTTCAAGTTCGGATACGGCTCGGTGGTCTTGATGACGAACTGCATGGGCAGGCCCTGCGATCCGGGTAAGGGCGGAAACTGGAACGCGGCGACGCGCGCGCCGGCGATGCCGTTCCACTTCTGCTGCAGCTCCTGCTGGAGTTGCGCGGCGCTTTTCGTTCGCTCGTTCCAGGGCTTGAACAGCACGCCGCCGATGCCCTGGTTCACCGTCGGCACACCGGTGATCTGGAACATCTGATCGTATTCCGGAAGCTCCCGCGAAATATCGAAAACCTGCTTGGCGTAGGCGTTCATCTGCTGTGAGGTCGCGTTGGGCGGGCCGACGATCTGCCCCAGCACGAAGCCCTGATCTTCCTCAGGCGCGAGCTCGGACTTCGACGTCATGAACAGGTACACGACGCCGCCCAGCAGTATCACGCCCATGACCACCGGCACCGACCAGGTGTCAAGCGTGCCGTGCAAGAACCGCTGATACCCGTGATGAAGCCGCTCGAACTGACGGTCGACGAAGCGCACGAAGCGCCCGCTTTCCTGCTCGGAGCGAAAGATGCGCGAGGTCATCATCGGCGACAAGGTCAGCGCGACGATACCGGAGACGGTGACGGCGCCGGCGAGCGAAAATGCGAACTCGGTAAACAGCGCCCCCGTAAGCCCGCCTTGAAAGCCGATCGGCACGTACACCGCGACCAGAACAATGGTCATCGCGATAATCGGGCCGCCCAGCTCGCGCGCGGCGATGAGCGACGCCTCCATCGGCGACTTGCCTCCCTTCATATGCCGGTCGACGTTCTCGACCACGATAATCGCATCGTCGACGACCAGGCCAATCGCCAGCACCAGCGCGAGCAGCGTCAGCAGGTTGACAGAATAGCCCAGCATCAGCATGACGAAGAAAGTGCCGACGAGCGACAGCGGCATGGCGATCAAGGGGATTACCACCGCGCGCAAGCTGCCCAGGAAAAGAAAAATCACGATGGAGACGATGACGAGCGACTGGATCAGGGTCTTCACCACCTCGTCGATCGAGCTGCTGATGAATTTTGTCCCGTCGTAGACGATTTCCCCGCTGAGCCCGCTGGGCATCTGCGCCTGGATTTCAGGGAACACCGCACGGACGCGCTTCGCGACGTCCAGTACGTTGGCGTCGGGCGCCACTTTGATGCCGATGAACACGGCATTGCGGCCGCCGAACGCGGTCGTGAAATCGTAGTTCTCCGCACCGAGCGAGACCGTGGCGATGTCCTCGAGGCGCACGATCGCGCCGTCCTTCTGCTTGACGATGAGCTTCTTGAATTCGTCGACCGAGTGCAGGCTCGTCCCGGCGGTGAGGTCGACGCTCACCATCTGGCCCTTGGTCGTGCCCAGCGCGGCCAGATAGTTATTGCTGCCTAGCGCGGTGCGCACGTCGGTCGCGGTAACGCCATACGCGGCGAGCCGCGTCGGATCGAGCCAGGCACGCAGCGCGAAGGTCCGGGCGCCCAGAATCTCGGCCGTCTGCACGCCTTCGACCGAATCGAGCCTGGGCTTGACCACGCGGACCAGGTAATCGGTGACGTTGTTGTTGGGCAGGACCTCGCTGAAGAAGCCCATGTACATGGCGTCGATCGTCTGCCCGACCGCCACCGTCAGCACCGGCTGTTGCGATTCCGGCGGCAACTGGTTGCGCACCGAATTGACCTGGGTATTGATCTCGGTGAGTGCCCGGTTGGAGTCGTAATTCAAGCGCAAGGTCGCGGTGATCGCGGACACCCCCGAGACGCTCGTCGATGACATGTAATCGATACCCTGCGCCTGCGCGATGGCGCCTTCCAGCGGCTGGGTGATGAACCCTGCGACGGTCGCCGCGTCCGCGCCGTAGTAGGTGGTGCTGATGGTAACGACCGCGTTCTGCGTCTTGGGGTACTGGCGAACGGACAGGCTCGTCAGCGAGCGCACCCCCAGCACCAGGATCAGGAGACTGATGGTTATCGCAAGCACCGGCTTGCGAATGAATAGATCGGTGAAGTTCATGGGTGCTGACTCATTTTTCCTGCGGCGTCGGATTGGGGCTGTTCGATGGTTGCACCTTGTTGTCGATGATCAGCGGCGTGCCGGTCTTGAGCTTCACCTGCCCGCTGGTCACCACCTCGGTTCCGGGCTCGATGCCCTTCAGGATCGCGACCTGATCGCCGCGCGTCGGGCCGGTGGTGACGAACACCTGCTGCGCGAGCAGGCGCGGATTTCCCTTTTCGTCCTTGTCCTCCTTCTTGTCCGAGGGCTTCACCACGAATACCGTGTCGCCGTAGGGATTGAAGGTGATCGCGGTCTGGGGCAGCGTGATATAGCGGTTCTCCTCGCCCGAGTTCACCCGCACATTGGCGAACATGCCGGGGAGCAACTGTCGCTTGCGATTGGGGATCGTGGCCTCGACCTGCACGTTGCGGGTATTGGTGTCGATCTTGGGGTTGATCGCATCGATCTTCCCGGTGAAGGCAACGCCCTTGTAGGTGTCGGTCGTCAACGTCACGGTCTGGCCGATCGCTACCTGCGGCAGCTGCTGCTGCGGCAGATAGAAGTCCACTAAAATAGGATCGATGGTCTGCAAAGTGACCAGCTTGTCGGCTGGGTTCAGGTATTGGCCGGGATTGACAATGCTGATGCCGAGTTTGCCGGCGAACGGCGCGCGCAACGTTTTCTTTTCCACCACCGCCTGCTGCTGCGCGACCTGCGCACGCTTGCTCTTCAGATCGCCGGCGTCGGTGTCGACCTGCGCCTTGCTGATCACTTCCGCTTCAAGTTGCGCCTTGTCGCGCGCGTAGACGGTCGCCGCGAGCTCGGCAGCCGCTTCCAACGAGTGAAGCTGGGCGATGTCCGAGTCCGCGTTCAGTTGCGCGAGCACCTGGCCCGCCTTCACCTCGTCTCCCGACTTGAAGTTGACGCTGCGGACGAGGCCCGCAATCTCGGTGGTCACGTCGACGCCGCGCACCGCCCGCAATGTTCCGACCGCGTTCAGCTGCGGCTGCCAGACCTGATAGTCGGCCTTCATGGCACTGACCGTCGCCGGAGGCAGTCCACCCTTGCCCATGTACTTCTGCATCATGATGGCCTTGAAGACGTTGAAACCCACCAGACCGCCAATGAGCAGTCCGACGGCGATCAGCATGATGGTCATGCGCTTTTTCATTACTTTTTTCCTGTTCTACGCAATTCGATTGCTTGAGCCGCGAAGCGCTATTGAACTTGCGA
>DASXBW010000037.1:0-20023 GCA_036491495.1 Casimicrobiaceae bacterium
CCTTGAAGACGTTGAAACCCACCAGACCGCCAATGAGCAGTCCGACGGCGATCAGCATGATGGTCATGCGCTTTTTCATTACTTTTTTCCTGTTCTACGCAATTCGATTGCTTGAGCCGCGAAGCGCTATTGAACTTGCGAGTCGGCGCTTGCCGCGGCTTGCGGGTCGCGATTCCACCAGCCGCCGCCGAGCGCCTGGAACAGTGCTGCCGTGTCCGCATAGCGCGCCGACTGCGCGGCGACAAGGTTGAGTCGTTCCTGCTGAAACTGCCGCTGGGCGATCAGCAGGGCGATGATGCTGCTGCCGCCGAGTTGATATTGGCGGGTGGTGAGATCCAGTGTCTCGCGCGCGAACGCGGTCGCGTCGGCCTGGGCCTTGAGCGCGCGAGCGTCCGACTCCAGGGCGCGCAGCGCGTCAGCGACGTTTTGAAACGCCAGCAGCACCGTCTGCCGATATTGCGCATCGGCCTGTTCGTAAGCCGCGACCGCGGCCCGGCGGCGCGCCTCGAGCTCGCCGCCATGGAACAGCGGTTGCAGCAGGCCGGCGCCGATGGTCCATATGGCAGGACCCGCGAACAGGCTGTGCAATTGCGTCGACTGTCCGCCGAGGCTCCCGGTCAGGTTGATCTTTGGATACTCGTTCGCGGTCGCGACGCCGATCTGTGCGCTCGCCTGATGCAGCAGCGCTTCGGCCGCCTGCACGTCGGGACGCTGCCGGGTCAGCGCCGAGGGAACGCTGAGCGGCAGCTCCTGCGGCAGGACGATAGCGTCGAGATCGAATTCGGGCAGCGTCGCTTCACTGGGCAGCTTGCCCGACAGGACCGCAAGCTGATGACGTGTTTTCGCGAGTTCGCGCTCCAGCGGCGGCACCAGTGCACGCGTCTGCTCGACCTCGGTGCGCTGCGTCGTCAGCGTCAGTCGCGCCACCGCGCCGAGCTGGAACTGCTTTTCGATCAACTCGACCTGCTTTAGCTCGGCGGCGAGGATTTCCTGCGTCGCCTTGAGTTGCTCGCGCAACTCCGCCTCGCGGATCGCGGTGGTGACGACATTGGCGGTCAGGCTGAGCTTCGCGCCCTCGAACTGAAAGCGCTGATAGTCGACCAGCGCCTCGAAGCCTTCGAGCTCGCGGCGGTTGCCGCCAAAGGCGTCGAGCGCGTAGGAAACGTTCACCGACGCGTTATAGAGATTGAAGATGCTGGCGGGCACTCCGGGCAGGCCAAACGACGCGCCGGTGATTTTTTGGCGAGTGGCAGAGAGGTTTCCGTCGACCTGCGGAAATAAAAGCGCACCCCTTTCCGCGGCCAGATTTTCACGTGCCTGAGAGAGCGTTGCCTGGGCTGCCGCGAGCGTCGGGTTCTCCGCCAGCGCGTCGCGGACGAGACGGTCCAGCGGGTCGGAGTTGAACAGCGTCCACCATTGTGCGGACAGGTCTCGGTCCGGAACGAAGCGCTGCGCTTCGCCGCCTTTGCCCGGCGCAGCCGCGGTCCGCTCGGGCATCGGTGTCTCGGTGTAGCGGCCGGTCATGGGCGGTTCCGGGCGGCGGAAATCGGGGCCGACCATGCAGCCCGCGAGCGTCAAGCCGAGGGCCAGTGCAAGCGTTGCACTGCGAAAGGTGATCACTTCGTCATGCTCCGTCTTTGAGTGCGAGATTGACCGTTGTCCGGCGCGGGTCGAGATCGAACCGCAGGCGACGAAATCGATTGCGATGCCGAGATCCGGTTACTCAAGGTCACGGGACCGGCAGCGGAATTTTACACGATCAAGCGCGCGTCCGCCTCGCGAATGCGCGTCGTGAACGAGCGGGAAATCGTGTCGATGGCCCGTTCGCGAGCGTGGGTCCCGCCGAGCCCGTGACGTGCATACCGATGCCCGCCAAGCCGAGCACGCACGCAAGCAAAATGACAAATGCGTCGCCCTCCACGGGATCGCCGCCAGCCAGAACCGGAGTCATGATCGACATCCCGAGGAGCGCGCCACCCAGGAGACTGCTCGCACGACGCCATCCCGCGCTTCTCTTTTTGCTCGCCCGCGCCTTTGCCACATCCGTTGTCGAATTCATCGCGATGCGCCTCGAGGTCGCTCAACACGCTTGCGATACCGCAAGGCTCATGTCGCGCGCGAAGGGCAAAAGGACCCGCTGGGCTGCATTCTTCAGGCGGCTTCGGCCAGGGCCGGCACCGATGCTCCAGATGCGATCAGGCGCACGACAGCGTCCGCTTGCGCTTTGGCCGACGTCACTGCATTTCTCACGGCGTCGTCGCCCATCGCGACACCCTCGATGCGAATGACCTCGACATCGGTCATGCCGATGAAGCCGAGCACCGTGCGCAAATAGGGTTCCTGGAAGTCGTATGGCTTCATCGGGCCCTCGGCGTAGATCCCGCCGCGCGCAAGCACGAGGACTGCTTTCTTGTCCCTGACCAATCCCATCGGTCCCTTGTCCGAATACGTCACCCCTGGCCTCACGATGTGATCGATCCACGCCTTCACCGATGCGGAAATGCCGAAGTTATGCATCGGTGTCGCGAGAACGAGGACATCGGCGGCCATCAGCTCCCCGACCAGCACGTCCGATAGCGCGAGGGCATGAGCCTCCGCGGCGGTTCGCTGATCCTGGGCGAGCAACCGCCCGGTGACGAACGCGTCACTTACTTCGGGCAGGGGTTCCTTGGTTAAGTTCCGCACGACGACTTTGGCGGACGGATAGCGCGACTTCAGATCGTCGACGACGCGTCGCCCGATCTGGTGCGAATAGGAGGCGCGGCCGCGAGGACTACCGAGAATCAACAGAATGTTTTTCATGGTGCATTCCTTTCATGACGGAACAGTTAAAAAAATCGGTGCAAGTCGATATGATGCCGGAGCACATCGCGGGTCGGGCGCACTTACCTTCATTACTGCATAATTCATATCTGTAACAAGTGATCAAAAAAACTACTTGATGGCGCTGAGCGCGCGGGCGAGCTCGCGGCGATCGATGCCGGACAGGGTTTTCGCGAACTGGCGCTTGACTTCGTCTACCAGCTTCGCGCCAGCAGCCTGGCGCTCGACTCCCAACGGAGTCGGTGCCGCCATCACGCCACGGCGGTCGGACGGATGATCGACGCGACGGACCAGCCCATCGGCTTCGAGGCGGTCGACCAGCTGCGTGATGTTCGAACGAACGCAGGTCATCTTCGCGGCACACTCGGAAAGGCTCAGCGGCTCGCCGGCGCGAACGAGGAAGGTCAACGCGCCAAATTTGGCCAGCGACAGCCCCACCGTCCCCAGTGCATCCTCGAGACGCTTCTCGACGGTTCCCGCCGCGTGCATGAGCAGGAACATGGTTTCGTCGGCAGCGGCCGGCACCTCACGGAGATGGGAGGCTTTTTTGTTCATACATGAATAGTGTAGCCGCGAGCAACCCTTGTCAAGCCCTCTTGCCGGGAGTGCTTGGTTGCCTCATTTGCCGGGGTCGCGGACCTCGGGGAATTTATCGAACTCGATGTTATAGAGAAGCCCGTTCAGCTTTTCGACACGCCGGATGTAGACCGCCTGCACGATATCGCGAGTCTCGGGATCGATCATGATCGGCCCACGCGGGCTCGTCAGTTTCATGCCCTTGAACGCGCTCAAGAGCTTGTCCGGATCGGTGGAGCCTTGTGTCTTTTTCAACGCTTCGGCAATCGCTGCCATGCCGTCGTAGCCGGCGCAGGCCATGAAGTTGGGGCGCAGCCGCGTGCCATTGGTCTCCGTGTACGCCTTGAGGAAGGCCTTGTTCTCCGGGGAATCGTGCGCCGCCGAATAGTGGAAGCTGGTGACGATGCCGATCGTGCCGTCGCCCATCGCCTGCAAGGTGCCATCATCGGTCAGGTCGCCGGTGGCGATGATCTTGATGCCCGCGGCCTTGAGCCCGCGTTCCTCGTAGCCCTTGATAAAGGCGATGGTCTGGCTTCCCGGCGGAAGAAAGACGAACACCGCTTCGGGCTTCGCGTCTTTGACGCGCTGGATGAACGGAGCGAAATCCGGATTCGCGAGAGGCGTTCTCACGCTCTCGACGATATCCCCGCCGGCCGCCTTGAATGCCTTGACGAATGCTGCCTCGGCATCCTGGCCAGGGCCGTAATCGGAGACCAGGGTGAATACCCGCTTGATGCCGTTTTTCGCCGCCCACTGCGCCATCGGCTGGGTGTCCTGAGGCAGCGTATGCGAAACCCGTACGATGTACGGTGAACGGGTGGTGATCACCGACGTGGCGGCATTCATGATCACCATTGGCTTCTTCGCTTCGGTGGCGACCGGCGCGACGGCCAGCGCGTTAGGCGTCAAACCGAACCCCGCGAGAATGTCGACGTTGTCGCGGGTCACCGTTTCCTGCGCTAGGCGCTTGGCGATGTCGGGCGCCGCGCCGGTCGTGTCCTTCACCACGATCTCGATCTTCTTGCCTCCGAAAACGTCGCCGTTTTGCTGGAGGTAGGTTTTCATTCCGCCCAGGATCTGCGAACCGTAATCCGCGAAGGGGCCCGAGAATTCGGCGATGACGCCGATCTTCACCGCCGCCTGGCCCCAGACCGGGCCGCTCGCGAAAAGCAATACGCTCGCCGCGCAAACCCATCGGCTCCATCGGCCCCTGTGCGTCTGTTGCCTCATCGCTAGCTCCTCCTCACGGATTAACTTTTCTGGCTGATTTTTGTCACGGGTGCTTCCTCGCGCCATAAGCCCAGGGCTTTTTGCACCGGTCGGTCGGAATAGCTGAATAACACCGCATCCTGATCAGCCTGATGCGACACCTCGCACCAAGACGGCACCACGAAAATATCGTGCGGCGTCCATTCGAAGATCTTGCCTCCCACCACGCTGCGGCCGCTTCCTTCGACAATGCAATACACGGTCCCGTCCGTCGCGCGATAAGACGCACCCTCGAAACCGGCGGGCAATAACTGGATAAAGGTGCCGATGGTCGGCATCGGATAGCCCCCGGTCGCGGGGTTCGCGTATTGCATCTTCAGCCCATGCGACGGATGCGGATCCCCGTGACGGCGAAGCTGCTCCAGCGCCTCGCGGCTGCGCGCATAAGGGTAGCTGAACACCGGCGTGGTGCGCGAGCCGGCAGTGTTCTCGAGCGGCAACATGTTGGCGCCGTAGCGCGCGAGCGCGTCGCCTTCGGGCCGGGTGACAGGCTGCACCTCCTCGGGATAGCGCTCGGCGAAGCCCGCATCAAAGAACGCTACCAGCGGAATATCGAGGCCATCGAGCCAGATGACGGGCTCTTTGCCGGGGTTGCCGTGATCGTGAAACGTCCACGATGGCGTGATGATGAAGTCCCCCGGATGCATGGTGGTCCGCTCGCCGTCGACGGCGGTGTACGCACCTTCGCCTTCGACGACAAAACGCAACGCCGATTGGGTGTGGCGGTGACTCGGCGCAACCTCGCCGGGCAGGATAAGCTGCAGGCCGGCGTACAGGCTGTGGGTGATCGACGACGCACCGCGCAGCCCCGGATTCTCCAGTACCAGGACGCGCCGCTCCGCTTCGCGCGCGCTGATGAGACGCCCGGCCTCCATCAGGTATGGGCGCATCTGTTCGTAGCGCCAGAGCGCCGGCACGCAGGGCGTGGCCGGTGTCGGCGGCACCAGGTTGCCGAGAGCCTCCCACAGGGGAGTGAGGCTCTCCAGGTCGATACGCTCGTAAAACGCCTTACGCTCGTCAGTCACGTCAGGTTGGGCGAACAGCATGATGTCATTCCTCCATCGCCAATCTTATCCGAATCGGTCGTGCTGCTTGTCGATCGTCGACCAAATTTCCGGTGCCCGCAAAAAAGCGGTCGGGTCAATCGGCGAGGCAGCGGTCCGGCTTCCAGCCATACAGCCATTCGAGCGCGTCATAGAATCGCTCCGGGGTGCGGCCCTTCCAGAGGTCGTTGCGCACCAGCCGTTCGACGCCTTTGGCGTGGTAGATGCGCCCCATCTCACGCGTCATCAGCAACACCCGCGCGGTCCGGGTGACGCGTGAGCGCTGGTAGCGCTCGAAGGCCGCAGCGAGATCGCCGTCACTGGCGCGCACGGCTTCACCCAGCGTGACGCTGTCCTCGAGCGCCATGCACGCCCCCTGAGCGAGGTATTGCAGCATCGGATGCGCCGCATCGCCTAGAAGCGTCGCGCGGCCGAAGGTCCACTGCGCGATCGGCTCGCGATCGGCGGTCGCCCATCGTCTCCAGCTCTTGGGCAAGCCGAGCAGTTGGCGCGCCCGCGGCACGATGCCGGTGAAATAGGACAGCACTTCTTCCTGACTGCCCTCGGTGATGCTCCAGGTTTCGGCCTGGCGACTGTGAAAGGTGACGACGACGTTGTACTGCTGCCCACCGCGCAGCGGGTAATGCACCAGGTGACAATTGGGGCCGCACCACACCACCGGGGCGTTCTCCTTCAGATCCGCCGGAAACTCCGCTTCGTCGACCACGGCTCGGTAGACGACGTGACCGGATACCCGCGCGTTGTCGCCGACGTATTGTTGGCGCACCGTCGACTTGCCGCCATCGCATCCGATGACCGCGTCGGCCTCGAACGAGCGCCCGCGCTGGTCGATGATGGCCACGCGGTCGCCGGTTTGCTCGATCCTCTCGACGCGGGTGGAAGTATGGAGCTCGATCTGGCCGTTCTCCCGCACACCTTCCAACAGCGACAGGTGGATGTCGGCGCGGTGGATGACCGCGTACGGATTGCCGAAGCGGGCGCGAAACGCGTCACCGACCGGCACGCTTGCGATATCGCTGCCGTCGACCGCGTCGCGCAGCGTCAGGCGTTCGGTGTAGACCGCGCGATCGCGGGCGCGCTCGCCGATGCCCAAGGCGTCGAAGGCCGAAAAGGCGTTCGGCCCCAGCTGAACGCCGGCGCCAATCTCGCCGAGCTCCTGCGCCTGCTCGAGAACCTTGACGCGGACACCCTGCTGGGCAAGCGCCAGCGCGGCCGCCAAGCCGCCAATGCCGCCGCCGCACACCAGGACCGACGGCGTCGACGAGGAAGCGCTTGCGGGAGAGCTCAACGTGAAATCCGGTTCGGGTGAATGGCGTTGCCGCGCGATAGGAGCAGGTCACGCCAGCATCTCATAATCGGAGACGCCAGCAAAGAAGCGCGAGCGGTACGCTGCCGTCGAGGCGGGTGGCGATCGCTACCCGATATCGTCATTCCCGCGGAAGCGGGAATCCAGTGTCTTTTTAACGAACGCCACTAGGTCTCCGCTTTCGCGGCGATGACGCAGTGTGCGGAAGCTGTTACCCCTTCGCTAGGCCCCAGTAAAGCAGGATTGCTAGAATGTCCGCAATCCTCACCCAGCGCATCGATACAGGAGCGCGATACAGATGGATACCGCATTGCTCGAGCGCACGCGCATTCGCGAGGTCATTGAAAACTGGGTGCTGTGGCGCGACTCCGGAGACTGGGAACGCTTCCGCACCGTCTGGCATCCGGAGGCGCGCATGATGGCGACCTGGTTCCAGGGATCCGCCGAGCGCTTTATCGAAGTCAGCCGCGAAGGCTGGAACAAGGGCGTCAGCATCCTTCACTTTCTCGGCGGATCGTCGATCGACGTTGTGGGCACGCGTGCGATCGCGCAGACCAAGATGACCATTTCGCAGCGGGCCGAGGTGGACGGGGTTGCATGCGACGTGCTGTGCACGGGACGTTTTTACGATTTTTTCGAGAAGCGTGACGAGAGATGGGCGATCGTGCTGCGCCAGCCGATCTATGAAAAGGATCGCATCGACCCCATCGGTCCCGGCACGGCGCTCAAGCTCGACGCGACGCTCCTTGTCGAGTTTCCTGAAGGCTACCGTCATCTGGCGTATGCGCAGACGAGGATAGGTTTCACCATCAAGCGCGACATGCCCATGCTCAAGGGCGCCGAAGTCGAGCGCCTCTACGCCGACGGCGCGTCCTGGCTTGCCGGCAAGTCCCTAAGGCGCTAGCCGGCCTGGACTGAAGCGCCCCTCGCCATCGTGGCCACTCGCGCCGCGGCGCAATTGAAACAGACGTGCATGGAACTGTTCACCGAAGACAATGCGACACGGATCGTGCAGCAAAGGAATTCCGCGCGCAAGGACCCACGCACGCGTCGAATTCTGGGAAATCGCTCTTAGTTTTTGCTCTCGCGCGGTAGCCGAGAACGCGACTTCGCGGATGCGATGGTTGCGTTTGCCGCCGCGAGTCAGGAGTATGCTCGGCTGGACTATGAGCGCCCGAAAACCTCATTCGACTGCTGCGAAACGCGCACGAACGTAGTTCGCTTCGACAGCTCGCGCAAACGCCGCGCTCCAACGTAGGTGCATGCCGAGCGCACGCCGCCCAGTATCTCCTGCGCAGTTGCGTCGACCGGACCCCGGCAGGGCACGAGTACCTCCTTACCCTCGGGCGCGCGGTACTGTGCCACGCCTCCCGCGTATTTCTCCATCGCGCTCCTGCTGCTCATTCCGTAGAAGCGCTGGTACTTCTGGCCATCGCGGTCGACGACATCGCTTGCGCATTCGTCGTGGCCGGCGAACATCCCGCCCAGCATCACGAAGTCGGCACCTCCGCCGAATGCTTTCGCAACATCGCCTGGCGTCGCGCAACCGCCGTCGGCACAGATGTGGCCTTCGAGCCCGTGCGCAGCATCCGCACATTCAACAATCGCGGAGAGTTGCGGGTAGCCGACGCCGGTCATCTTGCGCGTGGTGCATACCGATCCGGGACCGATACCCACTTTGACGATGTCCGCGCCCGAGAGGATCAGCTCTTCGGTCATCTCGCCCGTAACGACGTTACCGGCCATGATGACGAGGTGCGGATAGCGGTCGCGAATCTTTGCGACCAGGCGCACGAAGCCCTCGGTATAGCCATTGGCCACGTCGATACATACGTAGCGGACCGCCGCATCGGCACCAGTCTTCGCCGCCTCCATCACGCGGCCGAACTTTTCCTCCTCCGCCGGGGCAATGCCCATCGAATAGAACGCGGCGGATTTGCGCTCGAGACCCGTGAAGAACGCGACGAGCTCGTCCACCGCGTAATGCTTGTGCAATGCCGTCGAGAGCAGAAACGGGTCCAGCGCGCGCGCCATCTCGAACGTCCCGGTGGTATCCATGTTGGCCGCGATGATCGGCACGCCGTGATAATCGACCTGCGCGTGCCGGAAACGAAACTCGCGCGACACATCGACGTTCGAGCGTGTCGAAAGTGTGCTTCGCTTCGGGCGGATCAGCACGTCCTTGAAGTCCAACTTTATCTCGGTCTCGATGCGCATCGGAACTCCTTGCTTCAGAGGGGCGGGAGCGGCTGGCGCTCGTCGGTCATGGTCGAACGCTTATGCGCATCTGGCGCCCGACCATCTCGCGAAAGCTGCCAATCGGCTCGACGCGCTGCTTGGTGGTTACGATCTGGCTACGTCAGAGCAAGAATAGACGCAAGAACCTTGCACCAAACCTAAAAGACGGGGTGGGCCCGGCTGGACTCGAACCAGCGACCAAAGGATTATGAGTCCTCTGCTCTAACCAACTGAGCTACAGGCCCGCACGCGGATTCGGCGCTGATTATAGCGGACCGGCGAAGGGTCGTCGGCTCGCGTTGCGGTAGACTCGATGACGTGATTGACACGATGCGCATGACGCGATGGGCAGCTCGCGTCAGCTTCCGGCGATGGCGATCGATCCCGATCCTTCTAAGCTCGAAACGACGCTGACGCTGCGCAATGGTCGGCGTGTTCGAGTACGGTCGATCCGCCCGGCGGATGCAAGCATGGACCGCGCATTCTTCGCGGGTTTGTCCAAGCACAGCCGCTACATGCGTTTCATGCAGCATCTGGCGGAGCTCACGCCGCGGCTGGTGCAGCAATTCACGAACATCGACGACACGCGGGAAATGGCGCTGGTCGCGCTGGACGATGCCTCAGGGGACGACACAATCGTCGGAATCGCGCGCTACGTTGCCGAAACCGAACAGGCCGAGAGCGCCGAATTCGCCATCGTACTTGCCGATGACTGGCAAGGGTACGGACTCGGCCGCGCCCTGATGGAAATGCTGATCGACGGCGCGCGGCGGCGCGGTTTGCTCCGGCTGGCCGGAAGCATCCTGGCAGTGAATACCCCGATGCATGCGCTCGCCACTGCACTCGGCTTTGCCATGCACGTCGATCCCGACGATGCGAGACACCTGATCGCCACCCTCGAGCTCACGCCGAATTAAAGTCCGATTCGGAGATGGGCGCCGTTGCGCTGGAGCGCCAAAGAAAAACGCCGCGACTGCGGCGCTTTTCTCGGGGGCGTAAAAAGGCGTCGCCGCGACCTCCACTTCGCTAGCCCTCGCCTTCGATGAAGCTGCGCAGCTTCTCCGACCGCGAAGGATGACGCAATTTGCGCAGTGCCTTGGCTTCGATCTGCCGGATCCGCTCGCGCGTAACGTCGAACTGCTTGCCGACCTCCTCCAGCGTGTGGTCGGTGTTCATCTCGATCCCGAAGCGCATCCGCAGCACTTTCGCCTCGCGTGGCGTCAGCGTGTCCAGCACGTCCTTGCATACGTCGCGAAGGCTGGCGTTGACCGCGGCGTCGATCGGCGCGACCGTGCTCGCATCCTCGATGAAGTCGCCCAGATGCGAATCGTCGTCGTCGCCGATCGGCGTCTCCATCGAAATCGGCTCTTTGCTGATCTTCAGGATTTTCCGGATTTTTTCCTCCGGCATTTCCATCTTCTCGGCAAGGAGCGCCGGGTCGGGCTCCTGCCCGGTTTCCTGCAGGATCTGGCGCGAGATCCGGTTCATCTTGTTGATCGTCTCGATCATGTGCACAGGAATCCGGATCGTGCGCGCCTGATCGGCGATCGAGCGTGTGATCGCCTGCCGGATCCACCACGTCGCGTAGGTCGAGAACTTGTATCCGCGGCGGTATTCGAACTTGTCCACGGCCTTCATCAGGCCGATGTTGCCTTCCTGGATCAGGTCGAGGAACTGCAGACCGCGGTTGGTGTACTTCTTGGCGATCGAGATCACCAGCCGCAGATTGGCCTCGGTCATCTCGCGTTTGGCCTTGCGCGCCTTGGCTTCGCCGGTCGACATTTGCTTGTTGATCTCCTTTAAGTCCTTCAAGGGGATCATCACCCGCTTCTGCAGATCGAGAAGCTTGTGCTGCTGCTCGACGATCGCCTGCCGGAAGCGGGTCAGCGTCTCGCTATAAGGGTGGTGCCCGGCGATCTCGCGGTCGATCCAGCGCAGGCTCGTTTCATGCTCGGGGAATTTCTTGATGAACTCGGGCCGCGGCATGCCGCCCTTGTTGACCACCAGGTCCTGGATCTTGCGCTCGGTCTGACGGATATTATCGACCTCGCAGCGCACGCTGTCGCAAAGCCGCTCGACCTGGCGCGCTCCGAAACGGATCTGCATCAGCTCGGCGGAAATCTTCTTCTGCAGCTCGAGGTATTTCGGCGCCTTGTAACCTTCCTTTTGCAGAATGGCCAGCATGCGCGTGTACAGACGTCGAATCACCGCGAAGCGCTCGAGTCCCGCAACCTTCAGACGCTCGAGGTTTTCCGCAGCGATCGCTCCGCTGTTGTCTTCGCCTTCCTCGCCTTCCTCTTCATCTTCGTCGATGGTTGCGAGGGTCTCGGTGAAGTCCATCAATCCGTCGACGACATCGTCGATCTTGAGCTCGTCACGCTCGATCTTGGCGGCGAGGTCGAGAATCTGGGCGACGGTCATCGGACAGGCGGAAATCGCCATGATCATGTACTTCAGGCCTTCCTCGATCCGCTTGGCGATTTCGATCTCGCCTTCGCGGGTAAGGAGCTCGACCGAGCCCATTTCTCGCATGTACATGCGCACCGGGTCGGTGGTGCGGCCGAATTCCGAGTCCAGCGTTGAAGCTGCGGCCTCGGCGGCTTCCTCGTCCACGTCGTCAGCGGCGGCGGTAGGTGCCGCCTCGGACATCAGCAGCGTCTCGGCATCGGGAGCTTCGTCGTAGACCTGTATCCCCATGTCGTTGATCATGGAGATGATGCCTTCGATCTGCTCGGCGTCGAGAATGTCGTCAGGCAGGTGATCGTTGATTTCGGCGTAAGTGAGGTAGCTGCGCTCCTTGCCGAGCACGATCAGGTTCTTCAGCCGGGTCTTGCGCGCTTCCGCCTCGGCCGGCGACAACTCGAGCTTGCGCAACTCGACGCTGCCGTTCTTGCCGCTTCGCACCTTGCCTTCGGCGAGCGCTTTTTCGGTTCGCTTGGCGGACAGTCGCGCCGCGATTTCACCTGGGGACGGCTTGACCGCAGCCGGAGCCGCGACGGCCGCCTTGCCCCCTTTGCCATTCGCTTTTGTTGCCGCCGTTTTCGTCGTAAGGGCGACGGGCTTGAGGGCGGTAGCCTTGGCAATCGACCTGCCCGAAGTCTTTCCCGCTGCGTGGCTTGAAGTTTTCAGCGAAGGCTTCTTCGAGACCTTCTTCAAGGGCTTCTTCCTGGCGACAGGCCGCGCTGACTTCTTCGACGAGCGAACCGACTTGGCGGACGCCGGCTTTTTTCTCGCCGCTTTCTTCGACCCGGTTTTCGCCTTCGTCCGCTTCGGCAAATGCCGTTTTGGCGCACGTGACTTGGGTGTCGGGCGCTTGCGTGCCGGCTTCGAGCGCGGCTTTGCTTTGCGGCTGGCTTTCATCTTGGACTGGGGGCGCGATTTCTTCACGGGCTTCAGGGCTTTTCTGGCCATGGTCGTCCTACTGTTTGGGCGCGACTCCTTAGCGAGCGCACCGCTGTTTCTGGGTTCTTCCGAGATTGGGGCGACTCGGGAAAACTTCAAATTATAACATGCGCTTAACCGAGCCAAGGGTCATCAAGTTCCACCCCCGACGCGGTCGCGGGCCAGCTGCCGCTGGCGCGCACGTTCGGTCTCCTCCACGGAAAGCTCGGCCGGCGGCGCGCGACGCGATTCGGCGCTGTCGCCCCTCTTTTGTGCATTTAGCCAATACCGATTAACAGCTTCGACAAGCTCGGTTTCCAGTAATTCGGCGGTCAGGCCTTCGTTTTCGGCCGCGGTAATCGCTGCGACGAATAGGTCTTCGTAGGTCCCGCCGGCGAAGTGCTGCATGACACCCGCGGTCGTGAGCGGCGCCTTGCTCGTTTCGCAAAATGCAACCAACGCCGCCAATGCAGCGCCGTCGACATTGGGCCCCAGCGGCTTGGGCACGGGAATGCGCCGCACCAGCTCAGGCTGCAGTAGCACGCATTGAATCAAGCCGCGGATCAGTGAGGGAGCGGGGCGGGAGACTGCGCCTCTGCGTAGCGGCGGGGTGGCGGCAACGGCTTGCTGGACGGGTAGCAATGCCGTCATCTCCCGTTCAGGCAACCCGGCAAGCTCCGCCAGCCGCTGCCGGAGCAGCGCGCAGAAGATCGGCGCGGAAAGCTGGCCCAGGAGCGGCTTGGCGGCATTGACGAGTGCCGCCCGTCCTTCTGCCGAGCGTGGAGGGTGGCGCGCGGTGAGCTCACTCAGGAGAAAGTCGGACAAAGGCGTGGCTTCATCCAGTAAGGCCTCGAACGCGGACTTGCCGCGCTGGCGAATATAGTCGTCGGGGTCCTCGCCGTCGGGAAGGAATAAAAATCTCGCGTCCTTGCCGTCGGCGAGCACCGAAAGCGTGTTTTCGAGCGCGCGCCATGCCGCGCGGCGGCCAGCCTCGTCTCCGTCGAAGCAGAAAATGACGGTATCGGTGACACGGAAAAGCTTTTGTGCATGCGTCGGTGTGGTCGCCGTGCCCAGCGTCGCCACCGCGAATTCCACGCCGTTCTGCGCGAGCGCGACGACGTCCATATAGCCCTCGACCACCACGACCTTGCCGGCCGCGCGAATGGCAGGCCGCGCCTGAAACATCCCGTAGAGCTCTCGGCCCTTGGAAAACAAGGGCGTTTCCGGGGAGTTGAGATATTTGGGCTCTCCTTTGTCGAGGACGCGCCCGCCGAAGCCAATCACGCGCCCGCTCCCGTCATGGATCGGAAACATGATGCGGTCGCGAAAGCGGTCGTAGCGTTTCCCGGCGTCCCCCGCGATCACCAGACCCGCAATTTCCAGCACCTTGCTCTGATAGTCGGGAAATGCGCCAGCCAAGGGCTGCCAGTCGTCCGGCGCGTAGCCGATCCCGAAACGCGCCGCGACCGGTCCGCTCAAGCCCCGCCCTTTGAGGTAGGCGATTGCCCGCTCCGACTCCTTGAGCTGTAGGCGATAGAATTTAGCGGCCTGCAGCAACACGCCCGACAGATCGAGGGCTTCGTCGTGGCCGCCTGAGGCCGGTGGGACCTGGGTGCGTGGGACTTCGAGGCCGGCATCGCGGGCGAGTTCCTCGACCGCGTCGGGAAAAGGCTTGCCGCCGAATTCCATCAGGAAGCTGATGGCCGTGCCGTGGGCACCGCATCCGAAGCAGTGGTAGAACTGCTTGGTCGGGCTTACGGTGAAGGAGGGTGTCTTTTCGCTGTGGAAGGGGCAGCAGGCTACGAAGTTAGTACCCGCTTTTTTGAGCGGGACGTACCGATCGACGACCGCCACGACGTCGACCCGGCTCAGCAGCGTTTGAATAAACTCGTTAGGAATCATGGTCTCAACCCCGCCGGACCATGGTACAGCTGACACACACCACGGGGCCCATGAAATACATTATAGGCGACGATATCGGGTCTGCCAGAAATCCCTTCGAGCCTTAGTCGAGCGTAGGCAGGCCCGGCGCTCCGGTCAGCTGTTAAGCCTGCTTTTGACCTTGGCCGACACCAAGCTCATGTCGGCCCGGCCAGCCAATTGCGGCCGGATCGCGGCCATGACCTTGCCCATTGCCGCCATCCCGACGGCCCCGCCCTGTGCGATATCCGCCACGGCGCTGGCGATCAGCGCATCGATCTCCGTTTCCGAGAGCGGCTGGGGCATGTAAGCCTGCAATAGCGTGATTTCGGCGCGTTCCGCCGCCGCGAGGTCCGGTCGGTTTCCGGCGTCGAACTGGACGATGGACTCCCGGCGCTGCTTGATCATCTTGTCGATGATCGCTACCACTTCCGCGTCGGCAAGCTCGATGCGCTCATCGACTTCGCGCTGTTTCATCGCCGCGAGCAGCATGCGTATCGTCGACAGGCGCGCCGCTTCCTTGGCACGCATGGCGTTCTTCATGTCCTCGGTAATGCGTTCTTTGAGCGTCATGGGCGGTCTCGAAAAAGCAAAAAGGGGCGAATCGCTTCGCCCCTGGAGTTCGACTCGGCGCGTTTTGCTTTAGTAGAGCTTGGGCGGCAACTGCTGGCTGCGCAGGCGCTTGTAGTGGCGCTTGACGGCGGCAGCAAGCTTGCGCTTCCGCTCGGCGGTCGGTTTTTCGTAGAACTCGCGGGCGCGCAGCTCGGTCAAGAGGCCCGTCTTCTCGATGGTGCGCTTGAAGCGGCGCAGGGCCACTTCGAAGGGCTCGTTCTCGCGAACGCGAACGCTAGGCATATTTGTCGAATCCTTTGGGCAGCAATAGTCTGGAACAGCCCATAAGTATAGCGACCGCCGACCAGCCGCGCAAGGCGCCTGTGCCAAATTCGCTGGCGATGGCCGCAAGCGGCGCGCGCATCCTGTGCAGATTCGCTAGCGGACCGATCGAACGCATGCCGCGGCTATACTGGTCCGATGCTGGTCTTAGGAGTAGAGACCTCGTGCGATGAAACGGGCGTTGCGCTTTATGACAGCGCGCAGGGTCTGCTGGGGCACGCGTTGCATTCCCAGACGGCGATGCATCAAGCCTATGGCGGTGTCGTACCGGAGCTCGCTTCGCGGGATCATATTCGCCGGGTAGTGCCGCTGGTAGAAAACTTGCTGGTCGAAACGGGGAAGGTCCTCGCCGACCTCGACGGCATCGCCTACACGCAAGGGCCGGGGCTTGCCGGAGCCTTGCTGGTCGGGGCAAGCGTGGCAACGGCGCTCGGCTTTGCTTTGGGCAAGCCAACGCTCGGGGTCCATCACCTCGAGGCTCACTTGCTGTCGCCGCTGCTCGGCACCCCGAAGCCTGCGTTTCCGTTCGTCGCACTGCTGGTTTCGGGAGGGCACACGCAGCTCTACGCGGTGGCGGAGGTCGGCGACTACACGCTGCTGGGGGACACGCTCGACGACGCCGCCGGCGAAGCGTTCGACAAGACCGCAACGCTTCTCGGCCTTGGTTATCCAGGCGGCCCGGCGCTGGCAAAGCTCGCCGAAACTGGGCGACCGGGCGCCGTCATCTTGCCGCGGCCGATGAAGGATAGCGGCGACCTCAATATGAGCTTTTCCGGATTGAAGACCGCGGTGCTGATGCTGGTGCGCGCTCAGGACGCGCTCGCCGTGCAAAAGGCGGACGTCGCGCGCGGCTTCGAAGACGCGATCGTCGACGTTCTTGTCGCGAAGACACTCGCGGCGCTCGACCAGACCACGTTTTCGCGGGTGGTCGTCGGCGGCGGCGTAGGCGCGAACCGCGCGCTGCGCGAACGGCTGAGCGCGGCAGCGAGCAAACGCGGCGCCGAAGTGTTCTACCCCGACCTCCAATTTTGCACCGACAACGGCGCAATGATTGCATTGGTCGGCGCGCTACGTTTGCGACGGGGGGCCATCGACGATTATGCCTTCACCGTCAGGCCGCGGTGGGAGCTCGCCGACCTCTCCACGCCGTCATAAGCTTAAGCAAAAAACCAGAGCTCAGGCTCCGATCTTGGTTTCGTTGCCGGCGAGCAGCTTGCGGATGTTGGCCCGATGCCGCAGCACCAGGAGCAGGGCGATGGGAATCAGCGCCCACGCTTCCGGCCAGTTGCCGAGGAAATAAAAACCCAGCGGTGGTGTCGCGATGGCAGTGACGATCGCGGCCAGCGAAGAAAAGCGAAACGCGAACGCGACGGCGAGCCAGACGGCAAGCGCCGCGAGCCCGAGCTGCCAGGACAGGCCGAATGCGACGCCAGCCGCTGTCGAGACACCCTTGCCGCCGGCGAAACGATGGAAGATCGGATACAGGTGTCCGATAAAAACGGCGAGCGCGGCTCCCGCGGTCGCGAGCGACGCGTCACCCCAGCTAACACCCAGGTGATAGGCGATCACGACGGCGGCAAACCCCTTGACGCCGTCACCGAAGAGCGTCAGCAGCGCGGCTGCCTTGTTGCCGGTGCGCAGCACATTGGTCGCGCCCGGATTGCCCGAGCCATAGCTGCGCGGGTCCGGCAGTCCGAAAAGCTTGCTTACGGCCACCGCAAACGAAACGGATCCGATCAGGTACGCCGCGACGATGACGGCAAGGGTGGCAAGCGAAGGATTCATCTACAATGCGTGGCAGTCAGGCGCGATGAATTGTAGCAAAGCATCGCGAGCACGCCTGCTACTACGTTACGCATGTTTTTCCTCATTTCCATTCACTTCCCACGCGTTTTCCACGGACCGTGAACCGAATTTTCATCAACGATCTGCGCATCGAGACACGCATCGGTGTCTACGAGTGGGAACAGCACCTGGCACAGCCACTGCTGGTGAATCTCGAGTTCGAGTTGCCCTCGGCGTTGGTATTCAGCAGCGACCGTTTCGAGGATGCACTCGATTACACGGCGGTCGTGAAGCGCCTTCAGGCCCTCGCCGCGGACCATACGCATAAGCTGCTCGAGCGCTTTGCCGAAGCGATCGCGGAAATCCTGTGCCGCGAGTTTGGAGCGCCATGGGCGAGCGTCAGAGTGTGCAAGCTCGCGCCGCTCGCCGGGGTGAAGCAGATCGGCGTTGCGATCGAGCGCGGCACGCGACGCTGAGGCTCCTCCCCTGCGATATGTTGGCGTCACGCATAGGCGACCATCGGAACCGACCACGGCTCCGGCCAGTAGATACCGTAGGGAAGAAATACTTCGTCGGCGACACGCATGCGGGAAAAGCCAGCCGCGGCAAACTCACGTTCCACTGATGTGAGTGAGAACTGTCGCATTTCCAGTGTCGCCCCGATGCCACCGTGAAACACCAGGTCGGTGAACGTCTGGTGGCGACCGTCGGCAGTACGGTTTTCGAGCCGCCACCCGTTCGCCGATTCGATCAGCTGGTAGTCGTGCAATTCGGGAAAGTGTTCGATCGTGTCGTCGGTAAGCATGAACGGGACCGAAAAGATCAGCACACCACCGGATTTGAGCATGCGCCTGGCATTCGTAAATGCGCGCGCCACCGGCGGCACAACGTGCTCGA
This sequence comes from Casimicrobiaceae bacterium, assembly GCA_036491495.1. Classification (GTDB taxonomy): domain Bacteria; phylum Pseudomonadota; class Gammaproteobacteria; order Burkholderiales; family Casimicrobiaceae; genus PALSA-1003. The sequence continues at coordinate 18,154 of DASXBW010000037.1, forward strand.
ACACGTCGCTGGCGATGATGAAGTCGTAGCGTGCGTAGTGCTCGGGCGCCACGTTGGCGATGTCGAGCATGGGCTCGGCATCAAAATGGGTGTTGGTGTACGCGAACTTTCGCGCGAGCGGTTCGGCGTACGTTGTGGAATCGGAGAGGCCGATTCCGCGAAGTTCGAGCGGACGTGGCATGTCCGGCAGCACGACGCTGCGGCCCAATAGTTCGCTAGTCACCAGATGCACCATGGCGCGGTCGCGCACTGTCGAGCCGCACTTTGGGCACGAGGGCTGCTCGCGTTGCAGCGCCGCGAAGGCAACGGTGTTGAATGAACCGCAGATGTTGCAACGGAAGTCGATCTGCGGTTCGTCGGTCGAAGCCGATACGCGCGGTGCCCGCGACAGTCGTAATTGCCGGAAAAGCTCTCCGAGTCTTGATCCTGGTCGTAGCATCGAACGGACCGATCTTCGCGCGGGACTCATGCCATGCATCGCTTAGTGCGGGGGATGGTGGCACTGGTGCAGCGGCTACGCTTTCCCGCCAGGTGTGTGTAAATTATTGCCGTTGTGCCCTCGGCATGACTGAATTCCCGCCTTGCACCCGAATCGCGACGGAAAGAAGGGTATCACCGATATAATGCGCGCGCGAGCCGGCCAGTCCGTTTTGGCTCAACCACTGGGGAACGCTCACGGGTGCCGTCGCGCGGCGCCCCCGACGGAACGCTCTCGACGATCCCTTGCATCGATTGATAAAAGCACCTGAAGTCAACACTCTGGCAATTTACACCTGACATGATCCATCCGGATGTAATCGGGCGCGCATCGGAAATTCAACTTGCGTTTCAGCAAGCCAAGCCGTTCCGCCATGTGGCAATCGACAACTTTCTCACGTCGGGCAGTTGTGAATCGCTGCTCCGGGACTTCCCCGCATTCGATGAAAAGCGTGCGACGAACGAACTTGGATTGATTGGCCGCAAGGCCGTCGTTGAACGCGTCTCAGATATAAGCCAGTTCTACAGGGCCTTCTACCAATACATAAATTCCGAGGCGTTCCTCGATGCCATGAGCAAGCTCACCGGCATCCAGGACTTAATTGCGGACAAGACGCTATTTGGCGGGGGTACGCACAATAACCTCAGCGGTCAAGGCCTCGATGTTCACATCGATTTCAACATCGACGAGCGCAACATGCTGCACCGTCGCATCAACCTGCTAATTTATCTAAACAAGGAATGGGAAGAAGCATGGGGAGGTACGCTCGAGCTGCATTCGGATCCGCACAACGCGGTCGTGGACGAAATCGCGAGTTTCCTTCCGCTATTCAATCGGGCGGTCATCTTTGAGACCAATGAATATTCGTGGCATGGATTCCGGCGCATCGCGCTGCCACCAGACAAGCAACATCTGTCACGCAAATCGTTCTCCATATACCTGTACACGAAGGACCGGCCCGCTGAGGAAGTTTTAGCTCCTCACACGACCTTCTACGTTCCGCAGCCGCTTCCAGCTAACCTGCGGGTCGGGCATACCTTGACGGAGCAAGACATGCTCGAACTTCATATTCGAACACAGGGACGGGATGGCTTACTGGCCATGTATCAGAAATTGCTGATTGAAAAGGAACAGCGCCTGCGCGACTTCATGAAGCTCAACCAAGGCGACGCCTCTAGCTATCAGGGGGTTATCAGCTCGCGCAGTTGGCGGCTGGTGATGGGATTGCATCGGCTAAAGTACCGATTGCGTCACCTATTCTAAGTGCTGCACGATGTGGCCATTCCAATCCAAACGAACCGAATGCACGACAGTGAGGTCTTGCCCGGTATGCGGCAAATCTCGCGCCAGAATAATTGGGCAGCTAAAGAAGACTTTCCTGCTAAATCTCAG
>DASXBW010000038.1:0-20155 GCA_036491495.1 Casimicrobiaceae bacterium
GGTTTGTGCCGAATGAGGTGTTCCGGTAGAATAGAAATTTCCGGGACTTGTCGTCCATGACCAAGTTCGTTTTTGTGACCGGTGGCGTCGTTTCCTCTCTGGGGAAGGGCATCGCCGCCGCGTCTCTGGCCGCGATCCTTGCTTCCCGCGGCATCCGCGTCACCAATCTCAAGCTCGACCCGTACATCAACGTCGATCCGGGAACGATGAGCCCGTTTCAGCATGGCGAAGTCTTCGTCACCGAGGATGGCGCCGAGACGGACTTGGATCTCGGCCATTACGAGCGCTTCACCGACGTGAAGATGAGCAGGCGGAATAATTTCACCACCGGCCAGATCTACGAAAGCGTCATCCGCAAGGAGCGTCGCGGCGATTATCTCGGCGGCACGGTACAGGTCATTCCGCATATCACCGACGAGATCAAGAGCTGGATTGCCAATGCCACTGCGGTGAATGGGATCGAGGCCGAAGTCGCAGTGGTCGAAGTCGGCGGCACCGTCGGCGACATCGAATCGTTGCCGTTCCTCGAAGCCATCCGGCAGATGGGCATTATTCTCGGCCGCGACAACGTCTGCTACATCCATCTGACGCTGGTGCCGTTCATCGCCACCGCGGGCGAGATGAAAACCAAACCGACGCAGCACTCGGTCAAGGAGTTGCGCGAGATCGGTATCCAGCCCGATGTCGTGCTCTGCCGCGCCGACAGGCCTTTGCCCGACGGCGACCGGCGCAAGATCGCGCTGTTCACCAACGTGCCGCCGGAGGCCGTGATCCCGGCGCTGGATACCGATTCGATCTACAAGATTCCGGTAGCGCTGCATGCCGAAGGGCTGGACGAAATCGTTTGCCGCAAGCTTTCTTTGAGCCCTCGTCCGGCCGATCTCACGACCTGGCGCAACCTTGTCGAAGCGCTCGTGCATCCGCAGCACGAAGTCAACATCGCCATGGTCGGCAAATATGTCGACCTGACCGAATCGTACAAATCGTTGTCGGAGGCATTGACGCACGCCGGCATCCACACCCGCAGCAAGGTCGCCATTCATTACGTCGATTCCGAAGCCGTGGAACGCGACGGTATCGACTGCCTCAAGGGCGTAGATGCGATCCTGGTGCCGGGTGGATTCGGCAAGCGTGGCGTCGAGGGCAAGATCAAGGCGATTCGCCATGCGCGCGAGAATGGCATTCCCTATCTCGGCATTTGTTTGGGGATGCAACTGGCAGTCATCGAATATGCGCGGCACAACGCGGGCCTCGCCAACGCCAACAGCACCGAATTCGATGCCGCGACCCCGCACCCGGTCGTGGCGCTGATCACCGAGTGGCAGAACCGCGACGGTTCGATTGAGCGCCGCGACCATCGCTCCGATCTCGGAGGCACCATGCGTCTCGGCGCGCAGCCCTGCGAGGTGGTGCCGGGATCGCTCGCGCACCGGATCTACGGCGCGACCACGGTCGCCGAGCGCCACCGGCATCGCTACGAAGTCAACAATCACTACCTGCCGCGTCTCGAGGCGGCCGGGTTGACGGTCGGCGCTTGGGCCAAGAGCGCAACCGCCGGAGATTTGTGCGAGATGGTCGAGCTCGCCGACCATCCCTGGTTTTTCGGCTGTCAGTTCCATCCCGAATTCACTTCGAATCCGCGCCGCGGCCATCCGCTGTTTATCGCTTTCGTCAATGCGGCTCTCGAACGCCGGCGAGCCTCGATCGGCGATTCGGTGCGGGCGCGCGCGCAGCTCGTCGCCTGATCGCATGAATCTCTGCGGCTTCGAGGTTGGATTGCACCGGCCTCTGTTTCTCATTGCCGGTCCTTGCGTAGTGGAATCCGAACCATTGCAGATCGATGTCGCCGGCCGCCTGAAGGAAATCTGTGCGCGGCTGAAGGTACCGTTCATCTTCAAGTCGTCGTATGACAAGGCCAATCGCAGTTCCGCACGGTCGTATCGTGGGCCCGGGATGGAGGAGGGGCTGCGCATTCTTGCCGAGGTCAAGCGGCAGGTCGGGGTGCCGGTTCTGACCGACGTGCATGAAATCGACGAGATCGCGGAGGTTGCTGCGGTGGTAGACGTATTGCAAACGCCGGCGTTTCTCTGCCGGCAGACGGACTTCATCCGCGCCGTCGCATCAGCAGGCAAGCCGGTGAATATCAAAAAGGGCCAGTTTCTCGCGCCGGAAGACATGGCCAACGTGGTTGCCAAGGCGCGCGAAGCTAGCGGCACCGACAACATCATGGTCTGCGAGCGCGGCGCGTCCTTTGGCTATCACAATCTGGTCTCGGACATGCGCGCGCTGGCGATCATGCGCGCGACGGGCTGTCCCGTTGTCTTCGACGCGACGCACTCGGTCCAATTGCCGGGCGCGCAGGGAACATCGAGCGGTGGCCGGCGCGAGTTCGTACCGGTCCTCGCGAGGGCCGCGGTCGCGGCCGGCGTCGCGGGCGTGTTCATGGAAACCCATCCGGACCCGGCGAGGGCGCTCTCCGACGGGCCTAACGCGTGGCCGCTCGCTCGCATGCAGGACCTTCTGGCGACGCTGGTCGAGCTCGACGCGACGGTAAAGCGGGCCGGGTTTCCGGAAACCGAATTAATGACCGTCGAGGCCTGACATGGTCGCGCCTATCGGGGAAAGCAGACCATGAGTGCAATTGTCGATGTCATCGCGCGGGAGATTCTCGATTCGCGCGGCAATCCAACGATCGAAGCCGATGTCGTCCTCGAGTCGGGGATCAGCGGCCGCGCCGCCGTTCCCTCGGGTGCATCCACCGGATCGAAGGAAGCGATCGAGCTCCGCGACGGCGATACCGCGCGCTATGGCGGCAAGGGCGTGCAAAAAGCGATCGAGAACGTCAATACGGAGATCTGCGAAGCGATCATCGGGCTCGATGCTTCCGAGCAGGCGTTTGTCGATCGCACCATGATCGACCTCGACGGAACCGAGAACAAGTCGCGGCTGGGTGCGAATGCCATACTCGCCGTCTCGGCGGCGGTGGCCAAGGCCGCGGCCGAGGAATCGACGCTGCCTCTGTACCGTTATCTCGGAGGCGCCGGCGAGATGATGCTGCCGGTTCCGCTGATGAACGTCATCAATGGCGGAGCGCACGCCAACAACAGCGTGGACATGCAGGAATTCATGCTGGTGCCGCTTGGCGCGCCTACCTTCCGGGAAGCGCTGCGCTACGGGTCGGAAGTCTTTCACGCGCTCAAGAAGCTGATCGACGCCAAGGGAATGGCAACCACGGTGGGCGACGAGGGAGGCTTTGCGCCCAACCTCCCGTCCAACGAGTCCGCGCTGCAATTGCTGCTGGAGGCGATCGACAAGGCTGGCTACACCGCCGGAACCGACATCGCGCTGGCGCTCGACTGCGCCGCGTCCGAGTATTACAAGGACGGTATGTACGAGCTCGAATCCGAAGGCGCGAAGCTGACGCGCTCGCAGATGGTCGATTACCTCGCGAACTGGGTGGACAAGTACCCGATCATTTCGATCGAGGATGGCATGTCGGAGCACGATTGGGACGGCTGGAAGCTGCTCACCGACAGGCTCGGCAAGAAAGTGCAACTGGTCGGCGACGATTTGTTCGTGACCAATACCAGGATCCTCAAACAAGGCATTGCCAAAGGCGTCGCCAATTCGATCCTCATCAAGATCAACCAGATCGGGACCTTGTCGGAGACATTTGCCGCGATCAGCATGGCCATGCGTGCGGGTTATACATCGATCATCTCGCATCGTTCGGGCGAGACCGAGGACAGCCTGATCGCCGACATCGCCGTCGGCACCAACGTGGGCCAGATCAAAACGGGATCGCTGTCGCGCTCGGACAGGATCGCGAAATACAACCAGCTCCTGCGCATCGAGGAAGATCTCGGCGACGTCGCCAGCTATCCCGGGCGCGAGGCGTTCCACCAATTGGCCTGACCGCGCTTGCGACTGCTTGCCCTCATCTTTGCGGCACTGATCCTCGCCCTGCAGTATCCGATGTGGCTCGGCAAAGGCGGTTGGTTGCGGGTGAAGGAGCTCGATCGCCAGGTCGAAGCGCAAAAGCAAGTCAACGCCGAGCTCAAGACTCGCAACGCGGCGCTGGACGCCGAGGTGCGGGATCTCAAACAAGGGCTCGAGGCGATCGAGGAGCGGGCGCGCTCGGAGCTGGGCATGATTCGCCACGACGAAGTATTTTTTCAACTACCGCAAGACGCGGCGGCCCGTGCGCCCGCAGCCAGCGAGCGGAGCGCCAATCCCGCTCGTTAGGCTCTCGCTGCTACTCGACCCCGGCAGTTTGCTCAAAGAAGGTTTTGCCAGCGCAGTGACAACCATGAGCGCCACACCGCGAATGCAACCGCGCGCGGCCCTTTTGCGCTGAGCGGCTCGAAGCAATGCCGCGCGTCAGCTCCCGCGACAACCCCCGTCTCAAGCAGGCCGCCCGGCTGGTTGCGTCTTCGCGCGACCGTCGCAAGGCGGGACGCTGTGTGCTGGAGGGCGAGCACGTCATCGCGGTCTACTGCGAGCGATACGGCGCTCCCGAGACCTTGATCGTCGTCGAGTCGGCGCTGGAGCGCGAAGGCGTACGCAGACTCCTCGATAGCGTCCCCGCGGCGCGCAGCCTCATCGTCACCGAATCCGCGTGGGCCGAGTTTGCGCAATTTCCGCCGGGTCTGGGCGCGATGGCAGTCGTTGCTGCGCCGCGCCCCGAGTATCGAGCGAGCGCGGGATTTTGCCTGCTGCTCGACGGCATTCAGGACCCGGGCAACGTGGGCTCCATTTTGCGCACCGCGGCGGCAGCAGGCGCCGAGCAGGTTTTGCTTTCGGCGCAGTGCGCCTTTGCCTGGTCACCCAAGGTTCTTCGTGCCGGGCAGGGCGCGCACTTCCATTTGCAGATCTTCGAGGACATCGATCTGGTCGAGTGGGCGCACGCCTACCGGGGGAAGCTGGTGGCGGCGGTCGCGGCTGACGGCGAGCCCTTGTTCAACGTCGATCTCACGCCACCGGTCGCGATCGCAATCGGAAATGAAGGAGCGGGCTTGTCGGACGCGCTGCGCTTAGCCGCCGCCAGGAGGGTCACTATTCCCATGCCGGGCGGCTTCGATTCGCTCAATGCCGCGGCGGCTGCCGCGGTGTGCCTGTTTGAATGCGTGCGTCAGCGCAATCTGGGCAAATGATACGATCGAAGGAACTTGATCGGCTATTGCAGAACGGCGGAAAAGTGGGCATCTTCGCGGCAGTTCCCTCCCACCGGTGCGCTGAACACGCCTTCTATGCCTTGCGCAGTGGCCTTGATCTCGGTCATGTTCGCCGAAAACGCGGGATCGGCCGCGCATTGATAGCTAGCGCCGGGCACGCTGTATAACTGACCCTGTTGCACGAGCGTTCCGGAGAAAGTGCAATTGAAAGCTGCGTAGGTAAACGCGAAGGTGACGGTTCCATTGGTCATTTGAGTGACTTGCAGATTGAAGAAATCCGTATAAGGGCCGTTGCTCGTGCTCACGCTGCAGTTGGAATACGCGCCGCTTTGAGCGCCACTGTAGGTGCCACCCACGGTGATGGCGGTGAGGTTCTGGCGCTGGATGGTCTTGGTCACAGTGCCCACGCCGGTGACGGTGTAGATCAGCTTTGCGGTGGCAGGCCCCAACGGCTGAAACGACACCGTGCCGACCGCCCCGCCGGAGAAACCAGCCCAAGGCGATAGGTAAAAGGTTCCCGTCGTCGAGTAGAGCGTGCCGTTGAAGTTGCCGCTGGAATCCTGCGTCACCTGCCCGGTGAACCAAGTGGGCTTGCCGTCGGCGCCATAGATGAAGAAGGTGATAAACATGAAGGTGTCGCTCTGGACCACGTTGACACCCCAGCCTGCTTCCGCCGGGATGTACCAGATGTCGGTGTAGTCGGTGGCGGCGGCCTGCGCGGACGCGGTGAGCAGCAATAAGATCAGCAGAAGTCGTTTCAGCATGGCGATCACTCTCGGAATTGGAAAAATTACGTCGATCACGACGTCAGTGGCCCGATCCGTTCTAGGACCGTGTCGATGGCCGAGCGTTCCGGAAACGACGGTTGAGCACCGACGGCGGTACACGCAAGCGATCCGGCTGCCACTGCGCGTCGAAGCGCTTCGTCCAACGGCGCGTCGTCGTCCAGCGCCGCGATCAGTGTACCTCCGAACGCATCGCCTGCGCCGGTGGTGTCGATCGCACAGACAGTGGGCGCCTGAATGCGCAGCAGTGTGCTGTCTCGAGCGGCGAGGGCGCCCTCCTTACCCAGGGTCACCACTACCGTCAGACCGCGCACTGTGCCCGCGGCGGCGAGGGCAAGCTCACCTGGCGAACGTGGCCAATCAAATGCCGCCGCCAGCGCAGCCGCTTCGACCTCATTGACGACTAAGTAATCGACCGAACATAGCGTGTCGAGTGACAATGGTCGCCACGGTGATGCGTTGAGCACGACACGCGATCCATTCCGGCGTGCCCGCGCAGCAAGCGCCTGATTGGCCTCGACGGGAAGCTCATGCTGCAGCGATACCGTCGAACGGCGGGTGAGCAGCGCGTCGGGAATGGTGCCGGGATCGGCCCGGGCATTGGCACCCGATACCGATACGATCAGATTTTCGCCGGTAGCCGAGACCAGAATCGTGGCGCAACCGGTGGGCTCGTCGACCCGGGCGACGTAGGCGAGATCCACCGCTGCCTCGCTGACGAGCGCCAGTGCATTCGCAGCGAACGCGTCGCGCCCGACGGCGCCGACGAGCCATGTCGGCGCGCCCGCGCGCGCGGACGCCAGCGCCTGATTGGCGCCTTTGCCGCCTGGATAGATCGCGAACGAGATCCCAGAAACCGTTTCGCCAGGGTCGGGAAATTTTTCGACGCGGGTGACGAGGTCAATGTTGATCGAGCCGAATACGAGGACCATGTGCGCCTCAGCGATTCGAACAGGACTCTATTGGGCGCTCGCGCGCTGCTGCAAGGCGGGACGCCCAGTCGCATTCGCCGGTCCGATCGATGACCAGGCGCACTAGCCTCCCTTGACGCCGCCGTGGGTGAGCCCGACGACGATTTCCTTCTGAATCACAATGGTCAGCAGCAATACCGGAAGCGTCACCACAATGGCCGCGGCGGCCAAGGGGCCCCATGCCAATTGCTCGAAGGTGAGGACGTTGTAGACCGCTGCAGGAAGGGTCCGGGTCGCGCGGCCGGCAAGCACCGCGCCGAAGACGAAATTGTTCCAGGAAAAAATGAAGGCGAGAATGGTCCCGACGATTATGCCTGGTCTGGCCAGCGGCAACGCGACGTAGCGGAACACCGTCCATACGTTTGCGCCGTCGATCTGTGCCGCTTCTTCGAGCTCGCGCGGCAGGGTCTCGAAGTGTCCGGCCATGATGTAGACGACGATCGGCACCGTGATCACCAGATGCGTGATGACCAGCGCGGTCAGGGTGTTGTTGAGGCCCAGCAGCTGAAACACCGTGAACAACGGGATCAGATACGACAAGGCCGGGGTCATGCGAGCGATCAGGATCAGTACCGTCAGCTTATGCGCATTCGCGCGCGCGATTCCATAGCCTGCGGGAATGCCGACAGCCAGTGCCACCACCGTCGCCAGCCCCGACACCACGATGCTGTTCCAGAAATACAGGCCCATCGAGTTTTCCGAGAACACCTGCACGAAGTTGGCGAGCGTCGGCGGACTCGGCACGAACACCGGCGGGTAAGCGAGGTTGTCGATCTCATTCTTGAGCGACAGCGAGAGCATCCATAGAAACACCAGGATCGCGGGAGAGACGATGACGACTACGGAGAGTGCGAATCCCAGTTTGCGCAGTTTCCTTCGAAATCGCGCCCGGGATGCGGTCGGTGAAGGGCCTTTGTCTACGCCCATTTCTCTAGACCCATTTCGTTTTCTCGCGCACGTGCAAGAGCACCAGCGCGAGGGCGAGAATAATGACGAAAAACACGACAACCACCGCGGACGCATTGCCGACGTTGTAGAACGCGAACGCCTGCAGGTACAGGTAAAGATTGATGGTCTCCGACGCGGTGCCCGGACCCCCCTGGCTGATGACGTAGATGGTGTCGAATGCCTTCAACGCGTCAATGGTTCGAATCACCGCAGCCACGATCAGAAATGGCGCGAGCAACGGAAAGGTGATGTAGCGAAAAAGCTGCCACTCGGTGGCGCCGTCGAGTTTCGCGCTCTCGTAAGGTTCGGTCGGAAGCGCCGCCAGTCCGCCAAGCACGATCAGCATCACCAGGGGCGTCCAGTGCCATACCTCCACGAGCACCAGGCTCGGGATCACCAGCGTCTGCGAATAAACCCACAGCGACGGCGGCAGGCCGACGAGCGACAGCAGGTAATTGAGAACGCCCTGTTGCGGATGGAACATCATCGTCCACACCAGCGCAACGGCGACCGGCGTGGCCATCATTGGCATGGTGAAGATCCCGCGCAACACTCCGCGAAAAGGAAATTCACGATGAAAAATAAGCGCCGCCGCGGTGCCCAGGATCAACGGCAAGACGACCGCGAGCAGTGTGAAGTAGAACGTGTGCACGATGGATTCGAGGAATCGCTGATTGGTAGCCAGCTTGACATAGTTCTCGAGTCCGATGAAGTGCGCGACCGATCCGATTCGCCAGTCGAACACGCTCATCCAGACGGTGAACAGCCACGGGAAAATGATCACCGCGCCAACCACGACCAGCGCCGGCACGGCGAAAAAGTAATACGCCCTCCGCCGGCGAGCGAGAAAACCCGGCCGGGAAGCGGTCGAAAGCGCAGACGAGTTCATCGATGCGCGCGGTAGAAATGCGCTTCATCACGGGCGCGCCGGGCTGCTGAGGCGACGGCCCGCGGGAAGACGGCGTCAGGCTTTTTCGCTCTTGTCGAGCACTGGCTGAAAATCGGCGGTCGCCTTTTTCAATTCCGCCGCCGGATCGGCGCCATTGATCATGTTGGTCAGCGCAACACCGAAAACGTCGCGAAATTCGGTCACTGGCGAAATCACCGGCAAGCCCGGCTGGGCGATGCGCGCCGAAGTCAGCATGCATTCGACCCACTGTTTCGGAGCCTTGAATTCGCTCGACGACTGCGCCGCGGCGTAGGCCGAGTTTCGCACCGGCGCACCGGCTGCCGCCTGCAGCATCCGCGTCTGGTTCATTTTGTTCGACGCCCACTGCAAATAGAACCATGCCGGACCTTTTTTCTTGCTGTAAGTCGAGATGCCTTCGCCGTCGCCGAACAGTGCCGAAACCTGTCGTTTGGGCCCGGCCGGCATCACGCCGTAGCCGACCTTGCCCACGATGCGCGACTTGGTCGGATCCTCGAGTGGCTGCGCGAATCCGATGCCGTCGAGCCACATGGCGGCCTTGCCTTGCAGGAACAAGCTCTGCGACTCGTTCCAGTTGAAGCCGGCGACGCCGGGCGGCCCATATTTGCCAAGCATCACCTGATACATCTTGCCCGCGTCGATGGCCTCGCTGCTGTCGGTCAAAAGCTTGCCTTTGGCGTCGATGAAGCTGCCGCCGTAGCCGAGCAGGAAACTGGTCCAAACCGGGACATTGGCGTTCTTGAGCCCGCGTGCCACAAAGCCCGCGACCCCCTTGCCGCTGTCAGTCAGCTTCGCGGCGGCGTCCTGCATCTCGGCAAACGTCTTGGGAAAGGCGATGCCTTTGGCGTCGAACAATTCCTTGTTGTAATAAACCACCCAGGGATCCAGGTTGAGCGGCAGACTGTTGACGCGCCCGTCGGGCTCGACCGCGTAGTTCAAGCCTCCTTGAGCGAAGTCGGCAAAGTCGAGCGCCGGGTCGGCAAGGGATTTGTCGGCGATCATCGGCCGCAGATCGGTGAGCCAGTTATTCTTGGCGAATTGCCGTTTCTGCACATGGTACGACAACGCGATCACGTCGAAGCTCGGATTGCCGGAATTGAATTCGATGACCGCCTTTTGCCGCTGCTGTTGCTCGGGAACCATTTCCGATCCGACCACGATGCCAGTCAGGTCCTCGAACTCCTTGTGAAATTTGGTCAACAGATCGCCGCGGGGACTCTTGACCAGAAAGATTTCGATCTTTTCGCCTTTGAAGCGTTTCCAGTCGAACGCGCCCGACCCTTGCGCTTGAACGAGCGAGACGCCCGGCAGGGCTCTTAAGGCAACGGCGCCTGCGCCGGCACCGAGCAACCGGCGGCGCAGCGCGTCAGGACGATCGTCATGGATCGGTTGGCTCATGGTCTCCTCCTTAGCGGATGGTGATGACGTCGCGTGTCGATTTTGTGAAGCTCGCGATTAGGTGCAAATCATAGCTCACAGCGGCTGCTTGCTGGCGAGGTCGAATGCTTGCGGCGCGGCGTACATAGCGGCGCGCACCGCATTCAGTAAGGCACGGCGGCATCGCGATCGGCGGCCACTCCGCTCTCGACGACGTCCGCGAGCCATGCGCCCCGTGCCGCACTGTCCAGCGCAACCAGCGGTGGCCGTAGCGCGGCCCAGCCGGCGTCGCCGGTCAGCTCAGCCTGAAGCGCCTTGAAAGCTGCGAACAAGGGATAACGATCCAGCGCCGCGATAAAGCTCTCGACGCGTTTAAGATCGTCGTCGTGGTCCGCAAGCGCGTTGTCGTAAAGCCGTCGCATCAATCGCGGGAACAGATTGGCGATTCCACAAATGGTGCCCGCACCACCGGCGGCGAGCGCGGCAGGCAGGTGCGGCTCGAAGCCGACCAGAATCGCCAGTTCCCGGAAGCGCGAGAGCAGCCTTCTCGTGTGATCGAGGTTGCACTCGCTGTCCTTCACGCCCGCCAGCACTTCGGAATAACCGGCAACAAGACGCTCGATCACCGTCGGCGAAATCGCAACGCCGCTGACTTGGGGGATGTGATACAGGTAAAGCCGCAACCGCGGGTCCCCTACGCCGTCGATGACCCGCGCGTAGCTCGCGAATACGCCCTCGTCGCTCACCCCCTTGAAAAAAAATGGCGGCAGGACCAGCGCGCCGGCGCAATGCGACTGCACGGCATGGCGGGTCAGATCGATCGTCTCCCGCAGCGAGGCGCATCCCGTCGCGGCGAGGATTTGACTGGGCGCGATCCCCGCGGCGAGTAGGCCATCGAGGCCCGCGCGGCGCTCATTCAGAGATAGCGATTGGCCCTCACCGGTCGTACCGAACAAGGCGATTCCGTCGACGCCGGCGGCAAGAGTGCGGCGCACGTGCTGCGCCAATCGTGCGTGGTCCGGCGAGCCCGTGGCGTCGAACGGCGTGAGGACCGCGCACCAGACGCCCTGCACCGGACTAAAGGGATTCGCCAACGCAGCATTCATAGATTTCGGGACCGCTGACATGGTAGCAGACGCTTGCGGCGCTCTTTAGTGATGCATCGCGGGGAAACCGTCCCCGTGACGCGTCGCGCGTTTTTATGACGTGGGCCGGCGTCAGTAGATGTTCCGCTGCAGTCCGGCGCGGTGCAGAATCGTGGTTGCGATTTCTTCGATCGACCGGCTGGTGGTATTGACCGTCGGCACCCGCTCACGCTGCATCAGCGATGAGGCTTCGCGAACCTCGAACTCGCAGTTGGCAAGAGAGGCGTACTTGCTTGCCGGGCGGCGGGCCTCCCGGAGCTGTTGCAAGCGTTCCGGGTCGATGGTCAGGCCGAAGAGCTTATCGCGAAACGGCACGATCGAGCGCGGCAACTGCCGGTCGACAAAGTCGTCGGGTGTCAGCGGAAAGTTGGCCGCGAGGATACCGAATTGCAAGGCGAGATAAAGTGCGGTCGGTGTCTTGCCGCAGCGGGAGACGCCAATCAGGATGACCTGCGCCTTGATCAGATCGCGTGTCGTGGCGCCATCGTCGTGCGTTTGCGTGAAGTTGATCGCCTCCATGCGTGCGAAATATTCGTGACTGTTGGCGATCCCATGCGATCGGCCCGCCGCGTGCGAAGACTTCGCGGCAAGCTCTGCTTCGAGTGGCGCGATGAATACCTGAAACAAGTCGAGCACCATCGCGTTGGCGCGCCCCAGCTGCGCGCTCATCACTTCATCGACGATGGAGCTGAAGACTAGCGGACGTTTGCCCTCGGCTGCCGCGGTCTCATCGATCCGGCGCAATACGTCGTCGATCTTATCCGGCGTGTCGACGAATGGAATCGTGCGGCGCTGAAAATTGAGCCCCTCGAACTGCGACAACAGACTGTTGCCGAGCATCTCGGCGGTGATCCCGGTGCGGTCCGAGACAAAGAACACCGTGCGCTGCGCGGGCGGGCTCACCAATCCTTCCACACCGGTGTGACGCCCGCAGGCAAGGGCGGCATGTCGCCCAGATCGGCCCAGCTTTCGCCCGGCCCGTGAAAGTCGGACCCGGACGAGGCCAGCATGCCGAAGACGCGCGCGTAACGCGCGAATTCCGTGTATTGGGCCGGCGTGTGACTGCCCGAGACCACCTCGATGGCATCGCCTCCCGTGTCCCGGAACTCCGAGAGCAGCTCGCGCATCTTTCCGTGCACTTCATACCGTCCAGGGTGCGCGAGGACCGCCTGGCCACCGGCGGCGTGTATCCATTCGACCGCGTGCGCGAGCGTTGCCCATTGATGCGCCACATAGCCCGGTTTTCCGCGAACCAGGTAGCGCCGAAAAACATCCCGGGTGTCGCGCGCATGTCCGGCCTCGACCAGGAACCGCGCAAAATGGGTGCGGCTGACGAGCCGGGCGCTGGCGCAGAACTTCATCGCGCCGGGGTATGCGCCGGCGATGCCCGCCGCGGCAAGCTCTTCACCCATGCGCTGCGCGCGATGAACGCGGCCGGACCGTATCGTCTCCAGACCCTCGCGCAAGACGGCGCAGTCGGGGTCGATGCCAAGCGCTATGACGTGCAGCGTGATGTCGCGCCAGCTGACCGATAGCTCGGCGCCGTCGATCATGCGAACGCCTGCCTCCCGCGCGGCGGCGCGCGCTTCGGCCAGTCCGCTGGTCTCGTCGTGATCGGTCAATGCGAGCACGTCCACGCCACGCACTCCCGCGCGCCGAACGACCTCCGCAGGCTTGAGCAGGCCGTCGGAACAGGTCGAGTGGCAGTGAAGGTCGTAGCGCAGCGTCACCGAGTTCCTATTGAGCGTTAGTAAAATACGTGACGCTCGTATTCCAAATATCGTCGTTCCCGCGAAAGCGGGGACCCAGTGTCTTTTGACCAACGCCGCTGGGTCCCCGCTTTCGCGGGGACGACGGGATACTTTTGACGCACCTACTTGGAACTGCCGGGTGCGGACCGATCGGGGGAGGCTGCGGCAGGTGCCGCGCTCGAGCCTCGGCGTGCTTTTGCGCTCGCCGGGCCTGTGGACGGGTTGTCGGGCGGAAAACCACCGACGGTCTCGTCGAGCGAAAGCGTCTTGGAGCCCGCCGCTCCGAAGACGAAGGTGACGGGTGCACAGCGGTCCGAATCCATCACCAACAAGTATTCGCCGCGCTGACGCAACGCAGCCCGTGCCGCTCCGCCCTGATCGCTGAGATCGATCGGCGAGACCGTGCTGCGATAGACGACGTTGTCGAAGCGGTCGAACAGCACGTAGCAGGTGGCTGCCTCGGCCGCGCCCGCTGACAGGGCCAGCGCTGCAGCAATCGTCAACAAAACCGGTGGTCGGCGCACGGCAGTCATCCCGATCGAAATAAGGATCGTATGCCGCTCCAGTCGCGGGTGCAAGACGAAAGCGGCCCGTCGGCTGAACGACGATGCAAGGCGGCGTGTCCGAAGCGGCGGTGCGAAGGGCCGCTTGCCAATCTTGCTAAGTTTCGTCGGCGGCATCAAACTATCAGGTTTCCTCCGCGTCCCTGCCGTCCGGCGGGCGACTCGTTTACCGAACGGAAATCCCTTGCTGACGGCGTCCAATATCACCATGCAGTTCGGCGCGAAGCCGCTGTTCGAAAACGTTTCCATCAAGTTCGGCGAAGGCAATCGTTATGGGCTGATCGGCGCCAACGGCTGCGGCAAGTCGACCTTCATGAAGATTCTCGGTGGGGACCTCGAACCCAGCGCCGGAAATGTATCGATCGATCCCGGCGAGCGCCTCGGCAAGCTAAAGCAAGACCAGTTTGCCTACGAAGATCTGCGCGTGCTCGACGTCGTGATGATGGGTCACGAGCGACTCTGGAACGTTCTGAAGGAGCGCGACGCGATCTATGCCAACCCCGACGCAAGCGACACCGATTATCTGCAGGCAGCGGAGCTGGAGGCGAAGGTTGCCGAGCTCGATGGATACACAGCTGAGGCGCGCGCCAGCGAGCTGCTGCTCGGCGTCGAGATCGAGCAGCGGCTGCATGACGGACCGATGGCCAATGTCGCGCCCGGCTACAAGCTGCGGGTGCTTCTGGCGCAGGCGCTCTTCGCCGACCCGGATATCCTGCTGCTCGATGAGCCCACCAACCATCTGGACATCAATACGATCCGCTGGCTCGAGGGGGTGCTCAACGCGCGATCGTCGACGATGGTGGTGATCTCGCACGATCGGCACTTCCTGAACAGCGTCTGCACTCACATCGCGGACCTCGATTACCGGACCTTGAGCGTGTACCCCGGCAGCTACGACGATTACATGATCGCGTCGACGCAGGCGCGCGAGCGTCTGCTGTCGCAAAACAGCAAGGCCAAGGACCGCATTGCCGAGCTCGAGGAATTCGTGCGCCGGTTCCGCGCCAACAAATCCAAGGCGCGACAGGCAACGTCGCGCGCCAAGGCGATCGAGAAGATCAAGATCGAGGACGTCAGGCCGTCGAGCCGCCAGAACCCATATATCCGCTTCGAGATCGATGCGAAGGCCAAGCTGCACCGGACGGCGGTGGAGATCGACAAGGTCGCCAAGGGCTTCGATCAGCCACTGTTCTCGGATCTATCCTTGCTGCTCGAGGCGGGCAAGCGGCTGGCGATCATCGGCGCCAATGGGTCCGGCAAGACGACGCTGCTCCGAACGCTCCTCGGCGAGCTCGCGCCGGACCGGGGGACGGTCAAGTGGGCCGAAAAGGCGACCGTCGGCTATTACCCGCAGGACCAATCGTCCCTATTCGAAACCGACATCGAAGTATTTGACTGGATGAAACAGTGGGCCCTCGAAGGCGATGACGACCAGGCAGTGAGAAGCGTTCTGGGCAAGCTCCTTTTCTCAGGCGATGACGTCGCCAAGCCGCTGCGCGTCCTTTCCGGAGGTGAACGGGGTCGCATGCTATTCGGAAAGCTGATGCTGACGCGCCCCAACGTGCTGATGATGGACGAGCCGACCAACCATATGGACATGGAGTCGATCGAATCCTTGAATCTGGCGCTGGAGCGCTACGCCGGCACGCTGATATTCGTCAGCCACGACCGCCAGTTCGTATCGTCTCTGGCGACGCATGTGATCGAGCTAGGAAAGGGCCAATTTACCGAATATGACGGCTCTTACGACGACTACCTCCTTTCCATGGGCGCCGGATAAGCCTCGAAACTGCGGAAATTGGCATGGGCGGTGCTCTGGAACCGCCCGGCGTGCTTGCGTCGGCGGCCGCTTTAGTCAACAATTATGCCAATGGTATTGCAAAGGTCGCCTTTTAGCCTCATATTGGATTACCATCACTTATATATCTCAACGGACGATTCGTGAAACTCTTCGACCGAGTGCTGAATCCGCGTGAAATCCGGCGCCGCCTGGGATTGAACCAGGAACAGTTCTGGACCCAGATCGGCGTCACCCAGAGCGGAGGCTCGCGCTACGAAAGCGGACGCGAGATGCCCAAGCCGGTCCGCGAGCTGCTGCGACTCGTCCACGTCGAGCAAATCGACTTGTCGCAGGTGAAAAGGGTCGATTTCGAAATCATCAGTTATCTGAAGGAATCGCATCCAGACCTGTATCGCAGCCTGCGTCGCGCCGTGCGCAGCAAGCATAAGCGGCCCGACGGTGAGCCAGCGGTTCTCTCCGACGAAAGCGTCATGCGCGTGCATTCCGAGGCAGCAGCCGAGGACGTCACTGGGCCGAACTAGCGGTTCTTCCTCCTCGGCAAAACGCCGAGCTTGGCTAGCAGCGCCCACCGGTGCGATCACAGTTGCGCCGCCCCCATTGATATAATTTTTCGCTTGTTCAAAGCGCCACGCTAGAATTTGGCCTTGGCGCAAGCGCTCAATCCGGCTGGCGCCCGCCGTTCATCAAGGAGACAGGCCGGATGGCCGAGCAACAACGTGTGGTGGCCCTCGATCGGCTTGGCATGTCCGATCTGGCGCAGGTGGGCGGCAAGAATGCGTCGCTCGGAGAAATGATTCGGCATCTTGCGTCGGAGGGCGTCCGCGTCCCCGGCGGATTCGCCACCACCGCATTTGCCTTCCACGAGTTCATCGACGCGTCAGCGCTGCGACCGCGCATCGACGCTGCGCTGGCAAAGCTGGATGTCGATGACGTAAAGGCACTTGCGCGCGCCGGTGCCGAAATCCGCGGCTGGATCGTCCAGGCGCCGCTTCCGGCGCCCTTTAAGCGCGATGTTGAAGCCGCCTACGGCCAACTCCTTGGGCCATCATCGAATGCTCCGGTTGCCGTTCGCTCATCCGCGACCGCCGAAGACCTGCCCGATGCATCGTTTGCCGGACAACAAGAAACGTTCTTGAATGTCAGTGGCCTAGAGAATGTTCTTCATGCAATAAGAGAGGTATTTGCCTCCCTTTACAATGATCGGGCGATCGCCTACCGGGTTCACAAGGGATTTGCCCACGGCGACGTAGCGCTTTCCGTCGGCATCCAACGCATGGTGCGCAGCGATCTCGGCGCCGCCGGCGTCATGTTCACCATCGACACCGAATCAGGATTCGATCAGGTGGTGTTCATCACCTCCGCCTATGGCTTGGGTGAGACCGTGGTTCAGGGCGCGGTGAATCCCGACGAGTTCTATTTGTACAAGCCGAACATCGCGGCCGGCCGGCCCGCGATCCTGCGCAAGGAGCGCGGCTCTAAGGCGCACAAGATGGTGTTCAGCGATGCCGCGGCAAGGCGTTCGGTCACCACCATCGATGTTCCGGCCGAGGATCAACGCCGCTTTTCGATCACCGACGCGGAAGCCGCAGAGCTGGCGCGCTACGCGCTGATCATCGAGCGACATTATGGCCGTGCGATGGATATCGAATGGGGGCGCGATGGCGTCGACGGCAAGCTCTATATCCTGCAGGCGCGGCCGGAGACAGTGAAATCCCAAGCCGGGCAGGACGCGCAGCGGTTGCGCCGCTACCGGCTCGACGCGCCAACGCGGGTGCTGGCCAGCGGCCGCGCCATCGGCCAGAAGATCGCACAAGGAACGGTGCGCTTGATCACCTCGGCCGCCGAGATGGACCGGGTCAACGCCGGCGACGTTCTGGTCACCGACATGACGGACCCCGATTGGGAGCCGGTGATGAAGCGGGCGGCTGCGATCGTCACCAATCGCGGCGGCCGTACCTGCCACGCCGCGATCATTGCCCGCGAGCTGGGCATTCCCGCGGTCGTCGGTTGCGGCGACGCGACGACCGTTCTCACCGAAGGGCAGGGGGTCACCGTTTCGTGTGCCGAGGGTGACACCGGACACATCTACGAGGGCTTGCCCAAGATAAAAATCGTCGATGTCGCATTGGACGAGATGCCCGCCGCGCCGACCAAGATCATGATGAATGTCGGCAACCCGGAGCTGGCGTTCGAGTTTTGCAAGCTGCCCAACGACGGCGTCGGGCTGGCGCGGCTCGAGTTCATCATCAATCAAAACGTGGGTGTGCACCCGAAGGCGCTGATCAATTTCGATACGCAAGCGGCGGAGCTCAAGGCACAGATCAGCGACCGAATCGGCGGCTACGAAAGCCCGACCGAATTCTATGTGTCCAAGATCGCGGAGGGCGTCGCCACGATAGCAGCCGCGTTCGCGCCGAAAAAGGTGATCGTGCGCATGTCGGACTTCAAGTCGAACGAATACTCGAACCTCCTCGGTGGAGCAGAGTACGAGCCGCACGAGGAAAATCCGATGATCGGCTTCCGCGGCGCGTCGCGCTACGTCGCACCGGAGTTCTACGACTGCTTCGAGCTGGAGTGTCTGGCGCTGAGGCGCGTCCGCGACACCATGGGGCTGACCAACGTCGAGGTCATGATCCCGTTTGTGCGCACGCTCGCCGAAGCCAAGCAGGTCATTGCCATCCTCGAGAAGAACGGCCTCAAGCGCGGTGACAATGGATTGAGGCTGATCATGATGTGCGAGATTCCTTCCAACGCGATTCTCGCCGATCGCTTCCTCGAGCTCTTCGACGGGTTCTCGATCGGCTCCAACGACATGACCCAGATGACGCTGGCGGTCGACCGCGACGCCGGTGGCGGCCTTGCGGCCACTTTCGACGAACGCGACGATGCGGTGAAAGCCATGCTGGCGATGGCCATTACCGCGTGCAGAAAGGCCGGCAAGTACGCCGGCATCTGCGGCCAGGGCCCCTCGGATTATCCGGAGCTCGCCCAGTGGCTGGTCGAGCAGCACATCGAGAGTATTTCGTTGAATCCGGACACCGTCGTCGATACCTGGCTCACCCTGGCCAAGAACAATCGCGCCTGATCGCGGCGCGTTGCATCGTCCATCCGTCTGATTGACGCTCGCGGGTCGCGCGCGCCCAATCGGCGCCATGAAGGCAACTCCCGCGCTGCGTATTTCGCTCGGACCTTCGCGATCGGCGTCGGCGCTGCTTTGCATCGCTTGCCTGGCAACCGCTGCGCTGGTTGCGTGGTTGCCGGGAGCGGCTGCGCTTCGCGGCGCGTTGGTAATCGGTATCGGCGCTCACGCAATCCTGGCAATGCGACACTGGGCGACACGTAGCGCGCCGCGCGCGATCATCGGCGTCGAGCTGGACGCGGATCGCGCGGTGCGCCTGACCGAACGCACCGGCCGCCGCATCGAAGGCATGGTGCAGGCGGACTCGTACGTCGGTGCATTGCTGACCACCCTGGTCGTGCGCCCCGACGGCAAGCGTCGCCTGCGCACCGTTGCAATCCTGCCCGACATGCTGCCCGCCGACGACTTCCGGCGGCTGCGTCTGCTCCTGCGCTTGGGCCACAGTCCGACTACGGCGCCGGATTCCTAGCCTGCGCATCTCGTAACCAGCGGTCGCCGTCGATGACGGCGCCGCTTTCGCGCTTCGGTTGGCCGTTGATGAGATAAAGATACAGCGGCAGGAAAACATCCGGCGAGGGCAGTCGGCGAATGTCATCGCCGGGATGCGTCTGCGCGCGAATCGGCGATCGCATCGGGCCGGGCACCACGCCATTGACGCGCAGCGTCGCCACGCTTTCCCATTCGTCCGCCAGGATGGCGAGCAGTGCCGACAATCCCGCCTTGGCGACGGCGTACGCTCCCCAGAACGCTTTCGGTTCCTGGCCGCGGGTGTCGAGGGTGAAGATTACGCTCGCGTCCGGTGCGGCGCGCAGCAAGGGCAGCAAGGCACGAGTCAGGCCGAACGGTGCCAGCAGATCCACGCGCAGAGTCGCGAGCCAACTGTCCAACGCCTGATGCTCGATCGGACCCAGCGAGCCGAGAAGCACTGCGGTATGCACGATGGCATCGACGCGGCCGTGCTGCGCTTGCAGTGCGCTGGCGACATTGGCAAAGTCCTCGGCTTCGGCGATCGCGAGATCGAGCGGCAGAATCGTCGGCATAGGATGATCGGCGGCGACGATCCGGTCGTACAACGCTTCCAGCTTGCGTACCACCCGGCCATGAAGCACGACCGTGGCGCCTTGGGCAGCGCAGCCCATGGCGAGAACAGAGCCCAGCCCGCCGCTCGCGCCGGTGATCAGTATTACTCGGCCGGCGAGGCGTCGAGGAAATTCCTGGGGCTGCGATGCGGAAATCGGCACCGGCGTGGCGAAAAGCGCGAGATGGCTGGCGATGATATCGGAAAACACGCAACGCAATCGCAAAGTCCGCCCGAGCATGAGGTCGATACGCGCATCGCGAGCCGCGCAGCGGTTTGCAAAAGAGCGCGCCGGGTCCTATAATTCGCGCCTGCTGTGGGGCTATAGCTCAGCTGGGAGAGCGCTTGCATGGCATGCAAGAGGTCAGCGGTTCGATCCCGCTTAGCTCCACCAATTGCCCGCCGCAACAATCGCCTCGTCCCCATCGTCTAGAGGCCTAGGACATCACCCTTTCACGGTGAGTACCGGGGTTCGAATCCCCGTGGGGACGCCAA
>DASXBW010000039.1:0-6492 GCA_036491495.1 Casimicrobiaceae bacterium
CATGTGGCCAAGGCCGTGGCGTATCAGGCCACCTTGCAGGGCCACGATGTGCGCTACGCCGAGGCCGACACCGAGTTCGCCCGGTTCGCGCTGTGCACCCCGCAGGAGCAAGCCGCGTCGATGCGAGCGTACATCGAGCCCGATCTGCTCGTCCTCGACGACCTCTTCCTCGCCCGGCGCATCTCCGACGCGAGCGCAGAGCTGCTTCAAAGCGTCGTGCATCAGCGCTACAAGCGGCGCGCCAGCATCGTCGTGACATCGAACCGCGTCGTGCAGGACTGGGGCAAGTATCTCGGCGACGCCACCATGGGAACCACCATCCTGGACCGCCTCATGCATCGCGCCGTCATGCTCGAGTTCGAGGGCAAGAGCTACCGGCTCAAGGAGGCCGCCGCCCGCCTCGCCATCACCGCCGATCAATAATCCAATCCCCTGTCCTGCCTGGAGGAGTTTGGCTGTCCAAAGATGGGGGAATTTGAAGTGTCGGTCGGGGGGCGAGGCGACGGCGCCATTCCGAGATGGGCGAAGGACTAGGATGAGGGTCCCGCTCCGAGAGGAGACTTACGATGTCCGAGGACTCCAGCAGGACGACGCTCGATCGCGAGCAGGTCGACTTGACCGATCGGGAGGACGTGCGGGGTCAATCGCTCGGCAGCCAAAGGGATCAGCTCAACGCTCCCGCAGATGCCGGCGATCACTCCACCGGCAATGGGCTGGAGGTCCTCAATGAAGCGATCGTTCTCTCCCCGGCCGAGCGTGATGAGCTGGTGAGTTGCCTCGAGCAAGGTGCCGATGCGCGGCGAGCCAATGTCGACCACGGCGCCAATCCTTATCTGTCTGCGCCGGCGATTCCGCATGGACCCGCTACCCGAGAGGATCGCTTGAACATCCTGCGTGTAGACGCTTGGTGGGACGGCTGGGAAGAAGTGCCGCGCGATGCCGAACAGGTCGGTTTGCCTTTTGAGCAAAAGCCCTCTTGACTCTGCTTCGCACCCTGATCTTGGTTCGGAGCGGCGCGCAGTCAAGCAGTGACAGCGAACAGGGCGTGCACCTGTTCCGTCTCTGCGATGAGTCGATCGACCGCAGATAAAAACTCTTCCCGATTGGCATACGGACACTCGAGCACAAGCTGCTGCGAATGCCTGGCGAGCAGCTCGTGGTGCGCGACTCGCGCCCAGCGTCTTACGTCGCAGTAGCTAAGCAGAGCCAAGCGCCCGACATCCCCAGACCGCCTGGCATGCCAGAGGTCGGCGAGTACGTCTTCCAGGGCTAGCCGCAGCCGCTGGTCCGTGTTCATGGCAGGCGCGACCTGGGGACATCGCTTTCGCGATGCCCCCGGGTGCAATGCATCAGGCGGCGCGCTTGCTCTTGGTCGCGCGGACAGCCGTCGCCGTCAGCGAGTTGAAGTTCGCTTGGGCGACTTCGGTGGCCTGCTTGGAAGCCTTTTGCGCGGACTCGATCGCGTTGTTCGCGGCGGTGAAAGCCGACTTGAAGAGGGAAACGCCCTGTTCGCTGCCGGCCGGCGCGTTCTTGACGGCGGTGTCGATGATCGCGACGAGCCTGGCTTGTGCCTCAGCAGTCGTCGCTTCGACGACGCGGGTCACTTCGGCTCCGGTCGTGGCCGCGATCTCGTAGACGCTGCGCGTATAGGCCGCGGCTTTCTCGGCCATCGGCTGGAGCAGGGTCGCCTGCAGGGCAACCAGCTCTTGGGGGTCCTTGATCGACAGCGCGGCCTGCGCCGTCTGCGCGGCTTCGGACAGCGCGCTCTTGGCGACTTCCATGTTGAGGTCCATCAGCTGCTGGACGCCTTCGAAGAAGGTGCCGGCCAGGCCGAACGACGTTTCGAGGTTGGTCTTTTGGCTGTTGACGATTTGCTCGACGGTGAACATCTGGAGCTCCTGAGGGTTGCTGTGATAACGGCGGTGTGCGGCGCGCTAATTGCTGCACTGCAACATGGAGGAAGCATAGAGCGGAAACGAGCAGATGGGAAGAGTTATTTGCTGCAAAGCAGCAACGTTAGTGAGGACTGCCTAGGAGCTCCGAGCGCCATTGTTCAGCGCGAGGACGCATTCGCCAGCAGACCGAGCCCATGAGCGGCCCTGTACCCGAGCTAAAAAAACCCAGGGCGCCTCTTGTGCGAGCCTTGGTACGCATTACGCGCAGCGTGCAGTGCAAGACGGTACGCCGTCGCTTAGTCCGGACCGGCTCGGGACGGACCGCGGCCTCCGTGCCCGCGACGAGGCGGACCTTGAAGGCTGTGCGCACGAGGTCGACCGCTTCCGATGAGCCGCCCGGCGCCGCGGCCAGCGCCGCCTCGAGCACGCGCTTGCGAGCGGTCCGCGACTCCACCGAAACGGGATCTCCGTCCCGCAGGTCGAGGGCGCGCAGCAGCGTCTTGAGCGTCAGGCCCTGGAGAACGAGCGTGCCGAGCACCACGAAAAACGCGGTGAACAAGATCAGGTCGCGTTGCGGAAAGCTCGGCGGAAGCGCGATGGCCGCCGCGAGAGTGACGATGCCGCGCATGCCGGCAGCGTCAACTCCTACTCCTCGACCGCTCCGGCTGACCTGCTCGAGAGCATCGGAAAGCGCGACAATGTCAGATGAGCATGCCCGAGACCGAGTTTTACAAGTGGTGGATCGTTGACACCCGCACCGGCGAGCGCTGCCTGACGACGTACAAGCTGAGTCGCGCCAACGCTGAAAAGGCATTTCCGGGCGCCGAACCGGACCTCGAGACGCGCGAATTGCGCGAGGTCCAGGTTGCAGGGCAGCCTGCAAACAGCAGGCCAGGAGGGAATTGGCACTGATATCCGGCTTGTGAGGCGTCGGGATCTACTGGCTTGACGACGATTTCCCATAGCGATGTACTCACCATGCGAGGAATCCTTTCTCGCGGTCATGTCGCGCCTCTGTGTTCCTACTCGGGGAAAAGCAGTGTCGCGATGAGCCTTGCGCCCCAGCCGTGTGGCCCCGTGGTCGGGCTTTCGGCGTAGTAGCGCGCGCCCACGCCGAGGCTGATCGGCTGCTTGCCGATGCGAGTGAGCTTGGACACCGTCGCGTCGATCGGCACGGTCCATTGCTTGTGCTTCCAGTCGTATGACGATTCGGTGTTGATCGCAAACGTCCAGGCGTCTTTGGTCGTGTGGCTCAGGAACGGCTGGAATGAACGTGTTGCTGATGTTCTGCGGCCCGCTGCCGCCCATCGACCAGATGTTGACGAGCCCGTCGTACGTCCAGCCGTCGAGCGGGTGACGCCGTCGAACACCTGCTCGCGGGGGGTGGCCCTCGGCTACAAGGCCCGGGCGGCCAGTTCAGCAACGAAGTCGCCTAGCCGCGCGTCGAGACGCACAGTTCCGTGACGCACGCAGTCGCGAGGTGCGCGTGGGCGCGTGCACTGCGACCCTCAAAGGCGACGCGGATATTTACGCTCGCGTCGATCGTTCACGTGGCTGGCACTTTTCGTTGTAGCTGCCGGCTCGCGGCCTCAGTCTCTGGGGTCGCGTGACGCCCGCAGTCACGGTTTCCAGTCGGGGCAGCATGTTCGTCGTGTGGCAGGCGCGGGGCCGGGTCAGCTTCGGTGCGATTGAAGCCCAAGCATCTCCCGGGCGGTGGTATAGCCGTACTTGTAGCTGACACTGTTCGGATGGAAGCCATCGATCGCGAAGTGCTCGCGGCGTCGCTTTCTGAAATGCGCCACGTGCGCCGGCGCAGAAAAGTTGACAAAGACGGCGTGGTGACGAGCGGCTGCGGCAGAGAACACCTGCGACGCGGCGCGGGAGCGCGACGCCATTAACCAGGCATAGGGCCGCGGAAACAGCGGCGCGAGCCCGAGGTTTGGCGGGCCCAGCCAGACAGTGCGGACCGCGAGCCGGCCGAGCTCCTGGAGCAAGGTGTCGCAATCCTCGGCGAGTTGATGCAGTGGCGTATCGGCAACGACGTCGTTGCCACCGACGTGCAGCAGCGCCAAATCGAAGTACAGGCCCTCCTGGAGACACCTGCGAGCCTGCGCGATCGCGCCGCCGGCGCGCGTGCCGGAGACAGCGACATTGACGATGTCGGCGTCCGGATAGTCGGCGGCGAGTAGGCCCGCAATGGACTCCTCGGGCAAGGTCGCACCAATTCCCACACCGGTGCTGTCGCCGAGGATCAGCACCGTTGCGCCTTGCGCAGACAGACGGCGCTCGAACCGGCGTCCGGCCGCGGCGAACCGACGTGCGCGGCCGATGCCGCGCCAGAACGCGGCCATCTTGAGCAGCACGCCAGCGAGCGCCAGCGATGACAGAAGCAAGGCTGCCGTCTTGTCGATGCTCAGCTTCGATCGCGATCTCATGGTAGGTGAAGTTGACCGGCTGCCAGGCACGCGCACGCTGGAGCCCGCCCGGGTCCTCATGGCGCTTGCCGGCAAATTGCAGGCGCTCGGCAGGCGTAGGCTAAATGGCGTCGGCGTAGATTTGCAATTTTTCGGCGCGACTTGGATGCTTCAGCTTGCGCAAAGCCTTGGCCTCGATCTGGCGAATACGTTCACGCGACACGTCGAACTGCTTCCCCACTTCCTCGAGCGTGTGGTCGCAGCTCATATCGATCCCGAAGCGCATCCGCACCACCTTCGCCTCGCGTGGCGAGAGACCATCAAGAATCTCGCCCACAACGGCTCGAAGGTTCGACTGCATGGCCGCTTCCATCGGGGCGATGTTGACCGTGTCCTCGATGAAGTCGCCGAGCGTCGCGTCGCCCTCGTCGCCGACCGCCAATTCCATTGAGATGGGCTCCTTGGCAATCTTCATGACCTGGCGGATCTTGGCCTCGGGCAACTCCAGCTTCAGCGCGATCGTTGCAGCGTCAGGCTCGAATCCGAATTCCTGTAGGTGCGCCCGGCTGACCCGGTTTAACTTGTTGATCAACTCGATCATGTGCACAGGGACCCGGATCGTCCGGGCCTGGTCGGCGATGGCGCGCGTGATGGCTTGGCGAATCCACCATGTGGCATAGGTCGAGAACTTGAAGCCGCGGCGGTACTCGAACTTCTCGACTGCCTTCATCAGGCCGAAGTTGCCTTCCTGGATCAGATCAAGGAACTGCATGCCACGGTTCGTGTACTTTTTGGCAATCGAGATGACGAGGCGCAAATTGGCTTCGATCATTTCCTGTTTCGCGCCTCGCGACGTGCGCTCGCCTTCGCTCATCTTCTTGCTGATCGCCTTCAGCTCGTCGATCGGAATAGCCACCTTCGATTGCAGGTCGATCAGCCTCGTCTGCAGTTCCTGCACGGCGGGCAGGTTGCGCCGCAGGGCAGCGCCGTAAGGCTTACTGGTTACCGCCTCCGCCTCGACCCAGCCCAGATTTAGTGCATTGGCCGGAAACCGATCGACGAAGCACTGTTGCGGCATACCGCAGCGGTCCACCGCGATGCGGCGGATCTCGCGCTCGTGGCGTCGCACATCTTCGACCTGGGCCCGCAGCATCGCGCACAGCCTGTCGATGGTCTTGACGGTGAAGCGCACGGTCATCAACTCGTCGGTCACGACTTGCTGCGCCTCAATGTAGGCCGCTGATCCGTAACCGCCGATCCCGAAGGTCTCGCGCAACCTGTCGAAGCTGAGCCGCATCGAGCCGAACCGGTCGAGCGCGGTGACCCGCATCTCCTCCAGGCGACGCGTCATCGCCCGGCTGGCGCCGCTGCCGTCGTCGTCGTCTGTGTCATCGAACGAGTCGACGTCTTCTTCGGCCACATAGTCGTCGGCCTCATCGGCAACGACGAAGCCATCAACGACCGCGGAAATGAGGATTTCGCCGGCGGCGATCTTGTCGGCGTAGGTCAGGATCTCGGCCATGATGGCCGGCGACGCCGAGATGGCCATCATCATCGCCTGCAGGCCGCCTTCAATCCGCTTGGCGATCTCGATTTCGCCCTCGCGGGTGAGCAGGTCGAACGATCCCATCTCCCGCATGTACATCCGGACCGGATCGGTGGTGCGTCCGAACTCCGAGTCGACGGTCGCCAACGCGGCCTCCGCAGCCTCGTCGGCTTCGTCATCGGTTGCCGCCGAATCGGCAGCCCCGACGAGCAGGGTGGCGGCATCGGGGGCTTGCTCGTAGACGGCGATGCCCATGTCGTTGAGCATCTTCACGATCGCCTCGAGCGCCTCCGCATCGACCAGCCTTTCGGGGAGGTGGTCGTGGACCTCCTGTTGGGTCAGGAACCCTCTGGTCTTGCCCATCTTCACGAGCGCGGTGAGCTCGCCTCGGCGCTTTGCAAGCTCGGCGGCGGTGAGAACGCGAACGTCCAGGCCGAACTCGCGGATCAGCGCCCGTTCCTTGGACTTCGGCACCTTGATCCGCAGCGGCTTGTAGGCGGAGTCGACCGGGGAAGCTGCGACGCTTGCGCCGGTCTCGTATTCCGGGCTCGCGGCAGCCTTCGTTTGCGTCGCCCGCGCTGCCGTGCGACCTGGTTTCTTCGCTGTCATGCGGATCCTGTGTAGTAGACCGGTCGGG
>DASXBW010000040.1:0-46069 GCA_036491495.1 Casimicrobiaceae bacterium
TTCATAGACGTCTGCGAATCTCATTTGTCTGATCTCCAGTAGCACTCGCGTCCGCTTCATGTCCGCCCCCCTTTAGAGGAGCATCCTGAACCGGACAACTCATGTGCTACCTACACCGGACAGATGATGTGCTACCTACAGGGCTCTCCTCAAGGGCTTGGCTGCCGAGGGCGTAAGGAGTAAAATTGCATTGTTTGATTGTCACCCCGCCTGTCTTGGGTTCGAACCCCCCATCAGCAATCCGCTTTTGTGAAGATCGCAATCATGGCACAGCGAATTATCGATGAATCGCACACCGTTTCGGTGCGCGAATCGTATGCATTCTGGCAGGCCACCAGGGCAAGGAAGCTCGTCGACTACGAGCAGCTCAAGGCCATCGCGAACGAGGAAATCGCCGGGATTCCGGAGTGTGCGGGATTCGAAGTCGGTATCGTGGCGCATCTTCCCGACGAAACGGGCTGCAACTGGGATATCAAAGTCACGCGCAAGGGCGACCAGCGCGGCGCTCCTCGCGTGCGCGAGGCCATGTTGCCACTTCGCGCCCGCTACAATCTACGCGCAGACCGCGCCTGACGCGGCGGGTCCGATCGCGCGATATGCGCGGAAGGTGGGCAATGCAGGACGAAAGCAATCGCGAAGTCGCACGGCTGATCGTCGAGCTCGAGCAAGCGGAGGCGTTCGAGCAGAAGCTGCGGCAGTACATCATCGACGCCAAGGACCAGCTTGCGGCCGGCAAAACGTCGGTGGCGCTTTCGCTGCTTAACGATGCGATCAGCTACATCGACTCCGCACCCGATGTGGTCACCGGCAGCGAACACCGACCCTGAGCGCACATCGACGATTTCATAGTTGCTGTTCGGGAACGAAGGGGGCGAGCAGCGCGTTCTGCAGCCGCATGAACGGAGTGACGTCGGGCTCCTCGGAGAGCACGACGTCTCCTTCGTCGTCCATTGTCAGCCATTCGAGGCTTTGGCCGTCGGGTCCAAATCGCAATCGGTACGCGCTCTGCAGCTTGCTGATATGGATGACCCGTATGACTTCCTTTGCCAATTGCGGGCTCTCGGCGATGATCCCCAGTTCGGTGTTCTTGCTGGCGGATCTCGGATCGAGATTCATCGACCCGATGAAGACCGTAGATCGATCGATGACCGCGGTCTTGGCGTGCAGGCGGCCAAGCGAGGTTCCGGGGAGCATGAGACGCTTGTTGTGCTGGATGCGGGTAGGGCTTAGCTCGTAGAGGTCGACGCCGGTCTTCAGCAACTCGACGCGGTAACGCGCGTAGCCGGTATGCACCAGCGGCTCGTCGTTTGCGGCGAGCGAGTTGGTGAGTATCGTGACCTTGACATTGCGCTTTCTCAAGTCGCCGAACGCCCGCACGCCCATCGGCCCCGGGATGAAGTAAGGCGACGAAATCACGACCTCGCTCTTTGATGCCATGACCAGATCCATGACGTTCATCGACACGCTGATGGAGCGCGCCATTTCGTCGGTCGTCGCGGTGACCTTGGCGGGCTTGTCGGCAAACGCCACGGCCTTGCCCCAGACCAGGCCGAGGCGGCCGGCATCCAGATCGTCGCTGATCGGTCCATAGCCGAGGATATCGATGGGTGGCAACACCAGCGACATCATCTGCTCGCCGTCGTCGACCAGGCTGTCGAAGCTCTTTCTCACCTCTTCGCGATCGATGATCGCGCCGAGGATGGCTTCCACCGGATAGACCTGTGGGCTGTTCCAGTAGGCGTCGAAGATGCCGGTGAGCTCGGCAACGACGGCGCCCACGACGAACGCGTCCATGTCCACGAAGTTGTCCGACGCGCTACGCATGAAATATTCATCGGCGATGTTGCGGCCACCGGCGACGACCATCGTTCCATCGGCAATGAAGAGCTTGTTGTGCATGCGATGATTGAGCCGGCCGAACTCGCCGAACGATGCGGCGTACTTGCTGGCAATGCTCTGGCGTGCGCAGCAGAAAGGATTGAACAGCCGGACCTCCACGTTCGGGAATGCCGCCAGGCCGCGGAACATCGGGTCGCCCCCGACCGTGTAAAGGTCGTCCACCAGCAGGCGCACGCGCACGCCCCGCAACGCGGCGTCGCGCAAGCTGCGCATCAGCAAGCGCCCAGTGCGATCGTTTTGAATCAGGTAATACTGAAGGTCGAGCGAGTAACGGGCCCTGCGCGCAAGCTGAACTCGCGCGTCGAGCGAGTAGACGCCCAGCGGCATCAGCCGGAACCCCGTCAACTCCGGACCCGGACTGGAGTCCTGCGCGATCCGGACCAGCGGGCTTTCCGGAGAAGGTTTCAGTGCCGGTGAAAAAGGCTGATCCACGCGCATCGGCAGCGAGCCGCAAGCCGACAACACGACTGCCGTGAGCAGCGCAATTGTGCCGCGTAGCCGCGTTACAATGAACGCCGATGTTTCGATGGAGATCGTCATGACACGTTTCCTACCCTGCGCGCTGGTCTCGCTCGGTTTCTCACTCTCCGCGCAGGCCGCCTTGGACATCGGCGACGTCGCGCCCGATTTCACGACGCAGGCGGCGCTGGCCGGGTCAGTCTACAGGTTCTCGCTGGCCGAGTCGCTGAAGAAAGGTCCCGTCGTGCTCTACTTTTTCCCCGCCGCGTATTCCGAAGGGTGCTCCGTCGAAGCGCACTATTTTGCCGATGCCACGGGAGAGTTCAAGGCGCTCGGTGCATCGGTGGTCGGCGTCTCCGGTGACGACATCGATACGCTGTCAAAGTTTTCCCTCCAAGCCTGTCAGAGCAAATTTCCCGTCGCCTCGGATCAGACGCAGGCGGTCATGAAGTCCTTCGATGCCGTCATGCAGACCCGTCCCGAATACGCCAACCGCATCTCCTACGTGATCGCGCCCAACGGCGCGATCGTCTATCACTACATGAGTCTGAATCCGACCAAGCACGTCGAAAAGACGCTTGCCGCGCTGCGGAGCTGGTCGGAGAGCAAGGACAAGAAATAACGCTTGCCTTGGTCGACCGACGCATCGCCGCACCCGTGTAAGCATCAAGGATGGTTACGTAGCGACTATCGGGCCGTGACGCTCGACGTGATAAACGCGATGACGCCCGAGGCTTTCTGAAACGCTTCGGTGTCCGTGCCCTTTATCTGATGCCGGCGCGCGATGTAGCCGAAATCCGTGTACGCGGCCCAAACATCGCCCTTCTCGTCCTCGAACACCAGCAGTCTCACCGGCCAGTCGAGCCCCGCAAGCGGATTGGCGGCGATGAACAGCGTGCCGAGCGGCGGGTTGCCGAAAATCAGCAAGGTAGAGGGACGTATCTTGATGCCAGCGTCGGAGGCGAGCTTGAATTGATCGACCTCGATGAAAAACTTGATGCCCTTGGCGGCAACGTCCTTCTCGAGGCGGGCGATTGTCTCGGCCATCGGATACGCGCTCCTGACCTTCACGATTCCGTCATCGCCTGGCTGAGACATGGTGCGCTGCGCATTTGAGATCGAAGGTGCGATCAGCGCGAACGCAAGACACGCAGCCGGAACATACTTGATGATGCGATTAAACATAAACTTCTCCTTTTAGGTTGTTGCACGCGCAATGCGCGTGAGTATTGAAGATTCGATTACACGGGTTCCACAGCACGCCGCCTCGGCCAGCACCCTTTGAGCTCCAGCGCCACGCTCCAGCAACCTCGTGTCGCTTCGCATGCCGGCTTCGTCGTGATGAACGCGGTTTGCTTACAACGTTCGATCGTCAAACGATAGCGCATCTCGGGGTACGCACGCTCGATGAGTGGGGCGGCTACATGGCGTACGTTGGGAACAACGGCCGCGCCGGCCCTCGAGCCGGGATTACGCCAATCGCGGCGTGGCAGATCGCTGTAAGTTCTACCCGATCGCGTTGACTAAACCTGTGATAGCAGCGCCGAACCCTTCCGCAGAGTGATCTGTTAGCTCGTGGCGCCAGGTTCAGCTTCGTTGTCGAAGAGCTTTCGACGGCATCCATTCATTTTTTGGGATTCATCATGTTCAAGGGCAGCACCGCGCTTGTAACCGGATCGACCAGCGGCATCGGATTGGGGATCGCCACCGCGCTTGCCGCGAAAGGCGTCAATATTGCGCTGAATGGCTTTGGGGATGCCGCCGAAATCGAGAATCTGCGGGCGAAGCTGGCGGCAGACTATAGGGTCACCGTGCGCTACGACGGCGCCGACCTTTCGAAGCAGGATGCCATCGAGGCGATGATGGGAAAATTGATCGCCGAATTCGGCTGCGTCGATATCCTGGTCAACAATGCCGGGATACAGTTCGTCGCTCCGATCGACGAGTTTCCGGTCGACAAATGGAATGCGATTCTCGCGCTCAACCTGACCGCGTCATTTCATACGATACGGCTCGCGCTGCCGGCGATGAAGGCAAAGAAGTGGGGACGCATTCTCAACGTCGCGTCGGCCCACGCGCTGGTCGCAAGCCCCTTCAAGTCTGCGTATGTGGCGGCCAAGCATGGCGTCGCCGGCCTGACCAAGACCGTGGCGCTCGAGGTCGCGGAGGAGGGCATCACGATGAACGCGATTTGCCCTGGCTACGTGTGGACACCGCTGGTCGAAAAGCAGATTCCGGATACGGCCAAGGCGCGCGGACTGACCGCAGAGCGAGTGATCAACGGCGTGCTGCTCCACGCGCAGCCGACCAAGCAATTCGTCCAAGTCAGCGAAGTGGCGGCGCTGGCGACATTTCTTGCCAGCGACGAGGCCGCGTCCATTACCGGCGCGATCATTCCCATCGACGGCGGCTGGACCGCCCAATAGCCGGGCAAGAGAACATTATTGCGTCGCTTCTCGCGCGAGAAAATACGCGCAGACCCAACGTCCGCAACATCCGAACCGCGAGATAGAGGATCACCATGGCAACGACGACCCAGCGACGCAGAACCGCAGACCACGGCCGCAAAAAGACAGGAAAAGCGGGCCCGCTTCCCGGGCAGGTGGTACTGGTGCTGCAGGGAGGCGGAGCGCTCGGTGCCTATCAGGGAGGCGTTTACGAAGCGATGCACGAGGCCGGCGTCGAGCCCGACTGGGTGATCGGCACCTCCATTGGCGCGATCAATGCCGCCTTGATCGCTGGAAACGCGCCGGAGAACCGCATGGAGCGCTTGCGCGAATTCTGGTCCCGCGTCGAGCAGGGCGCTAGCCACGACTTCATGGGTCTCTGGACCCGACTGCCGAACGCTTCGGCCAATCTTGCGACGGTCATGCAGGGCATTCCGTGTTTCTTCGTGCCTAACCCGACCGCCTGGATCTCGTCGCACATTCCGCTCGGCGCCGAAAAGGCTGCCTACTATTCGACGGCACCGCTTAGGGAAACGCTCTCGGAACTGGTCGAGTTCGACTGCAACAGCAAAGGTCACACCAGACTTACCGTCGGCGCGGTCAATGCGCGCAACGGTGAGATGCGTTACTTCGACAGCCGCGACGAGACCATCAATCTCGATCACGTCCTCGCCTCCGGCGCGTTGCCGCCCGCTTTTCCCGCAGTTCGGATCGCCGGCGATCCCTATTGGGATGGCGGAATTTATTCCAACACGCCGATCGAAGCCGTACTGGACGACAACCCGCGCCAGGACTCGCTGATTTTCACGGTCAACGTTTGGAACCCCGAAGGCACCGAACCCGAGTCTGTCTGGGAGGTCATGGGGCGCACCAAGGACATCCAATACGCGAGCCGCGCCAAGAGTCACATCGCGCGCCAGAAGCAGATCCACCACCTGCGGCATATCATCCGCGAGCTGTCCAAACGCGTTCCCGAGACCACGCGCAAGTCGGCCGAAGTGCGTGAGTTGGCTGGCTGGGGCTGCGGCACGACCATGCATGTGGCGCGACTGAACGCACCGAATCTCGAAGGTGAGGACCACACCAAGGACATCGACTTCACGCCGGAAGGCATACGCATGCGGTGGGAGGCGGGATATGCCGACACCCGCGAGATGCTCGATCGTGCTCCCTGGATGAAGCCGGTCGATCCGACCGAAGGCGTAATCATTCACGAGCCGGTAGAATCCACCACTCACCTTGCCGAGGGCGTCGACGGCTTCGCCGGCCGGACCCGCTGACGAGCCTGTCACGCGATCGGCGCGAAGGGGCATCGATGAGCGAGGAACGGTTCGACGCAATTGTCATCGGCACCGGCCAGGCGGGCCCGCCGCTCGCCGTCCGTCTCGCTGGCGCGGGTCGCAAGGCGGCGATTCTCGAGCGCAAGCGTTTTGGCGGCACCTGCGTCAACGTCGGCTGCATACCCACCAAGACGCTGGTGGCCAGCGCGCGCGCCGTGCATGTCGCCCGGAATGCGGCGGCCTTCGGCGTGAACATCGACGGTGCCATCAACATCGATATGCCGCGAGTGAAGGCGCGCAAGGACGCGATCGTCGCCGAGTCGACAGGCAACGTCGAGCGCTGGCTGCGCGGCACGGCGAATCTCACGGTCATCGAGGGCCAAGGTCGCTTCGAAGCGCCGCACGTTGTATCCGTCGGCGGACGTCGTTTGACCGCGCCGGAGATCTTCATCAATACCGGAGGCCGGCCCACGATTCCTGCAATTGGCGGCCTCGATGACATCGAGTACCTGACCAGCACCGGCATGATGGGCATCGATTTCCTGCCCGCGCATCTGATCGTCATCGGCGGCAGCTACATCGGGCTCGAGTTCGCCCAAATGTACCGGCGCTTCGGGAGCAAAGTGACAGTCGTCGAAATGGCCCCGCGGCTGATCGCCCGCGAGGATGAGGAGGTTTCCCTTGCGTTGCAGGCGATTCTCGAAAACGAGGGCATTGCGGTTCGCCTCAACGCGAAGTGCATGCAGGTCGAGCGGCGTGCGGGAGGCATCGCGGTGCACGTGAGCTGCGAAGAGGAACCACGCGAGATCGTCGGTTCGCATTTGCTGCTGGCCGTAGGACGCGTTCCCAACACCGACGACCTGGGGCTCGAGCAAGCCGGAGTGGGCACCGATGAGCGGGGCTTCATCAAAGTCGACGACAGTCTTGCCACCAACGTCCCCGGCATCTGGGCATTAGGCGACGTCAACGGGCGCGGTGCGTTCACCCACACGTCGTACAACGATTACGAGATCGCCGCCGCCAATCTTCTCGACCACGAAATGCGCCGCGTCTCCGATCGCTTTCCCGTGTATGCGCTCTTCACCGACCCGCCGCTCGCGCGGGCGGGCATGACCGAAAACGAGGCGCGTGCGTCGGGGCGCCCGGTGCTCGTCGGACGGAGGGCGATGGCTCGGGTCGGGCGTGCCCGCGAGCGTGGAGAGACCCAGGGTTTCATGCAGGTGCTGGTCGACCCTGAATCGCACAAAATCCTGGGCGCTGCATTGCTCGGCATCGAGGCTGACGAGGCCGTACACTGCATCATCGACGTGATGAGCGCGGGCCTTCCGTACACGGCCATCCGCCGCGCTGTGCATATTCATCCGACGGTCTCGGAGCTGATCCCGACACTGCTCGGCGAGCTGCACCCTCTCCGCTAACTCAACGCCGGCACCAGCGCTGCCGTGAGCTCCAGGCAGTGCAGCAGCGCAGCGCGCCTCGGTACGCACTTCAATTTGCAAGCTTGAGTCGGTCGCTGACGATCGCGCTCTTATCTTGACTGTGGATTTCGATGACGACCATTGCGGTCGTTCGCAAGTCATCGGTAAGGCAATCGGTTTCCCGGGAAGAGTCTGAATGTCGAGTAAGAAATTGCCAACGCGCCCGACTACTTCCCCAGGCGATGCCGCAACGAGTTTTTTGTGCGAAATGCGCCGCGTCGGAAACGCTAGACGTTGCATCGAAAGATTCGTTTCCGAAAATGTTTGCACAGTCAATTGCCACGGACTCAAGGAGACAATCCGCTTCCTATCGTTCTATCAACCAGAAGGAGAAATTTCAATGTCAACGTTCAATCGCGGTCGCAGTGTTCAATCCGTTCTGTTCGTGAGCTTGGCGGCTCTCTTCGCCGCATCGCCGGTATTCGCAGGTGAGTGCCCGGCGGACAAAGTCGGCGCCAACTCGCTTCCCGGCGCGGCAACCGCTCCCGTCGGCGTTTCCGAAATAGAGCTCTCTTCCATCGACCTTTCGCAGGAAAACGTCAAGCTGCCGCAGCGCCGCCTTCGCTTTCGCCACATGGAAATCAAGGCAGGCGGCGTCGTGCCCCTTCACAGCCACGAGGACCGTCCGGCGCTGATCATGGTCAACCAGGGCCAAATCTACGAAAACAGCAGCAAGTGCACGGTGCCGATCCTGCACAAGCAAGGCGAGATCTCGCGCGAGTTCCTGGGTGTCAAGCACTGGTGGAAAAACGAGGGCACGCAAACGGTGATACTGACGATTGCCGACATCGTGAACGACAAGAAGCCCGAAACCATGATGGAGCACATGTAGACGTCGAAGCTTGACGATCGCATCGTTGCGCTTCAATACCTCGCGTGGCGGCCCAAGCGGCGCACCGCGAGGTTTTCTCAGTCTTTTGGATAGCGCCATGTCGATGCAAATTGTTCTGACAAGTCTCGCCTTCCTTGCCGCCGCCATTCTTGCCGGAGTCATGGGTTTTGCCATCCAGCGTGGCGCGACCTGCACGGTGGCTGCGATGGACGAGCTTGTCAGCAAGCGCCGCATTCGACGCTTGGGCAGCATGATCGAGGCGTCGCTCTGGGTGGTCGGCGGACTCCTCATCGCTCAGGCGTTTCACTTGCTGGGGAGAATGCCCTCGGGCTATGCCCTGGGCTACAGCACGGTCATTGGCGGGCTGATGCTGGGTCTCGGCGCTTTCATCAACGGCGCATGCGTCTTCGGCGCCATCGCACGTCTCGGCTCGGGAGAGTGGTCCTACGTCGTGACGCCGATGGGTTTTTACGCCGGTTGCGTCAGTTTTGACTACCTTTTCGCGCATGCCGCGCAGCAGAAACTGCCCTACGGCTCGCCTGTATTGCAGGCATCGTCCTGGGCTGCCGCCCTGTTCGCGGGCTTGATGCTTTGGCGCCTGGGCGGGATGCTCTTTACGGCACAGCCGATGGAGTCCACGTCGAAGGTGTGGCTGCGTTTGCGCCATGACGCCGCGAGCCGCGTCTGGTCGCCGCATGCAGCCACGACCGTCATCGGTATCGCCTTTTTCTTCATGCTCTTGCTGGTCGGTGCCTGGGCCTATACTGATGTGCTCGCCGAGCTCGCGCACGGGATGTCCAGCAGCCTGGTCGCAAGAAGCTTGCTCCTCCTGGCGATGCTGGCGGGAGCGATGCTGGGCGGCTGGACCGCCGGTCGATTGCGCAGCACGCCGATTTCCGTCGCGCAGCTTCTGAAATGCTTCACCGGCGGGCTGTTGATGGGGTGGGGGAGCCTGCTCATCCCCGGCGGGAACGACGGGCTGATCCTGGTCGGTATGCCGCTCTTATGGCCGTACGCCTGGGTGGCGTTTGCCGCCATGTGCATAGCGATTGGCGCGGCTTTGCTCGCGCAGCGGGCACTGGCCAATGCCCTGACCAAGCAACACGCGTAATCCGCACCCGTCCACCTTTCGCGCCGCGCACCGGATAAGAGCCATGAACCCGACAAAAACGATTGCGATTATCGGCGGGGGCTTTGCGGGCACGACGCTGGCGCGCTCGCTCGATTCCCGGTTGCCGCCGGACCGCGAGCTGATGCTGATCAGCGAGGAAAGCTATACGACCTTCAACCCCATGTTGCCCGAGGCGGTGGGCGCGTCGATCTTTCCGGAGCAGGTCGTAGCGCCGATCCGTCAAATGCTCTCACGCGGCCGCTTTGTCATGGGCCGCGTTAGCGCGATCAACGCGGTGAGCAAGTCGTTATCGTGCTCGACGCTTGCCGGCGAGGTCAGCATTGCCTACGAGCACGTCGTGCTCGCATTTGGCAACCGTGCGCGCCTCGATCTGATTCCGGGGCTGGCCGAACACGCGTTGCCGCTCAAGACCGTCGGCGACGCGATGCACATCCGCAACATCGTGCTCCGCCGTGTCGCCCGCATCGAGCTGGAAAGCGACCCGGCGCTTCGTCGCGCCCTGGGCCATTTCGTGGTCATCGGCGGCGGTTTTTCGGGTGTCGAGGTGGCCGGCGAGCTGGTGGACTGCCTGAAAAGCATTCGTCGCTACTATCCACGCGTCGCGGCGGATGAGTTGAAGGTCACGATACTGCAGGATCAGCCCCGGCTGTTGCTCGAGCTCTCCGAGCGGCTGGGGGTGGCGGCGCATCGTTCGCTGTCCGCGCGCGGCGTCGACGTGCGTACGCTCACGCGTGCGATCTCCGTTGACCACGCGTCGGTAACGCTCGCCGACGGGAGCCGCCTGCAGACGTCCACGGTCATATGCACTATCGGCACGCGACCGAATGCCTTGGTCGAATCGCTTGGCCTATCGACGGCGGGTGGACGGATCATCGTCAACGCCGACTTGTCCGTCATCGGGTCGCCAGGAGTCTGGTCGATCGGCGACTGTGCGCAAGTAACCAACGCACGCGATGGAAAACAGGCGCCGCCAACCGCCCAGTTCGCGGTGCGCGAGGCGCGCTGCCTCGCATCGAATCTGCTTGCTACCCTGGCCGGCGCGCCAACGCAGGCGTTCAGCTATCGCGCGCGGGGTTCGATGGCAGCTATCGGGCACATGAACGGTGTGGCCGATCTGTTCGGCATCCCGCTATCGGGTTTGGCGGCGTGGCTTCTTTGGCGCGCCTACTACCTGTCACAAATGCCGACCCTCGGGCGCAAAGTTCGCATTTTTGTTGAGTGGACTTGGGGCATGTTCTTCCCGACCGACATCACCCATCTTCGCTTCACACGCAGCCATGAGCTCGCAGAGCCCATTCGAAGCGATGCATGAACTTAAAGTTTGTGGGTCAGTAGCCTGCCAACTCTTGCCCTTGCATAGACACCGCGCGACGAGAACAGTCAGTTCCAATTCAGGATGATGTACTCGAAGCCGTAGTCGGCGTGGAAGCGGAAGTTCGCAAACGGGAAACCTGCGAACCGCATCGCGATCACCGGCTTCAGGCAGGCTTCGCGCAAGCGCTCGCCGTTAGCCGCCAGACCGCGCTCAATGCGCCCATTGCAGCCGCGTGTAATCGAAGTCCTGGATTGGCGACGGCTTGACGACGGTAAAGTAGGGCGAGACAT
The DNA here is from genome assembly GCA_036491495.1 of Casimicrobiaceae bacterium. Classification (GTDB taxonomy): domain Bacteria; phylum Pseudomonadota; class Gammaproteobacteria; order Burkholderiales; family Casimicrobiaceae; genus PALSA-1003. The sequence continues at coordinate 11,133 of DASXBW010000040.1, forward strand.
CGAAGTCGCTCGGGGCAAACAAAGTGAAATGACGTGCTTCCCAGGCCTCCTCGAGGCAATCGTCAGTGCGGTCCGCTGGCGTTTCGCGACACGGTACCATCCGACGCGTGGGGAGAATTGGGTAACGTACGCTCTGAAATGCCTCCGCGCTCAGCGACGAGCAGATTGCCCGCGTCGGCAAGCCGCTGCCAAGCGCGCGCAAGCCGCGCTTGAGCGTCTCCGCGACCGAGCGCGGCGAGAGCCGGTGGCGCGCGAGGTCGATGACGTGTTTGAGGTCATAGGCGTGGCCGATGCGTCCCAGGGCATGCGCGACGACACGCTCACAATCGTCCGGGCGGAGTCCGATTGCACGGCAGATGCGAGTATGGGAATTCGCATACTTGGACAGCGGCGACAGAATGACACCTTCAGCCATCTCGGCCTCGATGAGGACAGGCGGATCATTGCCCTGCGCGCCCGGCTGGGGGCCTACGTAGAGTGCGACGTGCGACCAGGTGGACTGGGTGATGTATTTGATTATCGAACTGATGCGCAGATTGCCTTCGACGAGTAGCACGTCACCGGGCTGCAGCACCGCTCCGAGCTGGTCCGCAGAGTAGGCGGCCGGAGGTTCGAATCCCGTGATCGGCCGACTCAGATAGTCGGCGAGCCAACCGGTCAACCGGTCCAACAATATGCCGTTTGTACCCATGGCGCTCCTCCTACGTGGTGCGCCGGACTCCTTGGTGTTCAAACGTATTGTCGTTCGGTCGCACATGTTGGTCGTCATCAGAGGGGAAAGTTTACAGTCCCTTCGTCGGCGTCCGCGGACGAAAAAGCGTTTGAGGCTCGCCACGAAAAGCGGAGACCACGGTGCTTAACGTGCGATGGGCCTCGCGATGTAAGCAGTCGATGATCCCTCCGACTACGTCGGCAGCGATCGGGCGTACCTCGTTGGAAATGCGCAGCTCCGTTGAGACTCATGTCATGTTGTTAGAGACGCCGACTTTGCAAATACGCGCCGGCTGGCTATCATTGGGGGCAACCAACTCGACCCGAAACGCTTCGTGGCCGACTCAAGCTTTGCCGCACAGATCGAAATCCAGCGATCGTACCTGCTGCGCGTTGCCATGCTCCAGCTTCGCGACGCGCATCTCGCTGAAGACATCGTTCAGGACACGATGGTCGCTGCGTTGCAGGGCGAGGCGGGCTTTGCCGGCAAGTCGTCACTCAAGACCTGGCTTACCGGCATTTTGAAGCACAAGATCGTCGACGCGATCCGCAACAAGACCCGCGGGCCTGCTTTCGTTTCGTTCGACGAAGAGTGCCGGATCGTCGACTTCGACGCCATGTTCGACGAGACCGGGCATTGGGAAAACCCGCCCGCCGACTGGGGCCAACCCGAGAGCCAGCTTTCGCAGAAGGAGTTTCTCGAGACGCTGCATGCGTGTCTCGAGAAGCTTCCGCCCAACACCTCGCGCGTGTTCATGATGCGCGAGGTCATGGAGCTCGAAGCGGACGAGATCTGCAAGGAGCTCACCATCACCTCCACCAACCTTTGGGTCATTCTTTACCGGGCCAGGATGGGGCTGCGCAAGTGCCTGGAACAAAACTGGTTCGCGCCGCCAGCGGGCTCATCGCGTGGATCCGCTGCGGGCTCGCATGTTTAAGCTGTCGCGCTTTACCAACTGCAAGGAAGCGAGCCGATTGTTGTCGCGGGCGGAGGAGCAGCCGCTTTCGCTGCGGGATCGGACCCGGCTGTGGCTGCACATCAGGAAGTGCGTCGCCTGCCAGCGATACGAGCGCCAGCTTGGCTGGCTGCGTCAGGCGATGCGGCACTTTCGCACGTAGCGTTTCCGGTCAGCGAGCCAGGTCCCGCTCGCTTTAGCGAGTGGGGTGCGAGCGCCCGCGAATCAGCGCCCGCCGGCGACACCTGTCATTGCGACCTAGGATTAGCGTGCAAGGAACCGGCGCTGTGAGCGCCGTCCTTCGAGCCAATGATCGAGCGAGATTTTGCCCGGTCCGAACACCAGCACGACAAGAATCAGCACGCCCCATAGATAGTGGTCCTTTACCGCGACATCAGGCAGCGAAGCGTATGAGACGACGGCGACGATGTTGAAGAGGAACAGCACGAAGGCGCCGAAGCGCGTGGCCAGGCCGAACGCGAGCAGTATCGGCATCGAAATCTCGGTTGCCGTCCCCATCAGCGCCGCGATCCCCGGAGGCAGCACCGGCACATGATATTCATCGGTAAAAAGCGCGACCGTCACGCTCCAGTCGTGAATTTTGGTGAGCCCTGACATCAAGAACACCCGCGCCACATAGAGGCGAAATGCCAGCAGCAAGAGCGGCTGCAGCTTGTCGATCTGGCGCGTCGCGGCGCAATAGAGGCCGCCAAGTCGACCGAAGAACGAATCCGGAGCGGAAGCAATCATATTCTGCTTTCTGAAGTTGGGACCACGGGCGCGCGAAATGCAACGATGGTGTTCCCGGCTACATGGCGTCGCAGTGCGGCCGCAAGATCGAATTCGGGCGACATTGCTGCGCAGCGATCCGCAGCCTCGTCGAGCGTGCAACCGGCAGCGAGCATCGCAAGCAGCAGATGTTCCACCTGCGAGATCCGCTCGATGGCGATGCCTCCGACGTCAGACGGGCGTCGCAGCACCAGCAGCGTGTCGCTTCCTTCGTCGAGATCGATGCGTTCGTCCGCGCTGCAGGCGGGCTGGTTGGCCTGCCAGATATGCAGAATCGGGAACGGCGAGACGATTAACCGCGCCGATGGATGCAGGGAGAAGCGCAGCTCGCCGTGCAATGATGCCGGCACGCTGGCGAGCGCGGCGAGGTCGAATGACGCCGCGTCCCGGGCGATGTTCGCCTGGTCGATGGCCCACTCGAGACGGGCGACATCCGGCAAGTACTTGAGATCGCGCGCCGGCGGGTAGGTGCGGAGGAATTCCGAAAAATCCGCGCCATAGCGGTTGATATCGCCGCGAGTCGAGGGATGGCCGCGAACGAAATTGTCCGACGCCGCGTCGAAGAACGGCGCGCCGACCAGGCGCTTTATCACCGGGTAGCTGGCCGTGAGCGCTCGGCGGTAGTTGCCCAGCACATTCGCGCGGTAAATGCCGATCCGTGCTTCCGGCTCCATCCCGCCGGCGACAACGCGAAGCGACGCCAGCGCTGCCGCATCGCTGAAAACAGCGGCAGCCGAAAACGCGCGCTGCCATTCATGCAGCGATGGCATCGCAGGTCTCGAGAATCGTCTGTGCTTGCGCCGCCTCGTCGAGGAGGACTTCGAGCGGCGGGATATCGGTGTCCCATTCGATCAGCGTCGGTTTGGGACCGAAGCGCGCGATGGCGACCCGGTAGAGGTCCCACACCGGAGGAGCGACCCGGGTCCCATGGGTGTCGATGAGGCAGTCCCCGCTCGCGTCGAACCCGGCAAGATGAATCTCGGCCACCGCGTCGCCAGCAATTGCCGCGATATAAGCGCTTGCGTCGAACCCGTGATTGACCGCGTTGACGTAGATATTGTTGACATCGAAGAGCAGCTTGCAGCCGCTACGGCGGGCAACGGCGGCGACGAATTCCCATTCGCTCATCGCGTCGTCGTCGAAGCGAGCGTAGGCCGAGACATTCTCGACCACCAGCGTACGTCCGAGCGCGCTTTGCACGGCATCGACGCGATCGCAAACGAGCGCCAGCGCTTCTTCGGTGAACGGCAGCGGCAGGAGATCGTTGAGATGGCGCCCATCGACGCGGCTCCAGCAAAGGTGCTCGGACACCGCGCCCGGGTCGATCCGGGAGACGAGATGCTTGAGCCGGGCGACGTGCCCGACATCGAGCGCATCGGCGGATCCCAGCGACAATCCGACGCCATGGAGCGAAATCGGGTAATCGCGACGGATGGCTTCCAAGGCCGCGATCGCCGGTCCGCCATCGACAAAATAGTTTTCGCTGTGGACCTCGAGCCAACCGACAGGAGGCCGCTCGGCCCGGACGCGGGCCACATGCGGGGAGCGCAAACCGATGCCCGCGGAGACGGGGAGTGCTGTCGAGGCAGGCATTGGTTTGGGTCGTCGAGGAAAATACGCCGGCGGGGCCGAAGGCTGGCAGCGCCGGCGCGAGGATCAGAATCTCGCCGTCAGGACTTCGGCGCGGCTGGCTTGCCGCCGACCTTTTCGCAGGTTCCCTTGGCCACGTATTTCCATGACACCGGATCGTTGTCGACCGTGCTTTGTCCGGCGCATGCGTGCTTGCCGGCTGCGCAATCGTTTTGTCCGGCCTTGGCGATGCCGAAGCACTTGTCCTTGCTGGCGTCCGGTGGTACCGGGGCGGCCGATACGGACGCCGCGAGGCCTAGCGCGAGCAAGCCCGCTACCGCTGCCTGTATCGTGGTCTGTTGCTTCATGAATGTCTCCTTGGTTGAGCGAAAATGAGTTGAACCACAATGATGCGAAAGACGGGCGCTGTACCCATCTGGCCCTTTGGTCGCCGGGGCTCGCGCCACCTTACACCATCGGGACACGGCGGTGTCAGGCGCGACGATTCAAAAGTCGCAAATGCCGCTACTATTGGACGTTCCCCGGAAATTCCAAGGCCATGCGATTCACCGTTGCCACCTTCAACATTCACAAGGGGTTCTCGCACCTCGGCCGGCGAATGGTCATCCATGAATTGCGTGAAAAGCTGCGCGGAATGGCAGCCGACATTCTGTTTCTGCAGGAAGTGCAGGGCGTCCATCGCCGGCATGCGGGCCGCTACCGGGACTGGCCGCTGATGCCGCAACACGAGTTCATCGCCGATACGGTATGGCACGAAGTGGCGTATGGCAGGAATGCGACCACCCGCCACGGCCATCACGGCAACGCGGTGTTGTCTCGCTTCCCCATTATCGCCCATACCAACCAGGACATTTCCGCACACGCGTTCGAAAGCCGCGGCCTTTTGCATTGTGTGATGCAGCTCAAGCGCGGCATGCCGCCGCTTCACTGTATCAATGTCCATCTCGGCCTGTTCGAGCGTGGCCGGCGCTGGCAGATTCACGCCCTGACCGAGCGGATTCGCGAAATGGTACCGCTCGACGCGCCGCTGGTCATCGCCGGCGATTTCAACGATTGGCGGAGCAAGGCCGACCGATTACTGCAGGAGGATCTTGGCGTGGTCGAGGTGTTTTCCGCCGCCAGGGGGCGCCCGGCGCGGACCTTTCCGTCGGTGCTGCCCGTTTTCAGGCTCGACCGCATTTACGCGCGCGGTTTGGACATCGTGGACACCGACGTTCATTACGCCTATCCGCTGGCGCGGCTGTCGGATCACGCCGCGCTGGCGGCAACATTCGATCTCGAGCGCCAGCGCGCGGCCAGGCCGCGGTAGTGGACCACTAGTTCGACGTGAATCGCTTCAAGCCCGGGAACAAGCTCACGCTGTTGCGCAATGGGACCGAGTACTTCCCGGCGCTGGAGCGCGCGATCGATGCCGCGCAACACGAGGTCTGGTTCGAGACCTACATTTTCGCCGACGATGCATCGGGTCGTCAGGTCGCGGCGGCGTTCGAGCGCGCGGCGCTTCGCGGAGTCAAAGTGCGGGCGATGGTCGACGGGTGGGGCGCGAGGATCTACCTCACTGCAAGCCTCGAGCGGGAGATGACTGCCGCGGGCGTGGAGCTGCAAAGGTATCGCCCAGAAGTCGCGCCGTGGCAGTTTCGCTCGCATCGCCTTCGGCGCCTGCACCGCAAGCTATGTCAGATCGACGGTCGCGTGGCGTTCGTCGGCGGCATCAACGTCATCGATGATACCAACACCCCCGGTCATACGCCGCCGCGGGCCGACTTCGCGGTCATGATCGAAGGGCCGCTCGTGGTATCGATCGCGCAGACGATGCAGCGGGTCTGGGCGCTGGTGCAGCTGGTACGCTCGGGCAACAGCGACGTCCCATTGTTTCCGGACCGCATGCGCGGCGAGCGCGCCGGCTCGCAAACCGCGAAATTCGTCACCCGCGACAACCTTCGTCATCGGCGGGATATCGAGCGCGCGTACCTCGCCGCGATCCGTACGGCGAAAAGCGAAATCATCATCGCCAATTCGTACTTTTTCCCGGGCATCCGGTTCCGGCGGGCGCTAAAGGATGCGGCCCTCCGCGGCGTGGTGGTGACACTGCTGCTGCAGGCGAGAGTCGAATATCTGCTGCTTCATTTCGCCACGCGCGCGCTCTACGGCCAGCTGCTTAACGCCGGCATCATCATCCAGGAGTATCACCGCAGCATGCTGCACGCGAAGGTTGCGGTGGTGGATGATCATTGGGCGACGGTCGGTTCGTCGAACATCGATCCGTATAGTCTGCTGATGGCGCGCGAGGCCAACGTATTCGTTCGTGACAACGGATTCAACCGCGAGCTGAAAACGCAACTGGTCGAGATGGTGAGCGCAGGTTCACGCCGCATCGCTGCCGACGACTGGGCAAGCCGACCGCGGCTCTACAAGGCGGCGATCTGGGTAGCGTACGGGATCGTGCGGCTCGCGATGGGCTTCCTCGGTTATGGCGGCAACGAATGGTTTCGTAAGGAGGAGTAGTGTACCGAGTACACTGAGGCGCTTCTGCTAAAATGTTGCTTTCATCGTCGCGGTTCGCCGCGATGCGCTTTCGAAATGCGCCGCTCCACTTCGCCTCCTCCGCCTCCGCCGCTTTCCTCGACTGACCGTTCCGCATCCGCCGCCCGCGGCGACTGGCACACCGTTCGGATCCTGCTGCCGTACCTGCTGGCCTATAAGGGGCGGGTCGCGCTGGCGCTCTCCTGCCTGATCGCGGCGAAGGTGGCCAACGTCGGCGTGCCGCTCGTTCTCAAACAAGTCGTCGACAACCTGACTCCCGGCTCCCAGGGCCAGATCCTGGTGCTGCCTCTGGCGCTCCTTGTCGCTTACGGCGTGCTGCGCCTGTCGACAACCGCATTCACCGAGCTACGCGAATTCTTTTTCGCCAAGGTAACCCAGCGCGCGGTGCGGACCATCGCGTTGAAGACGTTCCGGCATCTGCACGAGCTGTCGCTGCGCTTCCATCTTGCGAGGCAGACGGGGGGACTTACGCGCGACGTCGAGCGCGGGACTCGCGGCATCTCGACGCTGATTGGCTTCACGCTGTTTTCGATTTTGCCGACACTGATCGAAATCGCGCTGGTCTCGGCGATCCTGATCGCACGATACGACCTGTGGTTCATCGGTATCACGCTCGCCGCCCTGGTGCTGTACATCGTCTACACAGTGACGATCACGGAATGGCGCACCGGCTTCCGCCGGCAGATGAACGAGCTCGACTCCAGAGCCAACACGCGAGCGATCGACAGCCTGCTCAATTACGAGACCGTCAAATATTTCAACAACGAGGAATTCGAGGCCCGCCGCTACGACGAAAGTCTGCAGCGATGGGAAACCGCCGCTGTCCGAAGTCAGACCTCGCTGTCGCTGCTCAACATCGGGCAGAGCGCGATCATCGCCGTTGCTGTAACGCTGATCATGTGGCGGGCGACGCTGGGCGTGGTCAGAGGCACGATGACCATCGGCGACCTGGTGCTGGTAAACGCCTTCATGATCCAGCTCTATATCCCGCTCAATTTTCTGGGCGTCATCTATCGCGAGATCAAGCAAGCGGTGGCCGACATGGAGCGCATGTTCCAGCTTATCAATGAGAATGCCGAAGTCAAAGATGCGCCGGGCGCCGCGCCGCTCCTGGCGAGCGCCGGCGAGGTGCGCTTCGAGCATGTCGATTTCTGTTACGAATCCAACCGCCAGATTCTGTTCGACGTGTCGTTTGCCATACCGGCGGGGCGCACGATTGCGGTGGTCGGTCCCAGCGGCTCGGGAAAATCGACGCTGGCGCGGCTCCTCTATCGCTTTTACGATGTCAGCGGAGGCAGAATCACCGTCGACCGGCAGGATCTGCGCGCGGTGCAGCAGTCGAGTGTTCGCAGCGCCATCGGGATCGTGCCGCAGGACACGGTTCTGTTCAATGATTCGATCGAATACAACATTGCCTATGGCTGGCCCGATGCGAGCAAGAACGAGATCATCGCCGCCGCGAAGCTGGCGCAGATCCATGATTTCGTGAACGCCCTTCCGGAGGGTTACGCGACGCCGGTAGGGGAGCGGGGACTCAAACTATCCGGCGGCGAGAAGCAGCGAGTCGCGATTGCACGCGCGATCCTCAAAAATCCAAGGATCCTGATCTTCGACGAAGCGACGTCGGCACTCGATTCCAAATCCGAGAAGCTGATCCAGGCCGAGCTCGAGCAAATATCAGCCGACCGCACGACGCTCACGATTGCCCATCGCCTGTCGACGATCGTCGGCGCCGACGAGATTCTTGTGCTCGAGCGCGGACGCATCACCGAGCGCGGTACCCATGCCGAATTGCTCTCCGCGGACGGTTCGTACGCGCGGATGTGGGCCCTGCAGCAGGAGGAGCGGCAACAGGCGGCAGAGTCTTCCCCGGTTGCAGACAGCGGCAATGAACGTCGTGTCATCGCCTAAGCGTTTGATACGTTACGGTATTGGCATGCCCATATTGGCATACCCCTTGCATGCATGGTATAAACCTCCGCGGCCTACTTACTGTCTAGTTGATGAAAAGCCTATTAACCATTGTTTTTATTGTATTAATATTCACGACGGAAGCCGTTGCCGCGACGGCGGGGGCGGACCTCGATGTCGCAGGTGCGCCGAAACTGCTGCTGGACGGCAGCAAGCTTAGGCTCGGCTCAAGCAACGTGCTGGTGCTCGACGCGGCGGCCGGACACCCGATCTATTCCAAGGCGGCGGACGCGGTAACGCCGATCGCCTCGGTCACCAAGTTGATGACCGCGATGGTGGTTATCGACGCCGGTCAGCCGCTCGACGAAATCGTTACCGTCGACGTCGCCGACCTGGATCTCCTGCGCGGAAGCCACTCCCGGTTGCGGCTGGGGAGCGAATTGCCGCGCCACGAGATGCTGCGCCTCGCCTTGATGGCGTCGGAAAATCGTGCCGCGTCGAGCCTCGCCAGACATTACCCCGGCGGGCTCGAGGCTTTTGTCGCCGCGATGAACAAGAAAGCTACCGACCTGGGCATGACGCATACCCACTTCAGCGATGCAACGGGGTTGTCGAGTGAAAACGTGTCGACCGCCAACGAGGTCGCGCTGATGGCTAGAGCCGCCGCGGCGTATCCGCTGATCCGCGATGCCACGACCACCTCCAGCCACTACGTCGAGGTGCAGCCGACCGGAGCCCTGCTCGGTTTCAACAACACCAATTCGCTGGTCCGTAGCGGGCAATGGGACATACAGCTAAGCAAGACCGGCTTCATCCGTGAAGCCGGCAAATGCCTGGTCATGCTGACGACCATCGCCAGCCGGCCGATCGTCATCGTGCTGTTGGATTCGATCGGCAAGCTGACGCGTATCGGCGACGCCAATCGCGTCAAATATTGGCTCGAGACCGGAGAAGCGATGCCCGTCCTGCGGGCCGTCAAAGCGGTCAAAGGCGTCATCAAGCCCAAGCACGCGACCAAGGCTGCGGTGCCAAAGGTGGCCGGCGCCGATCCTCTCTCGCAGACCAGGCTCGCTCCTGTCTAGGGCGCGGACGCTTCCCCCGTCGACGGCCGCGATGCGGCCGTATTCATTTCAAGGTGGCGTCGGTGTTCGGTGTTGCGCCAGCAATTCCTTGGCGTGGGCGCGCGTCTTGGCCGTGACTTCATGTCCTCCCAGCATGCGCGCCAGCTCTTCGACGCGTCCTGATGAGTCGAGCCGCGCAAGCTCGGTCGCGACCTCCCCCGCTGCCGAGCGCTTGATGACGCGGTGATGGTGGTCCGCGCAAGCCGCGACCTGCGGCAAGTGGGTGACGCACAACACCTGGCGCCGCTTCCCAAGCTGTTGCAACATGCGGCCGACGGTCGCCGCGACGGCGCCGCCGATGCCGGCGTCGACTTCGTCGAAGACCAGTGTCGGCAGCTCGCCAACTTCGGCCAGCGCGACCTGGATCGCCAGCCCAAGGCGTGACAGCTCGCCACCCGACGCGACGCGAGCGAGCGGCCCCAGCGGTTGCTTGACATGGGTGGCAACCTGCAGCTCGGCGCTCTCGAGACCGAAACTGGCCGGCTCGGAAACGGGGATCAATGCAAGCTCGACCCTGCCGCCGGCCATTGCCAGCCGCTTCATCATCGCACTGACGCGATGTCCGAGCTCCGCCGCGGCAAGCTTGCGTTTTGCCGATAGCTCGTGCGCGAGGTCGAGCAGCGCGCGACGAGCGTCGGCTTCCGCGTTCCCGAGCCGCTCGGCGCCGGCGCCGGCGGCCAGGACCGCAAGCCGCGCGATGGTTTCCTCGGCGAGCTTGGGCAATTCGCCTGGCCGAACGCGGTACTTTCGTGCGGCGTCGTGAAACGCAGTCAACCTTGTCTCGACGTGTGCGAGCTCGCCCGGATCGAGGTCGAGCCGCTCGCGATAGGATCGCAACGCCCGCGCGGCTTCGTCGGTACGTATTCGTGCCTCGTCGCAAAGCGCGACCACGTCGTTCAGCGCCGCGTCACGTGCGGCGGCTTGTTTGAGCCGCTGCACCACGGCAGCCAGACGTGAGCCGAGTGCCGCGTCACCGTCGCGGAGCTCCGCTTCGGCTGCGGTCGCCGATTCGAGCAGGGTTGCCGCATGCGCCAGCCGCGATTGTGTTTGCGCCAGGCGCTCCCATTCCGCGACGCTCGGGGAAAGCGCGGTGAGCTCGGCATGGCGGCTGGTCAACATGTCGCGCTCGGCTTGGATCGCCGCCGCGTCCTGCATGCCGCGTTTCGCGCGCTCGACCGCGTCCTGCCACGCCCGCCAGGCGAGCGCCACTTCACGTGCCAGCACCGCAAAGCCCCCATAGGCATCGAGCAGTCGGCGCTGAGTCTCGGGGCGACCGAGCGATTGATGCGCGTGCTGCCCGTGGAGATCGATCAGAAGCTCACCGACGGCCTCGAGTTGTGCCAGCGTCGCCGGGCGGCCATTGATGTGCGCGCGGCTTCTTCCTTGCGCGTCGAACACGCGGCGCAACAGAAGCGGCCCGTCCTCCGCGAGATCGTGTTCGGTGAGCCATGCGCGCGCGGCCGGCGCATCGTCCAAGTCGAACTCGGCGGCGATTTCCGCGCGGTCGGCGCCAAGCCGAAGCTGGCGCGCTTCGAAGCGATCGCCAAGCAACAGCGACAGCGCATCGAGCAGCAGCGATTTGCCGGCGCCTGTCTCGCCGGTCAACACCGTGAAGCCGCGCTCGAATTCGACCTCGAGTGCCGCGACGACGGCGAAGTTTCGAATGGATAGCAAACGCAGCATGGCAAAATGAAGGTCGAGGCCGGCGCTGCGACGTACGATTTGCCGTCGCGGCGCTCGGAGCGTGTCAGGCGTGCGTCATGAATCGCACCCGCGCTCGCCAGGCGAAGCTGAAGCTTTTCCGGCGGAGGCGAGCTTCAAGGCTCGGCGCCCGCCCTGGCCGGACGAAGCAGCTCCGGCGTCTCGGCCCAGTGGAGCTTGCGCCTCAACATCGCGAAGTGATCGTGATCCTTGGGGTGAAGCAGGCGAACCCGGTGCGTGGCACGGCTGACCTCGATTCTGTCGCCCTCGGCGAGCGCGTAGTGCGACTGTCCGTCGGAATGAAGGCTCGCATCCTTGCCACGCAAGAGCGTAATCGTTACCACCGCCGAATCCCGCACCGCGATCGGGCGGTTGGAAAGCGCGTGCGGCGCCACGGGAACCAGCAGGATGGCAGGCACCGCCGGGTCGACGATGGGGCCTTGTGCCGAAAGAGCATACGCGGTCGAGCCCGTCGGCGTTGCGACAATCAAGCCGTCGGCGCGCATCGCGTACACGAAGTGCTCGTCGATGGTCACCGCGCAATCGATCATCACGCCGAGCGCGCCCCGGTTCACCACCACATCATTCAGCGCGAGGCTGCGCTCGCACTGGCCGCTGCCGCGCATGAGCTTGGTATCGAGCAGCGTGCGTGTCTCTTCCACGTATTCGCCATCAAGCATGGCCGACAGCGCCGGCTCCATGTCGGAAAGCGCGATGTCGGTCAGAAACCCGAGACGGCCCTGGTTGACGCCGATCAGGGGAATATCGAAGGGAGCGAGTTGGCGGGCGATGGAGAGCATCGTTCCGTCGCCTCCGATCACGATCGCAAGCGAGGCGTTCGCTCCCATATCCGCCGCCGATGCGGTCGGATAGCCAGGGAGCGGCGTGAACTCCACGGTTTCAGCGTCGAGAATCACGCGGTGGCCACGCGCAGCCAGAAATGCCGCCAGACGGCCCAGAGGATCGGCGATGCCGGGACTCGCGTAGCGGCCGATCAACGCGATCGTCGCGAAAGGGTGACCCGGAGACGTCATGCTGCGATTAAAGCACAAGGGGGCTTAGGCGACCAAGCATCGGGCCCTGGCGCGACGCCAGCGGTACAATGGCCGTATGCGCACAATGGCGGTGAGAATCGGTATGAATAGGCGACAGTTCGACTGTGCCAATTTATTGCGGTGCCGTGGTCTGAAGCGGCAACGTGCCTCACCTCTATCGGAATAGCGTCATGAGATGGTAGATTCGCGCGCTCAATATTTGCTGAAGTCGCTGATCGAGCGCTATATCATCGACGGCCAGCCGGTTGGATCCCGCGTGTTGTCACGCCAGTCGGGTCTCGAGCTTTCGCCGGCGACGATACGCAACGTCATGGCCGACCTCGAGGAGATGGGGTTTATCACCAGTCCGCACACCTCGGCCGGTCGGGTGCCCACGGCCAAGGGGTATCGCTTCTTCGTCGACAGTCTGCTGGTCGTCAAGCCGCTCGACCAAGGCGAGATCAGCGAATTGCAGGATCAGCTCCAGGCAGACCGTCCCCAGGCGCTGGTCAGCGCCGCGGCGCAGCTCCTTTCGTCGCTCACCCAGTTCGCGGGTGTGGTGGCGACGCCGCGGCGGCGCGAACCCTCGTTTCGGCACATCGAGTTTCTGCGCCTGTCGGAGCGGCGCATCCTTCTTATCATCGTGACCCCCGACGGCGACGTGCAGAATCGCATCCTCCATACCGACCGTCAGTACACGCCATCACAGTTGATCGAAGCGTCGAATTTCTTCAACGATCACTATGCGGGGCAGCCGTTCGCCGCCATACGCGGCTTGCTTGCCGATGAGCTGAAGCAATTGCGAGAAGACGTTGTCGGCCTGATGACGGCGGCAGTCGACGCCGGCGACGCCGCACTTGCCGACAGTCGCGACGATCTCGTGGTGTCCGGCGAGAAGAACCTCCTCTCCGCGTCGGATTTGTCGTCGAACATGGACCGGCTGCGCAGGTTATTCGAAATCTTCGAACAGAAAACATCGCTCCTTCATCTTCTCGATCTAAGCCAGCGCGCGCACGGCGTGCATCTGTTCATCGGCGGCGAGTCGGGACTGGCGCCGCTCGATGAGTGCAGCGTGATCACCGCGCCGTACGAAATCGATGGCCAGGTCATCGGCACGCTGGGCGTCATCGGCCCCACCCGAATGGCGTATGAGCGGGTCATCCCGATCGTCGACGTCACCGCGAGGCTCTTGTCGAACGCGCTGACGCAGCAAAGTAATGAACGATGACGGCCGAACGATGAACGGCGGAATGCTGACCGGCGCCAGCTCCGCCGCAAGCTCCGAGACAAACGCAAGGCTCGTCGAGCGCTTCTATACTGCGTTCGGGCGCCGCGATGTCGACGCGATGCTTGCTTGCTATCATCCCCAAGTCGTGTTCAGCGACCCCGTGTTCGGCATGCTCGCGGCCGCCGATACCGGCGCGATGTGGCGCATGCTGAACGGCCGCGCGCGCGATCTTCGCGTCGAGTTTCGCGACGTCAAGGCGAATGCGCATGACGGGCGCGCGCACTGGGAGGCTTGGTACACATTTGCCGCGACTGGCCGTGCGGTTCACAACCGCATCGACGCCGAATTTCATTTTGCCGACGCATTGATCGTGCGCCACGTCGATCGCTTCAGCCTTTGGCGCTGGGCGGCGATGGCGCTGGGAGCGAAAGGCGCGCTGCTGGGCTGGGTTCCATCTGTTCGCGGCGCGATTCGCGCACAGGCGGCAAAAGGTCTCGCCGCGTTCCGTGCGGGCAGGGCGTGACCTCGATGCGTCGAGGCAAAAGTGGGTGATGTCCCGCCCGCGGCCGCCGTACCCGCCGCCGCTGCTGCAGCTCGGACCTGATCGGTTCCCGACCTTATGGCCCGCTACCGATCCGCACCATCCTTTGCGCACGATCGCCCGACGCGGCTGGGCGTTCTGCTGATCAATCTCGGCACCCCCGACGCGCCGACAACCGCCGCGGTCCGGCGCTATCTCGCGCAGTTCCTGTCCGATCCGCGCGTCGTGGAGATTCCGCGTGCGCTGTGGGCGCCGCTTTTGCATGGCGTGATCCTCAACTCACGCCCGGCCAAATCGGCGCAGAAATACGCGACCATCTGGACCAAGGAGGGTTCGCCCTTACTGGTGCACAGTCTGCGTCAGCAGACCTTGATACAGGGTTATCTCGGGCAACGCCTGAAGGACCTCGGGCTTCCGTCCGATTTTGCGCAAGTGGCGCTGGGCATGCGATACGGACAGCCCTCGATCGAGTCGGCGATGGCCAAGCTCGAGGCGGAGGGGTGCGACCGGGTGCTGGTGCTGCCGCTGTACCCCCAATATTCATCGAGCACGACCGCATCCGCGCTCGATGCCATCAATGACTTCACAAGCCGGCAAAGGCGCGTGCCGGCGCTTCGCGTGGTCGAGGCCTATCACGACGATCGAGGCTATATCAACGCGCTGGTGCAAAGCATCAACGAGCATTGGGTCAGGAACGGCAGGCCGGACACGCTGCTGTTTTCCTTCCATGGGATGCCGCGGCGAACGCTCACCCTCGGCGACCCGTACCACTGCCAATGCCAGAAGACCGCGCGGCTGGTGGCAACTGAATTGGGGTTGAAATTGAATGGGCAGCAAGCGATGGTCACATTCCAGTCCCGCTTCGGCCGCGCAGCATGGCTCACGCCTTACACCCAGCCGACCCTGATCGCCTTGGCGAAGGAGCGGGTCGGGCGTGTCGACGTCGTTTGCCCCGGCTTTGTCAGCGACTGCCTGGAGACGCTCGAGGAAATCGCGCACGAAGGACAGGCCGCGTTCCTTAAGGCCGGTGGCAGGGAATTTCACTACATTGCCTGCCTCAACGAGCGTCCGGCTTGGATTGCAGCACTGGCGGATCTGGCCATTCGCAATCTGGCCGGCTGGCTCGAGCCACCGCCCGACGCGTCGGCGCGCGAATTGACCGGGGCGAGGGCAAAAGCGCTCGGTGCCAAGCAGTAAGAAAACGGGCCGGGATTCGTCCCCGAAGCGCCGGCGGAGGCGGGTTGAAACATGTGCAAATGCCCCCATTTGCCCTGAGGTGAACGAAGGATCCTCGATGGACAATAATCCCGACCAGAACACTCAGGTTTCCTCGCCGGCGGACGCGACCGGCGATCCATCCGCCGCCGACGGGGCAGGAGACGCCCTCGACCTGCCTGCCCGGCTCAAACGTGCCGAAGCCGAAGCGGACGAGCTTAGAGACGCGTGGCTCAGAGCCAAAGCCGAGGCAGACAACACCCGGCGGCTGGCGCAGAACGACGTCGCCAAGGCGCACAAGTATGCGGTCGAACGCTTTGCGCAGGAATTGCTGGCGGTGAAGGATGCACTGGAGCTCACCCTGGCGACGCCGAACGCCAAGACCGAGGCATTGCGGGACGGGGTGGCCCTGACGCTCAAGAACCTGGAGGCCGCATTCGACAAAGCGAACATCGTCGAAATCAACCCTTTGCACGAAAAATACGATCCTCATCGTCATCAGGCGATGACCATGATCGAGTCGGGAGAGCCGCCAGGCACCGTGGTTCAGGTTTTTCAAAAGGGGTATCTGCTCAACGATCGCGTGCTTCGGCCGGCGCTGGTCGCCGTCGCCAAGAGCCCCGAAACCCCCGCTTAAAGCGCGTCTTTTCGCTTGAATCCAGACTCCAGCTACCCCAACTAAAGCCTCACATAAAGCTCAAGCGAGCAATTCCCGGAACGGAAGGAAAAAAATCATGGCCAAGACAATCGGTATCGACCTCGGCACGACCAACAGCTGCGTGGCCATCATGGAGGGCGGCAAGCCCAAAGTGATCGAGAACTCGGAAGGCGCCCGCACGACCCCGTCGGTCGTTGCCTATCAGGATGACGGCGAGATTCTCGTCGGCGCGCCGGCGAAGCGCCAGGCAGTCACCAACGCCAAGAACACCCTCTACGCGATCAAGCGGCTCATCGGCCGCCGCTTCGAGGAAAAGGAAGTGCAAAAGGACATCGGCCTGATGCCGTACAAAATCGTCAGGGCCGACAACGGCGACGCCTGGGTCGAAGTGCGGGGCAAGAAGATCGGGCCGCAGCAAGTGTCGGCGGAAATCCTGCGCAAGATGAAAAAGACCGCCGAAGACTATCTCGGCGAGGAAGTCACCGAGGCGGTGATTACCGTCCCCGCGTATTTCAACGACTCGCAACGGCAGGCGACCAAGGACGCAGGCAGGATCGCCGGCCTCGAGGTCAAGCGGATCATCAACGAACCGACCGCGGCAGCGCTCGCATTCGGGATGGACAAGAAGGAAGGCGATCGCAAGATCGCCGTCTACGACCTGGGAGGCGGCACGTTCGACATCTCCATCATCGAGATCGCCAGCGTCGAGGGCGAGCACCAGTTCGAGGTCATGTCGACCAACGGGGACACCTTCCTCGGCGGCGAGGACTTCGACCAGCGCCTTATCGACTACATCGTCACCGAATTCAAGCGCGACCAGGGCGTCGACCTCAAAAACGACGTGCTGGCGCTGCAACGGCTGAAGGAATCGGCGGAAAAGGCGAAGATCGAGTTGTCGAGCTCGCAGCAGACCGAAATCAATCTGCCGTATATCACCGCCGACAAGTCCGGCCCCAAGCATCTGTCGATCAAGATCACCCGCGCCAAGTTCGAGGCGCTGGTCGAGGATCTGATCGAGCGCACGATCGAGCCGTGCCGGATCGCGATCAAGGACGCCGGTGTCAAGCTGTCCGACGTCGGCGACGTGATTCTGGTCGGCGGCATGACCCGCATGCCGAAGGTGCAGGAGAAGGTGAAGGAATTTTTCGGCAAGGAGCCGCGCAAGGACGTGAACCCCGATGAAGCGGTCGCGGTGGGCGCGGCGATCCAGGCCGGTGTGCTCCAGGGCGACGTCAAGGACGTGCTGCTGCTCGACGTGACGCCGCTGTCGCTGGGCATCGAGACGCTGGGCGGGGTGATGACCAAGCTCATCCAGAAGAACACGACCATTCCGACCAAGGCGCAGCAGGTGTTCTCGACCGCGGACGACAATCAGGCGGCGGTGACGATCCACGTGCTGCAAGGCGAGCGCGACGTCGCGTCGGGCAACAAGAGCCTCGGCCAGTTCAACCTGGAAGGGATTCCGCCCAGCCCTCGCGGCATGCCGCAGATCGAGGTCACCTTCGACATCGACGCCAACGGCATCCTGCACGTCAACGCCAAGGACAAGGCGACCGGCAAGGAGAACAAGATCACCATCAAGGCGTCGTCGGGCTTGAGCGAAGCCGAGATCCAGAAAATGGTCAAGGACGCCGAGGAGCACGCCGAGGACGATCGGAGGATGCTGGAGACGGTACAGGCGCGCAATCACCTCGACGCGCTGGTGCACAGCGTACAAAAATCAGTGACCGAGTATGGTGACAAGATCGGCGCCGACGAAAAGGGCAAGATCGAGGGCGCATTGAAGGAAGCCGAAGAGCTGCTCAAGGACAAGGACGCGAGCAAGGATGCTATGGAGGCCAAGGCGCAGGCGCTGATGACGGCGTCGCAGAAACTCGGCGAGGCGATGTACGCGCAGTCGCAGGCGGAGGCGCAAGCCGGCGCCAACCCACAGGGCGGCAGCGACAAGTCGCGTGGAGCGGGCGAAAGTGGCGAGGAAAAAGTCGTCGACGCCGAATTTACGGAAGTCAAAGACAAGAAGTGATATCACGTCGCCGGGCGGGCGGGTCGATTGCGATATTCGCGACCGTCTGCCGGCCCGGTGAAGCGATATCTGGCCGAGTTGAAGTGGGCGCCGACGGCGCCCCTTAACTCGGCCGATTGCTGTCAGGGGACACGCGGTTGTGAGACCGAGGTCGGGGAAACTGAATAATGGCTAAGCGCGACTATTACACGACACTTGGCGTCAATCGCGACGCGTCCGATGAGGACATCAAGAAGGCTTATCGCAAGCTGGCGATGAAGCATCATCCGGACCGCAATCCGGACAAGGGGTCGGAAGAGAAATTCAAGGAGGCGAAGGAAGCGTACGAGGTCCTGACCGACGCTCGCAAACGGCAGGCCTACGATCAGTTTGGACACGCCGGCGTCGATCCGTCTGCCGGTTTCGGCGCTGCGGGTGCGCGCGGATTCGGCGGGGCGGAGGGCTTCGGCGGATTCGCCGATGCCTTCGGGGACATCTTCGGCGAAATTTTTGGCGGCCAGGGCGGCGCTCGCGGTCGCGGCGGCGGCGTCTTTCGAGGCGCCGACCTGCGCTACAACCTCGAGCTGTCGCTCGAAGAAGCAGCGCGTGGCACCGAAGCCAAGATCCGCATTCCGGCGATGGAGGAGTGCGAGACTTGTCATGGCAGCGGCGCCAAACCGGGAACTCAGCCCAAGACCTGCCCGACCTGCAACGGCCAGGGTCAGGTTCGGGTCTCGCAGGGCTTCTTTTCGATCCAGCAGACTTGCCCGCAATGTCATGGCACCGGCAAGATCGTGCCCGAGCCGTGCGCGACCTGCGGCGGCGCGGGCCGCATTAGGAAAAGCAAGACTCTATCGGTCAAGATTCCGGCCGGGGTCGATCACGACGACCGTATCCGTCTCTCGGGTGAAGGCGAGGCAGGGCTCAACGGCGGGCCTCATGGCGACCTTTATGTGGTCGTGAATCTGAAGGAGCATCCGGTATTCCAGCGCGAGAACAACGATCTTCACTGCGAAATGCCGATCGGCTTTGCGACCGCGGCGATGGGTGGCGAAATCGAGATTCCGACGCTGGACGGCCATGCCAAGATCAAGATTCCGGCGGAAACCCAGACAGGGCAGGTTTTCCGGTTGCGAGGAAAAGGCATCAAGGGCGTGCGCAGCAGCGGCTACGGCGACCTCTTCTGCCATGTCGCGATCGAGACACCGGTGAAGCTGACGTCGCGGCAAAAAGAGCTGCTGCGCGAGTTTGAGGCAATCAACGCGCAGGATCCGAGCGCACACAACCCGCGGGCGAAGAACTGGTTCGACAAGGTACGCGAATTCTTCGAGCCCTGAGGTGAGCGCGTTTGGAATGCAAGGACCCGAGCAGCGCAACGTGGAGGCTTACCGAATTGGGCGACAGATTCCACAGGAATGGCGTCGTCCCCGCGAAAGCGGGGACCCAGCGTCGTTCATCAAACGACACTGGATTCCCGCTTTCGCGGCAATGACGTATTAGGGATCCGACCGTCACGCGTTTTCGCAATGCTCAATAAGGCGCGAGCATCGCATCGTACGACGTCATCGTGATCGGTGCCGGCGCCGCCGGCATGATGTGCGCGGCCCAGGCGGGGCGGCGCGGCCGGCGCGTACTGCTCATCGAACATTATCCGATCGTCGGCGAAAAAATACGCATCTCCGGCGGCGGACGCTGCAACTTCACCAACATTCATTCCGACGCGACGAACTTCCTGTCGCAAAACCCCGACTTCTGCCGCTCCGCGCTGGCGCGATATTCGCCGCGCGACTTCATTGCACTGGTGGAGCGCCACGGGATCGCCTGGCACGAAAAGAAGCTGGGCCAGCTATTTTGCGACGATTCCGCGCTGCAGATCATCGCCATGCTGCGCGCGGAGTGCGAGGTTGCTGCGGTCGACTGGCGCGTCCCGTGCTCCGTGGAGAAGGTCGATCGCGAGGGTGACGCGTTCTTCGTTTCGACCTCGCGCGGCGCGGTTCGGGCCGCATCGCTGGTCGTCGCCACCGGCGGTCTGACGGTTCCCAAAATCGGCGCTACGCCTTTGGGCTATCGCATCGCCGAGCAGTTCGGCGTCGCTGTCGTACCTCCCCGGCCGGCTCTGGTGCCGCTGGCACTGGAGCCGGCGACGCTCGAGCGTTATGGCGATCTTTCGGGCGTGTCGATCGACGTCGAGGTTTCATGCAATGGAGGCAGGTTTCGCGAGAATCTGCTGTTCACCCATCGCGGCTTGTCCGGGCCCGCGATCCTGCAGGTTTCGTCCTACTGGAACGGCGGCGATCTGATTCACGTCGATCTGCTGCCGGGAATCGACGCGAGCGCATGGCTCGCCGGCGAGCGAGCCGCGACGGCTGGTGTTGCGGGCGTGCTCGCGCAACGGCTTCCACATCGATTCGCCCAGCAATGGAGCCTGCAGTTTGGGAACGGGCAGCGCGCCGCTGATCCGATCAGGTCCCTGGGCGAGAAGCGCCTCTCCGAAATCGGCGCCGCGCTCAAGGACTGGTCGGTGCTGCCCTCCGGAACGCTCGGCTATAACAAGGCCGAGGTGACGCTGGGTGGCGTCGATACACGGCATCTTTCGTCGAAGACGATGGCGGTCGAGCGCGTTCCGGGCTTGTATTTCATCGGCGAGGTCGTCGATGTTACGGGACATCTGGGAGGCCACAATTTTCAGTGGGCGTGGTCGTCGGGCTTTGCCGCCGGGCGGGTTGCCTAGAACGGGGCCATACGCTTGTAGCGCGGCCGCCGACGGCATAGCATGCGCATCTTTGCGCGACGTGCAGCAAAACGAGAGCAAAAGAAGGGGAGCTCATGTTCAGGCGCTTGACGATATTCGCTGCCGCGCTGCTGCTTGGCATTAACGGCGCGGCGGCGCAGGTTCGAGTCGGACTGATGGTCTCGGCCACGGGCCCGACGACCGCGATCGGCATTCCGCAAAAGAACACCGGCGAGCTTTTGCCACGGAAGATCGGCGATGCCAGCGTCGAGTACATCCAGCTCGACGACGGGGGCGATACCACCCGCGCGGTGCAGAACGCCAAAAAGCTCCTCGCCGAGGATCACATCGATGCGTTGATCGGGCCGTCGACGACGCCGAACGCGCTGGCGATCCTCGACATCATCGCCGAGAGCAAGGTGCCAATGCTGGCGACAGTCGGGACATCATCGGTTGTCGAGCCGATCGATGCCAAGAGACGGTGGGTATTTAAGACGACGCAGAACGACGATTTGATCGCTGCCGCGCTGATCAAGCACATGCTGAAAAACGGCGTGAAGACGGTGGCGTTCATCGGGTTCAACGATCCCTACGGGGAAAACTGGTACAAGGTGTTCGGCGGCCTCGCTGAAAAAGCCGCCATCCGCATCGTCGCCAGCGAGCGCTTCGCGCGCACCGACCAGAGCGTGACGGGACAGGTGCTGAAGATGATGTCGGCCAAACCCGACGCAGTCCTGATCGCGGCCGTCGGCGGCCCCGCCGTACTGCCGCAGGCGACGCTCTACGATCAATCCTACAAGGGACGCGTCTATCAGACGCACGCCGTCGCCACCGAAGAATTCATCCGGCTCGGCAAGGAAAAAGTCGAAGGGACGGTGCTCGCCGCGGGATCGATGCTGGTCATCGACGATGTCGCGCCAGGCGACCCGATCAGGAAGGTCGCGCTCGCCTATATCGGCGCGTACGAGAAGCAGTTCGGGCAGCGGCCGGCGACGTTTGGCGCCAATACCTACGATGCTGGATTGCTGCTGCAGCAGGCTATTCCCATCGCGCTCAAGACCGCCAAGCCGGGAACCGAAGCGTTTCGCACCGCGCTGCGCGACGCGCTGGAGCAGCAGAGAGATATCACGGGATGCCAAGGCGTGTTCAATATGAGTCCGACCAATCATAACGGCATGGACGATCGCGCCCGGGTGCTGGTCATCGTCAAGGACGGCAGGTTTCGCCTGCTTCCCGAGTGACGGCGCGTCCGGCCGGCGATCCGATCGTCGGCATCCTCCTTGCTGCCGGTAGCGCTTCGCGTTTCGGCGGCGACAAGCTGCTCGCGCCGCTCAAGGATGGCACGCCGCTCGGTGTGCGCGCGTTCTGCAATCTCGTCGTTTGCGTCGACAGCGTCATCGCCGTCGTGCGCCCCGGTGACCAAGGCCTCGCTCGTGCGCTATCGGATCATGGCGCGGAGATCACCGTCTGCTCCCACGCCGCGAACGGTATGGGGCAGAGCCTGGCCTGGGCAATTCGGGCCACGCCGCTCGCGAAAGCCTGGGTGATCGCCCTCGCCGACATGCCATGGATCGAGGTCGCGACCATTCAACGTATTGCCGACGCGCTCGAAAGCGGTGCCGAGCTTGTCGCTGCATCGTACCAAGGCGTGCGTGGCCATCCGGTGGGATTTTCGCGGCGCTACTACGGCGAGCTAGCGGCGCTCACCGGCGACGAGGGGGCGAAATCCCTCGTGCGCAGACACGAACGCGAGCTGGAGCTTATCGAAACCAACGACGCCGGCATTTCGCGCGATGTCGACACGCCGGTTGATCTGGCTCGCTGAGTTCCCGTGGTTCGTCGTTCCCGCGAAAGCGGGAACCCAGTGGCGTTCGTCACATTATCGCGACGCTACCAACGGCGCTGGATCCCCGCTTGCGCGGAGATGACGCATCCGTTTCCAATCGTCGCGACGCTGCGTGTCTGGCTCTTGGGCGGATGCGTCACTTGCCGCGGTCTTGCCGCCACATGTCGCCTTGGCGACCGACGATGCGATTCTCCTCGTCCTGCATTTTCCACCATGCCCGCAACTCGGGTTCCTCGAGCGGGCGTGAAATCAGGTAGCCCTGCGCCTCTTCGCAGCCATGGCTCCGGAGGTACTCGAACTGGGCGACGGTCTCCACGCCCTCGGCAATAACGCGGAGCCCCAGGCTGTGCGACAAGGCGATGATCGCCTGGGTGACTGCTTCGTCGCTCTTGTTCTGTTCCAGGCCGTGGACAAAACGCTGGTCGATCTTGATGGCCTGAATCGGCAGGCTGGTGAGGTAGACAAAGTTCGAATAACCGATTCCGAAATCGTCGACGGTGATCGACACGCCCATCTGATTGAGCTTCATCAGCGTCGCCACCGACTTTCCATGATGGGTGATGATCACGCTTTCGGTGATCTCCAGATCGAGATAGCGCGCTGGCAGGCCGCTAGTGGCCAAGGCGTCTTCGACAATCGAAAGCCAGCTCTCGTGCTCCAGCTGCTGCACCGAGAGATTCACTGACAGACGCAGCATCATATTATGCCGATGCCAGGTCATGACCTGACGACAGGCGTCGCGCAGCACTCGCGCACCCAGCGCCTGGATCATTCCCGATTCCTCGGCGATAGGGATGAACTCGTTCGGCCCGATCACTCCCCTTTGCGGATCGCGCCATCGTAGCAAGGCTTCCACGCCGCAGGCCCGCCCGCTCGCCATTTCGACTTGCGGCTGGTAGACAAGAAAGAATTCATCGTCCATCAAGCCCCGGCGCATGTCGGTTTCGAGCTGCAATCGCGCCTGCACCCTGGCATTCATGTCGGCAGTGTAGAAGCGGTAAGCGTTGCGGCCGGCTTCCTTGGCGGCATACATCGCCGTGTCGGCCTGCTTGATCACCGCGCCCGGATCGGCCGCGTCGACGGGGTACACCGACACGCCAACCGAGCAGGTCAACGTCGGTGTCTGATCGCCCAGACGAAACGGCGCAAGAAAGGATTCGCGCACGCGGGTGATGACCTGCATGATCTCGAAGGCCGCCTTGTCCGGGTCGAGAGCGGGAAGAATGACCACGAACTCGTCGCCGCCGAGACGCGCCACGGTATCCGACTCGCGCACCGCGCTGGTCAGTCGCTGCGCGACCGCTTGCAGTAACTGATCGCCCGCGTCGTGACCGAGCGTATCGTTGATGCGTTTGAAGTGATCGAAGTCGAGGAAGAGGCACGCCACCTGGTTCCCGTCGCGTGCGGCCTGAGCGACGATTTGCCTGAGCCGCTGGTTGAGCAACGCGCGGTTCGGAAGGCCGGTGAGGATATCGTGCTGCGCGAGCTTGTAGGCCTGCGCCGTTGCAATCTCCAGCTCCCTGGTGCGCTGGGTGACCTTTTCCTCGAGGGTGCGTTGATACGTCGCGACCTCGGCCTGCGATTCGAACAGGCGGTGCGTCATGTGATTGAAGGTGTGCGTCAGCAGGCCGAGCTCGTCGCTGGAGCTCACCGGCACATAGACGTCGAGCTTGCCGGCGCCGACCGCGCGCGCGGCGCGCATCAGTTGCCGAATCGGGGCGACAAGCCGCCGGGTGAGCAGCAGCGTGATGACAATGGCGAGGAGCACCAAGGCGGCCACGACCGACAGCGCGCCGACCAGGTTGCTGCGCAATTCACTCTGGCTGCCCCCGAAGCTCATCCCGAGCTGCAAATAGCCAATCGGGGCTGCACCGTTCGCCGCAGAGGGATCGCGTGGCGTGGACGGCGACGCGGTTCTTGCGGCGACGATCGGAGCGACCAAGTCGAGATAGCGGCGGCCATCGACGTTGTGCACGGTCGTCTCGACCTTCGGTTCCAGCGGAGTGCCGGGAGGCATCGGCGCCGGGGCACGGTCGCCAAAGACTCGCGAGGCGAGCAACTTGCGCTGGGCGTCGAAAACGACGACGTAGGCGATGTCCCGGTCCGCGTCGAGGCTGTCGAGGACCTGCCCCAAGGCGCGTTTGTCCCCAGTGGTCACCGCGGACTCGGTCAGCTCGGTGAGCATCGACACGATTCCCATGCCCTGCGTTCGCAGCCGCGTTTGCTCGTCCTGGACCTGCTGCCGGATCAGGAAGGAGCTGATCCCGACTGCGGTGGCCACGATCAGCCCGATGGCCAGCAAATTGAGCTTGGTTTGCAGGCCGAGCCGCACCGGCGGCGCATTGAGCGGCGAGACGGTGTCCGCGTTCAGGGGCGAGGTGTATTTGGCCATCGCGCGTCGAAATCGTGCGTCCAGTGAAAAACCGGGTCAGAAAGAGATACACAAGCACGCAGTATGCCTGCGCCGCAGCCGGCGGCGTGACAATGCATCGAGGGCGATGCCGTTTCGCCCCTCCGCCCAGCGCGGGCGGGAGCGCCAAGGCTTTTAGGCTACGCTTACCGGAATCTTGCCGATCCTCTGCTGCCACTCGCGGGGGCCGGTCTGGTGGACCGAGGTTCCGCTCGCGTCGACCGCCACCGTGACCGGCATATCCTTGACCTCGAACTCGTAGATCGCCTCCATGCCGAGGTCGGCGAAGGCGACCACACGTGAGCTCTTGATCGCCTTGGAAACGAGATACGCGGCACCGCCAACCGCCATCAGATACGCCGCGCGATGTTTTTTGATGGCTTCGATGGCCGACGGGCCACGTTCGGCCTTGCCGATCATGGCGATCAGGCCGGTGTTGGCCAGCATCATCTCAGTGAACTTGTCCATTCGGGTCGATGTCGTTGGCCCCGCAGGACCAACCGCCTCGTCTCGCACCGGATCGACCGGGCCAACGTAAAAGATCACGCGGTTGGCGAAGCTTAGACCTGGCGGCAGCGGCTCGCCTTTGGCGAACATGTCCGCGATGCGCTTGTGCGCGGCGTCGCGTCCGGTCAGCATCTTGCCGTTCAGGAGCAGGCGCTCGCCCGGTTTCCAGCGCGCAACTTCCTCGCGCGTGAGAGTGTCGAGGTTGACCCGCTTCGACGTCGGCGACGGCGTCCAATGCACATCCGGCCAGCGCGCCAGGTCGGGCGGATCGAGCTTGACCGCGCCCGATCCGTCGAGCGTGAAATGCGCATGACGGGTCGCCGCGCAATTGGGAATCATGCCCACCGGCTTGCTCGCCGCATGCGTCGGGTAGTCGAGAATCTTGACGTCGAGCACGGTCGACAACCCGCCCAGGCCCTGAGCACCGATGCCGAGCGCATTCGCCGCGTCGAATATCTCGATGCGAAGTTCCTCGATCGCGTTTGCTGGCCCGCGTGCTTTGAGCGCATGCATGTCGATCGGCTCCATCAACGCTTCCTTGGCCATCAGCATCGCCTTTTCCGCGCTGCCACCGATGCCGATCCCGAGCATGCCCGGCGGACACCATCCCGCACCCATGCCTGGCAGCGTCTTGACCACCCAGTCGACGATCGAGTCCGACGGATTGAGCATCGCAAACCTGGCCTTGTTCTCGGAGCCCCCGCCTTTGGCCGCCAGCTTGACTTCGACCGTATTACCGGGCACTAGGTCGAAGTGAACGACCGCGGGCGTGTTGTCCCGCGTGTTCTTGCGCGTGCCGGCAGGGTCGGCAACGATCGATGCCCGCAAGGTGTTGTCGGGGTCGAGATACGCCCGCCGCACGCCTTCGTTCACCATGTCGCTAATCGACATCGTCGCGTCGTCCCAGCGAACGTCCATGCCGATCCTGACGAAGGCTACAACTATGCCCGTGTCCTGGCACATCGGTCGATGGCCTTCGGCAGACATGCGCGAATTGGTTAGTATTTGCGCAATTGCGTCCTTGGCCGCCGGCGACTCCTCGGCGGCGTACGCTTGCGCGAGCGCGTCGATGTAGTCGATCGGGTGGTAGTAGGAGATGTACTGAAGCGCGTCGGCGACGCTTTGGATAAGCGACTCCTGCGAGATGGTCGTTATGGAATGGTCGGTCATGGGAGAAGGCGCTCGTGAATCGGCCCCGTACCAATAACGACCCGTACGGTCGCCGAAACACTAATTTTAGCATCGCCCGCGCGCCTCGCCCGTTCGCCGTTTCGTTCCTCCGGCTGCCGGCAATACCCGAGGCCGAGCGTTGTGCGCTTGATCAAGCTCGTCGGCAACGGTTACGATAGGCACGACGTCCCTTGCCGGGCGCCGCCGGTCCGGCTTCGCAAGCGCAATTGCGCCTGATAACGCCCACCCGGTAGACTGGATAAAGTCTCTCGTATCGCATCGGCTCCGCGGATCCTCGCAAGTCCGATGCGCGCACATCAAACCCCGAAGGAGGCACTTCAACATGTCTACGATTGAGTCGGTATCGCACGAAAAGCGCTTGTTCGCTCCGCCGGCCGAATTCACCGCGAAGGCGAACGTCTCCAGGGCCGACTTCGACCGCCTCAACGCCGAGGCCGCATCGGATTACGGGGGCTTTTGGGCGAGGCTCGCGCGCGAGACGCTCGCGTGGCACAAGCCATTCAGCAAAGGGCTCGACGAATCCAAGGCGCCTTTCTACAAATGGTTCGAGGATGGGCAGCTCAACGTTTCATACAACTGTCTCGACCGCAATCTGGAAAACGGCAACGCGAACAAGATCGCAATCATCTTCGAGGCCGACGATGGCGCCGTCACCAAGGTCACCTATCAGGATCTCTATCATCGCGTCTGCCGCTTCGCCAACGGCCTGAAGTCGCTGGGTATCAAGAAGGGCGACAGAGTCATTATCTACATGCCGATGTCAGTCGAAGGCGTGGTCGGCATGCAGGCGTGCGCCCGCATCGGTGCCACGCATTCGGTGGTATTCGGCGGGTTCTCCGCGAAATCGCTGCAGGAACGCATTATCGATGCGGGCGCCGTGGCGGTGATCACCGCCGACGAACAGGCGCGCGGCGGCAAGCATCTGCCGCTCAAGGCGATCGTAGACGACGCGCTGGCGCTCGGCGGTTGCGAAGGCATCCGCAACGTTATCGTCTACAAGCGGACGGGTGGCAACATCGCGTTTTCCCAGCCGCGCGACGTGTGGCTGCACGAGCTCGTCGCCAAGCAGCCCGACACATGCGCGCCGGAGTGGGTCAGTGCCGAGCATCCCTTGTTCATCCTGTACACATCGGGATCGACCGGCAAGCCCAAGGGCGTGCAGCACAGCTCCGGCGGCTATCTGCTGTGGGCGATGCTGACCATGCGCTGGAATTTCGACATCAAACCGGCGGACGTCTTCTGGTGCACCGCGGATATCGGCTGGGTGACGGGGCACACGTACATCACTTACGGCCCGCTGGCGGTCGGCGCGACCGAAGTCGTATTCGAAGGCGTTCCGACTTTCCCCGACGCCGGTCGTTTCTGGCAAACCATCCAGAAGCACAAGGTCAACATCTTCTACACCGCGCCGACGGCGATACGCTCGCTCATCAAGGCGTCGGACGTGAATCCTCAGACCGCGCCCAAAAAGTACGACCTGTCGTCGCTGCGGCTGCTCGGCACGGTGGGCGAGCCCATCAATCCTGAGGCATGGATCTGGTATCACGAGAATGTGGGCGGGGGGCGCTGCCCTATTGTCGACACCTGGTGGCAGACCGAAACCGGTGGCATCTTGATCACGCCGCTTCCTGGCGTGACGCCGCTGGTGCCGGGGTCGTGTACGCTGCCGCTTCCGGGGATCATGGCCGCGATCGTCGACGAGACGGGACACGACGTCGCCAACGGGCATGGCGGCCTACTCGTGATTAAGCGGCCGTGGCCGGCGATGATACGCACCATCTGGGGCGACCCGGAGCGCTACAAGAAGTCGTACTACCCGGAGGAGCTCGGCGGCAAGCTTTATCTCGCGGGCGACGGTTCGGTGCGCGACAAGGAAACCGGCTACTTCACCATCATGGGCCGCATCGACGACGTGCTCAACGTCTCCGGCCACCGCTTGGGCACGATGGAGATCGAATCGGCGCTGGTCGCAAATCCCATGGTCGCCGAGGCCGCCGTAGTCGGCCGTCCCGACGAGCTGACCGGCGAAGCGGTGTGCGCGTTCGTCGTGCTGAAGCAGGCGCGACCGGTGGGCGCGGGAGCGGAAAAGGTCGCCAAGGAGCTTCGTGATTGGGTGGGCAAGGAGATTGGGCCGATCGCCAAGCCCAAGGACATCCGCTTTGGCGACAACCTGCCCAAGACGCGCTCGGGAAAGATC
The DNA here is from genome assembly GCA_036491495.1 of Casimicrobiaceae bacterium. GTDB lineage: Bacteria > Pseudomonadota > Gammaproteobacteria > Burkholderiales > Casimicrobiaceae > PALSA-1003. The sequence goes on from DASXBW010000040.1 coordinate 40,016, forward strand.
ATGCGCCGCCTGCTGCGCTCCATCGCCAAGGGCGAAACCATCACCCAGGATACGTCGACGCTGGAGAATCCGGCGATACTGGAGCAGCTCAAGCAGGCGTTGTAATACTTTGCATTTTCAGAAGGCGTAGCCCGTTCCGATGGCCCTAGTTAGGCCGTCGGCGGAACGGTGTCCTGAAACGACTGCCGCTTCGCCAGCTTTTTCGCCAGCTTGAGCAGCGACGGATATTCGCCGCGCCAGTCGATCGCGGGATGGCGCAGATCGAGATAGGCGAGCGCGCAGCCGGTCGCGATGTCGGCCAGGGTGTACGCGTCGCCAGAGCACCACGGCTTGTCGCCAAGCTCGTTCGCGAATTCAGCGAGGCCGCGATCGATCTTCTGCCGCTGGCGGGCTAGAGACTCGGCACTCTGCTCTTTCGCCGGCCGCTTCGTTTCCAGCACGATTGCGACCGCAGCATCGCAGATGCCGTCCGCAAGCGCTTCCCAGCGCTTGACTGCGATCCGCTGCCGGCTCGGCTCGGGAATGAGCCGCGATACCGGACTCACCGTATCGAGGTACTCGACGATGACGCGCGAGTCGTAGAGCGTGGTCCCGTCATCGAGTATCAGGACCGGCACCTTGCCCAAAGGATTGTAGTCGGGCACCGAGGATCCCACGGCCCAAGGCGATTCCTCGACCAGCTCGCATTCGATTTTCTTTTCGGCGATGGCGATGCGCACCTTGCGCGCGTAAGGGCTCGTCTGCGATGCGAGAAGTTTCATACGAGGTTATGACGGTTGCGAAAGGACGACGCCTCTGATGGGCGACGCGAATTATACCACCGCGAAAACAGCGCGCCCGGGCGGTCGAGAGCGGCGCGAAGTCGTCGGTCGTTGTGGTAGACTTCGCTGGCCCCGCCTGCAACGTCATGTCGACTTCCGACGCGCTCACCCCTCTTACCGCACTGTCGCCGCTGGACGGCCGCTATCGCACCAGAGTGGTGGCGTTAGCCGACCATTTCAGCGAATTCGCTCTCATGCGCCAGCGCGTGCGTGTCGAGCTCGCATGGCTCGAAGCGATCTCGGACGAACCCGGCATCGCCGAGGTGCCGTCGTTTTCCAGCGCGACCCGCGTGCTTTTCCTGGAAGTTCAGCGGGATTTCAGCATTGCCGACGCCGAGCGGATCAAGGCCATCGAGCGCAGCACCAATCACGATGTCAAGGCCGTGGAATATTGGCTGAAGGAGCGCTTCGAGAGCGTCGTTGAAGTGACGCGTGCCGCGGAGTTCATCCATTTTGCCTGCACTTCGGAGGACATCAATAATCTGGCGCATGGGTTGATGCTGGTCGATGCGCGCCGGGACGTCTTGTCGCCGGCGCTTGCTGCGCTGGTCGGCGATCTGCGCAGACTCGCGCACGATCACGCGGCCTTGCCGATGCTGGCACGCACGCATGGCCAGGCCGCGACGCCGACGACCTTAGGCAAGGAAATGGCCAACGTGGTGTCGCGCCTCGATCGCGCGCGCGCGCTTTTCGAGGAAGTGGCACTGCCGGGCAAGATCAACGGCGCCGTCGGCAATTACAACGCCCATCTCGCGGCGTACCCCGCGATCGACTGGGAGTCATTGGCGCGCAAACTGGTGACCAAGCTCGGGCTCGAATTCAATGCTTACACGACGCAGATCGAGCCGCACGACGGCATGGCGGAACTGTTCGACGCGCTCGCGCGCCTGAATACCATTCTCATCGACCTCGATCGTGATCTATGGGGATACGTGTCGCTTGGCTATTTCAGCCAAAAGCTGAAACAAGACGAGGTGGGCTCTTCAACCATGCCGCACAAGGTGAACCCGATCGACTTCGAGAATTCCGAGGGCAATCTCGGGCTCGCCAACGCGCTCTTACGTCATCTCGCCGACAAACTGCCGATCTCGCGCTGGCAGCGCGATTTGAGCGACTCGACGGTGCTGCGCAATATGGGCGTCGCGCTTGGCTATACGCTGCTGGGGATCGTGTCATGCAGGAGCGGTCTTGCCAGGCTCGAGATCGATCCGGCGAGACTTGCCGGCGATCTGGAAGCCAACTGGGAAGTGCTCGCCGAACCGATTCAGACCGTCATGCGGCGTTACGGCGCGCCTAATCCGTACGAGCAACTGAAGGCGCTGACCCGGGGAAAAAGCGGCATGACGCGCGAATCGCTTCACGCCTTCATCGATGGTCTCGAGATTCCCGCGGACGCAAAGGCGCGGCTCAAGGCGCTCACCCCGGCGACGTACATCGGCGACGCCGCTTCGCTCGCGCGTCGCGTCTAGCTATTCCGCATCGCTGCGCTCGCTCGGGCGCTCACAGCGCCAGCTCCTTGAACGCATATCGCTACAAGTAATCTTGCGCGTCGCTGGCTGGCGCTGATTCGCGGGCGCTCGCACCCCATTCGCTTCGCGAACGGGACCTGGCTCGCTGCTCACAGCGCCAGCTCCTTGAACGCATATCGCTACAAGTAATCTTGCGCGTCGCTGGCTGGCGCTGATTCGCGGGCGCTCGCACCCCATTCGCTTCGCGAACGGGACCTGGCTCGCTGCTCACGCGCTGCTCACAGATTGAGGTTCTTGAGCTTCTGCTTTCGTGCGCGTCTTTCTCGCATCCATTGGAGCGCGATAGGCAGCAGCGAAACGACAACGATGCCGACAACGATCCACGCCAGGTTATCCTTGACCCACGGGATATTGCCGAACAGGTAGCCGGAATACGTGAGCAGGCCGACCCACGCGGCACCGCCGATGACGTTGTAGCTTAGAAACTTCCGGTAGCTCATCTGCCCGACGCCGGCGAGGAACGGAGCGAAAGTGCGCACCACCGGTACGAAGCGGCCGATGATGATCGTGAAACCGCCGTACTTTTCGTAAAAGCGATGTGTCCGCGCCATGTACTCGGGCTTCAGCCAGCGGCCGAGCCGTGATTCATGAGGCGTCAAGAGGACCTTCGGGCCGATGAAATGACCGATCGAGTAATTGAGGGAATCTCCCAGGACCGCCGCGATCAGTAGTGTCAGCACGAGAAGGTGGACATTGACGCCGCTGGCTGCGGCGACGGTGCCCGCCACGAACAGAAGCGAGTCTCCCGGAAGCAACGGAAACACAACCAGCCCCGTCTCCGCGAAGATCACGGCGAAAAGCGCGGCGAACATCAGCGCGGCGTGCTGCGCGGCCAGCGCGGACAGCGACTGATCGAGCGCCAGCAGCGAATAAAGGAGCGTGGTGATCATCGGACCGGCCGGCCGCAAAGGGCATGGCCGCAGTGCGTCAGGGCAGGATTTTTTCCCGGGCTGCCGCGCCGCTTCTCTTGTCCGGCCGGACCAGATCCTCGCGCGACACGCCGAGCCACATGACCAAAGACGCCATCACCAGCGCCGAAGAGTAGATGCCGAAGCAGATTCCGATCGCCAGCGCCAGGGCGAAGTAATGCAGTGTCTCGCCGCCGAAGAACAAAATCGAAAGCACCATCATCAAGGTGCAGCCGTGAGTGATGATCGTGCGCGACAAGGTGCTGGTGATGGCGCCGTTGATGACGTCAGGAACCGTAGCCTTGCGCATTTTGCGGAAGTTCTCCCGAATCCGGTCTGCGATCACCACCGATTCGTTGACCGAATAGCCGAGGACCGCAAGGATTGCGGCCAGCACCGGGAGTGAAAACTCCCATTGAAAGACCGCGAAGAAGCCGAGGATGATCACCACGTCGTGCAGATTGGCTGCGATCGCCGACACCGCGAAGCGCCATTCGAATCGAAGCGCGAGATAGGCGACGATGCCGATGCTCACCAGCAACAGGGCGAGGGCGCCGTTTTCGTAAAGCTCCTTGCCGACCTGAGGACCGACAAATTCCACCCGCTGCTGACTCACGGTCGCGTCGTCGGCCTTGAGCTCGGTCATGACCCGCTCGGAGAGTTGTGCGCTCGAGAGTCCCTCCTTGAGCGGCAGGCGGATGAGCGCGCTGTTGGAGCTGCCGAAGCTCTGCACCGCGAATTCGCCCAGGTTCATCTTGTCGATCACATTGCGGACGCGCGCGAGATCGGCGGGATGGCTGTACGCGATCTCGATAACCGTTCCACCGCGGAAATCGACCCCCAGGCTGAGGCCGCGCGTGGCCAGGAACAACACGGCAAGCAGGAAAGTGACCAACGAAATCACGTTGAACACCAGCGCGTGCTTCATGAATGGGATGACGGTGCGTATGCGGAAGAATTCCATGCCGATTCTCTGTGCCCGTCAGCTACGAAGATCTCGACCGCAGGCCGAGGGTTCCATCGTGCGTGTCATTGGCCCGCTGCCTTCGCCGCGGCCGGTTTCCAGACCTGACCGATCGAAATCCTGTCGAGCTTCTTCCGGCCGCCATAGACGAGCGCCACCAGCCCGCGTGAGACGAAGACCGCGGAGAACATCGAGGTCAGTATGCCCAGGCAGTGGACCACGGCGAAGCCGCGCACCGGGCCGCTGCCGAAAATGAGCAACGCAAGGCCGGCGATGAGCGTGGTCACATTGGAGTCGAGAATCGTACCCCAGGCCCGCTCGTACCCGGCCTTTATCGCCGCGTGCGGCGTGTCGCCCCAGCGCAACTCTTCTCGAATGCGCTCGTTGATCAGAACATTGGCGTCGATGGCCATACCGAGAGTCAGTGCGACCGCCGCGATGCCTGGCAGCGTCAAGGTGGCCTGCAGCATCGACAGGATCGCGATCAACAAGAGCAGGTTGACCACCAGCGAGATGGTCGAAATGATACCCATCAGTCCGTAATAGACGCAGATGAAAACGGAAAGCACGATGAATCCGTAGAGCACCGAATCGAAGCCCTTCTGGATATTTTCCGCGCCCAGCGAAGGGCCCACCGTCCGCTCCTCGACAATTTCCATCGGCGCCGCCAGCGCTCCGGCGCGCATCAGCAATGCGATATCGTTCGCTTCGCGAGTGTTCATCTTGCCGCTGATCTGCACTCGGCCGCCGCCGATTTCCTCCCGAATCACCGGCGCCGTGATGACCTCGGCCTTGCCCTTTTCCACCAGCACGATGGCCATCCGCTTGCCGACGTTCTCGCGCGTGAGCTCCTTGAAAATGCGCGCGCCGGTAGCGTCGAGATTGATGTGCACCGCCGGTTCGTTGGTGCGTCCGTCGAATCCCGGCTGCGCGTCGTTGATGCGATCTCCGGTCAGCACCACCTGGCGCTTGACCAGCAACCGTTGCCCGTTGCGTTCCGTGAAGACATCATTACCCAGCGCGGGTTGGCCGCCGATTGCCTGTTCCAGTGCGCCCGGATCGTCGTTGACCATTCGTATCTCGAGCGTTGCCTGCCGGCCGAGGATATCCTTGGCGCGCGCGGTGTCCTGCACGCCGGGCAGCTGCACCACCACGCGGTCCGCGCCCTGCTGCTGGATGATCGGCTCGGCAACGCCAAGCTCGTTGACGCGGTTTCTGAGGATGGTGATGTTCTGCTGGACCGCGCCGTCCTGGATCCGCTTTTGCGCCTCGGGTTTGAGGCCGGCGGTCAGCCTGAATTGGTCGCCGGCCTCGGCACCGCTGAGCGCGAGATCGGGAAAGGCGCTGTTAATCTCGGCGTTTGCCTTGTCGCGTTCCGCCGCACTGCGGAAGCGAACGACGACGTTCTGACCTTCGCGCGCGATACCTGCATACTGTACCTTCTTCTCGCGCAGCAGCGAGCGGATGTCGGTCAGATATCGATCGGCGGCCTTGTCGAGCGCCGCCTTCATGTCGACCTGCTCCAGAAAATAGACGCCGCCGCGGAGGTCCAAGCCAAGGTACATCGGCAAGGCGCCGATCGACGCCAGCCACGTGGGCGAGCTCGACACCTGATTCAGCGCGACGATGTAGTCATCGCCAAGCTTCTGCTGCAGCACGTCCTTGGCCTTGAGCCGCGTGTCGCCGTCGGCAAAGCGGACTTTGATGCCGGTCGGATCGATCGTCTCGCCGCGGTAGGCGATGTTCGCCGCCTTGAGCGCGCTCTCGACAGTCTGCAGCGTCGAGTTGTCGATCTTGATATTGGCCTTGCTGGTCGATACCTGTACCGCCGG
>DASXBW010000041.1:0-73532 GCA_036491495.1 Casimicrobiaceae bacterium
CTGCGGGACCCTTACTCAGATCGCGCGCGCTTTAACAGCATCGCGGCTCCAATGGGTAAACGGTCAGACGTGCCGACGCTACGCCGTTGCTCTCAGACGGTCAACCAAGGTCTGTCGCCGGCGGCCATTCTCAAAGTGTACGACCAGTCGATCTGTACACGCCGAAAGCCGGTTCATCCGGTGACAACTATCGGGAAACTCGTAAGATCGGTTCGGGTCGAGACCCGCAGTTCGTCGCTATCGGCCAACTTCGGACCTTTGATCGCGCGAACTCGCGTCCTCAAAGCAGCCGTTTTAAATTCTGAAGCCACTCCTTCACCGGATACTTTGCTGATAGCTGGCGGATTATGGCTCACGCGCTCGGAGCGCCGCGCAGTGCGGCGAGGCTCTGGTGCTGGACACCGGCGGAATCAAAATTCGTGGGCGCCAGCCAGCGCTCGAACGCTGCTTTCGCAGCCGGCCAATCGTCGTCGAGCATCGAGTACCAGGCCGTGTCGCGACTGCGGCACCGAACAATCATGTGCTTACGGAAAATACCTTCGAAAGTAAACCCGAGACGTAGAGCTGTCCGGCGCGACGGCTCGTTCAGTGCGTTGCACTTCCATTCGTATCGGCGGTAGCCCAGATCCTCGAAAATGTACCGCATCAGCAGGTACTGGGCCTCGGTCGCGCCCGGAGTGCGTTGGAGACTCTTCCCGTAAAGAATGTTTCCGACCTCGATGCACCGGTGTATCGGATCAATTCGCATCAAGGTCTCGAAGCCCACTGCGCGCCCACTGGATTGATCGATAATCGCGTAGAAGAGTGGATCTGTGGAAGCCCCCTTGCGAGCCAGAAAGTCGTGAAACGAATTCTCCTCCGCGAATGGTTCGTCGAACAGGTATTGCCATCGCGCTGCGGCGCCAATCCCATGGGTCTCCCGCCACAGCGATGAACCGTGCCGGTCCGGATCGAGCGGCTCGAGGCGAATGAATCGACCGGCGATCACCCGACGTTCGGGGCGGGGAGCCGTATGCGCCGGTACCTCCGGTCCGATAGGGAGGCTTGAGATGGGATCGAGAACGCTCATGAGACGACTCCGGGAAAGCCGCGCGACTGCTCGCCGTGTCGACTATTCATGTCAGCAGCAATCACATTGGAACCATGTCGCAACTACAAACCCTTGCTTGCCATAAGACGCTGGGCAAGCCCATTGACGATGCATTCTAAGACATTGCTGGCCTGCCCGAGAGCAGACGTTGGCGACCGTCGCATAGGGGTCGATTTTTGTCGTTCGGGAATGGATAAAACGCCGGTGCTCGCCGGATGGCGTCCTACAAGTAAATCAGCATAGCGCTGATAGCTGCGGCAGCACGAGTGGTCTACATTTGGAGCACTGTTCGATCACGCGAAAAGCGGCCATCAATGAAAATCATCGGCAATGCAGGGTTTCTGCGTTGGCGACGATTTATCCTAGACGTGCTGATCGGTGTGGCGACGTTGGGCGTTGCTGTCGCAGCGCTGGGCGCGTCGGCAGCCATTCTCTACATGCTGCTGATCCTTGGTGTGCTGGTTGGCATCGGGTTGATGCTCGAGGCCAACGTCATGGCCCAACCGCCCGGTGAGAACGGCGCTGGTTCGTTGCGACCACTCGTAGAGGCCAAACCTACGCGACCCGGGCCTCAGGTAATACGGCGGATCGACACCGCAATCGTCGACGCGACGAGCGTGTGATGAACGAAATGCCCAAACCGTTGCAGGTCTACATCGTTGAGGACTCACCGATCATCCAGCGGTTGCTCGCTTCGGCGATCACCGCGGCGGACGCGGAGTCGGTCGGCTGCAGCGCCGACGCGCAAACAGCCATCGCTGATCTGTTCGCCCTGCAGCCGGATCTGATCCTCATCGACATCAGCCTGGCCTCCGGCAGCGGATTCGACGTGCTGGAGACGCTGCAGGAGCACAGCCTCGTGCCGGAGGCGGTCAAAGTGGTCCTCACCAATCACGCGAATACCGAATACGAGAATCTCAGCCGCCGGCTCGGCGCCAATCGGTTCTTCGACAAGTCCTCGGAGACATGGCAGGCTGTGGCGTTGATCCATGGGCTGGCCGCGAAAAGGCGGAGCGGCAACGCGCCGCCGAGCCACTCTTCCGCAACGCACCCAGCCTCGTAGCCTTTCAGTCGCTCAGCCCCGGCAGTGGCGTCGGTGGGGGACTTCGCCCGCGATGGCTTGCTCATGTCCTGTGACCCCGTACAACGGGACATGTTCGCCTTGCTGCAATGCTTGTCACCAAGATCCTTGATGGCACTTGGCTGCAGGCCTTCCGCTTCAACTTCTCCCTTGTGATCAACCAGAAAACTGCCAAGGAGCTCGGCCTCACGATCCCGCAGTCGCTACTGCATAGACTCCGACGTCGCTCCGAATCAGTCAGAGCCGCGCGCGCCAGACCATCGCCCCACAGTAACGTGGGCCCCAAGTCAGGCGATTGAGCAGTTGGCGCGTCACGCCAGGTTATGCTTGAGAAGACGGCGTATTCTTGGTGGTTGATCAAGATCATCAACCTTTGCCTGTCCCCGCTGAAGAGGAGAGCTTCATGACGACCCGTTTGCGCATTTCGATGATCGCCGCCGCGCTGGCTGCGGCACTGTCCGCACCAGGCGCATCGGCCCAGCCGAAATTCACCGTCGCAGCCTATGGCGGCTCGTACGAGGAAATGATGCGCAAGGAAATCATTCCGGCGTTCGAAAAGAAAACCGGCGCCAAGGTCGAGTATGTTGCGGGCAACTCCACCGACAACATAGCCAGGATGCAGGCACAGCGCGCCAACCAGGAAATCGATGTCGCGATTCTGGACGATGGCCCAATGTACCAGGCGGTCGCGCTCGGCCTCTGCGGCGAACTCAAAGGCGTCAATTACGGCGATTTGTATCCTGTCGCCGACATGAAGACCGGCAAGTCGGTAACCATCGGTGTTGTCGCGACGGGATTGATGTACAACAAGAAGTATTACGCGGACAACAAGCTCACGCCGCCCAGCTCGTGGAACGACCTCAAGGATGTGAAGTTCCGGAAAAAACTCGTGATTCCGCCGATGAACAACAGCTACGGCCTCCACACCGTGGTGATGATGGCGCGGCTCAACGGCGGCGGCGAGAAAAACATCGATCCGGGCTTCAAGGTGATGAAGGACGAAATAGCTCCGAACGTTCTCGCTTTCGAACCGCAACCGGGCAAAATGACCGAACTGTTCCAGAGTGGACAGGCGGTATTCGGCGTGTGGGGCTCCGGGCGCGTCAAGGCATTCCAGGAGACGGGCTTCCCGGTCGAGTTTGTATATCCGAAAGAAGGTGCGATCGCCCTAGGCATCTCGGTCTGCCCGGTCGCGAAGCCCAACGCGTCGCCGCTGGCACAGGAATTCGTGGCGTTCATGCTCTCGCCGGAAATCCAGGCAGTCCACGCCAAAGGCGCGGGTGCCGGCCCGGTGAACAAGAAGACCGTGCTCTCAGCGGATCTGCAAAAGGGCCTGCCCTACGGCGACGCGGTGGCCAAACTGATCGCGGTCGATTGGGACACCATCAACGCCAACCGCACCAACTGGAACAACCGGTGGACGCGGGAAATCGAGCGGTAGCCACAGGCGTGAATAGGTCCCTGATCTGATTGGCGGGGTCGACGATCAGCCACCTGGTGCTCGAGAACCTGAGCAAACGTTACGGCGAACACCTTGCCGTCGACGGCGTTTCGCTCAGCATTGGGCAGGGAGAGTTCGTCTCGCTGCTCGGGCCTTCCGGCTGCGGCAAGACTACAACCCTGCAGATGATCGCGGGGTTTGTCGAACCCACGTCGGGTTCGATCCGGATCGACGGCCGCGACTTGCTGACCGTTCCCGCGGCCAAGCGCGGCCTGGGCATCGTATTCCAGAACTACGCGCTGTTCCCGCATTTGTCGGTAACCGACAATATTTCGTTCGGTCTAGAGATGCGACAGGTTGCCAAACCTGAGCGCGCACGGCGCGTCGCGGAGACCCTTGACCTGGTCGGACTGACGGGCTTGTCGGCGCGCTATCCGGCGCAACTGTCGGGCGGCCAGCAACAGCGGGTGGCACTCGCCCGCGCGTTGGTGATCCAGCCGGAACTACTGTTGCTGGATGAGCCGCTATCCAACCTCGACGCCAAACTGCGCGAGGAAATGCAGGTCGAGATGTCGCGGATCCAGCGCACCATCGGCATTACCACACTGATGGTCACGCACGATCAGGCCGAGGCGCTAGCGCTGTCCGACCGTGTGGTCGTGATGAACGCGGGCCGTATCGAACAGGACGGTCTGCCACTCGACGCGTACGAGAATCCGGCGACCGGATTTGTTTGCGACTTTCTCGGCAAGTCGAATCGCTTCCCCATCGACCGGATCGATGGCGCAACTGCGCAGATCGGGCCGCTCACAGTGCCGCTGCCTGCCGGTATCGCGCAACGACTGCAGCCAGGCGCCCGAATACTGGTGCGGCCGGAAAAAATCGGCTTTGGCCCAGCCGGATCCGCAGCCCTGCCCGCAACTGTCAGCAGCCGTATATTCCAGGGCAATCACTGGCTTTATCAGTTCGACACCCCGCTGGGCAGTGTGCTGGTCATCCGGCAGAACGACGGCGGGTTGCAGCCGGCTACAGGCGAGGGCGTGAATCTCGTGTGGCGCGCCGAAGACATGCGCGCGGTCCCCGGCGACTCGTTGGCGCAGACGTGAGCCCGCATCGCGCAGGACCCTACTGGCTTTCCGCTCCGGCGCTGGCGGTTTATACGGCGTTTCTAGTCGTGCCGCTGGCTTCCATCGGACTGATCAGCTTCCAGCATTTCGAATTCTACGGCGGCATACAGCCGAGGCTGACGCTCGAAAACTACCGCGCTGTTCTCGGCGACAGTTACTACTGGGAAATCTTCGGACGCACCTTCGCCATTGCCGCATTGGTCACTATCTTTTGCGCGGTGCTGGGCACGCTGGAGGCCATCGTGTTGTACCGGATGACGGACCCGTGGCGTAGCCTGTTCCTCCTGGTCGTGCTTGGGCCCTTGCTGATATCGGTGGTCGTGCGCACGCTGGGCTGGGCGCTGCTGTTCGGTTCCACTGGCCTGATCAACAAGGCGCTGCAAGTCTTGGGGGTGATTGCCGAACCCATTCAGTTCATGTACTCCACCACCGGTGTCGTGATTGCGCTGGTCCATGTGCTGGTGCCGTTTGTTGTGATTTCGGTCTGGGCCTCATTGCAAAAAATGGACCCCGCAGTCGAGCGCGCCGCAGTGTCGCTGGGCGCCGGCCAGCTCACCGTCGTGCGTAGAGTCATCGTGCCGCTGGCGATGCCGGGAATCCTGGCCGGCAGCGTGATCGTCTTCGCCCTCGCGGCTAGCGCTTTTGCGACGCCAGCGATCATCGGCGGCAGACGGCTCAAGGTTATTGCGACTGCCGCCTACGACGAGTTTCTGAACACACTCAACTGGCCATTGGGCGCTTCACTCGCGGTGTTGCTGCTACTCGCCAATGTGGTCCTGCTGTATGCGTCGAACCGGCTGATCGAGCGCCGTTACAAGGCGGTATTTGCGGAGTCCGCCGCATGAGCACCGCCGGGCCGCCCCGAGGACGCCCGCGCGAGCGGGGCGAAGCCAAGGCGCGAAGCACGCGTCCGCGAATGCGGGCGGCGGCCGACGCGCAACTGCTTGCGTTGCTCCAGCCGCACAGTGAGGCCGCGAATCACGCCCCCTCCGGGGGCAGCGCAGCGGCAACAGCCGCAAGCGTGGGGGTACACCAATGAGCAAGAACAGCCCGGTCGCGCTGATTTTCCACGCGTTTTTTATCGGGTTTATTCTGGCACCGCTGCTGATCGTCTGCGTGGTGGCGTTCACGCCGCTCGGATACATTTCGCTTCCTACCGACCGGCTGTCGCTGCGCTGGTTTGCGGCTATTCTGGACAATCCGCGCTTCATCAGTGCGTTTTGGCTGAGCCTCGGACTGGGTACGGTCTCGTCGCTGATCGCGACCGTGCTGGCGATTCCCGCGGCGCTGGCCATTGCGCGCAATCGCTTCCCGGGACGCGACGCGCTGTCCGCATTCCTGCTCTCTCCGCTGATGATTCCGCATATCGTTCTGGGTGTCGCGTTCCTGCGGTTTTTCAGCTCCATCGGCATCAACGGTACCTTCGCCGGCCTGGCCCTGGGGCATGTGATCGTGATCCTGCCGTTTGCGCTGCGTCTGGTGCTTGCCGCCGCGACCGGCATGGACGCCGCAATCGAGCGGGCGGCCGTGTCGCTGGGCGCCTGGCGCCTCACGGTGTTTCGCCGCATCACGCTGCCGCTGATCTTTCCGGGCATCGTCAGCGGCTGGCTGCTCGCGTTTATAACCAGCTTCGACGAACTGACCATGAGCGTGTTCATTGCCAACCCCAGCACAACCACCCTGCCGGTGCGGATGTTCCTGCAAATCCAGGACACGATCGATCCGATGGTGGCTGCCGTTTCCGCGCTGCTTATCGCCGGTACGCTCGTCGTGATGCTAGTGCTCGACCGGATGGTGGGACTCGAACGGCTCTTCGTAGGCAAGAGCAGGCGCTGATGTACATTGGGAATTCCAGCTATGAGTAGCGCTGACGAATTCGACATTGCGATCGTTGGCGGCGGCCTGGTCGGCGGCGCTATCGGCTATGGTCTGGCGCGCACTGGTCTCTCTGTGGCGCTGCTCGACGAAGGCGATGTCGCCTATCGCGCATCGCGCGGCAATTTCGGCCTCGTCTGGGTCCAGGGCAAGGGGCTCGGTCTCGCGCCGTATTCCAACTGGACCCAGTTGTCGGCGCGCCGGTGGCCGGAATTGGCCGCATTGCTGCGCGCGGACGCAGATACCGACGTCGTGCTCGAACAGCCGGGGGGCTTTCACCTGTGCCTGTCCGAACGCGAACTCCAATACCGCGTGCAGACCCTGACGCGACTGGTCGAGCAACCCGGACTGGAGCGCTATCCGTTCGATGTGCTGGACCACGCTGCGTTGGCAGACCGCATCCCGGGCATCGGGCCCGCCGTGGTCGGCGGCACGTACACGGCGCTGGACGGCCATGTGAATGCGCTCAAACTGCTGCGGGCGCTGCACGCGGGATTCCTGAAGCAGGGCGGCGTCTACCTCCCGAACGCAAGGATCGAAAGAGCAAGACGCAGCGGCGAGCGCTTTGATCTGCAGGCGAATAACAAGACGTTTCGGGCGAGCAAGATCGTGCTGGCGTCGGGTCTGGGCAATGCCCAGCTCGCACCGCAGGTTGGACTCGCTGCACCGGTCCGCCCACAGCGGGGACAAATCCTGGTACTCGAACGCGTGCGCCGATTTCTGCACCATCCGATCGCGACGCTGCGGCAAACCGACGAAGGCACGGTACTGGTCGGCGATTCGCAGGAGGAAGCGGGCTTTAACGATTCCGTCGGGATGGCCATTCTTGCCACCTTGGCCGACCGCGCGGTGCGTACCTTCCCGACGCTGCGCGACGTGCGCATCAACCGCACCTGGGCGGCGCTGCGCGTAATGAGCCCGGACGGATTTCCTATTTACGATCAGTCGCGTGCCCATCCGGGTGCGTTTCTGGCGACCTGCCACTCCGGTGTAACCCTGGCCGCGGCCCACGCGCTCGAGCTCGCACCGCAGATCGTTGCGGGTGACCTGGACCCACGGCTTCAACCTTTTTCTGCGGAGCGCCTCAATGTACAAAAGGCTGCCTGATCTCACCGCCTCCGATCCCCACGCCCGGCTGCTGGCGGTGACCATCGACGGCAAGCCATTTGGGGCACGCGATGGCGACACGGTCGCCGCGACGCTGCTTGCGGCCGGCCTCGCCGATTGCCGGACCACGCCAGTATCAGGCAGTGCGCGTGGACCGTTCTGCATGATGGGCGTTTGTTTCGATTGTCTGGTCGTGATCGATGGCAGACCGAATCAGCAAAGCTGCATGATCCCGGCAAAGGATGGCATGAAGATTGAACGGCAGCAGGGCGCTCGTGTTGTCTCGGTCGCGCCTGAAACCGCTGTGCCGGATGCGACGCCATGAAGCTCGCCAGCAGGTACGACATCGTCGTGATCGGCGGCGGACCGGCGGGTCTTGCAGCCGCCACCGAAGCCGCCGCGATGGGACTTACCGTCGCGCTCATCGACGAGCAGGCGGCGCCCGGCGGCCAGATCTATCGTGCCATTACGACCACGCCGGTGCGTCAGCGCGAGATCCTGGGCACTGATTACTGGCATGGCGAGGCGTTGGTCGCCGCGTTCGCGCGTTCAGGTGCGACGCACTCGCCGCGAACGACCGCGTGGGCGGTCACGCGTGAGGGCGACGGGTTCGAAATCGGGTTATCGAAGGATGGGGCCGCGCATCTTGTCCGCGCTGCGCACGTGATCCTCGCCACCGGCGCGCAGGAGCGGCCCTTCCCCATTCCCGGCTGGACTCTCCCCGGCGTGATGACTGCAGGCGGAGCTCAGATTCTGCTCAAGTCAGCCGGGCTCGTTCCGGGCGGCACCACGGTGCTGGCAGGCTCAGGGCCCCTGCTCTATCTGATCGCCGCGCAGTTTGCTGCAGCAGGTGCGCGCATTGAATGCCTGCTGGACACCACGCCGCCTGGCCGCTGGCGCAATGCGCTTCGCCACGCGCCGGATTTCCTTTCGTCGCCCTATCTCGCCAAAGGCTGGTCGCTGCTCCGCGCCGCCCAGTCGATGACGCGGATCATCAAGGGCGTTGAGGATCTGGCTGCAATCGGCGAGGGCAAGCTCGAGGGCGTGCGCTTCACCACCGGCGGGCGATCGCATGACATTCCGGCCGATCTGTTGCTGCTCCATCAGGGCGTCGTTCCCGGTATCAATCTGTCCAACGCGATCGGTTGCGAACATCATTGGGATGCCACGCAAGCCTGCTTCACACCGACCGTCGATGCATGGGGAGCAACCAGCGTTCCCGGAATCACCATCGCTGGCGATGCCGCCGGTATTGCCGGCACGCGCGCCGCGGAGGCGCGCGGCAGGCTTGCCGCGCTGCATGCGGCTTGCATGCTCGGACATGTGGATGCGCCACAGCGCAATGCGCAGAGCGGTGCCCAACGCCGCGAACTGCAACGCTGGAGCCGCGGTCGCCGATTCGTCGACGCGCTGTATCTGCCGGCTATGCAGTTCCGGATTCCCAACGGGGATACGGTCGTTTGCCGCTGCGAGGAAGTGACTGCGCAGCAAATCACGAACACCGTCAAACTCGGCTGCGCCGGACCCAACCAGATGAAGAGTTTTCTGCGCTGCGGCATGGGGCCGTGTCAAGGTCGGATGTGCGGACTCACGGTGACCGAATTGATCGCGAAAGAGCGCGGCGTGTCGCCGGAAGAGACGGGTTACTACCGGCTGCGTTTTCCGATCAAACCCATCACGCTGGGCGAACTCGCCGCACTCCCCCAGACCGAGGCATCGGTCGATGCCGTGGTGCGCATCAAGCGGTGAATACCCGGACGGCCGATGTCATAATCATCGGCGGCGGCCTGCATGGTTGCTCGGCCGCTTTGCATCTGGCGCTCGCGGGAGTCCGGGCGATCGTTGTCGAAAAAAACTATGTCGGCCGCCACGCCTCCGGGGTCAACGCAGGCGGCGTGCGCACGCTGTCGCGCCATGAGGCGGAAATTCCGCTGGCGCTCGCGGCCCTCGAACTGTGGCATCGCATCGCCAACCTAGTCGACGACGACTGCGGCTTTGAATCATACGGGCAGATACGCGTGGCCGAAAATGCCGCTGATGCCGAGGCATTGCAACAGCGCGAACGGCGGCTGCGGTCGCTCGGCTACTCGCACGAGCGCTGGATGGACGCCGACGAACTGTACGCACGTGTTCCGGCGCTGGCCGGGCACTGCGTCGGCGGGCTGATCGCCGAGCGCGACGGCGCCGCGCTGCCGTACCGGACAACTTCCGCATTCCGGCGCAAGGCCGAGGCATTGGGGCAGCGCGTCATCGAAGGCACGCGAGTGCTTGGCATCCAGCGCGACGGCGACGGTTGGGCGATCGACACGAGCACGGGCGCGCTAAGCTGCCGGTTTATCGTCAACTGTGCGGGAGCGTGGGCGGACGAGGTCTGCGCGTCGCTAGGCGAACCTGTCCCGCTCGAGGTGATCGCTCCCATGATGCTGGTCACCTTGCGCATGCCGCGCTTTCTCGACCCGGTCGTGCTCGGAACCGGCAGGCCGTTGTCATTCAAGCAGACGGCGGAGGGCACAGTACTGATCGGCGGCGGCCGGCTGGCCCGCGTCGCGCGCAACCAGGAGACAACCGAGCTGGATTTTCGCGAACTCGCCGCGTCGGCAAGGACCGTCCACGATTTGTTTCCGGTGATGCGCGGCGCAGTCATTCATCGCGGCTGGGCAGGCATCGAAGCGCGAATGCCGGATGAAATTCCGGTGATCGGACCGAGTTCCACTGCGCCGAATGTGTTTCACGCCTTCGGATTTTCGGCGCACGGATTCGAGCTGGGTCCAATCGTCGGTCGGATCACCGCCGATCTGATCGTTCACGGGAAGACGGAGCTGCCGATCGCGCCGTTTTCGATTCGGCGATTCCTGGATTCCCCCAACCCATGTGCTCCGCAATAACTGGATCAGACCCATCCGGGATCCCTGAGATGTGCCGGGTATGGCATCAACACGGCGTGATCGCTGGGCGGGCCGCGATCGCGCGATCTGACCGCCGCGTCCTCACCCTGCCTATCGCTGCGGCGGATTCGCGTAGTGTCCAGCTACGGCACAGGCGGCGCTCAGGGTCGCCGTGACAGCTCCGCACCCGCGTCGGGTGGAAGGCGGAGCGACCACAGCACGGCGACCGCCATCAGCCCGGCAGCGACGAAAAGCGCGTTCTGGAAATCGCTAAGCGCAAGCAGCGCGCTCGCCCTGATCGTCTGGAAAAAGCCAAGCGCCAGCGCCGCCGACGCTACACCCACAGCGTTGGCGGCCTGCTGCGCCATCGCCGCCAGCGTGGTGGCGCTCGCCCGCATCTGCGCCGGTACGTCGGCGAATGCGAGTGTGCTCATCGAGGTGAAGTTCATCGAGCGCGTCATGCCGGCTGCAAACAGCACGCCGTAGACCACGGTGATTGGCACTGAGGGCGACAGAAGCCCACACGCCACGAGTGACACCACACACAGCACGCCGTTCACCTGGATAACGTCGCGGAAGCCGAAGCGGTGAAGAATCGGCGTGGTAGTACTCTTCATCGCTAGGTTTCCAGCCATGTAGACCAGCAGCATGATGCCGGCCTCGAAGGCGCTCGCGCCGAAACCGATCTGGAACATGAGCGGCAGCAAAAATGGGGTCATGCTGATGGCGATCCGTGCCGCAAGGCCGGCGGTGACCGTGCTGAACGCGAACGTAGGCACGGTAACGGCCGCGAGATCGAGCATTGGCGCTTGGTGACGTAGCGCATGCCGCACGGCCGCCAATGCACAGCCGAAGCCGACGGCGACCAACCCTCCGCCTGATGTCAAGGAACCCCCACCTCGGGCGACCAGCGACAGGCCGTAGATCAATGTGGCGAGCGCTGCGGCCGTCAGCAGGAAGCCGATCGTGTCAAACCGCGCATATCCTCCCTCGATACGTTTCGGTACGAATCGCAGCACGAGGTACACGCCGAGGAGTCCTAGCGGGATATTGAGGAGGAATATCCACCGCCACGATGCGTACGTGGTGATAAATCCCCCGAGCGGCGGCCCGATCACCGGAGCGATCAGTCCCGGCCAGACAATCAAGCCGATCGCGTTGATGATGTGATGCTTGGGCGCTTCGCGCAGGACGATTAGACGCCCGACCGGTGACATGAACGCCGCAGCGATTCCTTGCAGAAGGCGGGCGGCAATGAGCGCCTCGAACGAAGGACTGACGCCGCACAGTAGTGATGCCAATGTGAACAGGGCCACGGCCCCAGCGAACAGGTTGCGCGCACCGAAGCGGTCGCTCGCCCAAGCTGCCGTTGGCACGAATACGGTCACGGCGACCAGATAGACCGTGATGCTGGTTGTGAGGTTGAGGGTGGATTCGCCGAGGCTCTGCGCCATGGCGGGCAGTGCGGTCGTGACGATAGTCCCGTCCAGCGTCTCCATGAAAAACGCCGCCGCCACGATGAGCGGTATCCGACGCGAGAACTTATCGTGATTGGGATCGCGCGGCACGGACTTGGTGAGATAGGCCATGGTAGTGTTTCTGCCCGACTTCGGCGTTTTCCCCTATGCAGAGTCAAGACGCTTTCGCGATATTACCGGCCCGGTCGAGGCCGTCGATGAAGATCCGATGGACGATCGGCGTTCTCACAGACAATGTTCGCCAGAATTCCCCTTGCGCACCCAGGGGATCTCGCCGCTGCTCACATTGACGTCGAGCATGCCGCGCGACGACGAGCCAGCCTGCGCGACCCGGTTGCAGCGGCATTGTTGCCGAGCGCTCGCAACAGGACGAGCTCGCGGTCCACTGCTGCGAACCGGCGCATGACATCGGTTTCAATCCACGTGTCCGCTCTCTGGCGCACTATACGTGTCGGAGAAGGTTCGCAGGGTCCGGCTCGACGAGGCGACGCGAGAGATAGGCCACGAGATGCAGGACGCGAGCGAGCGTGGTGGCGATCTCGCGCGACTGGACCGGCTTGGTGAGTAGCTCACTGACACCGGCGGCGAGCGCCTGCTGTGTCAAAAGCGGGCCGCTATAGGCGCTCACCAGCACGATCGGCAAGTTCGGGACCGACGAGCAGCACGCGCTCGCCGTTGCCTCATGGCGCCGCGGCCGCCGTGTCATCGGCAGCGGCGAGCGCGACCTCCACCAGCGGCCCGTAGATCGCAAACGGGGCGCCCTGCCCGGGCGCCCTCTTCACGTCGATCGCGCCACCCGCGTCGGTGACGATCGCGTACACCAGGGCCAGGCCGAGACCGGTGCCCTGGCCGATCTCCTTTGGTGGTGAAGAACGGCTCGAAAATGCGTGATAGTGTCGCCTTGTCGATGCCGGATCCGCCGTCCTCGACGCTGCCCATGTCACAACGATCTGCATACACCGCAACCATCGCGCTCGCAGCAACGCTCGCCATCCAGGTGTTCACCTCCCTGGCCAGCACTGCGACTGCGGTGCTGGCGCCGGAGATCGCCCGCGACTTCGGTTTGCCCGCGAAGCTCGTCGGCGTCTTTGTTGGTCTTCTCTACGTCGGCTCGATGACTGCAAGCCTCGCATCCGGGTACTTTATCGCGCGCTACGGTGCAATCCGGGTGTCGCAGCTAAGCGTCTTGATCTGTGCTGCCGGTATTTCACTCGTCGCGTTGCTACCGCCGGCGGCAGTCCTGCTGCTCGCTCTTGCGCCAATCGTGATCGGCCTCGGGTATGGGGCGATAACACCGGCCTCCTCCGAGTTGCTCGCGCGCACCGCCCCGCCAGGGCGGATGGCGCTTGTCTTCTCGATCAAGCAGACCGGCGTTCCCGGCGGCGCCGCGTTGGCCGGCGCGTCCTTGCCATCGCTGGCGCTGGCGATAGGGTGGCGTCCCGCGCTGCTGATGACAGCCGTTTGCGGGGTGGGCATCGCAGCGCTGGCTCAATCCACGCGGCGGCGACTCGATGTCAGCAGCGCAGAGCGCCCTTTTTCGATCGCGGCCTTGTTGGCGCCTCTGCGGACGGTCGTACGGCACCCTGCACTCGTCGAGCTTTCGATCGTGGGCTTCGTATACGCCGCGATGCAAATGTGTTTGATGAGCTTCCTCGTGGTCTACTTGACCGAGACGTTTGGTTATCCGCTCGTTACCGCGGGGTTGGCGCTGACTACCGCGAATGTGGGCGGGATCATCGGCCGGATCGCTTGGGGTGCCGTCGCCGATCACTGGCTGCCACCGCGGCGCCTCCTCGGCGTGATCGGTATCGCCTCAGCGGCGTGTGCATTTGCGACGGTGGCCTTTAGCCCGGCTTGGCCACTCGCAGCCTTGCTCGTGGTCGCGGCATGCTTTGGCGCGACGGGGATTGGCTGGAACGGTGTGCAGTTATCCGAAATCGCCCGCCGCGCCCCTCCGGGCGAAGCGGGCGCCATCACTGGCGCGTCGGGCTTCATCACGTTCGGCGGGGTCGTGTCAGGGCCGCCCGCGTTCGCGCTGTTGGCGGCCGTCACCGACAGCTACCGGACCGGATTCTTGGTCTTCGGCATCGCCTGCCTGGTTTGCGGAAGCGCGCTGCTGCGCCGGATGAAGTAGAAGATCTACCGGCTAGACTCGGCACGCAAGTCATCGGGTGATGTGGCCTTCGATCGATGCCGCTGCGGGGGAGTTTTCGGGATCGAGACATCGCGTGATGTAACCCTCCATCATCGGTTCCCAAAGCCCCGAGAGTCGGCGCAACTCCGCGATCGGCTCTTCGGAGAAGTCCACGCGCAAGTCCACCGGCGTGAAGGGGACTCCGACGTGTGCGATCTTCATGGAGGCCGAGCGTAGCGGATAGGCCTCGCCGCCGGCCTCCAGTCCGTACTCGAGCGCCATGATGAGCCGGTCCGCGAGCGTCTTTTCGGGCGCCGTCTCGAAGCCTCTCATCATGGCGGCGGGGACCGAGGCACTGGCAAGACCATTGCCGATCGCGATCGCGCCATGACCGTTCTGCGCCCCTTTTTCGGCGGTGCAGTGCGCACCCGTGAAGGACGCGACGGCTCCACTGCGATCGAGCACCGCGAGTTGACGCCAAGCGGAATGGGGCGTGGATGCGATCATGTCGGACAGTGCGTCCGGTGCCGCGCGGCCATTCTCGAGCGATCTCAGGCCTATCATGCCGAGGCGCGGATCCGATCGTGCTTGCGACAACACTACGCCGATGCCGGGGCCGACGAAGGGGGCACGGCCGCCCGCGGCCATGCTGGATGTAGCCAACGCGCAGCCGAACTGTCCGGTGCGTGGGCAGAGGCCGACGATCGAGAATGTCATTCGGTCATCCTTTCATCATTCTTTGGCAGTGATGGCGGTGGACCAACCTGTAGGCTCAAGCGTCAAGCCACAACAGACCACCAGGCGGCGGGGCGATGTCCGGATTTTCCGCGAGCATCCGCGTCCATACTCGCTTCGCGACGGACTGCGCCTCCCGCAGCAGCGCAGGCTCATCCAACGCGAGCACCTTGCGCTCACGCATCAAGAATGTACCGTCCACCATGACCGAGTGAACGATTCCAGGATGGCCGTAGTGCACCAGGTTCGACACCGGATTGATCAGCGGCCGCATCGCCGGAACGTTCAGGTCGATCAGTGTCAGATCGGCTTTCTTGCCCGGCTCGATGGAGCCAATCTCTGCCTCGGCGGCTACGGAGCGGGCGGCATTGCGCGTGATGCCGTCGAGCAGCGCCTGTGGGTGCGGATCGACGCCCCCTGCGCGCGCACGACCACGTCCTTCGCGGTGGAGGATCAAACCGATCTTCATCGCGTGGAAGATGTCCTCGGTCATATTGTCGGTGCCGAGCGCGATGTTCACGCCGGCATCCTGGATCCGCCCGATGAGCACGCGATGAGGACCGCGACGGGACGAATTCGCCGGGCAATGCACCATCTGAACGCCACGACCCGCCAGCAGGTCGATGTCTTTCTCCGTGCAGAACGTCCAGTGCGCGCCGACGAGATCGGGGCCGAGCCAACCCTCGCTGTCCAGGTATTCGGGCGGCGTCATCCCACGCGCCTCCTTCACCACGCGAACCTCCTGCACACTTTGCGCCAAGTGCACGGTACGGGTGAGACTGTAGCGACCTGCCAATGTCTGCAGGCGTTGCAGCATCCAGGGCGAGCAGTTGTCCGGCGCATGCGCAGCGATCTGGCAGCGCACGCGACCATTATGCGTGTCGTGAAATGTCTCGATCATCTCAATGGTGCGGTCCAGGAACACCTGTCCGAATGCTTGGTCCTCCGTGTAATCGCCCATACGGATACGCAGCGTGTTGATGTCGGCGCAATTTTCGGAGAGCCAGAGCCGCAGCCCCGTCGCGGCCATTGCGCTGCCATAGGTCGGTACATGCCGAAAAGGATCGACCAGCGTGGTGCACCCGGATCGAATCGCCTCCAGGCAGCCGAGGCTGACCATTACTGCGCGTTCTTCGGCGGTCATCGCATAGGATATCGGCGACATGTAACCGTAAATGACATCGCCATCGGAGTCCTCGATCGTCCCGCGCAGCACCGTCAGCGCCGTGTGCGTATGCGCGTTGATGAAGCCGGGGAACACGGCAAGTCCGCGCGCCGACATGCGCTGCAGGTCAGGATGCTCTCTTTCCAGATCGGCCGTAACGCCCACCGCGGCAATACGATTTCCGCGCACGGCCACGGCGCCGCGTTGAAGCATGCGTCGCGCTTCATCGCACGTAACCACCAGGGCATCGGTGATCAACATATCCATGCCCAACGCTCCCTTTTACTCGGCCCGGTCCGAGGTGCCGCGCCGCATGAGCTCCACTCCGACCAGCACAATCACGGCGACCAAGGTCAGCAGTGAGGCAATCGCCGTCAGCGTAGGATCGATCTCGAAGCGGATCGTCTCCCACATCCGTTTCGGCAGCGTGGTCCTATCGGGACCGGCGACGAAGATTGCGATGACCACGTCGTCAAACGAAATCAGAAAGGCGAACGCCGCCGCGGCTACAATCGTCGCCTTGATCGAGGGCAGCGTCACGTATCGGAGCGACCGCCAGAAATCCGCGCCCAGGCTGCGCGCTGCGAGCTCCATCGCGGGATTGGTCGTCCGGAGCGCCGCGCGCACCATGACGATCACCAGCGGCGTGGCGATGACGGTGTGGCCGAGAAACAGACCCAACGTGGTATCCAGCAGATGGTAACGGGAGAACAGGAAATAGAAACCCAGCGCGACTACGACGATCGGCACCACCATCGGCGAGATGAAGAACGCCTCCAGGGCGCGCCTGCCTGGAAAAGTCCCTCGCACGATGCCGATGGCCGCCGAGGTACCCAAGACAGTCGCCGCCACCATCGTCAGCAGCGCCACGCGCAGACTCAGCAACGCCGTATCGTACCAGTGCGCGGAGGAAAAAAAGTTCGCGTACCAGCGCAGGGACAGGCTTTTCGGCGGAAAGTCCATGTATGGCGTTCCATTGAACGACGTGATCACGATCACGATGATCGGTGCAATCAGGAACATCATCAGCAGCGTGCACAGCGCCCAAAGGGCAACCCGCGCTCCCATCATCGGCCCTCCCCGGCTCCGACGATCCGATTGAGCCCCATCAGTCCACTGAACACCCCGAAGATTCCCCCGACGACCACGAGTAGCAGGACTCCCAGCGTCGCGGCGAAGCCGAAATTCAGGAAGGTGTTGATCATCATGTCGATCATCGTCGCAAGCGTGATCTGGCCGGGTCCGCCGAGCAGCGCCGGCGTCACATAGAATCCGATGGCGAGCAGGAACACCAGAATGCAGCCGGCCACCACGCCTGGCAGGCTTAGGGGCAGGAACACGTACAGAAAAGCCTTTCGTGGCACCGCGCCCAGGCTTCGGGCCACGCGCACCACGTTCAAATCGATGCGCGACATCACGCCGTACAAGGGGAAGACCATGAACGGCAGCAGCACGTGCACCATCCCCACCTGTACGCCGACCATATTGAATAACAGCTTCTGGGGAAAATCGACCAGGCCCAGATCGAGCAGCGCCCGGTTGACCAGGCCGTTATTGCCGAGAATGACCAGCCAGGCGAAGGTCCGTACGAGAATACTCGTCCAGAACGGTACCAGGATCAGCACGGTTAGGACTCGCCGCGCCCGCGCCGAGGTCGTCGTCATCAGATAGGCAAGCGGATAGCCGAGCATGAGCGAGATCAGCGTCACCAGCACGCTGATCTCCAGGGTGTTCCGCAGCGCCTTGAAATAGGTGGGTTCGGCCAGAAGCTCCCGGTAGAATTTTAGCGTGAAATCGGGATCGAAAAAGCTCCAGCCGACGATGCGCGACAGCGGATAGAGATAGACCAGTACATAGAAAGCCAGCGCGGGAAGCACCAGCGCGCCTTCCCTGGAACGCCAGAACCGCGCCGCCCGCCCCATTGGCTTTAGCTGTTAATCATCCATTTGGCGAAGCGCTCGCCCTGAGCTTCACGTGGAGACTTTCCGTCCGGACCCGGCGCGCTCCACCAGTCAGTGTTCCACCAGAACTGCTGCTTGATGTTCTCCGGCGATGTCGTCAGATCGGCGGCGTCCTGCGCCGAGAGGAACTCGAACGCACCCGTATTGCTAGGACCATAAGGTACCTTTTGGGCGATCGAGGCCTGCATCTTCGGATCGAGCGCCGTGTTGATGAACTCCATCGCTACCTTCTTGTTGCGCACGCCCTTCACCAAGCACCAGTTGTCCGACGCCAGTTTGCCCTGGTTATACTCCACATCGACAGGCGCGCCCGCCTTCTTGGCCGTGATGCCGCGTGGCCCGATGGTGTTGCCGACGCTGGCCTCGCCAGCGCTGAGTAGCTGGATGGCCTGTGCGTGCGATGTGTACCACTTGGCCACGATCGGCTTTAGCTTGTCCATCATCCGCCACGCCCGCTCGACATCCAGCGGATAGAGCTTGTCGACCGGAACGCCATCGGCCAACAGCGCCGCCTCCAGTTGCGGCGCAATGCCACCCTGGAAATTGAAGGTGCGGCCGCCGGGAAAGTTCTTGGCATCCCACACCTCGGCCCAGTTGCGGGGATGCTTGGCCTTCGGCATTGCGTTGGTGTTGTAGACAATATTGAATGAGTAAATTCGCTGCCCCAGCGCGTACGGTTGCTGGAGCTCGCGCGGAATGCGGGTGAGCTTCGCCTTGTCTATCACGGCATAGTCCACCGGCTCCAGCAGACTGTCCTTTACCAGTGCCTGAACGGCTGGAGTGTCGGTCATGATGACGTCCCAGCTTACGTTCCCGCTTTGCACCATCGCCTTCACCTTCGCCGTCTCCGGGGGCGCATCGAGTTTCACGGTGTAGCCGGTTGCCTTCTCGAATACCGGGAATACGAAGTCGCGCAGAGCCTGGTCGTAGTCGCCACCCCAACTCACCACCACCAGGTCGCCCTTGTCGGCTCGCGCCGGCCGCACATGGAAGAACGGGCCCGTCACCGCCGCCGCGGCAACGACCCCAGCACGCTTGAGGATCTCACGCCTTTTCATCGCCCATCTCCTTCACAGGTTTTTCAGAATCCGCGCATCGCCGGGGTTCAGGAATATCTGAACATCCTCCCCTTCCCTGGCCTGCACGGCGCTTCGGTTGTTCTGGACTTTGACGGTCAAACTGAGGCCGCCCTGAATCTCGACGCGGTAGCGCGTAAAATCACCGACATAAACGTGTTCGCTGACGCGGCCCATTACGCCGTGGTCCCCCGGCGATTGTTGCATCAGGGAAAACTTCTCCGGTCTTACAACCAGCAGCCCCTGTTCGCCCACTCGCAGATCTCCATTCACCGGGACCGGAAACCGCGCTCCGCTCTCCGTTATAAAGCATCCGATCGCGTCCAGGCGCCCCTCGATCAGGTTGGATTCGCCGATGAACTCCGCGACGAACCGGTTAGCCGGTTGCTCATACAACTCATGCGCCGGCCCAAGCTGCTCGATGACCCCTCTGTTCATCAGCGCGACACGATCAGACATTGTCAGCGCCTCTTCCTGGTCATGCGTCACATACACGATTGTCACACCGAGCTTTGCGTGCAGGCGCTTGAGCTCGAACTGCATCTGCTCGCGCAGGTTCTTGTCCAGCGCCCCGAGCGGCTCGTCCATCAGTAGAAGATCCGGATCGAACACCAACGCGCGGGCGAACGCGACGCGCTGCTGTTGCCCGCCCGACAGCTGCCGTGGCAGTCGCTCCCCCAGGGCCTCCAGACGCACGAGTCGCAGCGCGTCGCGCACCTTGTTCTCGATGGTCGCTCGCGACTGTCCCCGCATCTTCAGCGGAAAAGCCACGTTGTCGGCGACGTTCATATGGGGAAACAGCGCGTAGTTCTGGAACACGACGCCGATATTCCGCCGCTCCGGCGCGAGGCTGGCGATCGATCGCCCATTCAGGAGGATATCCCCGTCCGACGGCGGCGTGAACCCGGCCACCATCATCAGGGTCGTAGTCTTTCCGGACCCACTCGGGCCCAGCAGCGTCAGGAACTCCCCGGAGGCAACATCCAGATCCAGGGCGTCGACCGCCGGAAGATTCGCATACTGTTTCGTCAGCCTTGAAAGCACGAGCCGGCCGCCCCGCCCCTCATGCTGCTGGCTAGTCATGCATGAGACGATCAACGTGGTAATGTCGGGTCGGCCACGACCAACGTACGCCGTGTTCGATAGATACGCTTGGCAACAACATTGGCGCCGTCTTTTTCAGATGCCGATGGTGACTTAAAGTGATGATTCGCGAGGGACAGGTCGTTGGCAGGCCCCGAACGCTACCAGCCAAGCCTTACGCGGCCCAGGGCCATGGCCACAGCCGCCTGCGTCGGCTCGACTACCGGAATGCCGGCTGCTTGCTCGACTCGTTCCCGGTACTGCGCCATGCCGGCGCAACCCATCACCACCGAGTCCGCGCCGTCATCCCGCAAGGCTTTGGCGGCGCCGATCATTCGTGTCAGCGTTTTGCTCTCGTCGGACAGTTCGATCACCGGAAGTCCAATGGCGCGCTCCCCCGCGAGCCGGCTTTGCACGCCCATAGTGATTATAGTGCGCAGGTGCCGTGCAATGGAGGTCTGCAGGATGGCGATCACGCCAAAGCGCTGGCCCAGGGTGAGAGCGGTGAAGATGCCGCATTCCATGATGCCGAGCACCGGCTTGTGCGTTGTCTCTCTGGCCGAATGCAGGCCCGGATCACTGAAGCACGCGATCACAAAGGCTGCCGCCCGGGCGTCCAACTTGCCGATCAGCCGACACAGCGGCACGACGACGCTGTCCACGTCGCGCTGGCTCTGGATTCCCGGCGGGCCTTCCTCCAGGGTCAGACACTCGAGCACCGGTCCGCCCGCAAGACGCAATGGAGCGATGGCGGCGTCGATGCCGCGCGTCACCGCCTCAGTGGAGTTCGGGTTGATGATATAAATGATGTCGGTCATAAGTCTACGTTGCGCATATCGATTCCGATTTTAGGACAATTGACGCCCCACTGCCACGCAGGCGTTCCATGACCCATGAATTCGATCTCACCGTGCGCAATGGCACGGTGGTCACTGCAAGCGATACGATTCGCTGCGACGTTGGCGTTAGAGACGGTCGCATCCTTGCGATGGAAATTGATTTGCCGGCGGGGCGGCGCGACCTGGATGCGGCCGGACACCTGGTGCTACCGGGCGGCGTGGATAGCCATTGCCATGTCGAGCAGCTCTCCTCGATGGGCATGATGTGCGCCGATGATTTCTTCAGCGCGACCGTCGCGGCCGCTTTTGGCGGCACCACCACCATCATTCCCTTCGCCGCCCAGCACCAAGGTAATTCGTTGGTAGCAGTGGTGGACGACTACGCCAAGCGGGCGGCGGAAAAAGCAGTTATCGACTACGGCTTTCATCTGATCATTTCCGACCCCACGCCGCACGCTCTCGACGTCGAGCTGCCCGGCCTGATCGCACGCGGTATCACCTCATTCAAGGTCTATATGACCTACGACCTGCTCAAACTCGACGACGGCCAGCTACTCGACGTGCTGGCGGTGGCGGATCGCGAGCGGGCGCTGGTAATGGTGCACGCCGAGAACCACGAGATGATCAGATGGCTCGCCAAGCGGCTGCTCGAGCGCGGGCATAACTCACCGAAATTTCACGCGATTAGCCATTCGTCGCTTGCCGAAAGTGAGGCGACGCACCGCGTCATTCAGCTATCGCGCCTGCTCGATGTGCCGGTGCTAGTGGTGCACGTCTCGGGCATCGACGCGGTGAAGACCATCCGTGCGGCTCAGGCGCTAGGCGCGCCGGTCTATGGCGAGACTTGCCCGCAATATCTTTTCCTCACTGCGGAGGATATCGACAAGCCTGGTCTCGAGGGCGCCAAGTATTGTTGCAGCCCGCCGCCGCGCGACGCGGCATCGCAGGCGGCGGTATGGGACGCCCTCATTGACGGTACGTTACAGGTGTTTTCGTCCGATCACGCGCCTTACCGTTTCGACGAGACGGGAAAGCTGCCAAAAGGAGACAAGACCACCTTCAAGGATATGGCCAACGGCGTACCCGGACTGGAGGTGCGGCTGCCGCTGCTGTTCTCGGAGGGGGTCGGCAAGGGCCGCATCACGCTCAACGAATTTGTCGCCCTTACCGCCACCAACCATGCACGCATGTACGGTCTGGCAGATCGAAAGGGCACGGTCGCAGTCGGCGCCGACGCTGACTTAGCCATCTGGGATGCGGAGCGTAACGTGACCCTGACCGCCGACATGATGCATGACAACGTCGGTTACACGCCGTACGAGGGGAGGGTCGTTAAGGGTTGGCCGGTGACGGTTGTGAGCCGCGGCAGAGTGGTCATCGAACGAGGTATGCTGCACGCCGCGCGCGGCAGCGGCCAGTTCGTCCCGCGCGGAGTGCCAGGTCCGGTGAGTCTCGCCCGCAAGCCGAGTCCCGGCGCAGGAATGCTTAAATCGCTGCTGGGCCTTGGTGCCAGCTGATCAACTTGTAAGAGATCGACATCGGCCACGCTACGCTTGCACGCGCCGCGTCTTAAATTGGAGAAGGACTTAACACCATGAGCGGCAACACGTTTGGATTGGCGGTAGCGCAGATGGGACCGGTTCATCTCGCCGACACGCGCGAGGCGGTCGTTAAGCGCCTGCTTTCCCTGTTGCGCGACGCTGCCGGACGCGGTGCGCAATGCGTGGTGTTCCCGGAACTGGCGCTTACCACGTTTTTCCCGCGCTACTGGATGCCAGAGGCAGAAGCCGAGGAACGCTTTTTCGAGAAGACGATGCCTAATCCCTCGGTGCGCCCACTGTTCGACGAAGCCAAAAAGCTTGGCTTGGGCTTTTACCTCGGCTATGCCGAACTCACCGATAGCGGCGAGCGCTTCAATACCGCCATCCTAGTGGACAGGGCCGGGCGCATCGTCGGACGCTATCGCAAGATCCACCTGCCCGGCCATGCGGAGCACAAGCCCGAAGCACCCTTCCAGCATTTGGAGAAAAAATTCTTCAACGTCGGCAACGACGGCTTCAAGGTGTGGCGGACCATGGACGCAAAGATCGGTCTTTGCATCTGCAACGATCGGCGCTGGCCCGAGACGTTTCGCGTCATGGGGCTGCAAGGCGTGGACATCGTTGCCTTGGGCTATAACACGCCATCCTGGAACATTCATTGGAACGAGCCGCCGCACCTGCGCATGTTCCATCACCTGCTGTCGCTGCAGGCGAACGCGTACCAGAACTCCACTTGGATTGGAGCGGCCGCCAAGTGCGGTTTCGAGGATGGGTTTCACATGATCGGCGGTTCGTGCATCGTCGCGCCCACCGGCGAGATCGCCGCCCAAGCAGTCACCGAGACGGACGAGGTCATCAGCGTTAAATGCGATCTCGGCTTAGCCGACAATTTCAGGAAGAATGTGTTTAATTTCCAGAAGCACCGGCGCCCAGAGCATTACCGGCTGATCATCGAAAGAACGGGAGTGGGCGAACCGCTCGGCGAATGACGCGCAGTGCGGAAGCCGCGGACGTTGGTGGTTTACACCATAACAATATTTCCGCCCTGTTGAAGTCGGTCACAATACTGCGTGCGTATGCGCGGGACGATAATAGAGTGATTTGATGTCCCTGATCCCCGTTACGATCGTTACAGGCTTCCTTGGGAGCGGCAAAACCACGCTCCTCAATCGCATCTTGCGCGAGCCTCACGGCCAGCGGATTGCTGTGATCGAAAACGAATTCGGCGAAATCGGCATCGACAATGAACTGCTGGTGCAAGACCGCGACCAAATCGTCGAGATGAACAATGGCTGTATTTGCTGCACCGTTCGCGGTGACCTGGTGCGCATTCTGCGCGAGCTCGCTGAACAGCAACAAAAACAATCGGTTCATTTCGATCGTGTGATCATCGAAACTACCGGGCTGGCGGACCCGACGCCGGTGGCGCAAACCTTTTTTATGGATCTCGATATCGGCCGGAGTTACCTGCTCGACGCGATCGTCACCATGGTGGACGCCAAGCACGCAATGGCGCAGCTCGACGAACACCACGAGGCACAAGAACAGGTTGGCTTCGCGGACCGCGTGTTGATATCAAAGTCTGAACTGGTAACGCCGGCTGAGCTGGCACTGTTAAAGCAGCGCCTAATGCGTATGAACGCGCGTGCGCGCATTCAGACAACGAGCTTCGGTGATGCACCACTGGAACAGTTACTCGACATCCGCGGCTTTGACTTGAATGCGATTCTGGAGATCGAACCCGACTTCCTCACCGCCTTGAATACCGAACACGACGATGATGTGTCGAGCTTCGTGTTCCGCAGCAACCAGCCCTTCAATATGGAAAAGCTGGACGAGTTCCTCAGTGCCGTCTTGCAGGTCTATGGCCCGGAATTGATGCGCTACAAGGGCTTGATGTGGGTTGCCGGTGTGGATGAACGCATCGTGCTGCAAGGGGTGCACATGCTAATGGGCACCGAGTTGGGAACGCGTTGGGAAAAGGACGAAGCGCGCGAAAGCCGCCTGGTATTTATCGGCAAGAAGCTGCCAAAAGAATTTATCGTGGACGGCTTGGCGCGATGCGTGCTCCCCGCGGAAACGGTCGCTTTCCCGGACCACTGAACGTGTGTTTAGCCCCGAAGAAGTGAGTAACATCTCGACCCGCTAGCCCTAGCGGACTTGGGGAAAACAGGCGTTAACGATGTTACTCGCTCAAGCTGAAAGATTCGAGAAATCACACCGATGGCGTGGAATTTCACGCGGCTCGACGCGGTTTCCATTAAGCGGTCGTGCGAGCCGTTGCGACTCAGAACCTTTGCGTGGGCGGCAAATCGGCACCCGCGATCATCTGCGCCTGCTCCTCTTCCCAAGCGATCAGCTTCTTCGCCCTGACCCACAGGCAATCGTCGCGGTGCCCCTGCTCCAGATTCTCGGCGTCGCACAGCACGCAGGACAGTTTGTCGGCGTCGACATCCCGATAAACCGGATCGGCTCCCGCCAGTTCCTTCACTAGCGATTCGTGCGTGTCAGTCGGCATCGGTTCCGTCAAATTGCCTCCCTATCAGCAACAGCCGAAGCGGCGAAACATGCGGTGACAACGAATGCGATGACGTGCGGACCATGCAACTTTTCTCAATAGCCGAGATGGCTTCGAATCCAAGTACAATCGGACCCAAGCCAATATCGCATGGCATCTGGATTGCTATCGCGTTATGTCGGCGATCTCGAGAATCGCAAAGTACACGACGAAACGCTGAGGCCGCTCATACAGGCGCTTGGCCATCAGGAACCACGTTGCGGCGCGCTCCCGCGCCGGGCGACGATCGCCCGACGCGGGATTCTGCACATTCCCCTAAGTTGCGTGCGCGCTCAGTCTCCAGCGGAGTGCGCCTCGGTGAAGCAGTTCCGCGCGTCCTCCTTGCAGGCCTTGTCGAACGCGACGAGGGCCTTGCGACGAGCGGCGAGCTGAGCCGGCGACTTGAACGGCGCGATGATCTGGTCGAGCGTGTACACGACCCCGTTCTTGACTACCCAGTGCACCGCAGCGGCGAACTTGAGGTCCTGCATCGGGTCGCCATCGACGATCGTCAGGTCGGCGAGCTTACCCACCTCGACGGTGCCGAGATCCTTGTCCTTGAAGCTCATCTTGGCGGCATTGATGGTTATGGCCTGAAGTGCCTGGAAATTCGACATGCTCCGCCCCAAGGCCATCAGGTTCGAGTGATTCGTTACGCCCGGCGGGTTGAGCGGCACGTCGGTTCCCTGGGCAAAGAGCGCACCTGCGGCGATCGCACGTGCGTCATCGTCGGTCGCGATCTTGAGGGTCGCGAGTTGCGCCGGGGTCCCCGGTTGCATCGCGAGCAGGCTGCTCACGTACGGAATCGGCATCAACACGTTGAAGCGATCGCCACCCAGCAGGATCGGGCTCTGCGCCGCGAGGAAGTTGGCACTGAGCGTCTCGGTGAGGTGCACCTGGCCGAGACCGACCAAGGCATTGACGTCCTGGTACGCGACACCCGTCGGCGACTTCGCCCAGCCATAGCCCATCCGCTGCGTGGCCTGCAGGTGTGTAATACCCTGGAGGCCCGTCGAGGCGCCGGGGTACAAGAGGTGCGTGCCGCTCGGAATGCCCATTCTCTGGGCAGCAGCGGCAAACCGGTTCATCGCGGGGATCGGATCGCGCACGTACGTCTTGATCCAGTCGATATCGACTGCGGCGAAGCGCGCGACCTCGAGATCCGCGACTTGAGCGTTCCGGACCCCGCGCGACATGTCGTATGACATGCGATTGCCTTCAAGCAACGGAGTCGACGTGAAGAGCCGCGGGCCGACGAGGTTGCCGGCATCGAGCGCTTCGCGGATCTCCGTGCTCGCGTAGATCGGGCCGGCGACCGACTGCACCGACGTGAACCCGTACGCGAACATCGCCGCCCACACCAGGTTGAACTGGCTGCCCTGGTAAACGTTCAGCGGATGGAAATGCGGATCCCACAAGCCCGGCAGGACGGTCTGCTGCGACGCGTCGACGAACGTCGTGTCCGGCGTTTGCGGACGGTCGAAGTGCGGTCCGATCGAGGCGATCCGATTGCCTTTGATAATGATGTCGACGTTCGCCTTCTCCACAGGCGAGCCGCCCCACCACAGGTGGCCCGCGTGGATGATCGTGGTGCCCGTCGGCGCGGCCGGCGTGTAGGTGAGGCTCAGCGCAACGTCCTGCTGCCCCGTTCCGTCCGCCTTGATCTTCTTGAGCTGGCCCGCCGACATGTACAGAAGGGTCTGCGAGTCGGCCTGCCACGACAGCATGTCCGAAACTTCGTTGGTGAGCTGCACGGCGGGGCCTGACGGCGAGCCGTCAGCATTGGTCGGCATCACCTTGAGCACGGAGTCGCTGACGAAGGCGACCTTCGTGCCGTCGGGCGACAACACCGCTGCGCCTTCCGTGCGGTCGGAGATCGCCGCTGGCGCCGGCCCGACGGGGTACCACGTCGCCGTCTTGGTCGCGATGTCGATGACCCGCAGCTTGTTGTAACCCTCGCGGAACCGCGGATTGACGCGGTCGTTGTCGGTGATCATGATCTTCGTGCCGTCGCGGGTCCAGGAAGGCCGCCCGACCTGAGGTTGGGGCGAAAGCTGCGCCACGAGCGGGGTGCGCGTGCGCGTCGAGATATCCATCACTTCGGTCAATCCCGACCCGGTCGAGTAGGCGAAACGATCCTCGGTCGGCGACAGCGTCGGCTGGATCATCGAGACGCCCTGGATTGCGGCGACGCGTGTGCGCTGCTTCGTGACGACGTCGATCTTGTCGACAGCGAGGTTGCCCGCGTTGTTCTTGTCGGTCGACCAGTAGATGAAGCGACCATCCGCTGTCCACCGCGGATCGACGTCGCGATCCGTGTCGTTGGTGAGCCGCACCGGTGCTTCGCCGATCTTCATCATCCACAGGTCGTTCAGCGCGATGAACGCGACGCTCTGACCGTCGGGCGAGATGACGGCGCCGTTGATGCCTTTAACGGGCTGCGGCGTGGTGGCGCCGAGGCTCGGTCGACTCGATAGCGGTGTGATGACCGGTCGACGAAGAACCTGCGTGGCGCTAAACGCGATGGTTTGGACGTTGCCACCGCTGGAATCCCTCGTAAGAATCTTGCCGGTGCCCGTATAGACGAACTTGTTCGGGCCCATATACTCCACCGGGAACGGGAAGAGGTCTTCGCCGCTCGTGACCTCGTTGCCGTTCACGACGAGGTTGCCCGCCGTGTTCTGATAGACGAGCCCCTGGCTGTTCGGCGTAAATTGCGGATAGTTGCCGCTGCCGAATTGTGTCGGCGCGGCATTCAGGTTCGCCGGCATAGTAAAGATCGTGTTGCCGTTGTTGACGAACGCGATCTTGGTGCCGTCAGGCGACACGACCGGGTTGCTCTCCGCCCCGGTGCCCGTCGTTAGCTGCTGCAACGTGCCGCCGAGCGTGACCGACCAGATCTTGTACTGCTTGTCGTTGCTGCGGTCAGAGGAGAAGATCACCTTGCTCGAGTCTGGGTACCACGACGGCTCGCGATCGTCGAACGGTCCGCTCGTCAGCGCATGGAGCTGCGATCCGTCGGACTTCACCACCCAGATCCCGTAGTTCGCGTCGGGGGAATAATTTTGGAACGCAATCCATTGGCCGTCGGGCGACCACGCAGGCTGCGTCGATTCGACGTCCCATGGCGTGATCTTCGTCGCCGTGCCTCCGCTCGCGGGCATGATCCATAACCCACCTTGCAGCGAGAGAACCATCTTCGTTCCGTCGGGCGACGGGAAGGCGTTCATGTTCGTGCCTTCGTGCATTTCGACGGTGATGTTGTTGGTCGGACCCGGCAGCTCGTTTTGGTTGTCCGCGCCCCCGAAACTCTGCGCGAGCGTGTCGCCGGCGCGCAAGTAAGTGGCACCGCCGACGAACGCCGCGCACGCGAGCAGCGCGATCATGCGAACCGGCATCGCCGAAGCACCGCGCCGCTGTCGATGAAGGCCGCGCGTCACTTCATGTGAAACTTTCTTCTGTTTCATGAATAATCTCCTCATTAGAGCGTGAAAAACATGTGGTTCAGGAGCTCTCCGCCGCGCCGGCCTGCGCTGCGCGTGGAGCCTTCGGGTGCAGTCATGACCTCTCGATTCGATAGTTCGGTACGGAGACGAGGGCGCGCATTGTTGCGGATCGCAGCGTCATCGCGATCCGCCGCATGGGTCGCCGGCTTGGCGTTGTTCGACGGAATTGCCGGAGCCTGCTCGCCAACTGCCACGCCACGAAGCGATGGCGTTACCTGCAGCGGTTGGTCTCCAGCGAAAATCTCCTCCTCGAACTTGTGGGCCAGCTGGCGTTCTTCTGCCCTGTCGGGTTGGAAAGATGCCCTTCTCAGTGTGGGCTACAATGCGACTGAATCATCCGACTGTCACGCGCAAAAGTCCATTAGACCAAAGTCGAGTCGCGATGCCGCGCACGTCCAGGAGCTCGAGTTGCTCGGGCGTGCCCACGCTGAGCGCAATCTCGGCCGAGCAACCCTTGTCGTACGTTCTATCTACATGCCCGCCGAAGCTCTATCCAGCGCCTTGTCGCCCGCGTACGCCGGTCGACGGCTCGGCATTGCGCCGTCGATGCCGTGCCGTCCGGAGTTCGCTCGTGCAGGCGCTCGCGTCGTGCGCAACCGCCGCGCTGGTGGGCGCGGCCGTCGCCGCGCCGGCGCCTCTCGCGCTCACCGAAGCGCAGCAGCTCGCCATCGAGCGCTCGCGGCAGATGGCTGCGTATGACGCTGCAATCGCCGCGGCGCGCGACATGTCGGTCGCGGCTGCGCCGTCGGCCGAGCCCACACTCAAGTTCAGCGTCGACCACCCGCCCATCGAGGGCGCCGGCCGCTCTAGCTTCGGGCGAAACGTCAATACCATCGCTCGCACCGGCCTCGCCCAGCCGTTGAGCCCCGAAATGCGCCAGGCGCTGGCGGAGCGCTACGTGCGAGAAGCCGATCGTGCCACCGCGCAGAAGATCGCGACCAGTGTCGACATTGCCCGCGAGACCGCGCTCGCGTGGTTCGAGTGCTATTACGTCGAGCAAATGGCGCGGGCCGCTGCCGATCAACTCAAGGTCGCCCAGGTCGAGGTCGACGGCGCCGAACGCATGTATTGGGCTGGACGGCTCACGCAAGCGGAGTTCTACGCCACGCGCAGCATACTCGTCTCATTCGAAGACAAGTCGGGCGAGCTCGAACACCGCGGGCGCGCCACGCGGATCGCACTCAAGCGTTGGGTGGGTGACGCGGGCGATGCGCCGCTCGCTGCGCTGCCGAACATCGATCGCATTCTTCTGAGACCCGCGGCGCTCGAAGGGGACCTCACACGGCATCCCGAGGTCGCGCTCCTCGAGAAACAGGCGGACATCGCGGCGAGCGACGTGCGCGTCGCGCAAGCCGACCGGCAATCGCCGCCCGAGATCGCGGCGACGCTCGCGAAGCGTGACGAAGCGCGCGCGGCGCGCGACGAGAAGCTTCGTACAGAAGTGGCGGAAACGCGCATCCGGATCGAAGAGTGGCAGCACGCACGCGAGCGGCGCGACCGCTACGCTCGTCAGCTCGCGCCGCTCGCGCGCGAGCGCACGCTGGCGACGCTGGTCGCGTATCGCGGTGGTAAGGCGTCGCTCACCGACGTGCTCGCCTCTCGCCGCGCGGAGGCTGAAGCGCAAATGCAGAGTGTCGAGATGGAGCGCGAGGTAGCGCGGATATGGGCGCGAATCAACTTCGCACTCCCCGATACACTGCCCACCGCGTCACGCCCGCCTCCGTCCGAGGAGCGCGCGCGATGAGCGCCGCCGGGCCGCCCCAAGGCGCTCATTATTCCCCCTCGCAGGGCAGCGAAGCGGTGCCAGCCGCGAGCGTGGGGGTCGTATGAGCCAGCGCGCGTTCGCGATCGGCGGCGCCGCGACGGTCGTTTTCGCACTCATCGCATACGCAGCGTTTGAAGCGGGCGTGGATCGCGGTCGCGCGCAGGCCTCGGGCGTCGTCGCTGCTTCAAATGCAACGCGCTCTGCGCCATCGTCCGCGGCGAACGCCTCCCCGGCTAAGGCAGGCGACGTCGATCCGTCAAGCGGCAAGCGCGTGCTCTACTGGCACGATCCGATGGTGCCGGGGCCGAGGTTCGACAAGCCCGGCAAGTCGCCTTTCATGGACATGGACCTCGTCCCCGTCTATGCCGACGACGCGCCGGGCGGAGGGGATGTCGCCATCAACCCACGGCTCCAGCAGAACCTCGGCGT
The DNA here is from genome assembly GCA_036491495.1 of Casimicrobiaceae bacterium. Classification (GTDB taxonomy): domain Bacteria; phylum Pseudomonadota; class Gammaproteobacteria; order Burkholderiales; family Casimicrobiaceae; genus PALSA-1003. The sequence continues at coordinate 30,876 of DASXBW010000041.1, forward strand.
ACGCACGGCGAAGGCCGTGGCGGGGTCGCTCTCGAGCGCGATCTCCGCGGTCGGCAACGTGGCCTACAACGAACGCGACGTCGTCGTCGTGCAGGCTCGTAGTAACGGCTTCGTCGAGAAGCTCCACGTTCGAGCTGCGCTCGATCCGGTGCGCAAGGGCCAGGCGCTCGCGCAGCTTTACGTGCCGGAATGGGTCGCGGCGCAGGAGGAGTACCTCGCGGCGAAGCGATTCCGTACTGAAGTCGACGCCCTCGCGCTCGGCGGACTCGCGGATGCCGCGGCGCAGCGCATGCGGCTCGCCGGCATGAGCGACGACCAGATTCGGGAGGTCGACACCCGGGGTGCCGTGCAGCCGCGGTTCACGATCACCTCGCCGATCAACGGGGTGGTGGGCGAGCTTTCGGCCCGCGAAGGCATGACAGTCGCTGCAGGCGCAACGCTCTTTCGTCTGAACGGGCTTGCGACGGTGTGGGTGAACGCCGAGGTGCCCGAGGGGGCTGCGACCGAGGTGCGTCCCGGCAGCGCCGTCGAGGCGCGCACGCCTGCGCTCCCCGGGTCCGTATTCAAGGGACGCGTGAGTGCGATTCTGCCCGAGGTCAACGCGACTACGCGAACGCTCAAGGCGCGCATCGAGCTCGCCAACCCCGGCGGCCGTCTCGTCCCGGGCATGTTCGCGACCATCGATTTCGCGCCAACGGGTCGAAGCGACATCGTGCTCGTCCCGAGCGAAGCCGTGATCCGGACCGGCAAGCGTACCGTTGTCATTGTCGCCCAGGGGGACGGGCGCTTCGCGCCGGTAGACGTCGCGACGGGTAGCGAAAGCAACGGGCAAACGGAGATCCGCAAGGGTGTTAGCGCCGGCGACAGCGTCGTCGTATCAGGGCAATTCCTCATCGACTCCGAAGCGAACCTGAAGGCTGCGACGACGCGCATGGGCGAGATGCCCGCGAACGCTGCGAACGGTACGCGGGCATCGACGACCGGCGGGCGCAACATGGATCACGCGCCCGACACGCAGCGTGGCGCGCCACCGCGCGCCGAGTGAACGCCGTGATCGCGCGGCTCATCCGCTGGTCGATCGACAATCGCTTGCTCGTGGCGCTTGCCACGCTGCTGTTGGCGGCATGGGGTGTCGTGTCGCTCGTGCGCACGCCGCTCGACGCAATCCCGGACCTCTCCGACGTGCAGGTCATTATCCGCACGACGTTTCCGGGTCAAGCGCCGCAGATCGTCGAGCAACAGGTGACGTATCCGCTCGCGACGACGATGCTCTCGGTGCCTGGCGCGAAGACCGTACGCGGATATTCGATGTTCGGCGACTCCTTCGTGTACGTCCTCTTCGACGACGGCACGGATCTTTATTGGGCGCGCTCGCGCGTGCTCGAGTACTTGAACCAGGTGCAATCGAAACTTCCCGCGCAAGCGAAGGCATCGCTCGGTCCGGATGCGACGGGGGTCGGGTGGATCTACGAATATGCGCTCGTCGACCGCACCGGACACATGGATCTCTCGCAGCTCCGTACGCTGCAGGACTGGTTTCTCAAATACGAGCTCAAGACGGCGCCGAACGTCGCCGAAGTGGCGAGCGTCGGCGGCATGGTGCGGCAATACCAGATCGTTCTCGATCCGGATCGACTGCGGGCCTACAACATTCCTCACCGCAAGGTGATCGATGCCGTGCAGCGTGCGAACCAGGAAACGGGCGCTTCTGTCGTCGAGCTCGGCGAAGCGGAATACATGGTCCGAGCGTCGGGCTATCTGCAGTCGCTTGACGATTTCCGACGCATTCCGCTCGCCGTCAGCGATGCTGGTGTGCCGATCACGCTGGGCGACGTCGCGCGCGTGCAGGTTGGCCCCGAGACACGCCGCGGCATCGCGGAGCTCGACGGCGAAGGCGAGGTCGCAGGCGGCATCATCGTCATGCGCTCGGGCGGCAACGCGATCGAGACGATCGACGCGGTCAAGGCGAAGCTCGCGTCGCTCGAGAGCGCGCTGCCGCGGGGCGTCGAGGTGGTGACGACGTACGACCGCTCGAGCCTCATCCGCCGCGCTGTCGACAACCTCGGCATCACACTCGCCGAGGAGTTCGCAGTGGTGGCCCTCGTGTGCCTGGTGTTCCTGCTTCACGTTCGCTCGGCATTCGTGGCCATCGTGTCGCTCCCGCTCGGTGTCGCCATCGCGTTCATCGTCATGCGGCACCAAGGCATCAACGCGAACATCATGTCTCTCGGCGGCATCGCCATAGCGGTGGGCGCGATGCTCGACGCCGCGGTCGTGATGATCGAGAACGCACACAAGCACATCGAGGCGTGGCAGCGGACCCAGCACGGCGCGAGTCCCGACCCGCAAACGCGCTGGCACCTGATCGCGGAGGCGTCGGTGGAAGTGGGCCCCGCGCTCTTCTTCTCACTCCTTATCATCACGCTTTCGTTCGTTCCAGTCTTCACGCTCGAGGCGCAAGAGGGACGCCTTTTTTCACCCCTAGCGTATACGAAGACGTACGCGATGGCTGTCGCCGCAGCGCTCTCGGTGACGCTGGTTCCTGTGCTCATGGGCTACTTTATCCGCGGCCGCATCCCTGGCGAGCTCGCGAATCCCGTCAACCGCGTGCTCGTCGGCGGGTATCGACGCGCGCTGCGCGCCGTGCTGCGCGCACCGATCGCGACCATCGCCGTCGCGCTCGTGCTCGCGGGTTCAGCGCTGTGGCCGGCGAGCCGCATCGGCGGCGAGTTCATGCCGGCACTCGACGAAGGCGACCTCCTGTACATGCCGTCCGCCCTGCCGGGCATCTCGGCGGGAAAGATGAGCGAGGTGCTGCAACAAACCGATCGCCTGATCCGCTCGGTGCCGGAGGTCGCGCGCGTGTTCGCAAAGGCGGGACGCGCCGACACGGCAACCGATCCTGCGCCGCTTGAGATGATCGAGACAGTCATCCAGTTCAAGCCACGTGACGAATGGCGGTCCGGGATGACACCCGAGAGGCTCGTCGAAGAGCTCGACCGCACCGTGCGCGTGCCCGGGCTCTCCAACCTTTGGCTGCCGCCCGTGCGCGCGCGCATCGACATGCTCGCCACGGGCATCAAGAGTCCCGTCGGCGTGAAGGTGGCCGGCGCCGATCTCGGCAAGATCGACCACGTGCTTGTCGACATCGAGCACGTCGCGAGACAGGTTCCCGGCGTGAGCTCCGCATTCGCCGAGCGTCTCTCCGGGGGCCGCTACATCGACGTGCGCATCGACCGTGCGAGCGCATCGCGCTACGCACTGAACATCGGCGACGTTCAAAGCGTCATCGCCGCCGCCGTGGGTGGGGACAACATCGGCGAAACGGTCGAAGGCCTGCAGCGCTTCCCCATCAACGTGCGTTACCCCCGTGATGCACGCGACTCAGTCGAGGCGTTGCAGCGGCTGCCCGTGCTGACCGAGCGCGGCGCACAGCTTCGCTTGAGCGATGTCGCGAGCATTGCCGTGACGGACGGACCTTCGATGCTCAAGAGCGAGAACGGCCGCCTGTCCGGTTGGGTATACGTCGACGTCCGCGGGCGCGACCTCCGCTCCGTCGTACGCGAGCTGCAACGCGCCGTCGCCGATCAAGTCAAGGTGCCGCCCGGTTATTCGATCTCCTGGTCGGGTCAGTTCGAGTACCTCGAGCGTGCGACGCAGCGCCTGAGGATCGTCGTGCCGGCAGTACTCGCCACCGTGTTCGTGCTGCTCGTCGTCGTGTTCCGCCGTGCGAGCGATTCCTTGATCATCATGGCGACGCTGCCGTTCGCGCTCGTCGGCGGTCTGTGGCTCATGGACCTCCTCGGCTACGAGATGTCGATCGCATCGGCGGTCGGCTTCATCGCGCTCGCCGGCGTCGCGTCCGAGATCGGTGTCGTCATGCTCGTGTACATCAACTCCGCCATTGACGCGCGCAGGGCGGCCGGCATGCTCGCGGACGAGCAGGCACTCGCCGAGGCCATCGTCGACGGAGCTGCGCTTCGCGTGCGACCGATCATGATGACCGCCTCCGTCGTCATCGCCGGTTTGTTGCCCATCATGTGGAGCAGCGGAACGGGATCCGAAGTCATGCGCCGCATTGCCGCGCCAATGATGGGCGGGATGATCACAGCGCTCGTCCTCTCGATGTGCGTCGTGCCTGTAGCGTGTCTGGTTGTGCGCCGCTTGCCGATGCGCGCGGCCGAGGCACAAGCTCGCCGCGCCTCCGCCGAGCGCGCCGGCGCGACGCACCCGGAGATAAACAAGAGCTGACCTGCTCAGGGCCCGGGGAGACCCCCGCGGGGAGTGCTACCATTCAATCCGCCGCGGTGAGAGGCTATGCATTAGCATCATCGCGCGACAATCTGGGAACGACGCGTGAAGCATTCCAGTGTAGAGAACGACCTCCGATTCGACCCTACGCGAACCGTTCGCGCGCCGCGCGGCAGCGCGCTGACCTGCAAGAACTGGCTGATCGAAGCGGCGTACCGCATGATCCAGAACAATCTCGATCCGGACGTCGCGGAGGACCCACACCGTCTCGTCGTTTACGGCGGCAGCGGCCGGGTCGCGCGCAACTGGCCTTGCTACGACGCCATTCTCGAGTCGTTGAAGGCGCTTGAGGAAGACGAGTCGCTGCTCATCCAGTCGGGCAAGGCCGTCGGCGTCTTCAAGACCCATGCCGACGCGCCGCGCGTGCTGATCGCCAACTCCAACCTCGTTCCGTACTGGGCGACGTCGGAAAAGTTCAGCGAACTCGATCGCGCCGGGCTCACGATGTACGGGCAGATGACCGCCGGCTCGTGGATCTACATCGGATCGCAGGGCATCGTGCAAGGCACCTACGAAACCTTCGTCGAGGCCGGACGCCAGCACTACGGGGGAAATCTCTCCGGCAAGTGGATTCTCACGGCGGGCTTGGGCGGCATGGGTGGCGCACAGCCGCTCGCCGGCGTGCTGGCGGGCGCTTCGGTGCTGGTGGTCGAATGCCAGGAATCGCGCATCGACTTCCGACTGCGCACCCGCTACCTCGAGCACAAGGCGCATACGCTGGACGAAGCAGTGGCGATGATGCGCGACGCCACTGAGCGCAAGGCGGCGACTTCGGTCGGGCTCCTCGGCAATGCCGCGGAGGTGCTGCCGGAAATTCTCGTCCGTGCGCAAGCGGGCGGCATACGGCCCGATATCGTCACCGATCAAACCTCCGCACACGATCTCGTGCATGGCTACCTGCCAGCCGGGTGGTCGCTCGAGCGCTGGCGCGACGCGCAACAAACCGATCCCAAGGGTCTCGAAGCCGCAGCGCGAGCGTCGATCGTGAAGCACGTGGGTGCGATGCTAGGCTTCCTGCGCATGGGCGTTCCCACCGTCGACTACGGCAACAACATCCGTCAGGTAGCGTGGGAAGAAGGCGTCGCCGACGCATTCGATTTTCCGGGTTTCGTCCCCGCCTACATCCGCCCGCTCTTCTGTCGCGGCAAGGGGCCGTTTCGCTGGGTGGCGCTCTCCGGCGACCCCGAGGACATCTACAAGACCGACCACAAAATGAAGGAGCTGTTTCCCGAAGATGCATCGCTCCATCGCTGGCTCGACATGGCGCGCGAGCGCATTGCGTTCCAGGGACTCCCCGCGCGCATTTGCTGGATCGGCTTGGGCGAGCGCGATCGCGCCGGTCTCGCGTTCAACGAAATGGTACGCAGCGGCGAGTTGAAGGCGCCGATCGTCATCGGCCGCGATCACCTCGACTCGGGATCCGTCGCCAGCCCCAATCGCGAAACCGAATCGATGCGCGACGGCTCGGACGCGGTGTCGGATTGGCCGATCCTCAACGCGCTTCTCAACGCCGTAAGCGGCGCGACGTGGGTGAGCTTCCATCACGGTGGCGGTGTGGGCATTGGCTTCTCGCAGCACGCGGGGCTGGTGATCGTCTGCGACGGAACGGCAGAGGCCGACAAGCGCATCGCGCGCGTGCTTTGGAACGATCCCGCGACCGGGGTGATGCGCCACGCCGACGCCGGCTACGCCGACGCCATCGAGTGCGCGCGCGAGCACGGGCTACGCCTTCCCTTCGTCGATTGATGCCGGCGCGTCATTGGCGCATTCGGTAGCGACCAGCGCATGACCAGACGGGACGGCGCACCCCCGCATGAAGGCTGGGACTCGCTCTGGGTCAACGCGCAGCTTGCGACCATGACCCCGGGCAGCCCCTACGGCACCATCATGGACGGCGCGCTCGCGGTCCAGGATGGGCGCGTTGCGTGGGTTGGCTCACGGCGCGCGCTACCCGAGGCAGGCGTCGATTCAAGAACGATCGTGCACGACGCGCGTGGTCGCTGGATGACGCCCGGTCTCATCGATTGCCACACTCATCTCGTGTACGCGGGTAACCGCGCCGGTGAATTCGAGGCGCGCCTCGAGGGTGCGTCGTACGAAGCGATCGCGCGCGATGGTGGCGGCATCGCGGCGACGGTCGCCGCAACCCGCGCCGCAAGCGAGGAGGCATTGCTCGCTCAATCCGCGGCGCGCTTGGCACCCTTGTTGCGCGAGGGCGTGACGACGATCGAGATCAAGTCGGGCTACGGGCTCGATTGCGACACCGAAGCGAAGATGCTGCGCGTGGCGCGCCAGCTCGGCGAAACGTTCGGCAGCCGGGTGCGCACGAGCTACCTTGGCGCTCATGCGCTGCCGCCCGAATTCACAGGCCGCCCCGAGGCGTATGTCGATTTCGTCTGCGACGACGCGATGCCGGCGCTCGCCGCGATGGGCCTCATGGACGCCGTCGACGCGTTTTGCGAGACGGTCGGCTTCACGCGAGCGCAAACCGCGCGCGTATTCGCCGCGGCGAAGCGTGAAGGGCTCCCGGTCAAGCTGCACGCGGAGCAGCTCTCCGACCAGGGCGGCGCCGAACTCGCCGCCGAGTACGGTGCGCTCTCCGCCGATCACCTCGAGCACCTGTCCGCGGCAGGCATCGAGGCGATGGCCGCCGCCGGCACGGTGGCGGTGATGCTCCCCGCGGCATTTTATTTTCTGCGCGACACTCACGTCCCGCCGGTCGCCGCGATGCGCGAGGCAGGCATTCCCATGGCGGTCGCCACCGATTGCAATCCTGGCACGTCGCCCACGACTTCGCTGCTGCTTTCGCTCAACATGGCGTGCACGCTCTTTCGCCTGACGCCTGCCGAAGCGTTGGCGGGCATCACGCGCAACGCCGCTCGCGCGCTCGGACTGCATGCGCACTGCGGCATGCTTGAAAAAGGTCTGGTGGCCGATATGGTGTTATGGAACGATCTCGACTCTCCGGGCGAGCTGGCCTATCGCCTCGGCTACAACCCTTGTCACCAGGTCGTGCGCGCCGGCGTTATCGTATGCCGGAGCCCTTCGTGAGCTGACGCAATGGATATCTTCATGCACTACCTGAACGGCCCGGATGTGAAGGCGCTCGCGCTCACCGATGAGGAGATCCTCGCCGCGGTCGAGTCGGGCCTGCTCGCGCAAGGTCGCGGCGAAACGGTGATCGAGCCGCGTATGCATCTCGTTCCCGATCCGGCGTTCAACGGCCACTTCAACGTCCTGCGCGGCTACGTTGCGTCGTTGAACCTGGCAGGCGTGAAGATCGTCGGGGACTACGTCGACAACTACAAGCAACAACTTCCTTCGGAGATGGCGCTGCTCAACCTGTTCGACCCGCGTACCGGCATGCCGGTCGCACTGCTCGACGCCACGTCCATCACCGACATGCGCACCGGCGCGATGACCGCGCTCGGCGCGAAGCATCTCGCGCGCAAGACGAGCAAGGTCCTCGGCCACATCGGGGCGAGAGGCACGGCCTACTGGAACGTGCGCCTGCTCGACCGGCTGTTCGACTTCGACGAGATCCGCGTGCACTCGCGGCGGCCGGAAAGCCGCGCTGCCTTCGCGCAACGGCTCTCCTCGGACCTCGCCAAGACGGTGACCGCGACCGTCGACTGGGAGACGTGCGTACGCGGCGCCGACATCGTGGTCGAAGCCTCGCGTCTGAGCAAGCCCACGCCGCTCCTGCGCACCGAGTGGATCAAGCGCGGGTCGTTCACCGTCCCTTACGGCACGATGAGCGCTGTGGAGCTTTCGCTCACCGATATCATGGACAAGATCGTGGTCGACGACTGGGGCCAGTGCAAGGGCGGAATGTTCGGTTCGCTGCGCGCCCACGTCGAGGCAGGGAAGCTGTCGGAGCGCACCCTCTATGCCGAGCTGGGCGAGATCGTAGTGGGTCGCAAGCCGGGCCGCGAGTCCGACGATGAAACCAATTTGTTCTGGCATCGTGGACTCTCGATCAGCGACATCGCGCTCGGCCACGCCCTGCTCGAGAAAGCGCGGCGGCTGGGTGTGGGACAGCAACTGCGGTTCGCGTGAAGGTTCCGCGCCGCGACTCGAAATCCTGAGCTGGAGCTCGTCATGACCGCTTTCTTCCACGTCGTCTGTCTTCTGCTTGCTCTGGTTGCGCCTGCGAGCGTCGCGGAAGTGGCAGACGCATACCCGAGCAAGCCGATCCGATTGATCGTTCCCTTTTCGCCCGGCGGCCCCGCCGACGTGCTCGCCCGGGTGGTGGGAGACAAGATCGGCGCCAGCATGGGCAAGCCGGTCGTTGTCGACAACCGTGCAGGTGCTGGCGGCAACATCGGCATGGCGCTCGGCGCCAAGGCCGCGCCGGATGGCTATACGCTGGTGCTCGCACCCGCGGGAAATCTCACCGTCAACCCGAGCCTCTACCGTAACGTGCCCTACGAAGTCGCCAAGGACTTCGCTCCGGTCACGGTGGTCGCGGCGGTGCCGAATATTCTCGTGGTGCATCCTTCGATTCCGGCAAAGAACCTCACCGAGTTCATCGCCTATGCGAAATCGCACCCGGGTCAACTCAACTTTTCCTCGCCCGGCGCGGGCAGCGGCGCGCACCTTGCCGGAGAGCTTTTCAAGAGCGTGGTCGGGGCGGACATGGTCCATGTACCGTTCAACGGCATCGCACCCGCCGTGACCGCGGTGCTCGCGGGAGACGTGCAGCTCATGTTCGCTGGGGCGCCTGCGGTGCTGCAGCACGTGCGTGCGGGCAAGCTTCATGCGCTGGGCGTCGCGAGCTTGAAGCGCATCGCCGGCGCGCCGGACCTTCCGACGCTCTCGGAATCGGGCCTCGCCGGCTTCGATGTCACCTCGTGGTACAGCATCGTCGCGCCGGCGGGAACGCCGCCCGAGATCGTCGCGCGCTTGCAGAGGGAGATCGACAAGGCGCTGCGCGAGCCCGACGTGCGCGAGAAGCTCGCCGGACTGGGCGCGGAACCCATTGCGAACACGCCGGCGGAGTTCGCCGCCATGATCAAAACCGAAACGGCGAAGTGGAGCGAGATCGTCAAGAGCGCGAAGATCACCATCGAGTGACGAGCGGCGCCAATGATCGCCAATGCCCGCATGTACTCGATCGACGCTGTTACCGCCGCGTGCTGGCGCACGCTGCTGGAATGGGTGATCGCGCGCGCGGGCATCGTTTGCGAAGTAATCGACTATCCGCCGCCGCAGCCGCTTCCGGCGCTGTGGATGCGCGACGATCTGGGTTGCGCGTTCATGTGCGGCTACCCGCTGATGCAAGCCGCGCCGACGCCCGTAGTGCTCGCCGCCTTGCGGCCGAGTCCAGCGCGCTACCGGCACGAGTCGACGTACTGGACCGATCTCGTGGTCCGCGCGGATTCCTCGATCTTCGCTGCGTCCGATGCGCTCGGCGCGAGGCTCGCCTATACGACCGAAGATTCGCAGTCCGGCTACCAGGCGCCGCGCCGGTTCTTCGCCTCGTTTGCCGGAGCCGCCAACGGTCCGCTCTTTGCGTCGCTGGTCGGTCCGCTCGTCACCCCGCGCACTGTCGTCCGCGCCGTGCTCGACGGAGATGCCGACGTCGGTCCGCTCGACAGCTACGCGCACGATCTCATGCGCCGGCACCAACCGGAGCTGACCGCGTCGCTGCGTACGATCGCGACCACTACGCGCACGCCGATTCCGCCCTTGGTGGCTGCCGCGGGCACTCCGCCTGGCACCGTAACGCGCTTGCGCGAGGCGCTGGTCGCCGTCGCTGGCGCCGAGGCGCTCGCCGGTGTGCGCGATGCGCTCCTCATCGAGGGCTTCTCGACGGTCGACGCGGCCGACTACGGCGTGTTGATCGACGCAGCGCGCGAAGCCGATCTTTTGGGTTACCCGCGCTTGGCATGAGAATTCTCTCGCGCGTCATCCGCCTCGGGTCGCTGTCGAAACACTGTCGCAGACCGTGATATGTCAAAATGCCTACCCGTCGTTCAGCCGGAGCTTTTCCATGACGATCCGCACCTTCCGTTTCCTCTTCGTTGCCGTTGCCGCAGCGCTCTTCGCCGTCTCTGCGCTCGCCCAGATCAAGGTCGGCTCGAAGAACTTCACCGAGCAGTTCGTCGTCGCCGAGATCTATGCCCAGGCCCTCGAAGCCGCTGGACTCAAGGTCGAGCGCAAGCTCAATCTCGGCGGGACGCTGATCGCGCACAAAGCGCTCGAGGAAAAGCAGATCGATCTCTATCCAGAATACACCGGCACGATGCTCCTCGTCGTGATCAAGGCCGAACCGATGACCGACCAGAAGGCAGTGTACGATAAGGTCAAGTCCGAATATGCGGGGAAGGGTTTCGTGGTGCTCAACGAAGCGCCGCTCAACAACACCTACAACATGGTGGTGCGGCCGGAGACCGCGGCCCAGTACAAGCTCGAGACGCTCTCCGACCTGGCGCGCGTGTCCAAGGAGCTGAAGCTCGGCGCCGGACCGGAGTTTCGTGATCGCAAGGACGGCCTGCCCGGACTCAAGGCCAAATACGGCATCGAGTTCAAGGATGATCTGCAGATGGCGATCGGACTCCGCTATCAGGCGCTCGCCAACAAGCAGATCGACATCGTCAATGGCTACGCCACCGACGGCATGATCAGCGCCCTGAAGTTGAAGCGCCTCAAGGACGACAAGAACCTGTGGCCGCCGTATTACCTGGTACCCGTCGTGCGTAAGGATGCGCTCGACGCGAATCCGAAGATCGCTGAAGTTTTGAACCGGGTGAATGCGATGCTGGACGAGACGTCGATGGCTGAAATGAACTACAAGGTCGACAACGACAAGGAAGAGCCCAAGAACGTCGCACGCGCATTTCTTCGCGCCAAGGGCGTGGTTCGCTCGTGACCGGCTTTTGCCGCTGATCGCATCGGCCACGCGGCCGCCGGGGCGCCGGAGCGTCATTGCGCCGGACTCTCGGTAACCTTTAGGGCGCGCATTGCGTTCGACTCCGATCACATTGCACGGCCGCGGAGTCCGCATCGCGGACGTCGAGGCCGTCGCTCGTGGCGGCGCTCAAGTCGTGCTCGGCGTCGATGCGCGCGACCGCGTCGTCGCGGCGCGCGCCGTGGTCGACCGTCTGGCTCGATCGGGAACGCCGGTCTACGGCGTCACCAGCGCGCTCGGCGCCAACACCGGCGCGGTGATCGATACCAACGATCTCGCCGCCTACCAGAAGCGTGCGGTGCGGGCGCGCGCGGTTGCCGTCGGCGCCCCCTTTGCAACCGACATCGTGCGTGCGATCCTCTTCGCGCGCATTTGCGGCATGGCGGTGGGCGGCTCCGGGGTTTCGCCGCACGTCCTGGAAGCGATGCTGGCCATGCTCAATGCCGGCGTGCATCCTGTCGTGCCGAGCAAGGGATCGATCGGCGCGGCCGATCTCGCACCGCTTTCCCATCTCGCATTGCCGCTTTTGGGCGAAGGTCGCGCGGAATTCCAGGGCACCGTGCTCGGGGGTGCGCAAGCGCTCGCCGGTGCCGGGATCGAGCCGGTGGTGCTCGCTGCGAAGGACGGACTTGCGCTCATCAGCTCGAACGCCGCCACCGTCGGCCATGCGGCGTTGGTGCTGGTTGATTGCGCGCGAGCGCTCAATCGGCTCAATGTTGCTGCCGCCCTCACCTTCGAGGGCTTTCGCGCCAACTTGAGTCCACTCGATCCGCGTGTCCACACGGTGCGTCCCGCGCGCGGCCAAGCCTTCATCGCGGAGCGCCTGCGCGCGCTGCTCGACGGCAGCGCGCTCAACGCACCGGGCGCGGCGCGACGCGTTCAGGACCCGATTTCGCTGCGTTGCGTGACGCAGGTCCATGGCGCCGTGGTTGCAGCGCTATGGAACGCGCGCGACGCGACCGAGCTCGAGCTGAACGCCGCGACCGAGTCGCCGCTGGTGCTGATTGCGGCGGAAGAAATGTTGTCGAACGGCAACTTTCACACCGCGGAGCTTGCGATCGCGTTCGAGGCGCTCGGTCTTGGCCTCGCTCACGCCGCCTTGCTTTGCGTACAGCGCTGCCAACGGCTCTACTCGCCGTCCATGTCCGGGCTGCCGCTACAGCTCACGCGACGCGGGCCCGAGCACTCGGGCTTCGCGACCCTGCAGAAGACATTGACGGCACTCTACAACGAGATGAGGCATCTAGCGCAAGCGGCGACGCTCGATTGTCTGCCGGTTTCGGAAGCAGTGGAGGATCACGCGTCGATGGCGCCGAACGTCGTGGCGAAAACGGAAGCGATGGAGCCTCTGCTGCGTTATCTCGCCGCGATCGAGCTTTTGAGCGCGGCGCAAGCGATCGATCTGCGCGCGCTCGACCTCGATGCGCTCGGCGCCGGTGCTCGCGCTGCGTATGCCGCGGTACGAGATGTGGCGCCCTTCCTCGACGAGGACCGGCCGCTCGGCCCCGACGTCGAAGCCATCGCCGCGTCGTTCGCGCAAGACGCGTGGCCCGCCAGCGATCTGCTCGCGCCGCAAGATGCCTGAATTGGCGCATCGAGCACGGAGTGTGTTGAGACGATGAATTGGCTGCTCAACAACTGGGATCAGGTGCTGGAGGCTCTCGGACAGCACATCGTGATCGCGCTCACCTCGATCGGCATCGCGTTCGCCATTTCGCTCGTGGTCGGCATCTGGGCGGCACGCCGCGAAGCGGTGTTCCATGCTGCGATCGCGGTGAGCAGCATCCTCTACACCATCCCCACGCTTGCGTTCCTGGCGCTTCTCATTCCCATCGTCGGGCTCGGCAAGGCCAACGCGATCATCTGCATGGTCGCGTTCTCGCTGATGATCATGATTCGCAACGTCGCGGTCGGCATTCGGAACGTGCCGAGCGAAGTCGTCGACGCCGGACGCGGGATGGGAATGACCGCCTTCGATATTCTGACGCGCATCGAGCTGCCGCTCGCGGCGCCGGTCATCGTCGCGGGCCTGCGCATCGGGTCGGTGACGGTGATCAGCGTGGCGGTGGTGGCCGCCTACGTTAATGCGGGCGGCCTCGGCACGCTCATCTTCAACGGCATCAGCAACGATAACGCGCCCAAGATCTGGGCCGGCGCGCTCACCGCGTGCGCGCTCGCCATCGCCGCCGATCTTAGCTTGGCGCGCCTCGAGGCCTGGCTGCGCGGTCGCGCCGCTTGAATGCCCTCACGTCATGCTGCTCATCGAAGCCTGGCAGTTCATCGTCGCACACCCGGACCGATTCCTGACCGCACTCGGGACGCATGTCGCGCTTTCCGCCGCGGCGCTCGGGCTGGCGGCGGCAATCGCACTGCCCATAGGCATCTGGCTCTCGGGAAGAGAGCGCGCGGCGCTGGTGGCGATGACGGCAGCCAATATCGGACGCACGTTGCCGTCGCTGGCGGTGCTGGCGCTCGTAATGCCGCTTCTCGGCACCGGCTTCGCGCCGTCGCTCTTCGCGCTCACGCTGCTCGCGCTGCCGCCGATCCTCCTCAACACCTACACCGCGATCCGCCAGGTCGACCCCGATATCGTGGATGCTGCTCGCGGCATGGGCATGACGCGCTCGGAGATCATGCGCAAGGTCGAGCTGCCTATTGCGACGCCCGTCATCTTCGCTGGCATCCGCACCGCCGCCGTGCAGGTGGTGTCGGGCGCGGTGCTCGCGGCGTACATCGGCGGCGGCGGCCTCGGCGATTTCATCACCGCCGGCATCGCCATGATGGCGTTGCCGCAGCTCCTGGTGGGCGCGATTCCCGCGACACTCCTTTCCATCGGCACCGATCAGCTCTTCGGCTGGCTACAGCGGGCCATGACACCCAAAGGCCTCGCATCGTGATGCTCGCATGATCGACATCATCAATCTCGTGAAGCAGTTTCCGGGGACCGCGCGCCCCGCGGTCGACCGGCTCACCTTGACGATTTCCGATGGCGAAGTCTGCGTGCTCATCGGCCCTTCCGGCTGCGGCAAGACGACGACCATGCGCATCGTCAACCGCATGATCGAGCCCGACACGGGGATCGTGAAGGTGGACGGCCGCGACATCATGCAAAGCGACCCCGTGACCCTGCGGCGCAGCATCGGCTACGTTATCCAGCAGGTCGGTCTGTTTCCGCACTGGACCATCGCCGAGAACGTGGCAACCGTGCCGCGCCTGCTGGGTTGGGAGCTGGCAAAGACCCATGCGCGCGTCGACGAACTCCTCGATCTCGTCGGCATGGACCCAGCGGTCTACCGCAATCGCTTTCCGCGCGAGCTCTCCGGCGGACAGAAGCAGCGCGTCGGCGTCGCGCGGGCGCTTGCGGCCGATCCCCCGGTGATGCTCATGGACGAGCCGTTCGGCGCCATCGACCCGATTACGCGGACCCGGCTGCAGGACGAGTTCCTGAAAATACTACGCGCGCTTAAGAAGACGATCGTTTTCGTGACGCACGACATCGACGAGGCGATCAAGATGGGCGATCGCATCGCCATTCTGAAAGACGGCGCGCTGCTGCAATACGACACGCCGGAACGCATCCTGGCCGCACCTGCGGATGCGTTCGTGAACGCATTCGTCGGCGCCGACCGCGCATTGAAGCGCCTGTCCCCGATCACATGCGCGACGGCGGCGGTTCCGGAGATAGGCACGACACTTCCTGTGCATTCAATCGACGGCGCTGCGAGCCTGCGCGACGCACTGGCGCTAATGCTCGAGACTGGCGACGATGTGCTAGCGGTGCATTCGGGCGATCAGTCGCTGGGGGTGCTTACGCTCGCCGCTATCCGCAAGCGTACCGTGTCGGAGCGGCCCCGCGTCGGAACGAACGACTCGATCGAGGGCGCGCAGGCCCTCGCCAAAGGGCGCTGCGCGAATGCTTAGAAGGCCGCTACCGGAGCTTCGATCTTGGTGGCCTGGTTCACGTAGCGATTGGGAAAATAATCAACATCCGGCTGCGAGGTATACGCCCTGGATTCGGCGGCCGATAACACACCCGCTGTCGCTTGCGCATCTGCCGTCTCAGGTGCCGGATTGATAATCCGGCTCTCCGGCGCGTACCTTGGGGCAACGCTCAGCAAGGGCGGCGCATGCATAGCCACCGCGATCACGATATAGCCGAGAGTACCTATGCCAAGCAAAGGGAAAGCGGCCTTCGTTACCGATCTCAAATTGTGTCGGCCGAAGTAATGACGCGTCGCAGGTGTTGTCATGATGAGCTCCTCTTGAAGTAATGCCGTTGAATGCCGCATTGCCCCGATACTCTGTGGGTTTGGCAGGCCCGTGCCATCAAACAAGGAAATGACATTGGCATTAACCATCAAGCAATAGTCGTGCCTTTGTAACAGACAACATGGGGATCGCATTCCAATCAGTGGCGGCGGTCGAAGCCGTCAAGCCGGCCCTGTCCTTCTTGCCCGGGGCGAGACGAGCGGGACGAATAAAAGTCGGAACTGCCGCTCATTGTCCGAGTGTGCCGGAAAGCGTTCGCTTAAGCGCGCCACGATGCCCATTTTTGGTTGGGCTGATTTGAAATATGTACGCTACATAGTGTCCGGCTGCTTGACCGTATTCCGCCAGCCCTGCGATTAGCGGCGCTAGCATCAGCGGACTGTGAGCGATCGCGCGAATTTGAACAGCTTCGAAGCACGCTGCCCCCGCATAGTTCGTCGGCCGCAAGCTGCCGGCTTTGGGGAAGCTGGCAACCTGTGCTAAAGGGTAGCGTCAGCCACTGTTCCGGCGGGGACTTTGGTCAGCGTAATCTATGACCAGTGGGGCGTGGGTATTTGGCACGAAGGACGTGGCAGCTTTGACCTCCGGCGTTCGGTTAACAGGTCTCAGCAGCGAACGGCGAAGGAAATGCGGCGAATGGTGACGAAGACAAAGCTGCCTGGACCGTTCAAACAGTCGTGGCACGCGGTGAGCGTTGCCCCAGGGCCTGTGCCGTGCCCGGCTGCCGAGGGGCTGCGTCATAAACGCTTTTTAAGCGACGAGGCACCCCCCTTGCCACTTCCAGAATGTTCGTCGCCTTGGCGCTGCAAATGCATTTACCGCCACTACTCAGATCGTCGCGCGACTCGCCGTCGGGAGACGGATCGCAGTAGGCTCCCGAGCCCTAGGGCTGGGCAAGAGAGGCGCGAGAGGCTCGGGAAGCGCGGACGGCGCAAAGAGGATCTGTAGCAAGACGCCGTTCGACGCCTTGTCGCACTGGCATCGTCGACGTTGTGCGACCCGCGCGCTGAGACCGGGCGATTTCGCGTTGGAATCCCGTCCCGCCACGTCGTATCAGTACGTGTAGAACATGCGCTGTATTTCCTTGGTATCGCTGGTCTTGGTGAGGGCCAGCATCAACAGGATGCGTGCCTTCTGTGGATTGAGCGTGTCCGAGACGACGAAATCCAGCTCGTCATCCTTGGCCTCGCCGTTGCGGGCGACGATGCCATTACCGACACGGCTCGATCGCACAATGATCACGCCCTTTTTGCGGGCCTCGATCAGGGCGGGCTCGACCGCTGGCCGCGCCAGGCTTCCATCGCCGACCCCGGCGTGCACAATTCCTTTGTCGCCGGCTGCGACAAACGCGTCGACCGGGATCCGGTTCATGTTGGCGTAGCCGTAGACGATATCCACGGCCGGCAGCACGTCCAGCTTCGAAACGTCAAACTCGGTATCGGCGGTGTGCTTGCGCGTCGACACCCGATAGAAGTGTGGCTTGTTGTCCTGCATATAGCCCAGGAAACCCAATTCCCAGCTGCGGAACGTGTCGGCGTTGGCCGTGTTGGTCTTGGTCACGTCCCGCGCGCCGTTGATCTGATCGTTGAGCACCACGAGCACGCCCTTGCCCACGGCCTCATCGCTGCCGGCGAGAGTTACCGCGTTGTAGAGATTGATGGGTCCATCGGCAGAAATCGCAGTCGACGGCCGCATTGCGCCGACGATCACTACTGGCTTCCGGCTCTTGACCACCAAATTGAGGAAATACGCGGTCTCCTCGATCGTGTCGGTGCCGTGGGTGATGACAATGCCGTCAACGTCGTTCTGCGCAAGCAGCTCGTTGACGCGCTTGGCGAGTTTGAGCCAGGACTCGTTATTCATATTCTCGCTGGCGATCTGAAATACCTGCTCGCCCTTGACATTGGCGGCTTTTTTCAACTCCGGGACGGCCTCGATCAGGCGCTGTACGCCGACCGTCGCCGCGGTATAACCGACGGTCGTGGTGCTCGTCGCACCGGTGCCGGCGATCGTGCCGCCGGTGGCCAGAATCGTCACGTTGGCGAGCTTGCCGGCTTCCCTTGCCCAGACTGCGGGCGCGGCGAACAGCAGCGCCAGCCCCATGCAAAATGCCACGAATAGACGTTGATGCCTGTGGTCGATCTTCATCATTCCTCCTTCGTCAGCGAAATCAAGAATACATGTCCGCCGCCTATTCCCTCGACTTCAACAGAGGTCGCGGCTGGGTCAACACTTCGGGTTGCAAAATCTCGTCGAGTTGCTCCTTGGATAACAGTTTCTTCTCCAATACCAGTTCGTAGACACTGCGGCCCGAGATCAGCGCCTCCTGTGCCACTTCGGTAGCGTTGGCATAGCCAATGTACGGGTTGAGCGCCGTCACCACGCCGATCGAATTCTCGACCATGGAGCGCAGGCGCGCGCGATTGGCGGTGATGCCTTTGACGCAGCGTTCCGCCAGCGTGAGGCAGCCGTTGCGCAGATGCGTGACGCTCTTGAACAGGCTGTGCGCGATGATGGGTTCGAAGGCGTTCAACTGCAGCTGCCCTGCCTCCGCCGCGAAACTAACCGTCACATCATTGCCGATGACTTCGAAAGCGATCTGGTTGACGACCTCGGGAATGACCGGATTCACCTTGCCCGGCATGATGCTCGATCCTGCCTGCATCGGCGGCAGGTTGATCTCGCCCAAGCCCGCCCGCGGCCCGCTGGACAATAGCCGCAGATCGTTGCAGGTCTTCGACAGCTTCACGGCGACGCGTTTCAGCACGCCCGAGAGCTGGACAAAGGCGCCGCAGTCCTGGGTGGCCTCCACCAGGTTCGGTGCAGTGATCAGCGGAATCCCCGTGATATCCGCCAGACGCCGGCAGACCAGGGCGGCATAGTCGGGGTGTGCAGTGATGCCGGTGCCGATCGCGGTTGCGCCCAGATTGATCTCGCAAATCAGCATGACCGCCTCTTTCAGGCGCTCCTCGTCCTCGCCCAGCATCACTGCATAGGTCGAGAATTCCTGCCCCAGCGTCATCGGCACGGCGTCCTGAAGCTGGGTGCGGCCCATCTTGAGCACGTCCTTGAATTCCTCCGCCTTGGCTTCGAATGCGCGGCGCAGCACGGCCATCGCATCGACCAGATGGTGGATGCCGAAATATGCGGCAATCTTCAGCGACGTCGGATACACGTCGTTGGTACTCTGGCTCATGTTGACGTGTTCGTTGGGGTGCAGATACTTGTACTCGCCCCGTTGGTGCCCGAGATGCTCGAGTGCAAGGTTGGCGATGACCTCGTTCGCGTTCATGTTGGTGGACGTCCCCGCCCCGCCCTGAATCACATCGACCACAAACTCCGCGTGCAGCTTACCGGCACGGATTTCCTCGCAGGCCTTGACGATGGCGTCCGTCTTTTCGCGATCGAGCAATCCGAGCTCGTGGTTGGCGAGCGCGGCCGCCTGCTTGATACAGGCCAGCGACCGGATCAAGTCGGGATAGATCGCGATCGGCGTCCCGGTAATAGGGAAATTCTCTACGGCGCGCAGCGTGTGCACTCCGTAATACGCCGTTGCGGGAACGGCACGATCGCCTAGAAGATCGTGTTCGCTTCGTTGTGGTTCAGCGGTCATTGCATAGTTCCTTATGCTTGCCTGCAGTTCTCAGGATGTTGATTGCTTTCGCCCACGAACATAAGCAACGAAGCCCTCCATGAACTTGCGAATGTTGTCGCGGGTAGCAGCGTCGGTGATCTCGCCGTCCGCGTCGATGACGTGCCCCGCGCGTGATACGAGAAGACGCCCTCCAGACCAGAGGTCCGCTCCCAGGGTCCGAAAGACGGGCAGCCACGCATTCTGCGATAGGATCGTACCGAAACCGCCCGGTGAGGCGCCGGCGATCGCAACAGGCCTGCCGCCAAATACGCGAGCAATGTCGCGTGGCGGCCGCGAAAACCAGTCGATCGCGTTCTTCGCAACACCCGGAATGCTGTTGTTGTATTCCGGGGTAACGAGCAGCAAGCCGTCAGCAGCTGTGATCGCGTCCTTCAAATGTGACACCAGGTCGGGAACGCCGTGCGCGGCCTCGTCGTCGCCATCGTAAAGCGGAATACCTGCTATCGACTCGATGCGAAGTTCGCTGTCGGGAGGCATCAGCGAGCCAGCGGCGCGAAGCACTGCTGCATTGTACGAGCCTCGACGCAAGCTGCCCGAGAAGCCTATAACGGTGATCATTGTAGCGCTCGCAAGCCTCGACTCCACTCAACAGCACCATCGAGCTTTGCTCTCGGCGATAGCGCCGGCGAGTGCAGCCGCTTCCTCCACCGTCTTTTCTTCCGTCGATCGGATCATCGCTGCCATAGGATTCGTGCATCTTCGAGTGGGATCGCAGCGCCGTCGCAACGTGCTATCACTCGCGCCGTATAATCTGTTGCCGGGCGGGCTGCAGACACGCCTGCGCGATAGGCGTAGCCGCGGGTTGCGCCCGTAAGTTGGCGCACGGGCTCCATCTCGACTCGCTCCGATGCGGTACCGTTACCGCCATTGGCATAAAGTTCGACGCGCACCGCAACAGGGTCGAGGTCATCGAGATACAGTTCGACCTCCCATACGTGTTGGCCGCCAACGGTGTCAACCTTTACTTCGCCGAAGCGCAGTGCGGTCCATTTCTGGTCCAGAGCGCGCCGCCGGTTGACCATATCCACGCCGACTGCGCCTTTATCGACAGCGCGGTCGCGGTAGGCGGCTGCGGCCGGAAGATAGTGTCGCTCGGTGTATTCGCGCACCGCGCGATTGGCGGAAAAACGCGCCGTCAACTTCGCCATGCTTGCCCGCATGCGCGTGACCCATGCGGCGGGAAAGCCGCTCTCGTCTCGAGTATAGAACTCCGGAATCACCTCCCGCTCGAGCAGGTCGTAGAGAGCGTCGGCTTCGATAGCGTCCCAAGCGGGATCGTCGCCGTGCTCGCCGCCGTCCCCTAACGCCCATCCTACCTCAGGCGCATAGGCTTCCGCCCACCAGCCGTCCAGTTCCGAAAGATTGATGCCTCCATTGACGAGCACCTTCATACCGCTCGTTCCGCTCGCCTCCCAGGGTCGTCGTGGCGTGTTGATCCATACGTCCACCCCCTGCACCAAGCGCTCCGCCAACAGCATGTCGTAGTCGCTCAGGAAGACGATGTGGGGTCGGGACTGTGGCTGGCGGATGAAATTGATCCATTCATGGATCAAGTCCTGCCCTGCCTTGTCCTCCGGATGGGCCTTGCCGGCAATGATGAGTTGCACCGGGCGCTCGGGATTAGCCAAAAGGCGCAGCAAACGTGCCGGATTGTGCAGCAGCAGGTTCGGTCTCTTGTACGTTGCGAAGCGGCGCGCAAAGCCCAGCGTCAATGCGTTGACGTCAAATAGAGACTTCGTCGCGTCAACCGCCTCGAGCGGCGCGCCCGAGGCGCTCAGTTGCCGGGACAATCGTTCGCGAGCGTATTCAACAAGGGACCTGCGGGCAGTGCTGCGAAATTGCCAAAGGCTGGCATCGGAGACGGAACGAATGTCCGCCTCCAGGGTTTCTGTCGCGCCCAGCCAACGATCCTTGCCACATGCCTCCGTCCAAAGCTTATCGGCCGGAGCCGAGTCCCAGGTCGGCACGTGGACTCCGTTAGTCACATGTCCGACCGGGATTTCGTCCAGCGGCCAGCGTGGAAAGAGAGGCAGAAAGATTTGCCGGCTCACCTCTCCGTGCAAGCGACTCACGCCATTGATCGCTCCGCTCCCGCGGACCGCCAGATATGCCATATTGAAGCTTGCCGACGAGTCGTTCGGTTCCTGGCGGCCCAGTGCGAGCAAATCGTGGAGCGTTATGCCGAGCTTCTGCACGGCATAACGGCTGAGGTACTGCTCGATGAGGGCCGGCGCGAAAGAGTCAAAGCCGGCGGCCACTGCCGTGTGGGTGGTGAAGAGATTCCCCGCTCGAGTGACGGCCAGTGCGACGTCGAAGGGCTGCCCGGTCTCTTGCATGAAACTGCGGGCACGTTCCAGCACGGCAAAGGCCGCATGCCCTTCATTCAGATGACAGACCTCCGGCTTGATGCCGAGTGCTTCGAGCAGTCGCCAGCCGCCGATCCCGAGAAGCAGTTCTTGCTTGAGGCGCAGCTCCGGCCCTCCACCATAGAGCTCGCCAGTAATCGCTCGGTCGGTGGGGAAGTTCGCCGCGTCATTGCTGTCCAGCAGGTAAAGCCTCACTCTGCCGACCTGGACCTGCCAAGCACGCAGCCAGACCGAATACCCAGGCAAGGCGATCTCCAACCGCAGCCACTCGCCGTTCGCTTGGCGCAAAGGCGTGATCGGCAACTGTCCCGGGTCGTTATACGGAAAGAGGGCCTGTTGCACCCCATCCTTGTCGATCACTTGGCGAAAATAGCCTTGCTGGTACAGCAGTCCCACCCCGACCACGGGCAGGCCCAGGTCGCTGGCGGCCTTGAGCTGATCGCCGGCGACGTTGCCAAGTCCGCCCGAGTAAATGGGTAACGCTTCGCTTAACATGAATTCCATACTGAAATACGCAACACTGCGGAGCGGGGACTGCGGGTGCGTGTGCTGAAACCACGCCTGCGCCTCCGCAGCATCCCGCCGGTCTTGCACCAGATCGTCAACGTTCTTGCGGAAGTCGGGATCGGCTAAGACACGCTGGAGTTTCCCCCGCGAGACCGTCTGTAGGACCACCCAGGGGTTGTGCGTGAGATCCCATAGCACAGGATCCAGCTGCCGCCACAATCGATCGGTCGCATGATTCCACGACGAACGCATATCCAGGGCAAGCTCGGCCAGGAAATGGAATCCCGCCATGTCCTTGGACAAAGGATCGTTCTCCGAGTGAGCAGCCCGTGTCTTTTCGCTCATAGCCAGAGTTTACTCGGCCCAATTTTTGCGAGTCGTCGGCGCCGTGGTCTATAGCGGCCGGGTTGTCTCCTTCGACGCGCGCGATGCTCTGAACGTACCCGGGTGTCGTGCGCGTCGTCGAGATCCCCGGCACGCCAGCAGGCCGGATTTCCGAGCGCTCGGTGCGGCCGCTAGCGGCGTTTCTGGTAGGTGCCGATCAACACCGCCTGGGCGAGGATGTGACCCAGCATCGCCTTCTCGAGCGCGGCCTTGTCCGCGCGCTTGAGCTCAGGCAGGACAAAGTCGAGCGCGTAGAGCTTGTGGAAATAGCGGTGGCGCCCGATCGGTGGGCACGGCCCGCCGTACCCGGTGCGATCCCAATCGTTGACGCCCTCGCGCGTACCGGCCGGCAGCGCCGTCGACCTGATCGCTTCGGGCAAGCCACCTGCGGCGGAGGGGATGTTGTAGAGCACCCAATGCACCCAGGTCATCTTCGGCGCTGCGGGGTCGGGTGCATCCGGATCGTCGACGATGAGCGCCAGGCTCTTCGTTCCCGCCGGCGTGCCGCTCCAGGCAAGCGGCGGCGAGATATCCTTCCCTTCACAAGTGTAAAGCGATGGGATCGCAGCGTTGGACGCGAATTCGGTTGAAGTAATCGCGAAGCTCATCGCTTTCTCATCTGCGAAGACGACAGACGCCGCCGCAAACCATAGCGCAACCGCGCTTACCGCCAACGCAACCCTCCGTCGCGTCGACGCCCACCTCACTCGTTCTGCTCGTGGCTCATACCAATAGGTCATGGTGAAGTGCTGAGCAGGCGTCAACCTTGGCCCCTGGCTTGGAACCAGTCCGCTAACTCGAAGTTTTGTCCATCAGGTGCTTCCGCTATTCGAAGGCGAGCGCTCCGAAGACACCCACTACCATCTCGTTGCTGTGCTCCAGGTCGGAGGCCACTCGCAGTAAGGGGACACGCGGTCGCTGGAATCAATGCGGTCGAGCATCGCATGGACCGGGACACGAAGGCGTTCCCCGTAGCTCGCGTAAGCATTCATCGCGGTTTGGCAGGTGCGATCGAGGTTGCTCGTCAGCGCAACCTCGACGAAGAAGGCGCGCGTTGCGTCGATGTCCCGTCCGACCAAGGCGCTTGCGATCGCCAGCGTGCCCCAGTCGCCGAATCGTGCAGACCGCCGTGAGCCGCTGACGTAGAGCGCGTACAGCGCGAGCTGGCGCGCCATTTCCGGCTGCACTGGATTCATTCTAAGATGGAGGAATGCGAGGTAGGCAGCAATATCCGGATCGCGCGGATTCGCGGCGAACGCACTTAACTCGATGTTGACGGCATCGGACACGCGGCCGGACGTAAACGCCTGTCGTGCATCGTCGTGGAGTCGGCGTGCGCGGATTGGTTCAATGTCCGTTGCTGGAGTCCACGCAGTGTCGCTGGGCCACCTGGCGTATGCGGCATCGACGACTGCCTGTTGTTGCGACCGATGATTCGCGATCGCGGCGAGTCCCAGGACTCTCGAGACGTCGGGCTGTGCCCGCGTCGCGACGCGTGGAACCATGTCGGCGAGCATTCCCCTCGCCTGCATCACGAGCGCGTCCTGAGATCGATCCCGAGGAGGCGCGAGGGACTCCACCATCGGCTGCCGAGCAGGCGAAGGTGGCGCGGGAATCGCCGATGGGGTTACCTGCGCCCGTGCGTCAGCGATCAGCGTCGGAGACGTGGCATGGGGTGCAGGAATTGACGAAGGACTCCCCTCCGCCTGCAACTGTTCGGTCGGGACCAGCGCCGGCGAGACGCGCGGGGACTCGCTCGACTGCGCAGACGCCTGGGCGCGCGGATTCGGCGCCGTTCGCACCGGGGGACGCGGCGCGGCCATCTGCGGCGCAGTTGCCTGGATGCTGAGTTCCCCAACAGGGGCTGGCGGTTCGTCGCGGCGTCGCAGCAGCTTTCCCAGATTGCGGAGCAGCGTCCGCCATTCGTCAGATGGCTTTTGATTCTGTGCGCTTCGCGGCCCTTGGTTTGTCGCCGTTGACGGGGGGCGAAAATCTTCGTTCGCTGCGCGCGCGACGCCGCCAGACGGGACGGCGGTTGCCTGCGTCGGCGTGCGGCGATCTTCGGCGGCGGTGTCGGTCGGATACCCCGCCACGAATTGATTCGTTGCCGAGCCCGGCTGCGGGCTGCGCGGGTCGGGCGCTGCGTTGCTGGGTGAGGCCGGTGGCGGTTCAGTCGCGGGTGACGCGGCTTGGATGCGCGAGTCCATGCGCGGCGACGCCGGCGTCGCGACCGCGACCTGGACCGCCGATGGTGAAGGCTGGAACCGCTGCTGCCTCGACGGTTGGCGCGGGCTCAAGTGCCCAGACGCGCTGGCAGATGCGATTGACGGGCCGCGCGTTGACTTCGGACTTGGAATCGCCGCCAAACGAGGCAGCGGATGTACCGGCCGCGGTGTCGCGCTCGTTGACTGCGGCAGGCTTGGCACCGGCGGCCGACTAACCGGCGTGCCCGGCTTCGGGGCTACTTTCGCAATCTGGGGCGACAACGCCTTCTGGTCGGTCATTGGAGAAGGTAGTTTCGCATCAGGCTCCGCACGCGCGTCGTTCGGCGCGGATGGCGCGTTGACTGCCGGCGCCGCGACGGGCGTTGCCGTCGAATCGGGCGAAGGCGATTTGCGCTCCGCGTCGGGAGCCGGCGCCGGTATCGCTACCGGCGTGTCTGCCGCTACGATGGTGGAATCGGGTCGAGTCTGGAACATCAAGCGCATCGCGTCCAAAGCTACACGCGCGCGGTCAACGATTGGATGTTCCGGGTCGCCGATGAACGACGGGGCAGCGAGCGCGGCGAGCGTGACGATCGCGGGAGCGAGCACCGTCGCCCTCAACAGGCTGCGCCGTCGTGCTGGAGTGCGGGCACCGCCGCCCACTGCAGTAACCGCGGTCGGTACCATGATGCCGGTGGCGATGCGAACCGGCTCGGCGGCCCGGATCGACGGTGCGATGCGAACCGGCTCGGCGGCATGGATCGACGGTGCGATGCGAATCGGCTCGGCGGTATGGATCGACGGTGCGATGCGAATCGGCTCGGCGACATGGATCGACGGTGCGATCCGCGTCATCGGCGTGATGGGCGACGCAGCGCCATCGGCGGTCGCGGCACGGGCGAGCGTCCAGCCATAGTTGAGCGAGGCGGCGAGATCGACTTTGGCGAGCCGCGCGCCAGCGAAATCCATCAACTGCTCGTGCGGACGCCAGTGCAGATTATCGCGATCGTGGCATTCACGAACGCGGAAGATGAGAGTCCGCGCATCGTCGAACCGCTCCGGCGTCCATCCTGTATCACCGCCCGGATCCTCGCTGGGCAGGTAGCGCTTGAGCATCGCGGCGAGGCTGTACAGATCGCAGCGCCAGTCGAGCTCCTTGGTTGGCTGCAGATCGCCGTTGCGCCCGGCGTCGAGCGCCCTGAGCAGCCGAGGCGACTGGTAGTCGTAATCCTTCTGCCAGCCGATCGGCAACGGTGTCGAAAGGTTCTCGCGGGACACCAGCGAGAACGCGAAGTCGATCAACGCGAGCCTCTGGAAAATCGGATAAATGCGCGCCGACCCATCCGGATCGAAGTTCGCCGGCCCGTAGGGGATACAGATGTTGTCGCCCTTGAAGTCGAGGTGTACGAGCTGCAGCGAATGAATTTCGTCGAGCGCGGCAAGGCAGTAATGGGCGAGAGCCCACCAGTGGGCGCAATCCTCGAAAATGTGTCGGCGCACGGCGCCGTCACGCGAAACCGGTAGCAGCGTCGCCCATTGATCGACGGTGACGCCAGCGTCGTAGGTCTGGACGAGCCGTGTGCCGCCCATCGCCCCGCCGTCGAACTGCACGACATCGGGCACGCAGCGGATCCCGTGTCCGATCAAGCGGGCGAGGATGCGCCATTCGCGCTCGGTCCACGGACCGAAGTCGGCGTCGCTCGTCGCGAGAAAGCGCTTGGTATAACGGCGGCGCTCACCGGGAGCGACCGCCTCGCGAAACACCTCGACGTGCTCGCCGGTGGCCATCTTCAGCCGTCCGAGGCCGAAAACGCGTTCGATCTGCGCCGGCGTCATGGTTGCACCTTCACGTGGGGCGCCGCCGGCAGCCGCTGCGCCGTCACCCAGTCGGCGGCGAGCAAAAGGAGCGCAGTGGCGACGAGCGCGATCAGCGCGCCGATCGAAAACAAACGCGCAAGCCGTGCACGTGTGCGCTCCGCGCGATGCACGACCAGTACCGTCGCGTCGTCGCTGCTGCCGCTCGTCCGCGCGAATTCGATGAGCCGCACGCAGCGCGCCGCCAGCGGAGTCGGCCCGCGGAGGAGCCGCGCGATATCGTGCGGTCCGGCGTGCTTGTGAACCCCGTCGCTGCATAACAAAAGCATTTCATCGCGGCCGAGATCGACGTCGCGGACATTCGGCGCGTCAACCGCGCCGTTTCCGACCATGCGCGCCGGATCGTCGAGGGACCCCCCAGGCGGCGGCTGCTCGCTCAAGTGCCGGTACGTGTCGTCGAGCGTGAGAAGCTGCGCCGGTCCGCCGTGCAGGGCGCGCACGCGATAGACACGGCAATCGCCGACCCAAGCGACCAGCCACCGGGAAAGCGAGCCCCCGGTGGCTGCGCAAAGCGCTACCGTCGCGGCGCCCGACGCGTCGGTCAGGCTCGCGATGCTGCGCCGTACATCGCGATCGGCGTCGAGAACTGCGCTTCGCACTGCGTCGGCGTCGATGCTGCCACGCTCGAGCGTCTCGTGAAGACGCGACACCAGTTCGCGGCTGGCGCAGGAGGCCATCGCGCCCGAGCTCACGCCATCGGCGACCACGAACAGCGGCGAGGTCCCGCCGAGTGCGCTGTGCCAGTCCTCGTTGACGGCGTGGGACCTTCCACGCGAAGAGGCGACGGCCGTATCGAGCCGGATCCAGCCAGTCGCGAATGCCGCCTCGCGCACGAAGGCCGACCTGTCGCTGCGGGCGCTTTCGCGCGGCGGCGCTTGGCGATCGCCTGCCCTGGCGACGTTCATGCCTGTTCCGACTCCGTCTTGCCTGGCCGATGGAAAATCATGTGCTACGCGATAGCGTCAGCGTACACGAGGACGCCTGCCCGGCGCCGCTGCCGAGCACAAGCGTCTCGCCGAGCTTCCATTTGAATTGCGCACCTGGCCCGTGCGAGATTCCGTTGACGGACACGCCGTTGTCGCCGTGAACGACGATCTGCGCGCCCGACTCGTCCAGCGCGACGATTTCGAAATGGCGTCCCGAGACGTCGGCGTGCGCCCAGTCGATGACGAGAGCCTGATTGCGCGAGCGGCCGACGCGAAACGGGAGCGCGCCAGGAGGAATCTCGACCGTGCGAATGCCCGATGCCATGCCGGCGGTGATGGTCAATGCGCCCTCGCGTCGGCGTGTTGGCGCGATAGGCGTTACCGGCGTTGGCGGCGAAGCCTCGCTAGCCGGCTTCGCTCTGGCTTCGACATCAACGGCCGGATGCAGCGATAAGCGCGGGTACTGCCGCGGCTCGCCTTGGGTATGCTCGGATAGCACCAGCCACGCGCCGGTCGGCAGCTCGATCGCCGGAAGCCGTGCCGCGCCATGCGCGCCCTGGTGACCTCGCGCGATCGCGCCGCTCGCCGACTCGACCCGTATGCCGTTGGTCGATCCCGCGTCGGCGACCCACCAGCCGCCCTTATCGAACCAGATCTCGCAATGCCGGCGGCTCGTATAGAGCCCATTGACCACGATGTCGCAGTCCTCGCCCTTGCCGACGCCATAGCGACGGCCGTGCGTGACGGACCTGAGCTCGACGCGGCGGACGCCGTCCGCATCCTCGATCTCGATCGCGAACGCCTGCGCGACGATCGGTGTCTGCGTGCTCTGGGATCGCGGCGAGCCTCGCTCGCTCGCCGGCAAAGGCGCATCGAGCTGTGACCAGCGCCCGAGGAGCATCACTCGATACGGGCGCGCGACATTCTGGGGCGAGCCACGCCGCAGCTCGGCGAGCAGCTCGCCATAAGGTTGCTCTTCCTCACTCGTGCCGTCGTCTTGCTGCGCCGCATTGAGCCCGGCGAACTGCGACAAGTCGATCGCGCTCGCGTTGCGCAGGCCGGCGATCACTTCCCTCGCGAGATATTGCTTGATCTGCTCGGGTTTGAACTCACCGATGAACCGGCGTAACAGATCGCGATGCTCGCTGCTTTGGTCGCACTCGACCTCGATGGACGCGAGCACGTAGCGGTCGCGCTCGGCGATCGCGAGGTGCAGCCGCAGCTGGGTTGTCACGAAATGCTCGAGTTCCTCGCGAATCGCCCCGATCAACGTGCTGTAAGGGCCCAGGTGCTCGGCGTCGTCCGGCACGCCGCCGCGCGGCTCTCCGACCGCGCGCATCCTCGGCTCACGCGGGTCGTGCGCCGCCATCGCCGCGTGTGATCGCGGTTCGACGCGCGCCTCCTGGTTACCCATTCCGTTCACTTTCCTTAGCATCCAGCCCTTCAGCTTCATCATTGTGCTCCTTGCCGATCCTTGTCGCTCTGGTCCGCTAGCTCCGGTACGCGATCACTAGTGTAGCCAGCGGCCCTTCGCTGCCCAAGGGGCGCACCCGCGGTGGCGCCGGCAGCCCGTAACGGTCCGCCATCCGCTCCAGAAATTGTCCCCACGCCGGCTGGATCGCGTCCGCGGCATCGACGCGCCGCTTGAGCGCTGGCAGCGAGACTTCGATCAGCACGGCGATCGACGACACGTCGCCCACCTGGACGATGGCGCGACGCAGCGCGTCCTCCATGTCGGCGAGGCACGTCGCGAACGGGCCATCGAAGGTCCACACCAGCGGTCCACCGATCGCCTCGACGGCGGGGTGCGCCCGACTCGACGGGCGCGGGTGCTTGCGCAAAGGTCTCACTTGGTCGCCTTAGTCACGACGCTATCATGCGCCAGGATACCCGCGTGGCGGCCGGCGATTTGCATCGCGATCTCGGCCGCGGGATTGGGTCCGTGATCGCCGGCGCCATGAACGCGGCCGCTGTCGGCCAGCCAGTTGCGCTCGGTCAGCACCCCGATCACTTTGTTCCAGCGTGGATCGGCGGGATCCGTCCTGTACGCAGCGACGTACCACTTGTACGGCCGAAGCGGTCCGCATGCGTCGCGATCGCGTCGCGATTTGATGGCAACCGACGCGCAAAGTCGTGCCAGGTCGTCCAGCGAACGATCGTCGTTGGGAAAGGTCGGTGTCCCGGTCTTGCCCGCGATCCAGTCCATCTGCGCGCAGGTGCGTGCATCGAAGACCTGCTCGCACGCCAGTCGCGCCGTTCCCGCACGATGGCTGAATGAAAGGCCGCTGATGATCACCTCGGCGGCATCGCGCGCGATGCGATTGGGCTCCGTCTTGGCAAGGCTCCAGCGGAGAGCCGGCGCGTCGGCGGAGCCTGCGCCACGCAACGCCTGCACCAGATGCGGCTTGCTGACCTGCGTCTGGCCGTTGGCGGCGGCGGCGAGCATCGCCATCATGCCCGCGGTGCCGAGAGCGCTCGCCCTTGCGTGTCCCTGTCCCCAGCCCTCGGCTACGACGTCGACCACGACCGCGCCGTGGCATTTCACCCAGTCGTCCTTGCTCAGTCGCTGCCCGTCGGGGCCGGCAGCACATTGCCGGACTCTTGCCACGTCGAGCTGCGTCACCGGTCGCAGCCGAAAGGGTGCCCCCAGTTTGCCTTCGACCGGTTCCGTCAGCAGTCTGCCGTAGGGAACGACCAGTGCGGGCGGCCGAGCAAAGCCATCGTCACCGAGCCCGTCCAGGGTGCGCCCGAACAGCAGATCGCGCTTCCCGCACTCTTCGCTGGGAGCGGCACAGCCGCTGTTCCAGCCGAACGCCGGCGCCATCGCCTGGATCTCCCACGGCCGCTCGCACGGCGCAAAGCCCTTGTCGGCGCAGAACATGCGGTCGAGAAACCGCGCCGAGTTGGAGCGCATCAGCTGCCCCCTCATGCTCTCCGCCGACGGCAGCGCGGTCGGCGCGCGGGCGAGCTCCGCGCGTTCGGCGGACAACCAGCGCGCGCCGACCGCCGGATCGGACAGGAACGCCGCGGCCATGATGGGCTTGATGGTCGAGCCCGGCATTGCGTCGTGAAAGACAGCCGGGTTCAACAGCGCGTCGGGCCGATAGCGGATCGGGTACGGAAGCCGCTTGTCACAGTGGGCTGACCGCCCCGGACCGTCGTACTCCTCGCGCGTGCATGGCGAGAGCGCCCCGGCGAGCGCTTCGATGCGGCCGCTCTCGACGTCGATGATCGCCACTGCGGCCATGCGAACCATGGCGTGCTCGAGCAGCCCATGCCCAACCGCCTGCGAGCCGTCTTCCTTGCGGCGGATGTCGAGCGCGCGACAGACATCGTCGCGCCCGGTGTAGCACGCGGCCGTCTGCTGTGCCAACGCCTGTACCGATGGGTCGATCGTGAGATCGATGGAGAAACCGACGTCGACCTGGGCGCCGCCCACGTCGATCCGGTTACGGCCATAACGATAGCTCGACAACGATCCCTGCGGTTCCATCGCGCTGGCGGTATAGGCGAGATACAACGAACCGGACGGGCGATGCAGCGTCTCCAGCGGCTGCAGCATGGCGCCGAGCGACGGCGGCACCTTCCAGCGCTCGTCGCCGACGGGCATGTCGGCGGCCGGTTCGCCCGCGAGGCGAAGCGCGAGCGAGGTATGCCCATTGTCGGCGGCGATCCCGCGCATGTCGGCGCGCTGGCACAGTCGGTCGTCGAGCCCGCGCACGCCGCCGAGGAAATAGGTGGTGTCGCCCTCATCGTCCGTGTCCTTCGCGGACTTGCCAAAGTAGATGCAGCCCGGGATGCCGGCCCAGGGGTTCAAACGCGCAACGTCACGAGCCGAGATCTCGACGAACTGCTCGGGACGCCAGCGGGCGATCACGCGGTCCACTTCGGTCCCGCGCCAGGCGAGCGCGGCAAGCATCCGACCATTCGAGCGTGCGAGGGTCGACACGGCAGCGGCGATATCCGCGCATTGCACGACGAGCTGGATTCCGGGGTAGTCGGGCGGCTCGACCGGCGTCTGCAGCGCGGTCGTCACCGCTTCGAACCAGCGGGCGCTGTCCAAGCCCACCTTGTCGCTCACGCGGCGGTTGTCGCCGCTGCTGAAGGCAAGCAGTGCCTGGTCGATTTCGTCGAGCTGCACGGCCATCCGAGTCGCCCCCGACGCGACATCATTGGAGGCGCTGGTCAGCAGTCGTCGCACGCGGCTTAGCACGCCGCCACGGCCATCCCACTCAGCACGACACTGCGGAAAATGCTCGAGCAGGATCTGCGCAGACGGCGGCCCGGCTTTTACTCGGTCGCGCCGAATGATCGCGTATTCGAAGGTCTTCAGCGCCGCGACGTGCCGGACGCTCACGTGGCGATCGCTGTTCTGCGCGGGTTTCGCGCTATCCGCCTCCCGCGCGGAAGCGACGATCAGCAGCACGCCGAAAAGCACGGGCACGAGACCCATGCTCGCCGCGACGGCGAGCTGCAGCAGCGTGAGTCGTCGACGTTTAGCCATGCGCGGCTTCGCGTTCTACGTTGAGGTTGACGGCGAGGCCGAGCATCGCCATGTTCACCACCAGCGATGTCATGCCGAAGCTCACGAACGGGAAGGTGACGCCGGTCAGCGGAATCACGGCGAGATTGCCGGCGACGGTCACCGCGAGCTGGCAAAGCGCAAGAACGACCCACGCGACGCAGAGCCAACTCACGAACGCCTGGTGATCGTTGCTCATGCGGCTGCCGATCCGGACGAGGCGGGGCTCGCCGCGCGTTGCGTGCGCATGGCTGCGAATGAGCGCTTGCAGCCAAACCACGCAACCGATTGTCAGCACCCAGGCCGCCACCCAGCCAAATTCTCCCACCAACGCAGTGAACGTGTAGTCGCTCTGGATCTGTGCCGGCACGCCGGCGCACGCGCCCGGCGCCCCGAAGCCGCACCACGGGACCGCCCCCGGCCCGAATCCCTCCGGGGGCGCGGCGCGCTGAAACCAAGTGACCAGGGCAAGCTGGTCGTTGGCCGAGGCGAGCGGCGCCGCAAGATTCTCCAGCCGTGCTGCCGCGACATCGTCGAGCGAACCGAATCGAAATAGCCCAGCAGTCGTCGCCAGGATCCACGCCACGAATAGCGCGACCGCCAGCGCGTAGGCCGGGCCAGTCGTGCCAAATCGCTGGTACAACCACATGGCCACCGACGCCGCGACGAAGGCACCGGCAGCGTAGGCCGCGATCAGCAGCGGTCCCATGTCGTGCGTGATCAGCATCGCACCGATCAGCACAGTGACCACGAACAGCAACGGCCAGACATAGCGGAAGAGCGAGGCGAGGGAGCTGCCGCTACGGACGAGGCGTTCGGTGAACGGCGTGCCACGCATGAAAAAGAACCAGGCCGCGCCCACGATGAGCCACAGGCGGCCGATTTCGGACGTGAGCTGGGGTGAGTTGGGCAACAGCGACCCGACGGCGCCGACCAGCGCCAGCATCAACACCAGAAACAGAGCCACGCCCCCGGCAGCGCCGATCCGCCTCCCGACGTTGCTCGCGAGGCCGTCGAAAAGGGACAGCGTCCATGAAAGCGCCCGTCCGAGCGGCTGGCGCACGAATGCAACAACGCTGAACGCCAGCATGCCAAACCACAGATGCCCCTGGTGGTAAAGCGCGAGATAGCGGTTGCCCGGCTGTCCGTTCGCCGACAGATCGAGCAGGAGCACCCAACCGATGCCGGTCGCAAAGACCAGACCCGGATAACCCAGGACGGACGCGACGTTCTGCGATCCGGATGCGAGCACCTTGCGCAGCCACGGCGCGCCGAGGAGCACCGCAATCGCCGCCCCCAGCAGCCAGAGCACGAAGTCGGCGGGCATCGCCAGCGGGTACGCCGATTCGCGACCCAGCATCAACGAATGTCCCGATGCGAGTGGCCATGGCACGCGCCCGATCCATGCCGCAGCGGCCCACGTCGCGAGCGCAAGCGCGACGCCGAGCGTCGCCAGGCCTCGCCGCCTGCTCAGATCGAGCAGCAGCAGCCCCGCGAGCGCCCACGCCGCCCACTGCCAGCCCGCCGTCCGAAGCAATGCCCTCATCGCCTCGTTCTTGGTGACCTTCACGGATGCGCTGCGTGCGTCGGCCATCAGCACCGACGCGGCGGCGAGGGCATCGGCCGTCTCGAGCCCGCCGCAAGCATCCCGTGATGTCGCGCGAGCGACCGGAAGCGCGGCGACGCTCGCGAGCAGTGGAGTCGCCGGGTGACCGTCCACCGCTGCACCGAGGAGCATGACGGCGTTCGCGCGTGCGGTGGTCTCGCGACCCACGCCCGGTGCTGCGGCAGTTTGCGCAAGCGCGCGCTGCACCCGGTTGAACGCGCAGGCTAGCTGACGCGGACCCTCGCCGCCGGCGCTGTCGATCGAGTAACGCTTGAGGTACGGCTGGATTTCCGCTGCGGCCGATTCGATCCCGTTGTCGAGGACTGGCAACTCGCCTGCTGGTTGGTGTTGCTGCTGTCGAACGCCGGCAGGCCGCGCCTGCGCATCTTTCAGGGGTGCGAGAAATGCGTCTTTCGCCTGCGCGATCGCGCTGGCGAGGACGAGCGGCACTCGCTCGATGCGCTCGCTCTCCGGAATCGCGCGGGTTCTGCCACACAGACGGTCGCGTACGATGGCCTCGGCAGACGACCCGAGACTTGCACAGAGCTTGGGCAGAACGGGGGCGGGCAGACCGCGGACGGTGACGACAGCGTCGGCGAACCGTTCCTGGCGGCCGGTTTCCTGCGCGGCTAGCACCGCGAACCGGGGAAGCAGCGCGCCGATCGCCACCAGAACCAGGACGCCCTCGATCAGCAGCGGCCACGCGGTGCTGCCTACCCGCGACAAACTACCAGCGATCGGTGTAGTGCTGAGCGCCAAAGGCTGCCCTTCCTCCGCGAGGCGGCCCTCCCCGGCCGCCGACCCTTCCCGATGGCCGAATGAACATGGCGGCCATCCAACCGCTATCCTACAGCGGTTACCGCTTTCCCGCCGTGATCATCAGCCATTGCACCTGGCTTTATTTTCAAGTCACCCGGACACGCCCGGCGATTCCTCGCTCTCTTCGGGTGACCGCGTCCTTCTTCCTTCCCAGCCGTCATCAACCAGCGGCCAAGAACTACCGCGAGATCATGCGCCGTCCGCTTCACACACCCTTGCCGATGGTCTCCTGGTACCAATCGCTGATACGGCGCGTTACCGGCCCCGGCTCGCCGGTAGCGATCGTCCGGCCGTCGACGCGAGTCACTGCCGTGACGCCGCCAAGCGTTCCGGTGACGAACGCTTCGTTGGCGCTATAGACCTCGACGAGCGTGAAGTCGATTTCGCGCACGAAGCCGCCGTGCGCGCGATAAAGCTCTATGATCTTGCGGCGGGTGATTCCCTTGAAGTTATAGCGACCGGTCGAGGTCCACAGCTCCTCGCCACGCACGATGAAGAAGTTGCTGGAGTTACAGCTCGCGACGAAACCGTGCGGGTCGAGCATTAGCGCTTCATCCGCGCCCGCGTTGATCGCCTGGATCAGCGCCTGGATGAGGTTGAGCCGACTGTGCGAGTTGAGGCGCAGGTCGAAGACGTCCGGCGCGCTGCAGCGGAAGGTCGACGTAAAGAGTGAGAGCCCCGCTGCCGTGGCTTGCGGATTGGGCTTTTTGTATTCGGCGACGATGACGATCGTGGCGCGGCCAACGACGAAGCGCGGATCCTGGTTCGGCGTTTTCTTGCGGCCGCGGGTCACCATCACGCGGATGTGCGCGCCGTCGACCATGCCGTTCCGGTCCAGGGTCGCCCGGATCGCTGCGGCCAGCGCGTCGCGCGTCATACCGATGTCAAGAGCGATCGCGAGCGCGCCTTCATAGAGCCGGTCCATGTGCTGGTCGAGCGCTACCAGCGTCCCGTTCACGAGACGCAATCCTTCCCAGATGCCGTCGCCAAGCACGAAGCCGCTGTCGAACACCGATACCACCGCCCGATTCCGGGGCACGAATTCGCCATCGACGTAAACCAGGACGTCGTCGTTACGAGGGTCGTCGACGTAACCCTGCGCGCTTGAGGGCGAGGAAGGCGTGGCTGGATTCATGCGTTACTCCGTTGACTGTGAAGCGCGATGTGCCGATGCAGGCGCACCTTGCCGCCGCACGGCTGTTCGCCGAGGGTCGGAGGCGACACGCCGAGACCGGGCGCATCGTCGAGATAGACGAAGCCCGCCTTGACGTTTCTCATGGCCGCAGGCAAGGCTGTCGCGAGATGATCGTGAAAGCGGTGGAATTCCACCGCGATGACGTTCCCGCGTGCCGCGCCAAGGTGGAGGCTGGCCGCCTGCAGCACGGCGGTGGAAAAGCACTGCGGCGTACTGCGCACCGCATGCTCCGCAGCAACTGCATCGATGCGCGTCGCCCCAGTGAATCCCCCGCAAAGACCCAAGCAATACTGCAGGTAGGTCACCGCGTTGGCTTCGACCAGCACGCGAAATGCTTCTTCGCGATGCTCCGCCTCGGTCGCGATCACCGGCAGCAGCGAGCCATTGATGTCTGCCATGCCGGAGACGTCGTCGAACGGCAGCGGCGCCTGGACGGCCGCGACGCCGACGCGCGCCAGCGCTGTGCACCATGCCGGCGCGCTGGCCCGGGTGATCTGATTGACCGCATCGACCCACAACGTGACGTCGTCACCGACTGCGTCGCGCACCGAGCGCACGCGCTGGAGATCGGCTTCGAGCGGCAACGCACCGAGCTTCATCTTGACCGTCGTGAATCCCTGATCCGCATGGGCTTCGAATTCATGGGCAAGATCCTTCAGACTTGTACCGTCGCGGTACAGTCCGCCGCTTGCATAGACCGCCGTGCGACCGCTGCTGCCGCCCAGCGCACGCCACAGGGGCTGCCCCGCCGCTTGCGCCGCGAGGTCCCACAGCGCGATGTCGATCGCACTGGCCGCCGCGGCGGCCACCCATGGTTCCGAGGCCGCGGCAGCTGCCGATTCGAGCTGCGCGGCGATCTGCGTTCGCAGCAAAGGATCCCGCCCCAGCAATGCCGGTGCGCAATGACCTGCAAGATGGTCGAGGACGAGCGCGATCCGTGGCTGCCTCGACCAAGCCTCGCCAACCCCCGTCAAGCCGCTGTCGGTTTCGAGAATCAGCAGCGGCGCCCGCCGCTCGTGCCAGCGAAACGTTGGATTCCACGAGCGCCCATCAAGGCGACGCCGGAACTCAAGCACCTTGAAGCCGACGATCTTCATCGCGCCGGCGCTTCCGCCGGCGCATCGACGATGCACGGCCAAGGCAGTCGGTCGCGGACCATCGCAGCGTCGAAGAAGGGCAACGCAGACTCCGCCCTAGAACGCGCGCTCGGTGAAGCGTGCCAGGAACGCCTGCGTACGCTCCCTCTTCGGATGCTTGAGAACGTCGTCCGCGGTGCCGGTTTCGTAAACGACGCCATCCGCGATGAACACCACGCGATCGGCGAAGTGATACGCGAACCCGAGCTCGTGCGTGACCAGGAGCATCGTCCGGCCCTCCTCGGCCAGCGCGTGGATCACCCGCAGGACCTCGCCAACCAGCTCCGGATCGAGCGACGAGGTCGGCTCGTCGAACAACAGCACTTCCGGATCCATCGCCAGCGCGCGTGCGATCGCAACGCGTTGCTGTTGTCCGCCGGAGAGCTTCCCCGGATACGCGTCGAGCTTGTCCTGCAAGCCCACCTTCGCCAGCTGTTCGGTGGCACGCGAGCGCGCGGCCTGCTTTGCCATGCGCTTCACCGTGATCAGCCCCTCCATGACGTTCTCGAGCACCGTCATGTGCGGAAACAGGTTGAACTGCTGGAACACCATGCCTACACGCGTGCGCACCTCGCACAGTTCGGCCTCGGAATAGCTCCGCTGTCCGCCGCCAGCGTTCCCCCCGCCTTCGGCGCCCAGCACCTTGCCATCGAGCTCGATGATCCCGTCGCTCGGCATTTCCATGAAATTCAAGCAGCGCAGGATCGTGCTCTTACCCGACCCGCTCGCGCCGATGATCGCGATGCGCTCGCCCCGCTTCACCTCGAGGTCGACGCCCTTGACCACGTGCAGGTCGCCAAAGCGCTTGTGCAGGTTGCGAATGCGGATGACGGTATCGCTCATCGGATTTCGCTCGACATCAATCGCGCGCGGCGAGGCGCCGTTCAAGACGGGCCGACAAGTAGCTGCCGGGGTAGATCAGCACGAAGTAGACCAGCGCAACGACGGTCAGGATCTCGAGCGGCCGATAGTAGGTCGAGCTCAAGAGACGGCCCTGGTACATGATCTCGTTGACCGCGAGCAGCGAGGCGAGCGAGGTGACCTTGGCCAGCTCGATGCCGCGGTTGGTAAACGCCGGCAGCATGCGCTTCAGGACCTGGGGAAGGATTACGCGCCGCATCGTCATCGCCCGCGTCATGCCGATCGCCTTGGCACCTTCCCATTGACCGCGCGCGATGGACACGATCCCGCCACGGAAGATCTCCGCGCAATATGCCGATGTATTCAACGTCAGTGCCAGCGCAGCGGCCGTGAAGGACGAAAGCTGCTGGCCAAGGATGATCGGAAAAGCGTAATAAAACCAGATGAGCTGCACCAGCACCGGCGTATTGCGGAATATCTCCACGTATCCGATCGCAGGCGCATTGAGCCAGCCGCGATTCGACACGCGGGCGAGGCTGACCGCGAACCCGAGCGAGAGACCGATCGCGAACGCAAGGATCCACAGCTCGATCGTGACCACGAGCCCCCGCAGCAGGAGCGGAAAACTGTCGAGGATGACCTTGAAGTCCCACGTGTATTCCATCGCCGTCGCCTTAACCCACGCGTGATAGTCGGTACTCGACCAAGCGCATCAGGTTGCTGGCTGCGAACAGCACGACGAAGTACATAAGGGCGATGGTCGTATAGACCTCCATCGGCCGGTACGTGATGCTATTGACCTGCATCGCCTGGTACAGCAACTCGGCATAGGCGAGCGACGACGCCAGCGCGGTGGTCTTGGTCAGCTCGAAGGAGCGATCGACGAAGGGCGGCACCATCCGCCGCAACGCCTGCGGCAGAATTACGCGGCGCAGCACAGCGCGATAGTTCATGCCGAGCGCCTTGGCGCCTTCCCACTGGCCGCGCTCGATCGACACGATTCCGCCTCGAAACACTTCGGCGTAGAACGCCCCGGACTGCGTCGACAACGCGAGAACCGCGGCCGTGAAAGGATCGAACGAAACCCCAATCACGATCGGAAGCGCGTAGAAAAACCAGAAGAAATGGACGATCGGCGGCGTATTGCGATAGAACTCCACGAACGCCGTGGCGGGTGTGCGCAACGCGCGGCGATGCGAGAGCCGCATCAGCGCGACCACGAATCCTACTATCACGCCCAAGGCGATCGAGACCAGCGCGAGCTCGACCGTGCCGATCAGCCCGACGATGAGCATGTCGAAATGATTCCAGACCGCGGCGAAATCCCACTGGTATTGCATCGCCGCTTCCTACGCTCCCGTTGGTCGGGTCGCGTCCGACCCTGACGAAGTGGGCTGGCGGGTCATGCGCCGAGGCCAGCGTCTCGCGTCGGGCTCGCCTACTTCCATTGCTCCTTGATGATCGGCGGCGCCTTCTTCGCGTCGACGTTCCGGAACGCCAGGAACTCCTCGTAGAACTTCTGCGTCTCGCCGCTCTTGTAGTACTTGTCGAATTCCTTGTCGAGGAAGTCGCGAAAGGTCTTGTCATCCTCGCGCCGGATGCCGGCGCTGGTGGCCAGCGCCACGACCGGTTGCGGTATGACAACCGAACCCTTCTTGACGCGCGCCTGCTGCATGACCAGTGCGGGGTGATAGAACGCTGCGCCGTCGACGCGTCCTGAATAGAACGCGGCGATCGCCTCGTCCATGTTCTGGAAGCGCTCGATCTTGGCCTTGGTGAGCCGCTTGGTAAGGTCACGATCGGGCGCAGTGCCCAGCGTCACGGCGATCTTGACATTGTCGCGATCGAGATCGGCCCAGTTGCTCGCCGGCAGGCCGTCTCTCACCAAAACGCCCTGCGCGTACCAGAAGAACGGCGCATCGGGAAAGTCGACCGCCTTCTTCCGCTCGTCGGTCGCGTCGAGCACGAACATGACGTCGATTTGGTTTGCCTGGATCGCGGCGACCGAATTGCCCCATGTCGTTTCGACCGGCACCAGCTTGACGCCGAGATCCTTGGCGATCTGCTGGCCCATGCGGTAACCGATGCCGCTCCATTGACCGGTCGCGGGATCCTTGAAGTACCACGGCTCGCCCGGCGTGACGCCGATGCGCAACTCGCCGCGCTGCTTGATCTGTTGCCAGGTCGACGCCGGCTGCTGCGCCAATGCGATGCCCGTCGCAAAGACGCCGAGGGCGACTACGACGACCATTCGCGCCAATGCCATCCTGCTCATGCCGCTCATTTGACTCTCCTCGGT
Source organism: Casimicrobiaceae bacterium (assembly GCA_036491495.1). Taxonomy (GTDB): domain Bacteria; phylum Pseudomonadota; class Gammaproteobacteria; order Burkholderiales; family Casimicrobiaceae; genus PALSA-1003. Next base: position 70,724 of record DASXBW010000041.1, read on the forward strand.
TGCGTGGACACGGAAAAATGCTGGGTTCGCTAATCCCATACTGCTATCCAATGTTCTTCGGAGCATTCTATTCTCTCCGGACGGTAAGCGGCTCCACGTTTACTCGCGGCAACGCTCGAATTCAATTTCCTTTTCAGGCATCACTGTTGCTGGATTGCTCGCCTTCGTATGGATCCCTTTCGTCTTCCCAGGTGTAGCGAGTGCGCGGCGGTATATCCAGCCGCCGCAGCGCAATCGCCAGCACCATGCCGATCAGCGCTGCCGCAAGATGGGTTTCCCAAGATACCCCACGCTCGATCGGTAATACTCCCCAGACCAGCGCGCCATACATGAAGCAAACCAAAAGCGACGCAGCGATAGCGCGCCGGTCCCGTCGGATCAGGCCGGCCACGAAAATATAGCTGACCAGGCCGTAGACCAATCCGCTGGCACCGACATGGACCCCGCCTCTGGCGAATATCCACACGGCGACGCCCGGCCCCAGGTAGACCGCCGGCAATACGGTACGAGCCGCGCTCGGATAGAGATACAACATTGCCGTGCCCAGTACCAGCAACGGCGGGGAATTGGCGATCAGGTGGGCGAAGCCGCCGTGCACCAGAGGTGCGAAAAGAATGCCGGGCAACCCCGCCAACTGGCGCGGCCGGACGCCGAAATCCTCGACCTCTAGATCAAGGCTCCAGTTCAACAACTCGATGACCCAGATCAGGGCGACGAAGCCGAGCGCGATCCTTACCGCCAGCCGGAAGTTGGCGCGGGCCCGCTCGGAGCTGGCGAAGGCCGGGTCGGGTATGTGAAGCTGCATCCTAGTGTCCTCTCCCGCAAATTCGCTTGATAGTTCGCGGCGAAATCGGCCGTCGTGCTGCGTTGCTCGGCCTCACCGTAGCACAGGCTACGGCGTCGGCCTCGCACCTTGCCTGACGGCCGATTTCATCCGCTTCTTTATCGTCGGAATTTGCGGGACAGGACCCTAGGCGAAACGTCGACGCAGGGTCAGCGGCAGCTTGACGACCGCATCTGGCGCAACGCTATCGCTGGCAGTGCGGTTTGTCATTTCGTCGACGAGGCGCGTGACCGTGCTCTGTTGCGGCAGTGACACGCCAAAGTGCAGCAGCGCGTCGCCGCGATAGATAGCCAGCGTCGGAAAATTCTCAACGTCGATATCTCCGCATACGTCGCTGTCGTCCTCGATGTCCAGCCATGCGAAGACGATGTCCGGTCGCCTTTCGGCAATCCGCTCGAAGCTCGTCCGGAACTCGTTGCAGTTATCGCACCATGCGGCGCAGAGCGCTACGACGACGAGCGACGAGCCCTCGGTCCAGTGCGTCAACAATTCGCGCACCTCGTCGGGGGCCGTCGTCAGGACCCGCATGGCTTCGAGCTCAGGATAGAGTGAAAGCAGCGGGCCGATGTGACCGTTACCAAAGGCTCGGAATCCACGAACCAAAAAACAGGCGAAGAACCCGCGGCGAGGTCGTCGACCGCAGTCCGAGCCATAACCATGAATCTACCCAATGCAACAAGGCTAGCCACGAACTCACCTGAGGGACTCTCGACAATCGCGGTGTCGTTTGGAAGTACTTCCGTTTCGAAGGTTCCGGCCAATCCATTGTAGCGCGCACCCTTGTACCTGACCTCTTCCTATAGTGCGGTACGATTGGAAAGCGAGTAACTGACCCGCTTGGAGCCATCTATGTCGACAAATCCACCTGCGCCGCAATTCGCGAACGTCGCTGTTTCCAAGGATAAGACGAGCGCCACGGTGACCCTCGGCCAGACCAATTACCACCTCGACGCCAAAGTTCTGTCTGATTTGATCACCACTCTGATGATCGCCCGTGCAGACACTTCGCCGCCTATCCCGCAGGAACCTCCCGCGAACGTTACATTGTCCGTTCGCCCCGGCAATTGGGGCAGCGCCGCAGACGAGGCTACAGGCGACGTCCTTTTGGGTTTCCCGCATCCGGGTTTCGGCTGGGTCGGATTCAGATTTGCGAAGGAACATGCGGAAGAGCTCGCGCGACAGCTTTCGGTGTGCGCTCAAAGCACGCGGTCGGCGGCGCTATGACTGGGAGTTTCACCACGCGCTTATTTCCGGCTGCGGTTCTCAAGTGCTGCTCGACACGCATGCAATGATCTACGATCGGTATCTGCGCTACCAGATGGTCGCGGCTGTGTATGGGGGCGAAGCCGCGTCCGGCGAACATCGCACGCTGTTCGAAAGTGCCCTTGCGCGCGATTGGCGACCCGCGCAAAAGACGCTAACGGCGCATGTTCAGGATTGCGTCGATTACATGGTCAGCAGTGGCTTGATCGCCTAGTGTTCGGTCAAGAGGAACGCTGCCCGTGCGGCGCGGAATCCAGATGGGTCCGCCCTTGACGTTCTACTTCCTGCGAAGGCTCCCGTGACGGCCGATCACGCCTTCACCGGATTTGCTCACACGTAATTATGACTGGATGACGCGGTTTCAAGCTTGGCAAGCGCTGCAAGTGTTTGATCGATCAAACGCTACGTCGATACTAGTCCGCACGCGCGCAACCTCACACACATCCAAGCGGCAATCCCGAGATGCTCCAATCGCGAGCGCGAAAGGCGGTCCGCGGATATGACTCGCGCCTAATGCATTCGCAAGTCAATGCAGTCACGCTGCCCAAGCAGCATCTTTCGGCGGCGCATGACCGCCGAGAAACAGACGGTTGAGATTCGGATCGTCCAAGAGCTCGCTCGCCGGTCGGTCGAGCGCCAGGCGGCCCATTTCCAGCACCAGCGCACGATTGGAATATTTGAGCGCGGTGCGCACGTTTTGCT
>DASXBW010000042.1:0-47354 GCA_036491495.1 Casimicrobiaceae bacterium
GTAACAGCGAAGGCAATCCGTTCAATATCACGTCCAGCGTAAAACTTGGCGCGCCGCGCCAAGTCCACTGATCCAGGAGAAAGAAACGATGAACATCCACCTGACCCTCGGCCCGCTGATAGCACTGATCGCCGGAATTCTGATTCTGCTGGTACCGCGGCTTCTGAATTACATCGTCGCGATTTATCTCATCATCACTGGACTGACCGGTCTGTTCGGCTATGGAGGCACGCTGCTGCACACCTAGAGATCTTTACACCACCTTGACGCTGATGTTCGGCAGTCCGTCGATGTGGCCCTCCATCACGTCGTCCTTGACGACCGGGCCCACATTTTCCGGCGTGCCCGAGTAGATGATATCGCCGGGCGCAAGCTCGAATGCTTCGGAGAGCTTGCTGATCTGTTCCGCGACCGACCAGATCATCTGACTCAAGTCCGCATTTTGCTTTAGCTGGCCATTGACCTTGAGCCAGATTGCACCTTTGGTGAAGTGCCCGACCGCAGCGACGGGTTGCAGTGGTCCCAACGGTGCCGAACGATCGAAGCTCTTGCCTATCTCCCAGGGTTTCTTTTCGTCGCCCATCGCCCGCTGCAGGTCGCGGCGCGTCATGTCGAGGCCGACGGTGTAGCCGAAGACATGCTCGAGCGCGCGGTCGATGGCAATGTTGCGGCCGCCCTTGTTGATCGCCGCGACCAGTTCGATCTCATAATGATAGTTCTTGGTCAGCGGCGGATACGGGTGATCGACGGTTGCGCCGATCGGCACGTTCTGGACCGCGTCGGTCGGCTTCTGGAAAAAGAACGGTGGCTCGCGCGTCGGATCCGAACCCATCTCCCGCGAATGCGCGGCGTAATTGCGTCCGATGCAATAGATCCGCCGAACCGGAAACAGATCGCTGCTGCCGGCGATGGGAATGAAGGTGGGCGATACGGAGAACGGGCTGCGCGGCTGCGCTGTCGCGGTACCGGGCATCGCATAAGCTGCGACGCCGCCGGCGGCAAGCATCGACGCGCCGCGCAAGAGCTGCCGGCGTCTGCTGGATTTCACGAGTACCTTCTGTTTTTGCAGCCTAATGGGGCCGCTTTAGCGACCCTTCGGGCTCGCCTTGGTGCGCGGCATCACCCGCGGTACCGACGGTGCGGTGGGCCGTTTGATCTGCGGTATCTGAATCGGATGTCCGGTCTTGGAGTCGCGTCCGCGGAAGCTTCCGCTGCCCTTGTTTTTCGACATGGTCGTGCCTCATGAGAGTGGGTTCGTCAAACACGATTATGCTACTCGCACGGTAAGTCAAAGCAAGCGGGTTGCGCGAGCCATGCCCCGGGAATACGCCCGGAAGGGGGCTTCAGGCCTCGGGTGTCAGCAGCGACACGCCAAGGCGCGCGCGTCGCGACAGCCACAGGCTGGGCCGATAACGCGGGTCGCCATACGTTCGTGCAAGCTCCTTCAGGATGCGCAGCAGTCTCGGTGGCCCAATGGCGTCGCCCCACGCCAGTGGTCCCGCGGGATAAGCCAACCCGATCCTCACCGCGAGGTCTATGTCTTCCGGCGTCGCGATGCGCTGCTGCGCGATATCGCAGGCAATGTTGACCACATGCGCCACGGTGCGTTGGACGACGAAACCCGGACTGTCGTGTATCACGTGGACCGGAACGCCGTCCGCGGCAAACATCGTCTTGGCCGCATCGCGCCAATGGCGTTCGGTCACCGATGTCGTCATCAGCGTGCGGTGCCTGCTCATGTCGAACAGCGTGTCCAGCGCGACGGTGCGCCTGGGGTCGAGACGCTCGTCGAGCGCGGCGGTGGTCGCATCACGGCCTGACGGCAGGACGAGGCAAAGTGAATCCGATTCCGGTGTGGCGCCGGTATCGATCTCGGCGCCGACACTCTGCAACAGGCTGACGACGCGTTGCCTGGAGCTTGGACTGGTACCGCTGACCCAGGCGCGACGCGCCGGGGCCGGGTTGCTTTGGGTGATCGTTGTCGGCGCTGCGATAGGAGGACGTGCCAGGGCATCGGCGCCCCGATAGTCGTAGAACCCGCGCCCGGATTTGCGGCCCAGCAAGCCGGCCGCCAGGCGCTGCGCGGTCAGCGGCGAAGGCCGGAAGCGGGGCTCCTCGTAGAACTGGTGATAGATCGATTCCATCACCGGATGCGAAACGTCCAGACCGGTGAGATCCAGCAGCTCGAAAGGGCCCATACGGAAGCCTGCCTCGAGCTTCAGGATGAGATCGATGGTCGCTGCGTCGGCGACGCCTTCGCCGATGATGCGCAAGGCCTCGGTGCCGTAACCGCGCCCCGCGTGATTGACGATGAATCCGGGCGTGTCCCTGGCCTTGACCGGCGTGTAGCCGAGCGCCGCCGCGAATTCGACCACGCGCTCGATCACGACTGGCGAGGTCAGCAATCCATCGATCACCTCGACCAACTTCATCAACGGCACCGGACTGAAAAAATGCAGCCCCGCAACTCGCGCGGGATGTGTCGACGCAGCCGCGATCGCGGTGACCGAAAGTGACGAGGTGTTTGTCGCCAGGATGCATTCCTTGCCGACCACGCCGTCGAGAGCCGCGATCAGCGTCTGCTTGGCTTCCAGCCGTTCCACGATCGCCTCGATCACCAGATCGGCGTCCGCAAATCCGGCCATGGATTCAGGCAGTGCAATATGCGCGACTGCGCTTTCGGCCACGGCGGCGGAAAGTCTGCCTTTCGCGACCAGCGTGGTGAGTTGCTCGGCGATCAAACGTTTGGCGTCGGCAGCAACGAACCGTTTGGCGTCGAGCAAGCGCACGTCGAATCCGGCCTGCGCCACGATTTGCGCGATGCCGCGGCCCATCAGGCCCGCGCCGACGATGCCAACGATCTTCATTGCCTTGTGCGACGCAGCCATAGCTAGCCTTATGCAATTCGAAGGGCGCGGTATTATGTATCGAAACAGCGCAGCGGCGCGAGAATAGCAGCAACCAGCAGCGTGTGCCGACGCAGCGTCGAACCCATCCGCGACGATTCGCAATCCCGGCACGCTTTTCGCGTTTATCGACTGCGTCTCGCTTTGTCGGCGAGCGCCGGGTTCCCGATGCATCCAAGGCCAGCGACGATAATCGTCTGGCCGAGCGGAGCACGCGCAAGGATGAAGTAAAATCGGAACCGCTTGCTCGCGATTTCCCATGCGGCAAGAGACCGTTACCTAGCCCTCAGCGCACAATGAAATACAGCGATATACCGGCGATTCTTCTGCTGACGACCATCTGGTGCTACTGGTTCGGGGTTGGCGCCATGATCGTCCGTGCCCGCCGCAAAAGACGCGATTTGGCCGGGCTCGTTCCCGAGCAGTCGTCCGAACGGGCGATGTTTGTGATCTGGATTCCGCTGGTGATCGCGTGGATCGTATTGCCTTGGCTGGCGCTTACCCGCACCAACCCTTGGTTCGCCGTGCCGCAGTTTGCCAGGGACGAGCCTCTGTACGCCGCGCTTCGCTGGCTCGCAGCGGTGATCGCGCTCGCGTGTCTGGCGATGACGGCGTGGTGCTGGTCGAGGATGGGCAAAGACTGGCGCATGGACGTGAGCGATAAACGCAAAGGCACGCTGATTACCGACGGGCTGTTCGCGTACGTCCGCCATCCCATCTACGCGCTCTCGATGCTGCTCATGCTTTGCTCGGCCATCATCATCGCAACGCCGCCGATGTTGGGCATCTGGGCCGTGCACCTGGTGTTGAATAACCTCAAGGCCCGCAACGAAGAGCGCCATTTGCTCGCCACGCACGGCGAGCCGTACGCGCAGTACCTGCGTCGAACCGGCCGTTTTTTTCCGCGCTTCGCTGCGCACACACCATAGACCGAGTTCGACAAGCCGGCGGCCGGAGCGCGACAGTGTCCTTGATCAGAGCCCCTATCGCGATTGCCGCTGTATTGCGACAGCTGGTCGTCGCGCTGGCGCTGTTTCTGGCCGCGATGCATGGGTACGCGATCGCCGTCGCGGCGGAAGGCGAATCCGAGTTTGGGCGAATGGAGCCGGCAATGGATCGCTCGACCGAAGACCGCATTCTTGCGCTCGTCCCGGAGAGCATTTCGGCGGCCGAGGTGCGCGACATCTTATCGCGGTCGACTGCGCCGCGCATCGTCGCACTGCACGGCAGCGTGCCACTGATCACGATGGAGCCTTTCGCTGAATTTCTGATCGCGATGGGCTATCCCGAGACGCGGCTGCGCGACCCGAAAGACCATAGTCTTTCCCACGCGAGCAACGGCAGCGCCGCGGAGCTTGCGGGTGCGATCGCGTGGTACTACGAGGCGGATGGCTTGATGCCGATGCTGATTGGGCACAGTCAGGGCGGCATGCTCGCGATCAAGGCGCTCCATGAGCTCGCGGGATCTTTCGCCAGCGAGGTCGAGGTGTGGAATCCCCTTACCGACGCGTCCGAGCATCGCACCTGGATTCGCGATCCGCGCAGCGGAGTGATCCGGCCGGTGGTCGGTCTCAAGCTTTCGTACGTGGCGGCCCTCGCCACCGGCAAGCTGCCGCGATGGGTGCTGGGGCAATGGTCGATGCTGGATAAGGTGCGCCAGGTTCCGGACAGCGTCGAAGAGTTCTCAGGCTATACCATCGAATGGGACCCCATCGCCGGGACATTTCCGGGCAGCGAAGCGTATCGGGCCACGGGGTCGGCACTAGTGCGTAACGTCACGCTCGGCGTGGCTACCAGCCACATCGCCATGCCGCGCGCCCGCGCGCTGGCGTTCGACAAGGTCACTCGTGCGTGGATCGACGCGTATCGCCCCGGAGAAAATCTCCCGCCACCGGCAGACGCTGCCGTTGACACCAGCAATCTGTTGCACGCTGCCGACATCTGGTTCAGCGTCAAAAAGCACTGGTGCATCGAGCTGCAACGATTGATACGCGCCCGACGCAGCTCCGTCGCGGCAGTCGAAGGGGGCGCGTGAGGAACAGGCTCAATCTGTTTCAACACACGATGCTGCACTGGCGCGATATCCACCCCTATAACGCCGTGCATGTCGTAGTAGTCGCTGAAGCGCTCGACGGCGCTCGGCTGGGCGAGGCTATTACGCGAGAGCTCCAGGCTCGCGGCCTGGCGCATCTCGAGCTGGACCGGGCCCGCGGCTGGTACGAATGGCACGGTGGGCGGCAGGAGGCCGACCTCAAGCTGCTTCCCGACGACGATCCGCCGGCGCTCGTCCACGACGAAATAGCGCGCCAGCTCAACGCCGCATTCCCTGCAGACGGGCGCATCAGCCCGTTTCGGTTTTTTGCGGTCGACGCGGGTTCGTCGTTTTACCTCGGCCTCGGCTACGATCATTTTGTCGCCGGCGGAGACTCCATCGTAGGCCTTCTTAGCGGCATCGTGGGCCGCTATCGCGGCGAAAGCGCGGCGCAGGACACGGTTAGCGACGCGTCAACACCGGCCTACGCCGGAGTGCTCCTTCGACAGGCGGGAGTGCTGCTCCGAGGCTTGACCAGCCTGCCGGCATTGGTGGCAAGTTGCCGACGATCGTTCAGGCCGGCGTACGCGACAATCGATGACGGCCAGAATGCGTTTGCGCGACTAAGGCTCGGCCTGCCAGAGCAAGCGGCGCTGATTCGTGCTGCACAGTCGTGGGGCGTCACCCAAAACGACTTGTTCATGACGATCCTGCTCAAGGTCTTGTCGCCACTTGCCGCCAAGCGCCGCCAGCAATCGAGGCGACGCGAGCTCGCCGTTGCTTCGATCGTGAACATTCGCCGCGATTTTGGGTCACAAGCGCAGCATGCGTTTGTTCCGTTGCTTGCCTCCTTTCGTGTCTCCCACCTGGTGCCAGATGAGATTGGCGTGAAGGAGCTGGCGCACTTCGTGCATAAGGAGAGCGAAAGAATCAAGCGCGGCAAGCTCTATTTGCAAACTTTACTCGCGTTGGGCCTTGCAGCGTTGGAGTGGCGATTCATGTCCGAAAGACGGCGCAGGCGATTTTTTGCCAAACATTGCCCGGTGTGGGCAGGTACCACGCCACTGAATGTTGCGCCGCTCTGGACACATGCTGGGGGCCGAGGACCGGCACCCGAATATTTGCGCGCCGTGTCCACTGGACCGCTGGCGCCGATGATTTGTGCGATATCGACCGCGGACGAGTTCGTCAACGTCGGTATCACCTACCGCACCGCCGCCTTCGAGCGGGGGACCGTCGAAGGTGTCGTTGCCGACATGCTTTGCCGTATCAAGAGTCTTCAAACATGAATCGCTTCGCGGAAGTAGGCTTGCCTGAAACGAGTCACAGTGTCTCACTGGTCCGTGACGCCGGAGGCGCTGCGCTTCCGCGCCTGATCGCGGCGCTCGGCGTGGTCGCGCTGGCGGCCGGTTGCGCGACGACGCCGACTACCTCGCACGGCCCGGTGCTCAACCCTGGGGTTACCGGCCCTGGCGTTACCGGCCCTCGGGTTACCGGCCAAATGGAGCGAGGCGCGGTGCTCGCTTCGCTGTCGCTCGGTGCTGACCTCGAAGAGCGCATTCTCGCGCTCAATCCCGAGCGCATCAGCGAGCAGGATGTCCGCGCCACGCTTTCCAAGGGACCTACGCCGCGGATCATCCTGTTGCACGGCGGCATTTATCCGGTGCACCTGATCATGACCTCCTTCGCCGCCTTCCTGGAGCGCATGGGCTATCCGGAGGAAAAGCTGCGCGACCCGATCGATGGTGCGTACTCCCAGAGCCCGTACAGTAACAGCGACCGGCTGGCCGGAGAGATCGCATGGTTCTACGAACACGATGGCGTCCGTCCGATGATGATCGGTCACAGCCAAGGCGGCGTGCAGGCAGTCAAGGTGCTTTACGAGCTGGAGGGGGCCTTCGGCGACAAGATCGCAGTGTGGAATCCGGTCGCGGACTCAGCGGAGGACCGGACCACGATCACCGATCCGCTTACCGGCAACACACGTCCCGTGGTCGGTATCTCAGTCGCGTACGTGTCTGTAGTCGGCGCGGGAGGCGCGGCGTTTCTCCTTCCCAACCAGTGGAACATGCTGCACCGATTGCGGACGATTCCCGACAGCGTCGAAGAGTTCACCGCATTCATCATTCCCGGCGACCTGATCGCATGGAGTTTTCCAGGGACGCCCGGCGCGAGCCACTACCGGCACGACGGTGTGGCCAAGGTGCGTAACGTGACCTTGCCGATTTCGTACAATCACGTCACGGTTCCGATCACTTCTTCGCTGGCAGACGATCCGCGAGCGCGCGAATGGATCAATGCCTATCAGCCGGCAGGCGGCGACGAGGAAGAGCTCAAGGCACCTTCGGAGGTGAGCGGCGCCAACATCCTGTGGGCGGCAGACGTCTGGTTCAGCATCAAGAAGCATTGGTGCCTCGAAGCGCAGCAGCTGATCCGGGTCAAGCGCGCGGCGCTCGCGACGCGCTGACCGCCACCTCCTTCCGCGGTCAAGACAGATGAAGCGCCGCGTGTCGGTGGCTCGTGCTGATTCGCGGGCGCTCGCACCCCGTTCGCTTCGCGAACGGCGCCGGCTCCTTACACGCTATTCGTGAGAGGGAATGTCTCGTGTCGCCGGCGGGCGCCGATTCGCGGTCGCTCACACCCCATTCGCTTCGCGAACGGGACCTGGCTCGCTGCTCACAGCGCCACCTGGCTCGCTGCTCACAGGCACCCTCCTTGCGCGGTCGAGACAGACGAAGCGCCGCGTGTCGGTGGCTCAGGGCACGTTGCTCCGGGGAACGAAGCAGGCGATAATTACAGATTGTCCGCCATGCGCTGGGCCGCCGCCGGGGTTTTGATCCGGGCGCTCGGCCCCAGACCGTGAAGCTCCCGCCCATGTCAGGCCCCCTCGCCGGAAAAGTTGCGCTTGTCACGGGCGCATCGCGCGGTATCGGCCGCGCCATTGCGCGCAAGCTGGCGTCCGCCGGCTCGGATGTGGCCGTGAATTACTACAATAGTCACGACGAGGCCGAATCCTTGTGCGTGGAGTTGCGGGCGATGGGCCGAGCCGCGCAGGCGGTGCAGGGGAGCGTCGGCATTCCGGAGAGCGTCGACGACATGTTCGTCGAGTTCGGCAAGCATTTCGATCGCCTCGACATCGTCATCAGCAATGCCGCCAGCGGCGTGCTCAAGCCGGCGATGGAAATGTCTCTCAAGCATTGGCGCTGGTGCATGGAGACCAATGCGTTTGCGCTCGATTTGCTGGCGCAGCGGGCGGTACCGATGATGAAAGACGGCGGGCGCATTATCGCCATGTCCAGTCTCGGCGCGTCTCGCGCCATGCCCGATTACGGCTTCATCGGCGCCTCGAAAGCGGCGCTCGAATCGCTGGTGCGCACCTTGGCGCAGGAGCTTGGGCCGAAAAAAATACGTGTCAACGCCGTCAGCGCAGGCGTCGTGGATACCGATGCGCTGCGCTACTTTCCCAATCGTGAGCAATTGCTGTCGAATTTCGCGCAACGGGCGCCGGCGGGCCCGGTCCTGAGCCCCGACGATGTCGCCGGGGCGGTCTATCTGTTGTGCCTGCCCGAGGCGGCGATGATCAATGGCCACACGCTGGTGGTCGACGGCGGTTTTTGCATCTCGGGATGATGACCGGACGAACGACATGCCGATGACGCCGGATTCGGGTCTGGCCGGCAAGGTCGCGATCGTGACCGGAGGCAGCCGCGGCATCGGCCGGGCGATCGTCGAGCTGCTTGCGGCGGAGGGAGCCGACGTGACCCTGTTCTATCGGGATCAGGTTGCGGTGGCGCAGGAAGTCGTTGCCGCTGCGCAATCGGTCGGGGCGAGCGTCGGATCGGAACAAGTCGATGTGCGCGACAGCAAAGCGTGCGCCGCGGCCGTTGACCGGGTTGCCGAACGCGCCGGCAGGATCGATATCCTGGTGAACAACGCGGGGATGATACGCGACAACCAGCTGGCGGCGATGGATGACGAGGATGTCTCGCTGGTGCTGGACACCAACATCGGCGGCGTTTTCAACGTCACGCGCGCCGTGGTGCCGCATATGATCGTTCAGCGTGCCGGCAAGATCATCAACCTCTCGTCGGTCGCGGGCGAGAAGGGCGGCCGCGGGCAGACGAATTACGCGGCGAGCAAGGGCGCGGTCAATGCGTTCACTCGCGCCCTGGCGGTCGAGCTGGCACCGCGCAAGATCACGGTCAACTGCGTTGCACCGGGCGTGATCGAGACCGAGATGTCGCAGGCCGTGCGCGACATGGCGGGCGACACGGTCAAGTCGCGCATCCTGCTCAAGCGCTACGGCAAGCCGGAAGAAGTCGCCTACGCCGTCTGGTTTCTCGCCTCGAGGTACGCCGATTATGTGACGGGTCAGGTACTCAGTGTCGATGGCGGTTTTAAAATGGAGTAATGAGTGGAATAACGAGTGGAATAACGAGTGGAGCGAATTCATGACGCAAACGGAAGTCAGCAAGGAAGAAATCATGGCGGTCTACCCCAAGGTCGCCGAGACGATGGCCGACGCGCTCGGCTGCGACGTCGAGGATGTCAAGCTCGACGTGTCGCTGATCGAGGGGCTGGACGCGGAATCGATCGACTTTCTGGACATGGTCTTTCGACTCGAGCGCACGTTCAAGATCAAGATTCCACGCGGCAAGATCGTCGAAAATGCACGCGGCGATCTACCTGAGGCTGAGTTCGAGCAAAAAGGCATCGTCACCGAAAAGGGAATGGCGCAGCTTCGATCGTATCTGTCGGAGATTCCCGCCGAGCGTTTCAAGACACCGATGAAGGTCGCCGACATCCCGCGGCTGTTCACTCCCGAAACGTTCTGCAAGCTGGTGGTGCATGCGCAGCGCGAAGCGCAACCCGCGGCCTGATCGCGCCAGCGTCTTGCCACTTGCATGACGGCGCATTTTGCCGCGTTCTCGTTTGTCGACCGCATCACCGAATTCATCGACGGGACGCGGGCGCGCGGCTTTTTCTGGGTCCCCCAAGGGATTCAGGTCTTTCCTTCGTGCCTGGTGGCCGAGGCGGTTGGCCAATTGGCGGCGTGGGTTGCGATGAGCAAAGTGGACTTTCGCGGGCGACCGGTGGCGGCATTGGCCACGGAGACCCGCTTTCTGGGCGTGGTCCTGCCCGGTGACGTGCTCGAGCTCGCGGTTGAGATCGAGGACTGCGATGACAATATGGTGGCCTATGGTGGCAGCGCATTGGTGGAAGGCAGACAGGTGATCGAGCTCAAGCATTGCCTCGGTCCCATGCTGCCGGTCGAGGATTTTGACGCGCCCGATGCATTGCGCGAGCGGCTCTCGCTGCTTCGCGATCGGGGCGCGCCACGGGGACGATTTCCAGGCGTGGATCTGCCCGAGACGGTTGTGATCGAGCGTGTGCCCGGTAAATCGTTGCGCGCGACCCTGAACGTGCCGCGTGAGGCGCCATTCTTTGCCGATCACTTTCCGCGTAACCCGGTTTTTCCGGCGACGCTGTTGCTCGATGCACAGATTCGCCTGGCGGCACAGCTGGTGGAGGCGACCTGCGGCCCCCAATTTGCAAGCCCGGTGGCTGCGCGTTTGACCCACTTCAAGATGCGCGCCTTCATCGCACCGGGCGAGGAGGTCGAGCTCGAGGCAACGCTATCAGGCCAGGATGCGCTAGCCGCACGCGTCAAGCTGAGCGCGCAGGTGGCCGGCAAGTCGGTCGCGACGGCGCGGGTCGAGTTTGGCGCGAGGGAGCCGACATGAGCGAAGGAAAGCGGCGGGTGGCGATTACCGGCCTCGGCCTAGTCACGCCGGTCGGCAACGATGTCGCGACGACGTGGAGCGCGGTGCTCGCGGGAAGAAGCGGCGCGGCCCCGATCAGTCTGTTCGATGCCAGCGGTTTTTCGACGCGCATCGCGGCCGAAGTCAAGGAATTCGACGAGGCGGCGCTGGTCTCCGATCGCAAACTCGTCAAGTTTGCCAACCGCTCGCACCGTTTCGCGCTTGCCGCCGCCGATCAGGCGATCCGCGATGCGGGCATCGCGCCGACGGCTGCGACCGGCGAGCGTTGGGGCTGCGCGGTCGGCACCGGCATGATGGGGGTCGCCTACTCCGATCTCGCCCACATTCAGTGTCAAGCCGCGGCCGACGGCGAGCTGCGTCCGGACCTGCTGCTGCAGAACGAGGCAGCGAACGATCCGATGGTTTTCTGTCGCAGTCAGGCGACCGGCGGTCTGGCGCTATTGACACGTCGCTTCGGCATCCGCGGCTATGCAACGTCGGTGCACACCGCGTGCGCATCGGGAGGGCAGGCGATCGGCACCGCTTTGAAGCTGATTCGTCGCGGGAGCGTCGATTTTGCCTTGGCCGGAGGATTCGATTCGATGATCAGCCCGGTCGGGCTGGCGGGATTTTGCCTGTTGTCGGCACTGTCCGCGGACAACGAGACGCCCGAGCGTGCAAGCCGCCCTTTCGATGCGACGCGCAACGGTTTCGTTCTCGGCGAAGGCGCGGGATTTCTGGTGCTCGAGGAGTGGGCATCGGCGCGGCGGCGGGGTGCGCATATCTACGCGGAGCTTGCGGGCGACGGCAATTCGCTGTCTTCGTACCGCATTACGGATTCGCCGCCCGACGGCGACGGGCCAATTCAGTCGATGCGTTCGGGGCTGAGCGACGCGGGGGCGACGCCGGCCGATGTCGATTACATCAACGCCCACGGAACATCGACCCATATGAACGACAAGAGCGAGAGCGCGGCGGTCCATGCCGTCTTCGGTCCGCACGTGCAGGAGGTGTCGGTGAGCTCTACCAAGAGCTCGATGGGGCACCTGATTGCCGCGGCGGGTGCGGTCGAGGTCGCCATTTGCGCGCTCGCCATTGAGCACGGCGAGATGCCGGTCAACGCCAACCTGAAGGACCCCGATCCCGACTGCGACCTCAACTTTGTTGTCGACGCTCCTCGCAAGCAGCGGGTGCGAATGACGCTCTCCAATTCCTTCGGCTTCGGCGGATCGAACAGTTGCGTGGTGCTGCGCAACCCCGAGCTTGTGGAAGACGCGGCGGGCGGCTGATTACTGCGCAGCGATCATGGCCAAGCCGAAAGTGCTCATCACCGGGACCGGTGCCGTCTGTGCTTCGGGCATGCACCCCGAGGGGATCCTTGCCGCGTTGCGCGAGGGGCGCTCGGCCATTGCACCCATAAAGCAGTGGGACACCGCCGGGTGGCCGGTGACCGTGGCGGCGGAAATCGCCGACTTCAATCCGCGCGCACTGGTCGAGGACCGAAAGCTGCACAAGCTGATCCGGCGCACCGATATGCTCGGCCTCTATGCCGCGAGCCGCGCGGTCGACGGCGCGAGCTTCATCACCCACCGCGACACGCTGGGCGCCGATGGCGCGGCGACGTTTGCCGATCGAAGCGGTATTTACGTCGGCTCGGGCGGCGGCGCATACAACTCGCAGTATGAGTACTTTCCGTTGATGAGCGAATCGCGCGGCAATCTCGAAGTCTTCGGCCGCGAGCTGGGCAGCGCGGTCAATCCGATGTGGCTTCTGCGCACACTGCCCAACAACGTTCTCTGCCACGTCGGCATCAAGTACAACCTCAAGGGCAGCAACGCCTGCATCACCAATCACAGCGCCGGCGGGACGCTTGCGGTGATCGAGGCTGCCGAGGCATTGCGACAAGGCGAAGCCGATCGTGCGGTCGCGGTCGGTCACGATGCTCCGATCGAGCCGCAGTTGGTGCTCTACTACCATCAGTGCGGATTGCTTGCATCAGACACCGTCCGGCCATTCGATCTTGCGCGCAGCGGCAGCGTTTTCGGCGAGGGTTCGGGTGCATTCGCACTAGAGACCGAGCGCGCCGCGGCGGACCGCAATGCGACCGTGCTGGGCGAAGTACTAGGAGGAGGTTATGCGACCGAGGCGACCGGCTTGCTCGCCGTTCGCGACGATGGCGACGGCCTTGTGCGAGCCATCGCGGGTGCGCTCGATGATGCGGGCCTGGCACCGGGCGACGTTGGCATGATCGTCGCGCACGGCAACGGTACCCTTCAATCGGATGCTTCGGAAGCGGCGGCGATTCGAACCTGTTTCGGCAGCGGAGAAAACGCGCCTCCGGTGACCGCATTCAAGTGGGCGATCGGGCATCTCATTGCCGCCGCGGGCATCGTCGAAGCGGTCATCGCGCTCGCCGCCTTGCGCGCGCGCATCGTTCCCGGCGTGGCGAGCCTGACCAATCTGGACCCGAATTGCGCGGGTCTGCGCGTTTCCAAAGCCGCGCAGGTGCCGCGCAGCAATGTCGCGCTCATCCTCTGCCGCGGTTTTGCCGGAACCAACTCGGCGCTCCTCGTCGGCGCGAGGTAGCGCCGTGACGGATGTCGCAGACGCCGAAAGCGCCGCTGGAGAAACGCCCGGCGCCGCAATTGCGCCGAACGCCAACCGCTGCGGCATCGATAGCGTCGAGATTTCGCGCATCGAGCGGCTGCTCTCGGAAACGCCGGCCGAAGCGCTGAGCAAGACTTTTTCCGCGCAGGAGCTCGCCGACAGCGGTTCCGGTCCCGGTCGCGCCGCGAGTCTGGCGGCACGGTTTGCGGCCAAGGAAGCGTGCGTCAAGCTCTTTCCGCGCGAGCTCGCACTGGGGCAGATCGATCCGGCGGAATTTTCCGTGGCTCGCGATGCCTATGGCGCCCCACAGATCGTATGCGGGGCGAAAGCGCAAGCGCTTCTCGACCGGCATCGCGTTCGCACCATCGCCGTATCCCTGACCCACGACCGCAGCAGCGCGTCGGCGGTCGTGCTGGCGGTTCCCGCGTACGCCAACGTCCCGCTGGCGGGGAAAGTGCTCTATCACCTCCTGCCGTTGCGCAGAACGGTGGTCATGGACAATCTGCGGCGCGTGTTCGGCGCCGCGGTGCCGGCGGCCGAGATCGAGCGCCTGGCGCAAGCACATTACGCCCATCTGTGGCGACTGTTCGGCGAGTTCCTGCGCTTTCGATGGATGTCGGCCGCACGCCGCGCCGCGTGGGTGCAGGTGCAGGGCGTCGAGACGCTTGCAAGCGCGCTCGATCGAGGCAAGGGTGTGCTGATTCTGACGGGGCACTTCGGCAGCTTCGAGGTGGCGACGATCGCGGGCCTCTCCGGCTTTCCGCAGATGCATGGCCGCATTCACTTCGTTCGCCGGGCCATCAAGCCGCAGTGGCTGGATGCGCTGGTGACTCGGCGGTTCCGGCGCGCGGGCTTCGGCGTCATGGCCAAGCGCGGATCGCTCGACGCCATTCTCGAGCGGCTCGCGGCGGGCGATATGGTCGTCTTTCCGTTCGACCAGCACGCGGGGCCGCCCGATGGAATCGAGAGTGAGTTTTTCGGGCATCGTGCGTGGACGTTCAAGAGCCTCGCCATCATCGCGCTCGCGACCGGTGCGCCGGTGCTGCCGGCGGCAAGTTGGCGTCAACCCGATGGCAGTCACGTGCTGCGTTTCGAAGACCCCGTGCCGCCGGTCGAGAATGACAATGTGAACGAGGAGATCCGGCTCAATACGCGCGCCTACAACGCCGTGCTGGAACGCCTGATCCTCAGGCATCCGGAGCAATGGTTCTGGGTGCACCGCCGATGGAAAGAAGTTGTCTCGCGGAAGTAGGGCGGAACGCACTGCATTTCAGGCAGCTTCGGTCGGCGCTTTTCCACGTAGACGGAAGGGCACCAAGCGCTAGGCCTATAATAGCGCCTGCCAAGGAATCCCGACATGCTCGACTACCTGCCTAATCTGCTGGCGCCGAAGTTCTTCATCCTCTACGCGTTTGTCGCGTCGGCGATGTACATCCATTATCGCGGGCGCATCCGGCATCGCTTTTATCGCCAGCTCACCGACCACTCGACGTTCATGGCGCCGTACAACGTGCTGATGTATTTTTTTTCCGCCGTGCCCAACCGGCCCTATGTCGACGTCAAGGAATTCCCTGATCTGAAGAAGCTGACCGACAACTGGCAGATGGTGCGCGAGGAAGCGATGCAGCTCTTCGACGAAGGCCATATCCGCGCGGCCGCGAAATACAACGATCTCGGATTCAACTCCTTTTACCGGCGCGGATGGAAGCGCTTCTACGTGAAATGGTACGACGATCCCTTGCCTTCGGCGGTGGCTCTGTGCCCGAAAACGGCGGCGCTGGTGCAATCGATCCCCTCGGTCAACGCGGCGATGTTCACGCTGCTGCCTCCGGGAGGCGATCTGGGCAAGCATCGCGACCCGTTCGCCGGATCGCTGCGCTACCACCTCGGGCTTTCGACGCCGAATTCGGAGGACTGCCGCATTTTCGTCGACGGCGAGCCCTACCACTGGCGCGACGGCGAGGCGGTCATCTTCGACGAGACGTTCATTCACTGGGCCGAGAACAAGACCGATCAGACGCGCGTGATCCTGTTCTGCGACGTCGAGCGGCCGCTGACCAGCCGCATCATGGCCACCATCAATCACTGGTACGAAGCCACCGTCATCCGCGCCAGCCAGACCGAAAACATGGCCGGCGACCACGTGGGCGTGCTCAACAAGATCTTCAGCTTCGCGTATTACCTGCGGCTTCCGGCCAAAGCGCTCAAGCGTAAAAGCAAGTTCGCGTACTACTCCGCCAAGTGGCTTGTCCTGGGCGGACTGCTGTACTGGATCTTCGTCTAG
The DNA here is from genome assembly GCA_036491495.1 of Casimicrobiaceae bacterium. GTDB lineage: Bacteria > Pseudomonadota > Gammaproteobacteria > Burkholderiales > Casimicrobiaceae > PALSA-1003. The sequence continues at coordinate 15,592 of DASXBW010000042.1, forward strand.
CGGCGCGCAGCGCAGCGGCGCCGCGCGAATCGCGCCCATGCCGCCGGTGCTCGGCCGCGCTCAAGTCAAGAGGAAGAGCATGACCATCTCTGTCAGGGCCGCGCTCGTGGTCTCGTCGCTGGCGATGCTTGCCGCTTTGCCGGCGCACTCCCAGGACGTGTACCCGTCGAAGCCGATTGCGCTGGTGGTCCCGTTCCCTCCGGGGGGCGTTGCCGATATCGTCGCCCGGCCGGCAGCCGACGCGATGAGCCGCGTGCTCAACGCGCCCATCGTCATCGAGAACAAGGCCGGTGCCGGCGGCGGCATCGGCATGGGGTACGTGGCCAAGTCCAAGCCGGATGGCTACACGCTGCTGCTCGCGCTGTCGTCGATCTCGATTCTTCCCGAGGCCGACCGCATCACCGGCCGTGCGCCGATGTTTCAGCTCGACCAGCTCGTTCCCATCGCGCGCCTGACCGCGGATCCGACGGTGCTGGCAGTGCGCGCCGACAGCCCGTGGAAGACGCTGCAGGATTTTGTCGCCGACGCGCGAAAGCGGCCGGGAGGGATCACCTACGGCTCATCCGGCAACTACGGCACCATGCATGTGCCGATGGAGATGTTTGCGAGCAGCGCCGGCGTCAAGTTGCTGCACGTGCCATACACCGGCGCCGGGCCGGCAGTGATAGGGCTTCTCGGCGGCAACATCGACGCCGTAGCCTCCGGACCTTCGACCGTCATCCAGCATGTCAAGGCCGGCAAGCTTCGGGTGCTCGCCTCCTGGGGTGACAAGCGTCTTGCGTCCCTGCCCGATGTTCCGACCCTGACCGAATCGGGGTACGAATCCGTGTTCTTCCAGTGGTCCGGATTGTTCGCGCCTGCGGGAACGCCGGAACCGATCATCGTCCGCCTGCGCGAAGCAGCCCGCGCCGCCGCGACCGACCCCAGATTCATGGCTGCGATGGCGACCGTCGAGACGCCGATCCAGTACATGGACGCGCCCGAGCTGCAGCGGTTTTGGGATGCCGATGCGAAAAAGCTGGGGGATGTCGTGAGGCGGGTCGGGAAACTGGAATAGCCGGCTTAGCCGATGCATGACGCTGATAAGACCCGGCCGAGCGCGATCGGCGCTGATTTCGAAGCGCCGATCGACCAGCGCTATTTCGAAGATTACCGCGCCGGGAGCGTGTACCAATACGGTGCCGTCACGGTCGACGAAGCCGAGATGACCGCATTTGCCACCAGGTTCGATCCGCAATACATTCACGTCGACCCCGAAGCCGCAGCCCGCGGGCCCTTCGGAGGATTGATCGCGAGCGGATGGCATACCGCGGCGATGATGATGCGGCTTTTCGCCGATAACTATCTCTCCACGGTGGCGAGCCTCGCTTCGCCCGGAGTCGACGAGCTGCGCTGGACACGACCGGTCCGTCCCGGCGACGCGCTCAATATTCGCGTGACCGTCCTCGAGGCAAATGTGTCCCGCTCCAGGCCCGACCGGGGCGTGGTGCGCACCCTGATTGAAGTGCTGAATCAGAACGGTGAGCTGGTGATGAGCTGCAAGGCGATCAATCTGCTGCGGCGGCGAGACAGCGCGTAGCCGCGTCGGACGGCAGTATAGGCGCGCATGATAAGCGTCGGAGCGTCGTGAAAACAGCGACAAATGGTTTTAACTGGTTCTTGTGCAAGAAAAATACAGGAGCATATCCATGGACGAAGAAGCACTGAATATCAGCATTCGCAAGTTCCTCAAGATGGTCGGCGTCAATTCGCAGCGCGAGATCGAGCACGCGGTGGCGACTGCAGTCGCAAACGGGAAAGCAGCGGGTGTCAGCTCCTATCCCGCACAAGTCACGCTGAAAATCGCGGGGCTCGGGTTGGAAGTTGCGTTCGACGGAGAAATTCGCTTGCAGTAGGACGAATTACCGACGCGGATTCTGGACCAGCCCGACGATCGTGATCCGGGTGAAGCAGCCCAAGCAGGTGCGATCGAGCCCGATTTCCGGCATCTCGCGAACCTACTTCACTCGTTCCTTTCTGACATAGGAGGGTTCGGTGAACAAGGACGCAATCGCGACTTTTTCTATATCGGGACTGTCCGGAATCACGTAGAGGATGGGAGTGATCAGCTCCTCGAATATGCCTCTCAGGCTGCGGGCGCCGGTCTTGTATTCGACCGCAAGGTCAGCGATCTGATCGAACACCTTGGGCTCGACTGCCAGCTCGACACGCTCGTTCTGGAAGATCTGGCGGAACTGCTCGTAGATCGAATTTTTCGGCTCGGTCATGATCCGCACCAGCATTTGTTTGCTAAGGTCCTGAAAACGGGTGATGACTGGAAGCCTGCCGGTGAACTCCGGGATCAATCCGAAGATGAACAGGTCGGTCGGCTTTACGCGCGTGTTGAGCCGGTGCAGCATCTTCTGGCTTTCGCCCTTTTGGATCGAGATATACCGGTAGGCATTCGACTGCGACATGATGTCGTCGAGCCCGACGAACGCGCCGCCGCAAATGAACAGAATATTGGTCGTATCGATGTATCGTCCATCGCCCAGTTTGACAGCGGCGCCTTCCATGATCTTGAGCAGTGCATGCTGAACGCTTTCGCCGGAGACGCTGCGCGGTTGACCGTCGATTGCCTTGAGCTTGTCGATTTCGTCGATGAATACGATTCCATTTTGAGATTTGGCGACATCGCCGCCTGCCTTGTCGACCAGCCGCTGCAGCACGGCCTCGATTTCTTCGTTGACGTATCGCGATTGAGCCAGCGCAGTGGCTTCGGCCGTCACGAAGGGGACGCCCAACACCGCCGAAAGGGTTTCACACAGGAGTGTCTTGCCGGTTCCCGACGGGCCAATGAGCAACATATTGCTCTTGGCGATAGGCATGCCGTCCAGCTGCGATTTGGCTATTTTCTTGAAATGTGAGTAGACCGTCACCGCCACCGTTTTCTTGGCGTCGTCCTGGCCGATTACGTACTGGTCAAGGTATTTGACGATGAAGCTCGGCGTGATCGCTTTGTTGAGCAAGTTGGGGCCCTCAGGCGGAAATGTTCTATTCCGGAGTATGACTGTTTCCTTTCCTGATGCAAGGAGCAGTCGGGGCGTTGACGCCGTCGATAGCTAGTCGTGAATCACCGCCCGATCCGACCCCAAGCTGAACGTCATCGGGCCTCTCCCAAGGAGGAGTCATGGTCAATCGTCGAGGATTCATTTCGTTACTGGCCTGTGCCGCCGCCGCGCCAAGGATTACGTGGGCACAGGCGCGTCCGGGCAAGGTGGCGCTCTACGCGAGCGTTGGAGCCGAATTTACACAGTACGATGTGAACGTCGACGGCGCGGAACTCGTCAAGCGCGGCTCCGTGACGCTTCCAGCCGGCGTGCAGTACGCGTGGCCGCATGTCTCGAGTCAATATCTCTATGTTGCGTCGAGCAACGGCGGGGTGGGGTTGGCCGGTGCGGCTGGTGACAGGCACCACGCGAGCGCATTTCGCATCGATCCCTCCGGTGCACTGCGGCTGCACGGCGATCCAATATCGCTGCCGTCCCGTCCAATCCATATCAGCACGGACAGACCATCCGAGCACGTCCTCATCGCCTACAACAATCCGAGTGGCATCACGGTTCACCGGATCAACCGCGATGGGACCCTCGGAGACGAAGTCAAGCAGCGGGCACCGCTTGACGCGGGCATCTACGCGCATCAAACACGCGTGACTCCGTCCAACAAGTCAGTCATCCTCGTCACACGAGGCAACGACGCGGGCCCTGGAAAAGCGGAGGACCCGGGCGCGCTGAAGATCTTCGACTTCAACGCTGGCCTGCTCACCGGACAAGCGTCGATCGCTCCACGAGGCGGTTACGGCTTCGGGCCGCGGCATCTCGATTTCCATCCGTCACAGCCGTGGATCTACGTTTCGTTGGAGCGCCAAAACCAGCTCTGGGTCTACCAACTGGACGGTGACCGCGTCAACCCCGGGCCGCTCTTCAAGACGGACACCTTGGCAGATCCGGCTCGCGTGCGACCACGGCAGCTCGCGGGCACTGTCCATGTGCACCCGAACGGCCGATTTGTCTATGGGGTCAATCGCGCCGACGGAACGACCGACTTTGAGGGCAATAGGGTCTTCATCGGCGGAGAAAACAACATCGCGGTCTATGCGATCGACCAGGGCACGGGCGAGCCGAGGCTGATCCAGAGCATCGATACGCGCGGGATTCACGCGCGAACTTTCCACATCGATCCCAGCGGGCGCATGCTGGTTGCGGCTAATATCATGCCGCTCTTGGTGCGCGACGACGCAACGGTCCGAACGGTGCCTGCGAGCCTCTCCGTGTTCCGGATCGGCAGCGACGGCAAGCTCGAATATGCCCGGAAGTACGACGTCGATGTCGGCACCGCATCGATGTTCTGGATGGGAATGGTGAAGCTGCAATAGGGACAGAGATGATTCGGAGATACCCGCAGTCTATAGCGCGCCAATGATGTTCGAAAACTGAAGTCCGGAGGCTCACCATGATCGCTCGTCACGCTGCCCAGCTCTTGCTCCTCTTCGTCCCTCTGTGGGCGTCTGCGCAATCGGGAATGGGCACGCCCGGTGTCTACTACCCCGATGCGGTGTGGCAACACAAGACTCCGGCCGAGGCAGGCATCAGCCCTTCGCTATTGAAAGATGCGATCGACTTCGCCGTCGCCAGCGAGACCAAGGCGCCGCGGGACCTAAAGCTCAATCATTACCAGACTTTCGGACGCGAACCCTTCGGCTATGCCATCGGGCCGATCAAGGATCGCGGCGAACCGACAGGGATCATCGTTCACAAAGGCTATATCGTCGCCGAGTGGGGAAAGCCGCTGCGAGTGGACATGGCGCACAGCGTGACCAAGAGCTTCCTTTCAAGCGTGATCGGCATTGCCGTCGACCGCGGCATGATCAAGAGCATCAACGACACGGTGCGCGAGTACGTCCCGCCAATTCAGGTCTACAACCCGGTTCCCGCCGGCAACAAATCCGACAGTCTCGGCACGTCTGATTTTCTGTATCTCTTCGAAACCCCGCACAACCGGACCATAACCTGGGACCACCTGCTGCGCCAGACCAGCGACTGGGAAGGAACGCTTTGGGGCAAGCCCGACTGGGCCGACCGGCCGGGCGACAAGCCGAGCGAGTGGACCACGCGGCCACGCGACAAGCCCGGCAGCGTCTACAAATACAACGACACCCGCGTCAACGTGCTATCGCTCGCCGCGCTCAACGTCTGGCGCCGTCCGCTGCCGCAGGTGTTGAAGGAGAACGTCATGGACCCGATCGGCGCCTCGAACACCTGGCGCTGGTATGGCTACGAGAATTCCTGGATCGTTCTCGACGGAATGGCGGTGCAGTCGACGACCGGAGGCGGCCATTGGGGCGGCGGCATGTTCATTCACGCCTACGACATGGCGCGCTTCGGTTACCTCACACTGCGCCACGGCAAGTGGAAAGATCGGCAGATACTTTCAAATCAGTGGGTCGACTGGGCGCGCACGCCGACCCCCGCGCAGCCGACGTACGGCTTCATGAACTGGTTTCTCAACACCGACCGGAAATATCTGCCGAGTGCGCCGGCCAGCGCATTCACGCATATCGGCAACGGTACGAACATGATTTACGTGGACCCGGAGCACGATGTGGTGGCGGTGGTCCGCTGGATCGACACCAAGGCGATGGATGAATTTGTGAAACGGCTGCTGGCAGCGATCGAAAGGAAATAGCCGCATGGACAAGCCAAGGGAATGAACCGGTTATGAACTCTCAGGCCCGGAATACATCTAATTTCGTGCCTCTTGCCTCACTTCCTGGAGAATCGATCATGATGAAGTCCATTGTTGCAATTTTTGCAGCAGCATTTGCCCTCGGCTCCGTGCCAGCGATCGCGGCCGATATGATGGATCCTTGGAGCCAAATGTTGGTGAAGCCGATGACGCCGGCGGAGACCGCGCAGCTGAAGGCCGAGCGCGACGCGGCAAAGGGCAAATGGGCAACGATGACGCCCGAAGAAAAGGCCAGCGCGAAGCGCTCGATGCGCGGCAAGAAGCTCGCCGACCTGACCGTAATGGAACGCGTCGCTCAGGAAGACGACATGGGCACGATGACCAACGATGAATCCGCGCAATTGAAGGCCGACCGCCAGGCCGTGCAAGCGAAGTACGCGCAGATGAGCGCCGGGGAAAAGGCGGCGGTGCGCAAGGCCGCTCAGCAGAAGAAACTGTCGGACCTGAATATAATGGAGCGGGTCGGTCAGGAAAATGACATGAAACAATACATGTCGTACTGATTGGTCGAGGTGGACCAGGAGAGCCCCCGCTAGGCCGCATTCTGCAGTCCTGCCCGGCTCTCCACGCTGCGCCGAATCAGCGCGGTCGGTGTGTACAAAAAACTCCGCCGCCCGATAGCAGTTTGACATCTCCCGGTGCTTGCGTACCCGCAACGCGCACCGGATTCCGCCGCCTCCCGTCTTGATTTCGGCATCGGGCCGGGCAAAATCCGATTCTTGCAAGATAACCTCGGCTCGCGCATGATCGAATTCGGGCGAGGGAAAGGATGCCGGATCTGGCATTGCCGGGACGGGCCGTTCCCTGCTCCGTGCTCATGCCCGCTCCTACGAAGGAAACCTGATGAAATCGACGCAGCTTCGCAATCCTCGTCGCCGCACCCTGCTCAAGGCCGCAGTCGGTTTTGGTGGCATAGGTCTGGGCGGCTGTGTGCTATCGCTCGATGCGCTGGCGCAGGGCGCGCCGAAAACAACCGTCAACCTGCAGCTGGGCTGGCTGCCGGGCAACAATCAGATCGGCGAAGTCGTGGCCAAGCAGCTCGGCTACTACGCGCAGGAGGGACTGGACGTGCAGATCCAGCCCGGAGGACCCAACATCGATGGTGTGGCCATCGTGGCGTCCGGCCGCTTCGAAGCCGGTCAGCTCGCATCCAGTCCGTCTCTGATGCTCGCCGTGTCGCAGGACATCCCTGTCAAGTGCTTCGCCTCGGGGCTGCAGCAACACCCGTACACATTTTTTTCGCTCAAGAAAAAACCGGTCAACACGCCCAAGGACATGGCCGGCAAGAAGGTCGGCATCCAGCCAACGGGGGTCGTGCTGCTGCGCGCGCTGCTTGCCAAGAACAACATTCCGGAGAGCGCAGTCGAGATCATCCCGATCGGCGCCGACATGTCCCCGCTCCTCACGGGGCAGGTCGATGTCGTCACCGGTTGGCAGACCAACGTCACCGCCTTGAAGCCATTGGGCCCGGAGCGGGTCGACCTCCGGCTCTGGGATGCCGGCGTCCGGCTCTACGCGCTCCCGTATTACGCCACCGTCAAGACCATCCAGACGCGTTCGGACGTGCTGGAGAAATTCCTGCGCGCGACCGCGCGCGGCTATGCCTACGCCAACGCCAATCGCGAGGCCGCCGCCGATCTCCTGGTGAAGGAATATCCCAACCTCGAGCGTAACGACGAGAAGGTCGGCATCGATGCGATGATGAAGTATGCATTCAACGACCTCACTCGCGCGAACGGCTGGGGCACGATGGACCCGGCGGTTTGGCAGGATCAGATATCGCTCTACTCGCAGCTCGGGCAGTTTTCGAAGCGTACGCCGAAGCTCGAGGAGGTGATGACCATGGATATCCTGAAAGCGACCCGCGACGCGCGGCTCAAGGCCTGACCCACAATGGGGATTGCGGCCACCGCTCAGGCAAAAGAAAGTTTCGCAACGGCGCCCGGTTCGCGCAACCCGGCGGTCGACGGCACGGCGATCACCTGTCGCAACGTCAGCGTCCGTTTTTTTACCGACCGGCGCAGCGTGACTGCGTTGTCCGGCATCGATCTCGAGGTGAACCGCGGCGAGTTGCTGACCTTGCTGGGACCGTCCGGTTGCGGGAAATCCACGCTCCTGCGCGCGGTAGCGGACCTGGTCACGCCAAGCACGGGCGAAATCCGCGTCCATGGAAGCACGGCAGCGGCAGCGCGCCGCCGGCGTGATATCGGCTTTGTCTTCCAGGACCCCGCGCTGCTGCCGTGGCGCAGCGCGCTGCAGAACGTCGAGCTGCCGCTGGAAGTCGCCGATGGTCGAAAGCACAAGGGCAAGGCGACGCCTCGGGAATTGCTCGAGCTGGTCGGTCTCAAGGGGTGGGAGAACGCGTTTCCACACGAATTGTCCGGGGGCATGCGCCAACGTGTGTCGATCGCGCGGGCGCTGGTCAGCGATCCCAAGATCCTGCTCATGGACGAGCCGTTCGGCGCGCTCGACGAAATCACCCGCGATCGTTTGAACGAAGAACTGCGCCGCGTGTGGCGCGATACGGGGACGACGATTCTGTTCGTTACCCACAGCATCTACGAGGCCGCGTATCTGGGTCAACGCGTGCTCATGCTTGCGGCCAATCCGGGGCGCGTGCGGGAAATTGTTCCCGTCGGGCTTCCCGAGACGCGAACGCTCGACATTCGCGAGACGGCCGATTTCGTCGCCCTGGCGGCGTATCTGCGTCGCGTTCTGGAGAACTGCTGATGAACATGCCCGATGCAATGGCAGCGAGCCCGCAAGCTGGAATGGAGGATCCCGCGGCGCTCGCGTACTTCTCGGCCAAGCAGCGTGAGCAATGGCGCCGGCGGACGCTGCCGGTGCTGGGCCTGTTCGGGCTGGTTTTCCTGTGGTGGGCGGTTGTCGTCGGGCTCGACGTGAAGCCCTTCATCGCGCCGTCGCCGCAACTGGTGGCCGAGACGATGGTCAACAAATGGCCGATTCTGTGGCAAAACGTGATGCCGACGGCGATCGAGGCCGTCGGCGGGTTCATGTTCGGCAACTTGGCGGCGATCCTGCTGGCGACGGTGTTCGTCCACAACAAGGCGATAGAGGAGGCGTTCTTTCCCATCGCGGTGATGATCAACACCATTCCCGTCGTCGCCAAGGCGCCGATCCTCGTGCTGCTGATGGGCAATGGGATGGAGCCCAAGATCACGATCGCGGCGTTGATCTGCTTCTTCCCGACGCTTGTCAACATGGTGCGCGGGCTGGAGGCGGTCAACCCGCAATCGATGGAGCTGATGCGCGTGCTGTCGGCGAGCAAAAGTGAAGTCTATTTCAAGCTGCGGCTGTACAACTCGCTGCCCTACCTTTTCTCGGCGCTGAAGATCGCCACATCGACGTCGGTGATCGGCGCAGTCGTCGGCGAATGGATCGGCTCGACCCGCGGCATCGGTGCGCTGATCATCCAGGCGACCTATAGCTTCGATTCCGCGTTGCTCTACTCCGCGGTCATCATGAGCTCGTTCCTCGCCGGTGCTTTTTTTCTGTTGATCACGCTGATCGAGCGAGTCGTCGTGAAGTGGCAGCCCGCAAGCGCGCCTTGAAGGAACTTTGAACAATGAATCGCATCGGTGATCGAGTGGTTGAGCCGGCGGGCGAAGCCCGCGTCGTGGCACAGGCGGATGTGGTCGTGGTCGGTGGCGGCCCCGCGGGAATGTCGGCCGCCTTGGCGGCCGCGCGCAATGGCGCGAAAGTGGCAATGCTCGAGCGCTACAACCATCTGGGCGGGCTCGCCTCCGGCGGCATGGTCCTGGTGCTCGACGACATGTGGGACAGCCATCACGAGGAGATATCGGTACGCGGCACGTGCATGACGATGATCGAGCGCCTGGCGAAGTTGAAGTTGGCCACCTTTCCGCGCCAGCACGAATGGGGCGAGCTGCCCGAAAGTTATCGCCGCTGGGCGCGCTGGGGGACGTTCGATTTCCACAGCCACAAGACGCCGTACCCGATTTGCTTCGCGGCTTCGTTCGACCCTGACGGCTGGAAGCGCGTTTCGCTCGAGTGGGTGGAAGAGCTCGGGATCCAGTTGCGGCTGCATTCCTGGTTCTCGCGCGCGCTGGTGGAAGATGGCCGGATCAAGGGTGTCATCTGCGAAACCAAGGCCGGGCGCGAGGCGATCCTGGGCGACATTGTCATCGATGCGACGGGCGATCTCGACGTAGCGGCGTCGGCCGGCGCGCCGTACGTCAAGGGCAGCTACATCATGACCACGGTGTTTCGCCTGGGAGGTGTCGACACCGATGCGGCGGAGCGCTTCGAATTGGGGGAGCCCGCCGCGTTCGCCGAGCTGGACAAACAGGCGAAGAAAATGATCGGCGGCTCGTGGGCACACTGGTGGTTGAAAACGCCGCTGCCTGGCGTGGTGTGGTGCAACTGTCCCCACATGCCCGGATTGGACGGGCTCAAGGTCGAAGACCTCACGCGCGCCGAGATGCAGGGCCGCAAGCATATCGCGAAGCTGTTCGACTACATCCGCGGCCATATGCCGGGGTTCGAGCGCTGCTATGTCGTCGACGTCGCGCCGCAGACCGGCGTCCGGCAGACGCGCCTCCTTACGGGCGAATATGTGCTCAACAAGGAAGATCTCGCGCAACGCACGCGCTTCGCCGACGCGGTCGCACGGGGTCGCGACTACACCGTGCCATATCGCACCATGCTGCCGAAGGATGTCGAGAACCTGCTGGTCGCGGGGCGTCACTACTCGGCCACACCGGCGGCGCAAAAGATCTCGCGCGAGATTCCCCCATGCATGGCGATGGGCGAGGCCGCGGGCGTCGCGGCGGCGATGGCGCTCGACAGCGGCGTCAGCGTCCGCGACGTCGATGTGAAGCTACTGCAACAGAAACTGCGCGCGCAGGGCGCGGACCCGGGCGATCAGTCGGGTCCGAATCCGGATCTGCCGTCCATCGTGCGGCAGGACCACGATCTGGAGTTGATCGCATGAGCGCGAAGGGCCGCCCCGAGCGCCTCAGTGCCCAAATGAGCCGGAGCGCGCAGCGCGAAGGTACTCCAATGAACGCGCCTGAACCGTACGACCTGCCGTTGTCCGGCATCCGCGTGATTGATTTCACGCAAGTGATGCTGGGGCCCGTGTGCACGCAGATGCTCGGGGACTACGGCGCGGATGTGATCAAGATCGAGCGCAAGGGCGCCGGTGACCTGTCGCGCACCACCTTCGAACCCGTCGTCGGGCATGACAATCCCGTCTTCTGCAGCTTGAACCGCAACAAACGCAGCGTGGCCGTCGATCTCAAGAACCCAGATCACCTGGCTGCGGTGCGAGCATTGATCGCGGATGCGGATGTGGTGGTCAACAACTTTCGAGCCGGCGTGATGGAGCGGATCGGCCTGGGTTACGACGATTGCCGGCGGATGAATCCGCGCATCATCTATGCGGTTGGCACCGGATTTGGCGAGACCGGTCCCTATGCCCACAAGGGTGGCCAGGACGTGCTGGCGCAGGCGATGAGCGGCGTGATGGCGCGCAGGGCCGACGACGCGCTGCCGCTGTCCATCTACGCGACGACATTCGCCGATTATTCGGCCGGCATGCATCTGGTCCAGGGCATTCTGCTGGCGCTGCTGCAGCGAGCCCGTACCGGCGAAGGGCAGAAGGTGAGCGTGTCGCTCTACAACTCGATGCTCGCCGCGCAGATGCAGGAAGCGGCGATGAGCATGATGGCCGATTCCGATCTGAATTGGGCCGCGATGCCGCTGACGGGCGTGTTCGAGACGCAGGACGGCGCGGTGGTGGTCGTCGGCGCCTTCAAGGAGAATCCGCTGCGCGCCATTTGCATGGCGCTGGAGATTCCGGATCTGTCATCGGAGCCGCGGTTTGCGACGCTGGACGAGCAGATCAAGAACAAGCGCGAATTGCAGACCATGTTTCGCGAACGCTACCGAACCAACACCACCGCGCACTGGCTCGCGCGCCTCGAGGCGCAGGACCTGCTGTGCGCTCCCGTGCGCAGCCTGCGCGAAGCGCTGGCCGATCCGCAGACGGCGCACAACGAAATGGTTCTGCAAGGCCACGACGGCGAGCAGGCGATGCGCCTCATCGGCAGTCCGATCCGTATGTCGAATGCGCCGGTCGGCATGCGGCGTGCGCCGCCGCGACTGGGTGAGCACACGGAGGAAGTGCTGGCGGAGTCTCGTGCAATGCCCGCGCCCAACCTCTCACGATGAGCAACGTTCTCTTCGAGGTCCGCGACCGCGTCGCCCGCGTTACGCTCAACCGGCCGGCGTCGATGAACGCCGTGGACGGCGAGACCGAGCAGGAGTTGCAACGGATCTGGGCCGCCATCGAAGCCGACCGCGACGTGCGCGTCGTCGTGCTGACGGGCGCCGGCGATCGGGCATTTTGCGCCGGTTCCGATATGAAGCATTCCGACCACAAGACGGGGCTCGAGTACTGGGCCGCGCCGCGTTTAGGCGGCTTCGGCGGCATCGCGCTGCGCCAGACACTCGATGTCCCGGTGCTGGCCCGCGTCAATGGATTTGCGTTAGGTGGAGGCTTCGAGATGGTGCTCGGCTGCGACATCGTTATCGCCTGCGATGACGCGACTTTCGGCCTGCCGGAGGCGCGGGTGGGCCGGCTCCCGCTCGACGGCGGCATGACGCTGCTGCAGCGACAAATTGCGTTCCGCCCGGCGATGGGCATTCTGCTTACCGGTCGCCGGGTCCCGGCGCACGAGGCGCTTGCGCTCGGCATCATCAACGAAGTCGTGCCGCGCAGCGACCTTGACAGCGTCGTGGAGCGTTGGGTCCAGGACATTCTCGCCTGTGCGCCGCTGTCGGTGCGCGCGATCAAGCAGGTAGTACGACGAGCGGCCCACCTGTCGGCGAGCGAAGCGCAGGCGCAGCGGCTGCCGGCGCTGATCGAGGCGCTCGAATCCGAGGACAGTCAGGAGGGCGTGCGGGCGTTCCGCGAAAAACGCGCCCCGGTCTGGAAGGGGCGTTGATGGCCTACGTGATAACCGACGCCTGCATCGATATCAAGGACCGCGCATGCGTGTTCTGCTGTCCGGTCGATTGCATCTACGAGGGACTGCGCACACTTTACATACAGCCGGAGGAATGCATCAATTGCGGGCTCTGCGTCACGGTTTGTCCGGTGGACGCCATCTACGATGAACACGATGTGCCGGCCACGCAACGCCATTTCATCGCCATCAACCGCGAATTCTTCGGGCCGGAAGTCACGGGTCTGGGCTCCCCGGGAAGCGCCGATGGCAAAGTGACGCCGCTCGACCATCCGTCCGTGGCGGCATTGCCCTTGCGGGAGCGTTGACCCCGGTCACGTCCGATACATGTCCACCAAGCATCGTTCGGCGAAACACATCCGCCTCACCTCGCATCCGGTCGAGGGCGGGCACGGTGCGTTGCCGATCCGATGGGGCCGCGCCGACCCCCGCGAGCGCGGACCGGTCGTGGGCAGCACGTTCACGCGCAGCCAGCGCAACGTGATCGGTACCCACAGCGGCTCCTACGGCGTATACCGCGCGCTGGCGGTCGCCGCCGGAGCGTTGCTGCGGGATCATCGCGCGGACCTCACCGACACCATGCCCGCCGATCCGCTCGGGCCATATGCGCAATGGGCGGACCCGAACAGCATCGTGGCGATGGATCCGTTCGGCGCCATCGTGGCGGAAGTCTTCAAGGACGAGCTCGCCGAGGGCTACGACATCCGCCCGACCATTGCGGTGACCAAGGCGCACATCGACATGCCCGAGGTCCGTCAGGCGACCGCCGCAGGCCGCCTGCACGCCGACGGCCGCATCCTGCTCGCCAACGGCTCGGTTGTCGTGACCAAGGCTGCAATCGAGCCGGTGTGGTGGCTGCCCGGAGTGGCGGAGCGCTTTGGCGTCCCCGAGGCGGACCTGCGCCGCGCGCTGTTCGAGGAGACCGGCGGCATGTACCCCGAGCTCGTCACCCGCGGCGACCTCGAAGTCTTTCTGCCGCCGATCGGCGGCCAGACGGTTTACGTGTTCGGCAATCCGCACGATCTGGCGAATCCCGCGGTCACGCTGACCGCTCGCGTGCACGACGAGTGCAACGGCTCGGACGTCTTCGGGTCCGACATCTGCACCTGCCGGCCGTACCTTACCCATGCGATCGAGGAGTGCATCCGCGGCGCGCAACAGGGCGGCGTCGGTCTCGTCGTGTACTGCCGCAAGGAAGGCCGCGCCCTGGGCGAGGTGACCAAGTTCCTGGTCTACAACGCGCGCAAGCGGCAGAAGGGGGGCGACAGCGCGGACAACTATTTCCTGCGCACCGAATGCGTCGCGGGCGTGCAGGACATGCGCTTCCAGGAATTGATGCCGGACGTGCTGCACTGGCTGGGCGTTCGGCGGATCCACCGGCTGGTGTCGATGAGCAACCTCAAGTACGACGCGATTGTCGGATCCGACATCGAAGTCGGCGAGCGCGTCAAGCTGCCGGACGCGTTGATCCCGGCCGACGCGCGGGTCGAGATGGATGCCAAGAAGGCAGCGGGCTACTACAGCGACGGCGAAATTTCAGCCGCGCAGCAGGTGGCAGTGACAAAGGGTCGCGACTTGTGAGTCTGGCGTTGCGGAAGGAGCCGGCCGCAGCGCTCAAATCGGTGGCGACGATACGCGAGCGGTGCCGGAACATTGCGGCCGCCGTGACGACCGGCCGGTCGCATCACTTCCGCATCGACCGCACCCGCCTGGACGATACGGCAGCCATAGTCGCGGCCCAGACGCGCCGTCGTTACCCGGATCTCGACGTGCCCTACCACAGCCGCTGGCGGCATTTCGAGACCGGTGGCATCGATCGCAAAGCAGAGCTCGATCGCGCGCTCGCCGGGCGCAGTGCCGCCGACTGCGCGCGTGCCCAAATGGACCTTACCGTGGTCAGCGTGCTGCTCGATGCCGGCGCCGGCAGGGCCTGGAGTTTTGTCGAAGCCGAATCGGGACAGCGCTACACGCGCTCCGAAGGGCTCGCCGTCGCGAGCTTCCGCGCATTCATGCGTGGTGCGTTCTCGGCGCGGCAGGACGATCCGCTGCGCCTCGATGCCTCCGCGCTCGCCGCGATGGATGCGGCGACGCTGGCGAGCCTGTTCCAGGCCGGGGCCGCCAATCCGCTGCTCGGTCTCGACGGCCGCGCGGCACTGCTGCGTCGTTTGGGCCGCGCGCTCACCACCCAACGCGACGCGTTCGGCGATATGGCGCGCCCGGGCGCGCTGTTCGACACGTTGACTGCACAGGGAACACGCCGCGCGGTTTCCGCGTCGGTGCTCCTGGACGCATTGCT
The DNA here is from genome assembly GCA_036491495.1 of Casimicrobiaceae bacterium. Lineage (GTDB taxonomy): Bacteria > Pseudomonadota > Gammaproteobacteria > Burkholderiales > Casimicrobiaceae > PALSA-1003. The sequence continues at coordinate 30,688 of DASXBW010000042.1, forward strand.
CGACGGCCTCGGACCGATATGGCAGAGCGGCAGCGCGCTCGATGGCGTGCCTCTCGGCGACGTGTGGCGGCATCCACACGCGGGCGGGAGCGGCCCCAGCGCGGGCTGGGTGCCGTTCCACAAGCTTTCGCAGTGGCTTGCCTATTCGCTGTTCGAGCCTCTCGAGTGGGTGGGCATCACCGTGACGGACCGCGAGCAGCTTACGGCGTTGCCCGAATACCGCAACGGCGGACTGCTGCTGGATGCCGGCGTGCTGCAGCTCGTCGACGCGGCGGATGGCGCACGGACGTGGGACGTCGGCGACGAGCTCGTCGTCGAGTGGCGGGCGCTGACGGTGGCTTTGATCGACGAACTGGCTCCACGCATCCGCGCGTGCCTCGGCGCTCCCGCGCTGCCGCTGGCGTGCATCCTCGAAGGCGGCACCTGGGTGGCTGGACGCGAGCTCGCCGCGGAGTTGCGCGCCGGGAACCCTCCGCTGTCGATCGACAGCGACGGAACCGTTTTCTGATTTCGATCGAACCTGACGCAAGAGCACACGTAAGAGTAGACGAAGAGCAAGCGGAACGGCAGACCAAAGAGCATGGGAGCAAACAGCATGGCGCATAACGTTCACGTGATCGACCATCCCCTCGTGCAGCACAAGCTCACGCTCTTGCGCAAGAAGGAGACCAGCACCACGAGCTTTCGGCGGCTGTTGACTGAGATCGGGTCGCTGATGGCCTATGAAGTCACCCGCGACGTGTCGATGCACGAGGTCCTGATCGAGACGCCGCTGGAGACGATGTATTCCAAGCTCATCGACGGCAAGAAGCTCGTGTTCGTGCCGATCCTGCGCGCCGGGACCGGTCTTCTCGACGGCTTCCTGTCGGTCGTTCCCGGCGCGCGGGTCGGGCACGTCGGCCTGTATCGCGATCCTAAGTCGCTGGTGGCGGTCGAGTATTACTTCAAGATGCCGCATGGTATGAAGGAGCGCGACGCGATCGTGCTCGACCCGATGCTCGCGACTGGCAATTCCGCGGTGGCCGCGGTGGAACGTTTGAAGGAGACGAAGCCGCGCAGCATCCGCTTCGTGTGCCTCGTGTCCTGCCCGGAGGGGATCGCGACGTTCCAGGCCGCGCATCCGGACGTGCCGATCTACACGGCGGTGATCGACCGCCAGCTCAACGAACACAGCTATATCGTCCCGGGCTTGGGCGATGCCGGCGACCGCATCTTCGGCACCAAGTAACTGCACCGACGATGGCCGACCTCCTCGTCCGTAACGCGACGCTGCCCGACGGCCGCACCGGCTGCGATGTGCTGGTCAGCGAAGGTCGCATCGTGGACGTCGCCGCGCGAATTGCGGCTGCCGCGGCGCAGGTTCTGGACGCTGACGGATACCTCCTGTCGCCTCCGTTCGTCGACGCCCATTTCCACCTGGACTCGACGCTATCCTATGGCCTGCCGCGCGTAAACCGGAGCGGCACGCTGCTCGAGGGCATTGCGCTGTGGGGCGAGCTGAAACCGCTGCTCACGCAGGAAGCGCTGGTCGAGCGTGCGCTGGCCTATTGCGACTGGGCCGTGGCAAAGGGGCTGCTCGCGATTCGCTCGCATGTCGACATCTGTGACCCGCGGCTGCTCGCGGTCGAGGCGCTGCTGCACGTGCGCGAGAAGGTGAAGCCCTATCTCGATCTGCAGCTGGTCGCGTTCCCGCAGGACGGCGTGCTGCGCAGCGCGGGCGCCCTCGATAACCTGAAGCGCGCGCTGGCGATGGGGGTCGAGGTGATCGGCGGCATTCCGCATTTCGAGCGCACGATGGCCGATGGCGCCGAATCGATCCGCGTTCTCTGCGAACTGGCGGCGCAGAGGGGGTGTCCGGTGGACATGCACTGCGACGAGACCGACGATCCGCTATCGCGCCACATCGAAACGCTGGCGTTCCACACCCAGCGGTTGGGGATGCAGGGCCGCGTGACCGGCTCGCACCTCACGTCGATGCACTCGATGGATAACTATTACGTGTCGAAGCTGATTCCGCTGATCCGTGACGCGGGCGTGCATGCGATCGCCAATCCGCTGATCAACATCACGCTGCAGGGCCGTCACGACAATTATCCCAAGCGCCGCGGGATGACCCGGGTGCCGGAGCTCATGGCAGCCGACGTCAACGTCGCGTTCGGCCACGACTGCGTAATGGACCCGTGGTATCCGCTGGGCAGCGGCGACATGCTCGAGGTCGCCGCGATGGGACTGCACGTGGCGCAAATGACCGGCGTGGACGCGATGCGCGCATGCTTCGCCGCGGTTACTACGAATCCGGCGCGTATCCTCGCTCTCGACGGTTATGGCATTGCCCCGGGTTGCCGCGCGGACTTCGTGCTGCTCCAGGCGCACGATCCCATCGAAGCCATCCGCCTGCGCGCCACGCGGCTCAAGGTATTCCGCGCCGGACGCTTGATCGCGGAAACCCCGCCCGCTGCTGCCGTACTCCATCTCGATGGGCGTCCGCCGACCGTGGACTGGGCGGTGAAGAGAGCAGGCGTGTGAGCGCTGCTCTCGCTCCAGGTAACACGGCCGCCTTTTCGGCGGCCGTGAAGCACTGGGGTCACTTCCAATTACGGCTGAGGTGACCTCTGCGCGTTGTAGCGCTGTTTCGGGTTCTCGCAACCGAGAACCCGAAACAGCGCGGTGTTGTCGCTAGCCGATGGCGGTGCCCCTAGGGCGAGATCGGGATCAGGTCGGCCTGGGGCGCGCCGTTTAGATTGTCTTGGGACACGGCCATCACCCCAAGTGGCGCGGTGAGAGTCCACTCTGCGGTGTTGATCGACACCGGCACCGTTGCCGTTCCGTTCGGCGGCACGCTGACAAACTGCCCGGTCGAGATCGCCGGCGTAAACGCGTTGAACTTGGCCGTCCCGCCGACCTGCTCGCTACCGTCGAAGTTGAATGCCTGCGCCCGATAGCTGAACCGCGGATTGGTCGGAGACAAGCCCAGTTGCGAGGCCGTGACCGCGAGGAGCAGCGTCGTGTTGTCTGTCGCAACATCGGCAAAGCGGACCGGACCAACGATGGCACCCGTTCTGGCGTTGACGACCGCGGATGCCAACCTACCCGACGCCTGACCCGCGACAAGCGCACTGACGTTCACACCGCCCACGAAGAGGTCCGTCACTCCGTCGCCGTCCACGTCAATCGCGATGTCCCACTCGAACGGAGCGGCGTTCGAGAAGCGGGTGTAGGTGCTCACAGCAAATACCAGCGTGGTGTCTCCCGCCGGGGATCCGGGGAATGCCTGCACACCGACGGCACGCGTGTCGACGTATGCAAGCCCTTGTGGCGGGCTGGAGAGTCCCCAGGCGTAGAAATCGGCTGCACCCGCAATAGGCGCGGGCCCGTTGGAAACGGTGAGCGTTGCATTCGGGTTCGCGAGACTCGGGACATTGTGCGACACGGCAATGAGCGATCGCGCGCGGGGAACGAGGTAGTACGGCACGTTCAAGCAACTACAAGACCAACAACAAAGCAACGATCGCGCCAAAAAGCAATCTGCAAGATATCAGTGGGTTGCGAGACTAAGCTGAGTCTTCGGAGGAACTACTGTAAGGACTTCCGACATTTGCGCTATTTGGAGCACTAAAGGATTTGCCGCGGGCGCGTTTGCTGGATGGGAACGCCGCCGAAGGACTCCTTGCCCCGACCAGCAAACAGTCGCTGTCGGTGCGAATGACCGGAGTCGGCGACAGTGAGACGTTGGCGAGCCGGTTGGATCGCTCATCATCATCGGCCCGGTTCGCGCGCTCCGCGCGCCCTTAATTTGCCGCAGGATGGATGCGGCGCGCGCGCGCAAGCTGAGATTGGTGGCGCTTGGTGCATTCGCTGTAGCAAACTTCGTCTTCCAGGACTTTCGAGCGCAAGCACCGTCGATAGGAGACTTCCAATGCCTGAGCTTCCCACTCCAATCGCACCTGATTTGAATGAGGCCATCAAGTACGCGCTGTTGGTGAAATCTGCCGAAGATGTTCCCCCCGACCAAACGGTCTATCACCCCGGCGACACTATTCACATCACCTACGGCAGCATCGATGTCGATTACACCGTGGTGACAACGATCTACGCCAATGATCTGGCGACGGATGTGCATCCGTTGCGTGCTGATCAAATCGTCTCATTCGGAGTCGTTGTGCAAGATGTCCGAGGAAATGGGGTAGTGGCCATTCGTGGCACCGCGGGCATATTTGAATGGGCGCAAGACATCAGGTTCCTGTTGGTGAAGTGCCCCATTTTGCCGGGCGCCGGGTTTACCGAAGATGGTTTTACAGCGGTCTACGAGTCTCTTCGTATCGCTCAGGATCCCGCCTCGATGCGCTTGGTTGACGCGCTGCCGAACATGCCGTTCCCTCACGCCGTCACCTCCATGACGATTTGCGGCCATAGTCTGGGCGCAGCAATCGCGACATTGCTTGCACTCGATGTTGGAGCGAACACGAAGTTCGCGAAGCCGGCCTCCTATACCTACGCGAGTCCGCGTCTCGGGGACCCATCGTTCGTGGACACCTACAATCAGCTTGTCCCCAATACTTGTCGCTTTGCGAACCGGCTCGACCTTGTGCCCAAGTTGCCAACGCCACCGCTATATGAGCATGTTCTTGGGCTTCATGACTTGAACCCAATGTTGAAAGTGAAATGGGACATACCGTGTGAGCATCATCTGACGACCTATCTCTATCTTCTTTCACTCTTGTCTGGAGGAACGATCCTTCCACTCGATGGCGCTTGTTTGCCGGGGAACCAACCGATTTGAGGCGGCAGTAGCGGATCGAACGAGCCATGAGCATTTCAATCCATGCGGGCATGGGGGCGGTGCCCTACGATGGCGGCGTCGCCTTTCGCGTGTGGGCCCCCTTCGCATCAAGCGTGTCTGTCGCGGGGACTTTCAACGGCTGGAACGCGACCGCGGCGCCGCTCGGCCGGGACGGTGGGGGCTATTGGTCGACCGATGTGCCAGGTGCCAACATTGGAGATCAATACAAGTTTGTTCTGACCAGTCCGTTTCGGTCAGCTGCGTTCTGGAAGAATGATCCCTACGCGCGCTCACTCACCAATTCGGTCGGCAACTCGATCGTCGCCAGAGCGAATTATGGCTGGCAGACTGGCGGCTACTCGACCCCGCCCTGGAACGAGCTTGTCATCTATGAATTGCACGTTGGCAGCTTTCACTTCGACCCGAGCAGCAGCAACGGGCGCGGCAATTTCGCCAGCGTCATCGCGAAGCTGGGTTATCTGCGGGAACTCGGGATCAACGCCATCCAGCTCCTGCCCTCCGACGAGTTTCCTGGCGACATCTCATGGGGCTACAACCCGGCCTACATCTTTGCCATCGAGCAAAGCTATGGCGGGCCCGACGGGCTGTGTCGCCTCGTCGATGCCGCGCATGCTCACGGGATCGCTGTCATCTATGACGTCGTCTATAACCATCTAGGGCCCAGCGACCTCGATCTATGGCAGTTCGACGGTTGGAGCGAGAACGGCGGAGGCGGCGTCTATTTCTATAACGACTGGCGGCGGCAGACACCCTGGGGCGATACGCGTCCCGATTATGGCCGCGGGGAGGTGCGCCAGTACATCCGCGACAACGCTCTTTGGTGGCTCCAGCGACATGGTTGCGATGGCCTGAGGTGGGACGCGACGGGCTGGATACGCAATGTTTGGGGCAGCAACGACGACCACGGCGCCGATCTTGGCGACGGTTGGAGCCTCATGCAGTGGATCAATTCGGAAATTCGCGCTCGTCAACCCTGGAAGATCACCATCGCGGAGGATATGCAGGACAACGCATCGATCACCCGCGCAACCGACGCCGGAGGAGCAGGCTTTGGCGCGCAATGGGGCGCCGGGTTCATGCACACGGTTCGCAACACGATCATTGCTCGCGATGACTCATCGCGCGACATGTTTGCAATGCGTGACTTCATCAGCCAGCGGTACAACGCGGATGCATTCGGGCGGGTCGTCTATACCGAGTCCCATGACGAAGTCGCGCAGTCGGCGGGGCAGGCTCGCGTACCGGAGTTGATCTGGCCAGGCAATGCCGACAGCTACTTTTCGCAAAAGCGCTCGACCCTGGGCGCCGCACTTTTATTTACCGTGCCAGGCATTCCCATGATCTTCATGGGGCAGGAGTTCCTGGAGTCGGGCGCCTGGTCGGATGCGCGTGAGCTCGATTGGTCGAAGAGCGAGCGGTTCGGGGGCATCACGAACTTCTACCGCGACCTTATTCGACTGCGGCGCAATTGGTTCGACACTACGCGGGGGCTCAATGGCCAGCAGGTGAACGTCCACCACGTCAACGACGCCGACAAGGTTCTCGCCTTTCACCGCTGGGACCAGGGAGGGCCGCGCGATGACGTGATCGTGGTGGTCAATTTTGCGAATCGTGGCTACGACTCCTACCGGGTCGGGCTGCCAGCGGATGGACTCTGGCGGGTGCGATTCAACGGCGACTGGCGCGGTTACAGCGCGGTATTTTCCGACCACCGCGGCGATGATTGTTGGGCGTCACCGCTTGGCCGCGACGACATGCCATGTTCAGGCGATATCGGCATCGGCCCTTACACCGCGATCATACTTTCGCAGGACGCGTGACATGGGTGTGAGCGCGCTGTCAACATGCTTGCCTCCACCCACGTCGCGCGTTTCCTCCTCTTTCGAGGTTCGCCAACACTATTGAACATCCCGCGCGTGTCGGTCGGGTTCGGACCCCTCGAGTTGCGAAAACCGCACCGGCAGGATCTCCTTCACCGTCACTCTTCCGTCGCTGTCTTTCTCGGCCAGGATGAGCTGCTGAGCATTGGGGAGGCCGGTAGGAATCACCATCTTGCCGCCGGGCTTCAGCTGATCGATCAGCGGTGGGGGAATCAAGTCCGGCGCCGCCGTCACGATCACCTTGTCGAACGGCGCGTGTTCGGCCCAGCCATGATAGCCGTTGCCGATCCTGAGCTCGATGTTGGCGTAGCCCAAACGGCTGAGTCGTTGCTTGGCCTGCACTGACAGCTCTTCGATGACTTCGACGCTATACACTTTTCGCGCCAGCGCCGCGGCGATTGCCGCCTGATAGCCGAGCCCGGTTCCAATTTCGAGCACCGTGTCATTCGGTTGGATATCGAGCAAGTCGGTCATCAAGGCGACGATAAAAGGCTGCGAAATCGTCTTGTCGAAGCCGATCGGAAGCGGAGAATTGGCGTAGGCATACGGCTGCAGCTCGATGGGCACAAAGGCATGACGCGGCACCTGGTCCATGGCTTCGATTACCCGTCCGGCGAAGGCCGCTTTGCCGATCCGCGCGCTCACATAGATCGCCTCCGCGGCAATCTCGGCGATCATATATTGGCGCAGCGGCGCGAAATCGTCTGCGTTCATGGTGGCATCCCTGACAGTGAACGAAGAGGCACAAATTCGTCGGATGCTCGCACTCGACCAGCACGGCCGCCCCGAGCAGGCGTTGGTCGCAGCGCGTCGCGTTCGATCAGTAAACTGGCGACCAACAGGAAATCACGGTACGTTGGCGGCCGTGCGCTCGCGAATGAGCTCGACCAAGAAATCGCAATCGACGCTTGCATTCTTGACTTAGCGAATTTCAACGGCACCGCTCACCGTGACGTGAAGCTCTTCGTTCTGCACCGCAAGGTCATTCAATTTCAGCGCGCGCACGACGATTACGTAGGGGGCTGTCTTGTCCGGGGCCGTCAGAACTCGGACCGCTTCCAGGAGGTCAACGTGCAACCGTGAGAGCGAATTGGCGCCGATCAGGTTTTGCAAGGCCGCCGCAACCATCGGCTTATCCGCGCTTTCCAGGCGAACGTCTTCCAGGGCAGCTTCCTGCAAGCGCAGGACAGGCCGGGCCGAGAGCATGATCGCGCTGGGTTCCGTTGCCGATTTGCAGACTCCCCCGATCAGTGCGCCGATTCGTCCGGCAAAATGCGCTCCGATATAAACGCGGCCCTGCTTGAACGATACGGTAGGATTTTCCAGATACGGATCATTGCAACGATCAGGCGCGTGCAGGTAATAGCGGCCGCGGTCCTTGAAGACCTGCACCTTCAGGGCTTTTACGACCACTGACGCGTGCACCACGAGGTCAACGGCGTGCGCGCTCGGCGCTGCAAGGGCGAACGTCGACGCGAATACCAGGGTCAACACTCCAAGTTTCGAGAGCAGCCGTGTCACAGGTCGTTCCTTCGCGAGGACGGACATTTTGTCCAGGAATAGTGCGCTTTCATTGACGCCAAGTCGATTGCCCTATTGCGTCTGTGCGACGCTCACGCCTACTGCTCCGCCCTCACTCCGGCAGTGGAAATCACCTTCGCCCATTTGGCGATTTCATCATCGAGGAATTTTCCCGCCTCCTCGGGAGTGTCGCCCACCGGCTCGATGCCGATGGTCTCGAAGCGACCCTTGATGTCGATGGAGGTCACGGCCTTAGCGGTTTCGGCAGCCATCCGGTTGACGATGTTTTTCGGCGTCCCGGCGGGGGCGAGGAACAGGACCCAGGTTGAGCCTTCGATCGGCGGGCCCCCAGCCTCGGCAATGGTGGGCACTTCGGCCGCACCGGCCACGCGCTTGGCGGAAAACATGCCCAGCGCCTTGATCTTGCCGCCGCGCACCTGCGGCATCAGTGTGCTCGGCACATCGACCAGAATCTGGATGCTGCCACCCATCAGGTCTTGCAGCGCCGGCGCCGTTCCCTTGTACGGCACATGCACCATGTCCACGCCTGCGGTCTGCTTGAACAGCTCGGTGGTCAGGTGTGCCGCCGCACCGACGCCTGAGGAGCCGAAGGAAATCTTGCCCGGGTTGGCCTTGGCATAGGCGATCAATTCCTTGACGTCTTTCGCCGGCAGATCGTTGTTCGCCGTCATGATCAAAGGCGCGATGCCTACCAGCGATATCGGAGCGAAGCTTGTCACCGTATCGAACGGCAGCTTGCCGGCATAGAGCGTGGCGTTGGCCGCGTGCGCGGCGATCACCGTGAGGAAGGTGTAACCGTCAGGCGCTGCCTTGGCCGCGAGGTCGGCGCCGAGGATAGAGTTGGCGCCGGGCTTGTTGTCGACGACTATGGTCCAGCCTGTCTGCTCCTGCACCTTTTGCAGGACCATCCGCGTCGCGTTGTCGGTGATGCCGCCGGGCGGATATGGAACGATCCATCGGATCGGCTTGCCCGGCCACGCAGTGCCTTGCGCCTGTAACGCCGTCGAGCCAAGCAACATGAGCGCACAGAGCGCGAGTCTGAACACTTGCATGGTGGTTCCTCCTGTTGTCGTCCCGGTGTCAGTGTTAGACCAAAGCCCGTTCGGCAAAGCTCCTAGTTTGAGCCATCGCCTCACGCTCGAGGGCGCCAAGCTTTACTGGACTTTGTCCAGCGCAAGGCGATCGTCGCTGCGACGAGGTAGCAGAGAAGGCCGACGGCGAGCGTGACCGGCTGGCCGTGATGAACCGAGATGAGGGGCGCGAGCGACGCGGCGGCGACGGAGGCGAATCCGTTGATGGCCCAGGCCCACGGTATCCATCGCGGCTGATCGGCGAACTGCCGCAGAGCCCAGGGAAACGGGCGGCCCATGGCCCAGGCGAGCGGGAGGACCAGCATGATGATGAGCGTGAGCCGCGGAGTCATCGGTGGTTCGAGCAATACGTCGGTGGCGAGCCACAACGCCGCCGCGGCAATCACGAAGCCCATTGCGATCACGGCAAACATGTGCAACACCACACGTCGCGTTCTCGCTTCGGGCGTCATCGCGCTGCCGACACCCGATCCGATGAGAAAGATCGCGAACACGATGGACGCCGCGAGCACCGGTGTGCCGGTGAACAGGATTACGCGTTGGAGCACGGCGATCTCGATCAACAGGTAGCCCAAGCCCAGCATGGTGAAGTAACCGGCGACGCCGAGACGCGATAGCGGTGGCAGGATAGCGGGAAGCCGGCCAAGCGGCGCGAGGATCAGCAGGAACGCGAGCACCGTAACCAAAGCGACGGTAGCCGCGGAAAAAATGAGCGACCAGTCAAGGTAGGCCATAGCGCGCGGGCCCATGGTCGTGATGAGATGCGGAGCGCGTTCCCACAGCAGCGAGCGCCAGAGATAGGGCTGATCCAGGCGCGCAGAGTCGATGGCGAACCAGGTTGCGTCATCGGGCAGCGTGCCCTCACCGGTCAGGATCGCGCGGGCGGTTGCGAAAAAGATCGGCGCTTCGAGCTTGTGATAGCGATTGAGTTCCTCGCCAGTGACATCCGGCAGCCAGTCGAAATCGAATTGCCATTGCTGTGCGAATGCGCGCAGCGCTGCGCTGTCCGCTCTGGTCAGCGGCCGGGGTGCGACCAGCAGCAGATGGGTTTGCAGGCCGCGCAGGGCGGCCACCTGCGCCGCCGGTGCGGCCGCGCCGTGCCGTACGAGCGCCTGTTTGATCGTGGCGAGCATACGTGGCAGATGGCGCGGCGGCTGCTGCAGCTTGAGCGGGATGGCGAGCAGGCCGTCCGGCGCAAGACGTTGCAGAGCGAGCGCCATGCCTTCCACGGTGAACAGGTATTCTTCAGTGGCCGCATCGCCGCCGTCATAGGCTTGATCCGCCACGATGAGGTCATAACGCGCCGTGGTAATGGCAAGGTGGCGATACGGCTGGTCGGCAATAAGGGTGAAGCGTGGCGATCGTGCGCCGCGTTGGCGTGCGATGTCGAGCACGCGCTGATCGAGCTCGATCCAGGTGACGGTATTCCCCGCGCCCGCAAGTGCCGGTGATTGCCAGGCGCTTGCGCCAAGCACGAGTGCTGCACCGTGCGGGCGCAGCGCAAAGGGCAAGCCGGCGAGCGAGGCCGGCGCATGCTGCGCATCGAACGGAAACGCGCGGGGCAACGGCACTTCGGCGTCGCTGCCAATGATGGCGACGTCCATTGCCGGTACTGACTGAGGCCAAGCCAGGCTCAAGCCCGGCGCGTAACGCAGGCTCTCCGAACGTAGCAGCGTGAGCTGTCCAATCAGCCCGGGTTGCATAGCCAGCACCTGGGCATCCGGCAGATCCTGCACGCGCGCAAGTGCCTTGAAGTCGGACACCGCGGGCGCCGGCGGCCGCCAGGTAAATGGCGCCGCCAGCAGCAAGGCGATTACGCATAAGCCTGCGGCCAGTCTTTGCCGTTGCGCGAGCGCGACACCGGTGCCCACCAACACGAGCAACAAGGCCACGAAAGCGAGCGCGGCGGCAATCGACCCGAAGGTGAGCAGCAAGCCGGCCGCGACACTGCCGACGCCGCAGCCGACCAGGTTGACGGCGTAGAGGTTGCGGGCGTGGCGCGGCCAGCGGATGAACACTTGACCGATCGCGAGGCCGGCGCCGTAGAACGGCAGGAACGCCGCGACGTCCACCAGCAGCAGCTTGCCCAGCTCGCGCGCATCCCAGGCTGCGAATACCGGGCGCAGGGCGATATACGCCTGCAGGCCGAGGACCAAGTACAGACCGAGCGCGGCCGTCAGCAGGCCACCGAGAAACCAGCCGTCACCCCAGCGCTGCGGTCGATCGCCGAGCAAGGCGAGCGTGGTGCCGGCGGAGCCGAGTCCCAGCAGCGCGAGTGCAATGGCGAAGCCGGCAAAGTAATGCCAGTGGCTGAACTCGAACAACCGCAGCAACAGGATTTCGAATGCGAGCGTTGCGGCCGACAAGCTGAACAACGCCGCCAGATGCAACCGAGAGGGTCTGTCGGCGGCGGAAGGCATCCGCCGGTCAACGTTCACGCGTCAAGGGCACGAAGCGCACCGGTATCAAGTTGCGGGTGGTGAGCTTGCCCTCCTTGTCCTTTTCGATCAGCAGGAGATTTTGCGTCCATGCCGTGTCGCCGACCGGTATCGCCATCCGGCCGCCGGGCTTGAGCTGCGCGACCAACGGCGGCGGCACGTGAGTGGCAGCGGCGGTGACGACAATAGCGTCATACGGCGCGGCGCTTTCCCAGCCGAAATAGCCGTCGCCGTCCAGCACAGTGATGTTGCGGTAGCCGAGCCGTTCGAGCCGTTTGGCAGCGGACTGCGCGAGCGGCTTGATGATTTCGATACTGACAATCTCCTTTGCGAGTTCCGCGAGAATCGCCGCCTGATAGCCGGAGCCGGTGCCGACTTCCAGCACGCGATCGTTAGGCTCGACGCGCAATATCTCGGTCATGTAGGCGACGATGTAGGGCTGGGAAATGGTCTGGCCGTGGCCAATGGGCAATGGCCCGTCTTCGTAAGCCCAGCGAAGCTCTTCTGTCGGCACGAATTCATGGCGCGGCACGCGGGCCATGGTCGCAAGCACAGCGTCGTTCCGGATACCACGGGACGCGATCTGTGTGCGGACCATGGCTGCGCGGTCATCCCGCAATCGGCGATCCTCGTCCAAGGCGGGACGCCGCGCATTCTTTTGGCTTGCCTCGCCCTGCAGCAGCACCTCGGCTGAGGAGACGGCAGAAGTATGGCTGGCAAGTGCACCGGCAAACGTGAGCGCGAGCAAACACGCTATGGCAGCGCGACGGTTGGACCGGATGGCAATCATGGCGCAGATCAACAGTCGGTAAGGCACGGGGTCACCATCGTATTGCCAATCCATTATGCGCCAGCGTTCGAGAATGGAAGCGAGTTATGTCGTCGGGCAGGGCCAGGATCCAATGAGTTCAATTCTTGCAAGCTACGATTGCCGGGAGTAGCGTTTCGCCGACACAACCAGAAGGTCTCGAACTACGCGGATAATGAAAGCACTCCAGCAGCTCCTCACCGCCGCGCTGGCTGCCGGCTGCTTGCAAGCCATGACCGAGGTTCGAAAGGAGAGTCGGTGGCCGACTGTCGACGGACCGTGCTGAGTCTCATGATCGATAGCAAAAAGATGACCAGCCGGGACGACGACGATGACCGAGCGCCATGAGCGGTGCTTAACCTCGGTGCGCCAGAAATCAACGTGACACGATTCGACACCATCGTGCTCGGGCTTGGCGCGATGGGCAGCGCGGCGGTCTATCATCTCGCCAGGCGCGGCAAACGCGTCCTTGGCATCGACCGCTTCTCACCGCCGCATGCGCTGGGCTCGAGCCACGGCGACACGCGCATCACGCGCTTGGCGATCGGCGAGGGCGCGCAATACACGCCGCTGGCGATGCGTTCGCACGAGTTGTGGCGCGAGCTCGAGCGCGAATCGGGAGCCTCGCTCCTCACGACCTGCGGCGGGCTGATCATCTCCAGCGCCTCGAAGTCGTCGATAACGCACGTCGAGGGATTCTTTGCAAACACCGTCGCGGCGGCGGAGCAGTATGGGATCGCCCACGAAATTCTCGATGCAGGAGAGATCAGGCAGCGGTTCCCGCAATTCAGTGTCGCCGACGACGAGGCGGGCTATTTCGAGCCCAGTGCCGGGTTTCTGCGGCCGGAGGAATGCATCCGCGCCCACCTGTGCATGGCCGAGGCCCACGGGGCCATCATTCATCGCGACGAAGCCGTTTCAGGATACGATGTTTCCAACGGGTCAGTCGTGGTGACGACCTCGCGGGCGCGATATTCCTGTGACAAGCTGATCGTCGCGGCGGGTGCGTGGCTGCCCGATCTGGTCGACGACCGAATCGCCAACTGCTTCAAGATCTACCGCCAGACGATGTGCTGGTTCGACGTGCAGGATTCCGCAACGTTGTTCGACCGCGGTCGTTTTCCCGTATTCATCTGGGAATTGCAGGGCAGAAAGCAGGGAATCTATGGCTTTCCGGCGCTCGATGGACGGCACGGCGGCGTCAAGGTCTCGACCGAACAATACACGGTCGCGGCGACTGCCGACACGGCGGATCGCACGGTGAGCCGAGAGGAGAGCGCTGCAATGCACGCGGAATTGATCGCTCCGTTCCTGCCTGCGATCGGCAGCCAATGCCTGAGGGCGTCCGCGTGTCTTTACACCGTCACCGCGGATTTCGGCTTCGTCATCGACACCCACCCGAGCTCCGATCGCGTGATTCTCGTGTCGCCCTGCTCGGGTCATGGCTTCAAGCACTCGCCTGCGATTGGCGAGGCACTCGCGCAGTTGACCGGCGACGATGCAGTGTGTCCGGACTTGAGCGCGTTCAGTCTGGCAAGGTTCGAGCGCAGACCGGCAACAAATACCACACCGTGAAGCTCAAGATCGAATTGCTCAGCAGTGGCGTAAGTCACTCAAGCACCAACGCGCTAGCAGGCTAAGTCCCGTGCGCGCTGCACGCGACAGGACCGCCAGGAGGCTAGGCCGCGCTATTCACTACCGCCGATGGCTGGCCATCGAGTGCGCAGACATTACATATGTAATGGTAAGTCCCGAACCCGCCTCGGCCATTGTTGCCCAAGCTATTAAAGAAGCCACGATGATTAGCCAAATTTATTTTTAGGAGGTGAGAAAGGTTCTGCTATGAGAAAGTCTCGAACCCAAAAACTCGCAATAGCATGTATCGCGGCGTGCGCAGTTCTCGGAGGTATCGGAGCCGCTAACGCGCAGATGCACGACGGCTCGCACGCAGGCGGTAGTGGCTTCCACGATGGTGGCGGCTCACACGGCGGCGACTTCCACGGTGCTGACGGGATTCACCACGGTGACGGGAATCACCACGGTGGCGGGTTCCACGGCCACGTCTTCATAGGCCCGCCAGTAATTTTCGGGCCGGGATACTACCCATACGGTTATTCTTATCCGTACGGTGATGATTGGAGTTCATATCAGTGGTACTGCCGCGACCCGGCGGGCTACTATCCGGACGTCCAGAGTTGCCCGAGCGGGTGGCTGCAGGTGGTACCGAACGGCTGACCTCAGGATCGAACAGGGGCCATGGTCGGTGTTGGACGCAAGCGCGGACGGCGTGAATTGCAATGGCCCCTGTGCGCCGATCGCAAAAGAATTGTAGGAAGCGCACGATACTGTTTGCCGCGACCGTATTGTTTACCGCGTCCGTCCTTGCGCAGACGGGCTTCCGGCAAGGCAAATCGCCCACTGACGCAGCAGGAGCCTGCGAAGCACTATCCCATCAGGACACGACGAAGCCGGCTGTCGCGCTCGCGCGGGCCGAGATCAACGTCGAGGAGAAGGGCGACGAATTCCTGATTCGCGCGCAGTCCGAGGTCGAGGCGGACGGCGCAGCGATCTGGTCGACTTTATCCGACTACGACCACCTCGCCTGGCTCATTCCCGGCATGTCCTCGAGCCGCACCGTGTCGCGCACCGGCGCCGAAGCGGTCGTCGAGCAGAAAGGAAGCGCTGGCCTTGGCCCGTTTCGCCAGGGTTTCACCGTGCTGCTCGCAGTAAGAGAGGAAATGAACCGATCGATCAGCGCGTCCGCCATCGGCGGGGACTTCAGATGCTTCAACTCACGCTATGAGATCGTGCCCTGGGCTCGCAGCGCGCACGCATCGTCTATCAAGCGACGCTTGTTCCTGGGATGCCCATCCCTCCCATCATTGGACAATTAGCAATGCGCTCCATGATCGGCACTCAGTTCGATGCGGTCTTGGAGGAAATACGGCGTCGCGCAGTTCGCTAGCGCCGATCATGGAGGGTCAATCCGGACCCCCGGACCTCGAACAATGGCGGGAACGCGGCCTTGGTCGTGTCGCATGTCCTGTTGCTGCCGAGACCACGAGCCTCGGCGATGCGCATGCCCGTTGGACAGTGCATTAGTCACCGTCGCGGCGTTGGGCAAGCCACGGTCTCGAGGTGCTCCTGGACGCGACGATAGAGCACGCTCTGCCTCTTGCGACGCGGCTGGTACCGTCCAGGTGCGCGCTCCCTGGCCTCGCACACAACTGAAACGGCTATTATTTGGGGATGATCCTGACCAAGGGGCAGAAGCGTGACGACGTCGCTCGTGTTGACCGTGATCGGTAGTGATCACCCAGGCATTGTCAATCTGCTGTCCGATGTGGCCCAGCGCTTCGGCGCCAACTGGGCCGGCAGCCGCATGGCGAGCCTTGCCGGCCAGTTCGCCGGCATCGTGCATTTCGAAGTTCCTGACCAGAACGCCAAACCGCTCGCTAGCGCGCTCCACGGACTCGTTTCCTCGGGACTGCACGTCGTCATCGCAATGGGCGATTCGAGCGCCGTGCGAGCAGGGCAACGGATCGTCAGGCTTGAACTCGTCGGGAATGATCGTCCAGGCATTGTGCGTGACCTGTCAGGCAGCCTTGCCAGGCGCGGAGTCAGCATCGAGGAGCTTCATACCGAGGTTGTCAGCGCGGCAATGTCCGCCGACCAACTGTTCAAGGTCAAGGCGCTCCTCGCCGTACCGGAAGCGCTTGCCGACGACGAACTAAAGCGCGAACTCGAAGCGTTAGCGACCGAGATGATGGTCGACATCGACCTCGAAGCGCACGCGAGCGGCGCTGCACCGATCGTCGGCTAGACTCCGCGTACACCATCGGACAACGTGTCGACTTCTTCCTGTCGTGGCACTAAGTTCGTGGTCCCCGGCTGACGGGCGCTTCACGACCCCTTCCTGCCGTTGAGCTTCACGCTGCTAGCACTTCGTACACCGGCACCCAATACACGCCGGTCGGACCCACAACATACTGCCCATAAACATCATGCGGCCATAGTTACTATTTTCTATTCGTTTCATCCTCTTCGTGGTCAGCAGATAAGTGTACAGCGGCGCCACAGCGTCGCCGGCGAAGCGTACTACGTCGT
>DASXBW010000043.1:0-311872 GCA_036491495.1 Casimicrobiaceae bacterium
GGGGTCAAGCAACGCGCTTTCCACCGCCCGTGCTCCCAACAACGCGCGACTCGTTGGTTCATGTAGACACTCGAAGTTGCCGTTTCGGAAAGCGGCCCTTCACCGCGATGTCCACTTCCGCGCAAAGCGTATGACTCGTTCGGGTCGTGTGCCGGCCTAAGCTCCGGAGCGGCTCCGACCTAATCCGAACATCAGGATCATCACCGAGATACCAACGAACACCAGCAGCGCCGTGCCAATGAGCTCAGAGAGGAACAGACGCCATCGGACTCGCCAGTCCCTGGCGGAGTTCGTCTGCATCACGTTCGCCGTCGTCCCCGACGCTGACCGTCGATCACCCGGCGGTCACTTCGAAGACGTGATGGCCCCACGGCGGCATGTCCAGATAGAGTCCGCGCGCTTCGAGGTCGCGGCCGTCCCGGTCGAAGGCGAGCGTGCCCATCACATCCCTGAAGCGCAAGACGCCGGCGCATGGGGCTTGCAGGCGGACGTAGCACTGGCTCTGATTCCCCGCGTAGTTGATCGCCACGAGTCGCTGCTCCCCCGTCTTCCCCGTCCACATCCACGCGAGGTAACAGTCCCACGTCCAGTTGCCGTCCCACGCGGGCGCGCATTCGAGCAGACGCCAGGAACCATCACGAACGGTAGCGTCGCGCAGCACCGCCAGCAGCCGTTCGTAGAACCGCAGCACGGCTTCATCGGTTGGCTCAATTGGAGCCCGCACCAAATGGGGTGAAATGCGCGTCCTGCGGCCCTCGAACTGACCTTGGTGAAACAACCGCAGGCCCGGCGACAGGTACGTAACGATGGCCGCGGCTTCGTGCGTCTGCGGTTCGAACGTAGCGGCCGCCCGCGGCTCGTCGTGATTCTCCATGAAGCGCGCGAGCCTGTCCTGATAATCGAGGCCGGCGAGCAGATGCTCTCGAACGGTCCTGGCGTGGCCGTCGCGCAAGCGATCATAGAGGCGCTTGTCATACGCGTAGTCGAAGCCCTGCTGCAGCATGGTCCATTCGAGGTCCCAATAGACCTCGGCCATGAAGCGAAATCCCGGAACCCGTTCGCGGACGCGCGCCGTCGTCTCGGGCCAGAAGAGCGGAGCCCGACGACCCCAGGTGCGTTCGAAGACGTCGGGAAGGACGAGCATGGCCATGTCGCAGCGCACCCCGTCGCACTGTCCGGCAATTCTAAGGAGCTCGCTCCGCATCGCCTCTTGCGTCGCCGGATTGCTGTAATCGAGCTGCAGCGTGTCGGGCCAGCCGGAAAAGTACGGGTCGCGCCCGAACGCCAGCACGCAATCGCCGTGGCGCAGCTTGACGCGCGTGTAGTTCTGCGGCGCCAGCGCCAGATCGGACTCGGTACCGGCGACGTAGTACTCCTGGTGTTCTTCGACCCACGGATGATCCGGCGCCGTGTGATTGGGGACGAAATCGAGCATCAGCCGCAGGCCGCGATCGCGGAGGCGCTGCCGGATCCGCGCCAATGCGGCGTCGCCGCCCAGACCGGGATGGACGGTGTAGCCCGTGATCGCGAATCCCGAACCGGCGATGTCCTCCTTGCGCAGGTCGGGCAGCGTCTCCTGAAACTCGTGACGCCACTCCGGATTCGCGCGTGAGATCTGCTGGGCACCCGGGCTGGTGCGCCACACGCTGAGGAGCCAGATCCAGTCGAAACCTGTCGCCGCGAGACGATCGAGGTAGGCGTCCGGAATGTCGTCAAGCGTCGCGGGCCGCCCGAGCGCCCGGGACAGCGCTGTCAACCAGACACGGGTGTTGATCTGGTATAGCGATGGATAGCGCGGCTCTCCCATGTTCCCCCCGAGTCGCGGTTATGGCCGCGTTTCAGTCGCCGCCGTCTCGACCTCCGTAATTGCGGCGGCCTTGCCGAGCGTGAGGAACTGCGCTCCGGTGCTCGTCGCGAACAGATGCATGCCTCGCGCCACGATACCCGTCCATCCCGTTTGATGACTTGCGCCCAAGCCCGCACCGTTGTCGCCGTGAAAATACTCGTAGAACAGGATGAGATCGCGCCAACGTGGATCCTCTTGGAATTTTTTGCTTTCCCCATACACCGGCCGCCGTCCATGATCGTCGCGCAGAAAGATGCGGGCCAGGCGGTTGGTGATCTCCTCGGCCACTTGATACAGGGTCATCTTCCGGCCGGAGCCCGTGGGACATTCGATCTTGAAATCGTCGCCGTAGTACATGTAGTACTGCAACAGGGCTCGCACGATAAGCCCGTTAACGGGCATCCAGATCGGCCCGCGCCAGTTGGAATTGCCTCCGAACATCCCGGTGTCCGACTCCCCGGGCAGGTACGACACGCTGTATTCCTGACCTCCCGTCCGGAACACGTACGGATGCTCGGCGTGGTGGCGAGAAAGCGCTCGAATGCCATGGGGACTCAGGAATTCCTTTTCGTCGAGCATCCTTGCCAGCACTCTACGCAATTTGTTTTCGTCCAGGACCGCGCTGAGTCTGCGACCTGAATAACCCAGCTTGACCGGGTCATGGATGAGGGCTCTCAGCTCCGGCCGCGCGGCGATGAACCTGCGGTAACGCTCCTGCAATTCCGGGTACTGCGACAGGACCTTTCCCTCGAAGACCGTCACCGCGCAGAGAGGAAGCAACCCGACCATCGAGCGCACCTTCAACCGCTGCGCGGTCCCGTTGGGTAGGCGGAGCACATCGTAGAAAAAGCCATCCTCCTCGTCCCACATTCCCGTGTCCTCGCCGGCGCGGAGCAGACCGTTGGCGATCCACAGAAAATGCTCCATGAACTTGATGGCCATGTCGGTGTAGGTCGGCTTATGCATCATGAGCTCGGAGGCGATCTCGAGCATGTTCTGGCAGAAGAGAGCCATCCATGCGGTTCCATCGGCTTGTTCCAAGTAGCCGCCGGTCGGCAGCGGCGCGCTGCGGTCGAACACGCCAATGTTGTCGAGACCAAGGAAACCGCCTTCGAAGGCGTTGTTGCCTGAACGATCCTTGCGGTTCACCCACCAGGTGAAGTTGAGCGCGAGCTTGTGAAAGGAACGCTCGAGCCAGTCGAGATCGCCCTTGCCGCGATGGATCTGCTCGAGACGATACGTGAAGATGGTGGAAAAGGCGTGCACCGGCGGATTGACGTCGCCAAAATTCCACTCGTAGGCCGGCAGTTGGCCGCTTGGGTGGAGGTAGCTCTCGTCGAGCATGAGGTTAAGCTGCTGCTTGCCGAAGTCCTCGTCAACCATGGTCAGTGCGAGCACATGGAAGGCAAGATCCCAAGCCGCGTACCAGGGGTACTCCCACTTGTCGGGCATCGACAGGACGTGAGCGTTGTGCATGTGCTGCCAACGCTCGTTGCGCGTCGCGGTGCCTCGCTTGCCTTTGAAGGGATCAGCCCCATGTTCCTCGAGCCAAAGGTCGACGTCATAGTTAAAGAACTGCTTGGACCACAGCATGCCCGCGAGCGCCTGCCGCATTACGTTGGAGGCGTCGGGTGTGAGGCATTTCGGAATCACCGTCGCATAGAATTCATCCGCCTCTCTGCGGCGCGATTGCATCACTGAGTCGAAGTCCTTGAACGACGGCTGCGGGGTCGCGCGGCTCAATCGGAGGCGCAGTGTCCGTTTCTCTCCGGCTCCGACGGTGACCGGATAGTAGGCCGCTGCTTTTGTTCCTATCTTTTCCGGGTTCACAGCCTCGTGCCGGTCGTGGACGAGGTAGTTGTCGAAAGCGTCCTTGACGTACGGCGTTCGGTTGGCAGTATTGAACAGGCGTTGGCTGTTGGTCTCGTTCTCGGTAAAAAGCAGTGTCTGGGCGCCTTCGCATGAGAGCAAGCATTCGCCCAGATCGACATGCGAGGCGGCGATCATCCGGACGTTTGGGTCGCCTGCCAACTCGCGAAGCATCGGCCGCGGCGACGCGACGCCCCACGACCAGGTGTTGCGAAACCAAAGCGTCGGGAGCAGGTGCAGCGTCGCCGGCTCGGGTCCGCGGTTCTCGACGCTGATCCGGATGAGCACATCATCTGTGGAAGCCTTGGCATATTCGACGAAGACGTCGAAATAACGGTCGTCATCGAAGACGCCGGTGTCGAGCAGTTCGTACTCGAATTCCTGCCGGCTGCGGCCGCGGTTGGTGTCGACGAGCTTGCTGTACGGATACGCGGCCTGGGGATACTTGTACAGATATCTCATGTACGAATGTGTCGGCGTCGAATCGAGGTAGAAGTAGTATTCCTTCACATCCTCGCCGTGGTTGCCTTCGCTGTTGGTCAGTCCGAACAGCCGCTCCTTGATGATCGGATCCTTCCCGTTCCACAGCGCTAGCGCGAAGCAGAGGAGCTGCTGGTCGTCCGAGATTCCGGCGAGGCCGTCCTCGCCCCAGCGATAGGCGCGGGAACGGGCCTGGTCGTGGCTGAAGTAGTTCCACGCATCGCCGTTGTCGCTGTAGTCCTCTCGCACCGTTCCCCACTGGCGCTCGCTCAGGTAGGGCCCCCACTTCTTCCAGGGAATCCCCGCCTCCCGGGCGTCCTTGAGACGGCGTTGCTCCACGACGTCGACGGAGCGCGACAGCTGGTCCGACCCCTGCGCACTCTTGGGCTCAGCTGCCCCTCCTGCTCTCGATGGTGTATTCGACATTGTTCGGACCTCCCTCGTGCTTCGTATCGTGGGACAACTGCGAGCTTGGTATCGGCCAGTCAAATCCACGTCCTGCGCCGCCGGTTGTTATGGGCGCTCACGAATCGGACGTGCACCGGCAGCTTGCGCTCAACCCCTGCGCGAGCGCCTTGAAATCATACGCCGCGCCGATCAACACCGCGCCTTCCTTGGCTCGGTCGAAGTCCTGATCGATCATCGAGAGACATCCTTTGGACGTTGGCGCTGGCACCGGTGATCGAGAAGGCTGCCAAGAGTGATGACCGACGCCTGATCCGTCGATGCGAAGCGCATCCCCTTGAACAGCCTCTGCTGTCCGAGATGCAGGCTGTCGAACCCGAACGCGACGAGCAGGCGGCCTGACGTGTATCCCACGTCGCCGCGGCGGTACAGCCGCCGCGTGTTCGTCAGCACCGTTGCTTCGGCTTGCGGGCGACGAACTCGCCGCCGCACCTCGTAGTTACGGTCACGGCTATGTCCGGCGCGCCGCCGTTGAGGGTCTGCTTCCGCTGTATCTTACGGCCGCTTCCTGCGGACCGTTCTGTCCGCAGAGGGTTGGGTCCGGCCGGTGAAGCGGCACGTCTGAACGACGGGTCTACGGACTTTACCCGCCATTGACGAGTGAACGGCAGCAATGCGTCCTCTAGCCGCCAGTCAGCCAAGACAGGCCGTCGGCGGCACCCGGCCAGGAGCTCGCGATCCCGCCTCTCTCGGAGTCCAAGGAACTCGCGCGTAAGAATGTGGTGCGGACGCGCAGGCTTCGTGCTCCATTCTGGCGCGTGGCCCACACATGGATTCCCTGCCCGTTGCAAAATGTCCTAAGGAAATCAATGAGGACGCGAAGACATCCTTCCGCCTTTCAATGGGCATGCTTCATGCATCGATTTGGAAGGAAGGAAATGGAAGGGGCAAATGCGAAACGAGATTTGTCCTCGCTGCGGCAATTCTCACCCAGTGCAGCAAACGGTGAACGACCGTTTCAGGGCGTGCGACCCGGCGGGTCAGGTGTTCGAGGTCACCTTGGAGGAACCCATCTGGATTTGCCCTGCGTGCAACATGTCCTGGGAAGGTCCCGATGGATTGATCGCCAAGGAGAATGCCTATCAAGCCGCCTTGCGGACGCGTTACGAAGTGTCCCGCACTTGAGATCGAGGATTAGTCGAGAAACGCTATCGTCGCTCTGCGGTCTCGTTTGTGGGCGCGGGTGTTTTGGCGACTCGGTCGGCGCTTTGCGCGCGCAGCGACTAGCGGAGAACTCCATGGTCGATTCGTTCTTTGAGTATTGTCCGGTTTGCCGCGAGGAAGTCCTCCTCAACCAGACGCAGCGACAGTGCGCCCGTGAACACGCCTGCGAAGAGCTGTCGAAGTGCGTGCTCAGACGTTTATTCACTGGTATCGAGTTCCGTGAGCGCAGCACTACTGGCGTGCCGAAAAAAGACAGACGTCACGTGCCGGATTGATTTCAACGCACTCGGCCCGCGCGGCTGGGCCCCGTGGGGCAATGCAACATGTCTTGGGAAGGATCCAGCCGAGCGAACAGCTTACTTGCGCTCCAGATGCCAAACAATACTCAACCCCGAGCGCCAGAAGTACTACTCGAAATTCCCGCGTTGGACGGCGACCACCAGCGACTGGTCCAAGACGTGAACGCATTGCTCCGAGCGGTCGCGTCCCAGGACGTATCCAGGATGCAGTCAGCCCTCGCCGCGTTGCGCTCGGAGGCTGAAGCCCACTTTGCGCGGGAAGAGATACTGATGCATCAGGCGTGCTACCCAGATCATGAGCAGCATTGCGCGAGGCATCGGCGGTTGCTCACGGAACTGAGCGCGTTGCGCGTTGCGCTTGACGCCTCTGGCAGACTGCGGATTCCGCTCGCTCCGTTGGGGTATATCAGGCGTTGGTTCATGGCACACACTACGCGCGACGACCGAAAGTTTGCAACCTTCATCGACGCGCAGGGCGAGCGGTTCCTGTTCGGCCTCGCTTGAGCGCTCGCTGCGCCTCACATCGCACAAAACCTGGTTGGTGCCGTGGGCGAGCCCGAATCTGGAGTTCTCGGGCGCTGATTACGCCATCACGAGCTATCGGCAACGGCAGACGCCAGCGGCTCCACGACACCGATGGCACTGCGTAGCGCGTCACGGAGGTAATTTACCTGGCGTCGACCGGGCCCTGCTCCGACGTGTAGATAAGGTCGCGCACCACCGGATAGATGCTGCCGCTCCAGTGCCGACCGCTAAAAACGCCGTAGTGTCCGACGTTAGGCTGCACGTAATGGGCTTTCAGGTACGGGAGCAGGCCCGTACATAGCTCGTGCGCAGCAAGCGTTTGCCCGAGGGAGCAGATGTCGTCGCGCTCGCCCTCTATGGTGAGCAAAGCGGTGCGCCGGATGGTGCGCGGGTTGACGGGGCGACCGCGCCATGCGAGGCGGCCTTGCGCGAGTGCGCATTCCTGGAATACGTAGTGTACGGTTTCGAGGTAGAACTCGGCGGGAAGATCGGAGACAGCGAAGTATTCCTCGTAAAAGGCGCGCGTCGCATTCGCTTTCTCGGTATCACCCTTGGCAAGGTTTTCGTAGAGGCGTCTAAACGCCTCGACGTGGCGCTCCAGATTCATGTTCATAAACGCCGCGAGCTGCAGGAATCCCGGGTAGACGCGACGCAATGCACCCGGATACCGAATTGGGACCCTGTCGATGAGGTGCTCCTCGAACCACTGAATCGGCTTGTTGGTGGCGAGATCGTTCACCTTCGTGGGCGCGATGCGGCAGTCGATTGGGCCCGCCATCAGCGTCATGCTTGCCGGTGTGGCCCGATGCTGGTCCTCCGCCATCAAGGCCACCGCCGCCAGCGCCGGAACGCACGGCTGACACACAGCCAGCAGGTGCGAACCCGGACCCATCGCCGCGAGGAAGTCGACGATGTGCCCGATGTAATCATCGAGACCGAATCTGCCGGCGGCAAGCGGGACATCGCGGGCGTTGGCCCAGTCGGTGATGTAGACATCGTGGTCCGCCAGCATTGTTCGCGCCGTTTCGCGCAGCAGTGTCGCGAAATGGCCCGACATCGGCGCCACGATCAGAACCCGCGGTCCGGGTTGTAACACGTCCTTCTTGAAGTGCAGCAAGGTTCCGAACGGCGTACTACTGGCCACTTCCTCGCGCACGGCTATGGTTCGCTCGCCGAGGGTGACCGACCGAATCTTGAAATCCGGACGCTCGTGGGTAAGCGCCGCGAGCGCAAAGATCTCGCAGGCCGCCGCCAGTTCGCGCAGCCCCCTCACGCTGGGCGGGGCCGCGACGGCCAGACTAAGGGCTGGCAGTGCCGACTTCGCCAAGGTGCGAAGCGGCCGATAGGCGTCGTTGTGCGCCTGGTACGCTTGATAAAGCATTGCGCCTCGGTGACGATGCGCCCGGGAATCGGACCCTCACGCATGCAACTTGCGGGCCAGTTCGGATCCGACTGGCACGTCGCTTGCAAGTGAGATACGGTTACGCTCACAAATTCGGCTGCTACTTTAGATCGGTGCGCAGTCGAATCAGGAGATCCGCATCATGACCAAGGTCGCCACGCTGAGCATAAGCAGCAGGAATTACTCGTCGTGGTCGCTGCGGGGATGGCTGCTGGCGAAGTTCTCCGGCCTTGCATTCCGGGAAGTCATGGTTGCGCCGGATGATGCCGATGCCCGCAAGGAGCTGCTGCTCCTGTCGCCCTCCATCCTGGTGCCCTGCCTGACGCACAACGGGATCAAGGTGTGGGATACCCTCGCCATTGCCGAATTATCTGAACGAAGTCAAGCCCAGAGCCGGCCTGCTCCCGTCCGACCGCGGCGCGCGTGCACGGTGCCGCGCCATCTGCGGGGAGATGCATTCCGGCTTCGGCAGTGTGCGTTCGGCGCTGCCGATGAACCTCAAGTGCGTATTCCCCGGCCACAAGGTATGGACGCGCGCCATCGCCGACATCGAGCGAATCACGACAATCTGGAAGGAATGCATCGCGACGTACGGTGGCCCGCATCTCTTCGGCAAGCGCACGATGGCCGATGCGATGTACGCGCCGGTGGTGACGCGATTCATTACTTACGATGTGAAGCTCGATCGCGTGTGTGCGACTTACGGAAAGCACATCCTGGCGATGCCCGAAATGATCGAGTGGACGGCGGCGGCGAAAGAAGAGCCCGAGGAGATCGACGAGCTTGACGTGGAGTTCTGAGGGATAAAAGGTACGAACGCGGTGTCGACGCCACAGATGCGTGAGGTAGGATTAGTTCAAGAAAGAGACGCGCAGGCACCAACGTCGTGCATGCAGCACCAAGTTGGAGCGCCCAAACGGTCGGATCGACGAGGTGCAGCGGCGCAAATCCGTGGCATCGCACAGGCTGGACGTTGTCATTGGTTTACACCGATAGAAGATGTCGTGAGAAACCCCGCAGCACAGGACGCCATTGTCATCGGCTCAGGTATCGGAGGGCTCGCCGCGGCGGCCGCAATCGCGAAGAGCGGCCGCAAGGTATTGCTGCTCGAGCGGCATTACGCACTCGGCGGTCTGACCCAGACCTTCTCCCGCGAGGGCTTCACCTGGGCGACCGGCGTTCACTACATTGGCGGATTGCAACCTGGCGCGCGCCAGGTCGATGTCTTCGGGCGGCTGTTGAGGTGGCTCTCGGACGGCGCCTTAGCATTCGCTTCGATCGGCTCTTCCTACGACATCGTACGCTTCCCCGACGGTTTTTCGTTCGCCTTCGAAGCGCCTGAGGCCGCGCTGATTGCACGTCTGAAAGCGACCTTTCCTGCGGACACGCGCGCCATCGATAGATACTTCCATGCGGTGCATGGGGCGCAGAAAGCGATGATGGCCTACTTTGCAATGAACGCGATGCCGCGGCCGATCGCAGCCATTTACCGACTCTTGAACAAGGGTGGGATAACGCGTTGGGCGGACACTACCGCGGCGGTGTTTATCGCGCGCGTGACGGCCAACCCGCAACTCGCCGCCTTGCTGGCCGCGCGCTGGGGTGACCACGGGATGCCACCGTCGCGCGCGCCATTTGCGCTACATGCCCTTGTCTTGGGCAGCTATTTCGACGGTGCCTACTATCCGGTCGGTGGCCCGGCGCGACTCGCTGAAACGCTCGCCACGTCGATCCGCAGCGACGGCGGGGAGCTGCGCAGCAATGCCGAAGTCGCGCGCATTCTTGTCGAGAATGGCCGCGCCACGGGCGTATTGCTCGCGGACGGTCATGAAGTCCGTGCGCGAACAGTGATTTCTGCTATGGGTGCGCACAACACACTTGAGCGCCTCCCGCGAGAGGCTGATCGTTCCAATGCAGAGCTAGCGGACTGGCGCGCCACGATCGAGGCGATGAAGCCCGTTGCGAGCTACATCGCACTCTACCTCGGCTTCGAAGGCGACATCCGTGCGTGTGGCGCGACGGCGGCCAATGTGTGGATCTACGAGTCCTACGATGTTGAGCATACGATCTGGAAGGACCCTGCCGAAGGCGACGCTCCAGGACTGTTCGTATCCTTCGCTTCACTCAAAGATCCTACGCACGATCCTGGCCCGCGGCAGCGGCACACCGCTGAGGTCATCGTCTTCGCGCAGTGGGACATATTCGCCGCTTGGCAAGGCACGGATCCGAGGCATCGCCCTGAGGAATATCTCGCGCTCAAGCACTCGATCGAAGGGCGCCTACTGGCGCAGTTTCAGCGCCATTTCCCCGATTTGTCAGGTTTGATTCGCTACCACGAGTTATCCACGCCGCTGTCGCAGGCGCACTTTGTCGGTGCACATGAAGGCGCAATGTATGGGCTCGAGATGTCGCGCGAGCGTATGCATGCCGCAAATCTACGCTGCGCGACCCCGTTGCCCGGCCTCTACCTTGCCGGACAGGACGCGGGCGGTCCGGGCGTGCAAGGTGCATTCATGGGCGGCTTCATGGCCGCTGCTTCGATCGAGCCTCGGTTGTTTGCGCGCATACCGGAATTAGAAGAGCGTCTGCGGTAGCTTCACAGTGAACTAGGATGACTATCTCTGTACAACGCATCGACGAGGGCGAGCGCGCCGCGCTCGCGGCGCATTTTGTTGCGTTGCCCACGGAGGACAGGCGCCTGCGGTTCGGCTCATCAATTTCTTCCGAGGCCATCGCCGCATATGTCGACAGCATCGATTTCGACCGTGATGCAGTGTTCGGCGTCTACGACGATGACCTCGTGCTAGTCGGCGTCGCGCACGTCGCTTTGGGTGAAGAGCTTGCTGAGCTCGGCCTCTCAGTCCTGCCGGGGCACCGCGGTCGTGGTACCGGTAGCGCGCTGTTCGACCGCGCCATGGCGCATGCACGCAACCGTTTCATCCCCAGGCTCTTCATGCACTGTCTCACAGAGAACACGTCGATCATGCGCATTGCGCGGAGGTCCGGCATGGACATCGTCACTGATGCTGGCGACGCCGACGCCCACCTTGAGCTGACGCCGGCTAGCCCCGCATCGATCACGAAGGAATTCGTCACCGATAGGTTTGCACTGTACGACTACGCGCTGAAAGCGCACGTCGCCGCATGGAGAGACATCAACGCTGCGCTGGAAGCCGCGGCATCTACGAAACCGGTGCGCTCGGAAGGTCCGGAGCAAGCGGAAGGGTAGGGCCGCAATGGCTTCTGCGTCGGCCCGAGAGTGTCGGTCCGACCACCAGCAGCCAGGACCGCTCCTGAATGTATCGCAGAAGGACTTCTGCCTAATCGGTCGCGTCAGTCGGGACTGCACGACCTGGTTGCGCAGCGCCCGGGTGGCCTCGAAATCGACAATGCTTTCGAGCCTAGTGAAATTGAAGTGCACGTTGGTGGCTAGCAGATGACCGCTTTCCGTCAACGTGTATGTCCGCATCGGGTGGGGTGCTGTCGAACGCATCGCGGCCGGCTAGGACCGCTTGCTGCAGCACACCGGACCTCCGCTGTGCGGCGGCCGACTGCTCCTTCAAATTCGAACTTAGTCTTTGAGAAGAGCGTAGTCAGAAGTCATCAGACGTTGCCTGTCGGGTCGAATCGCGGCTAACAGATAACATGCCGACAGTTTTGTCTTCGCCATTTGTTCCTGCCTGATACCAGGCGAGCCGGGCCCGTGACAAGAACGTGACAGACTCTGCGGCCATTGGCGTGCATCTACGGGTAAGCGCGGGCCCATATGCACTCAAAACAACGTTAAACTCGAACTCTTAATCCGTTGGTCGTAGGTTCGATCCCTACACGGCCCACCATTTCTGCGGTTCTCCACGGTAGCGTCCACACTGACACTAACTGACACTATTAAATAAACCGCTTACCGTTAGATATTTTTGGGCAGCGGCTTCACGATGGTCACGTTTTTTGAGCGGATGTAGACGTCCGTGCTCGACTTGTTTTTCTGCCCCAGTCGTTCCTGCGCATGTTCCTTGTCGGCGCTCGCGATGTTAGCTCGGATGTCGTGCTCGCGAAGTCGCTCCTTTAATACACCGTCCTTCAGTGCCCGGCGCATACGGCGCTGCCAAATCGAGTCGAATCCGCTCTCGCTATACGGTTGCCCGGTTTGGGTGGCGAACAGGTAGAAGCTCCCGATCCAGCGTTTGATCGCTTTGCCGCGCTTCACTGCGTCTTCCAAGTCGGGGGTCCAAGCGTAGACCATGCGCTTGCCGTTCATTGCCGCTGCGTTCGGTGACGGGGCAATGCCGGAATATTTTGGGAGCTCGTCGGCAGCGAGGTAGCGCTGGTGTTCGGTGCAGTCGGCGGACCTTTGTTAATTAGCAAACATTTGCCGCAGGCCATTCAGCATAGCCTGCAGCGTCTTGGGCCCGATCATCCCCAGCCGACCTGAAAGCCGTATCTTGTCCAGCGTTCGGAGCTGATCCAAAAGTATCAGGCCGTTTTTGCCGCGAAATCGGAGCGAAATGCGGTAGGGGACGGGCTTACTGCCCGTGGTCATGGGTGCCACGATCACTGTACGCAAATAGTCGTGCATCTCCGACGGCGAGATGATCACGCATGGCCGTGTCTTCTTAATTTCACTGCTGACCGTGGGATCCAAGGTCGCCAGCCAAACCTCGCCGCGCCTTACCATTGCAAATCGGCGTCGGCCTCGTTCGCAAATTCCGGCCACACGAGCTCGTCGTCACGGTCTGCCGCGATTCTCTGGCTTGCCTCGGCCCAGCCCTCACGCGCGCTTTTGCGAGGCCGGCGTAGAACAATGCAGTCCTTCTCCACAATCATCTCAGCCTCATCTTCGAGCCCCACCTGAGCGAGCACTGGCTTCGGGATGATTACACCTTGTGAGTTTCCCAACCTTCGAATCGCGGTTTTCATTGCTGACCTCTCGTGTCCCCAGTTGTTATTACAATGTTATACCACGCTCGCGCCAGTGTAAGGCCTCGGCGCCACCTGCGGAACTCGGATTGATCGTTCACCTTCAGGACGAGCGCATGCCGCTCGGCTCACGTGCCGTGACCGCAGGATCTGGGCGTTGGTATAGTCCGGCCTCGCGGATTTGACCAGCGCGGCCACCGCTGCCGCGTGCAGCGCGGCCGGCGTGGCAACGCTCATGTTTCAAACTGCCGGCGCGCGTCAGTTGATGGGAAGGCGTCGATTGGAATCGGCCTACCCAGACGCCAGGACGATTCGTCGCAATAGACCTTGGATTCTTCGCTGTGCCATGGTCGCGTTTGCTCTCGCGCAGGCATCATGCAATTCGGCGCTCTTTGCTGCCGCAGTACCGCATGGCACAGGCATTGCTCTAATTGCGCAAACGCTGTTGTAGCGCATCGCGTGTAATCGGACCGCGTTGCATATTACGAGACCCGCAATTCAGGTCTCGCGGATCATGATGTAGATAACAAAGTAGTATTCTGGGCCAGTTTCTGCGGCGCGGTGGGGTCGCGCCGCCGCCGCATTGCGTCACATCCGGTCGATGATGGGCTAAGAACGAGATCGGGCCGGTACTGTTCCCACATCCTTTGGCAAGGATCGCGCGACGCAAATCTGCCCAGCGCAACCGTTCATCTGACCTACCTCTTCTAGTTATGCTTTCGGCATATGCCTTGCTCGATGAAGCCTGTTCATGGGTGCGTCCTCGGCGGTCCGGCGCAACAAAATCGCGATAACCAGCCGATGGCGGTATGTGGCCTACAAAATGGACTTGATCGTGACGACAATGCCTTCCTCAGGACCTCGCGGCCAACGCGGTTTTACGCTGATCGAGTTGTTGGTAACGATAACCGTGCTGGTTATTTTGTCGAGCATCGCCGCGGTGTCGTATAGCACGAGCGTTAACAACAACCGCCTCTACGCTTCGCAGAACGAATTCGTTGCCTATCTTGCATTGGCGCGCAGCGAGGCTGTCCGCCGTGGCCTGCCGGTGATCGTGAGCGCTGCCGCGCCGACCGGCGGCAATGCCTTCGGTGGCGGATGGACCGTGTGGGTCGACAGCAACAGCAACGGCTCGTTCGATACCGGCGAACCGGTGCTTCGCACCCACGATGCCTTGCCGTCGACCATCCTGATCGGCGACGGCACGACCACTTCGATCACCTTCAACCCAACCGGCTTCCTGGCGACCGGTGCAGTCGACATCAAGCTGTGCGCCACCGATCCCGCGCTGGCCAGCTTTGACATCACGATCCAGGCTAATGGCCTTACCGACGTAGCCGATGTCGCGGGCCATGCAGGTTCGCCCCGCGGCAGCTGTTCCTGATCATGCACAAACGCGCGCAGGTCGGGCACGGATTGATCGAGTCGATGGTATCGATCTTCGTGGTCTCGTTCGGCTTTCTCGGATATGCGGGACTTCAGGTCAGCGGCTTAGCGTCGGCAAACGATTCGCTCTTGCGCAGCAAGGCGATCTACCTCTCCTATCAGATGGCGGACCGCGTGCGAGCGAATCTGCCTGCGGTGGCGGCCGGCTCGTACAACTCGTTAACGGGCGCAGGCAGCGACCCGGGTTGCATAGCCACGAGCTGCACAGTGACGCAGGTTGCTCAGAGCGATTTCTACGAATGGAGCACCGAGGTGGCTGCGGTGCTGCCGTCCGGCCAGGGCACGATCTGCCTGACCAGCACGCCGGATGCATGTGACGGAGCGGGGAATGTCTACGCCATCACGCTCTCGTGGACCGAGAAGGGTACGCCACACAACTTTGTTACGACGTTCCGTCCATGAATTCGACGCGGCGGCGGGGCATGGGGCTAGTCGAGCTGCTGGTCTGGATGGCCATCAGCCTGCTTATCATTTCGGTGATCGGCGTCGTGTACGTGAACACCAAGCAGCTCACTCGCGTTAACGACACCCTATCGCGTTTGCAGGAAAACGCGCGCTTCGTGGTCCACCTGCTCGATCGCGACATTCGCATGGCTGGATTCCGCGGATGCAACGGCGCTGCGGTCACGCCGGTCAACGTGCTCAATTCCACCGCGTACCCGTACCAATTCGACGTCGGCATCGCCGGGTATCACGGCACAAGCGGCGCGTGGTCGCCCGCCCTTCCGACCGTCGTCAGCGCGCTGACACCGGCACCGCTCGCGGGAACCGACGTCGTAACGATTCGCCACATCGATGGCACGGGCATCCCCTTGACCGCTGCCATGTCGAACTCCTCCGACGATATTCAAGTTGCACCCGGCAGTTCGCTCTCCGCGAACGACGTGCTGCTCGTCGCCGACTGTTCGGCTTCGGCGATTTTTAGCGCTTCGGACGTCAACGCGGGGAATGGAAAGGTCAAGCACGACACCGGCGGCTCGACATCACCGGGCAACACGACCAGAGATCTCGCTACCGCTTTCCGTACCGATGCGTCGGTCTACCGGCTGGTGACGCGTACGTATTACGTCGCGCCGAGCGTGCGCAAACCCGGAACCAACGCGCTCTGGGCCAACAGCGTGCCCGCCTACAGTGGGCAAGCGCAGCCGGAGGAAATGGTCGAAGGTGTCGAGGGCGTCGTTCTTTTCTTCGGCGAGGATCTCGATGGCGACAGGGCCGCCAATCGGTACGTAAGGGCCGACGCGGTCGGAACCTGGAGCAACGTCGTAAGCGTCAAGGCGCAGCTTCTGTTGGCAACGGTAAGAGACAACATGACGACCGCGCCGCAGGCCTATACCTTCAACGGCGTGTCGACCACGCCAACCGACAGACGCCTGCGCTCGGTGCTGTCGTCGGTCATCACCGTGCGTAACCGGGTGCCGTGATGAACGTACTGTGGCGTGCGCCGTCGATGCGTCCGCATCAGGCCGGGATGTCGCTGTTTCCGGCGCTGATGTTTCTGCTGGTGCTGGCAGTGCTCGGTGTGTCCGCGCTCAACAGTACCGTGATGCAGGAAAAGATGGTCTCGAACACCAAGGATGTCAATCTCGCTTTTCAGGCTGCGGAGGCCGGCCTTCGCGATGCGGAAGCCGATGTCGTCATCAACATTACGAGCGGCACCATCTTCAGCTCATCGTGCACGCGCGGGCTGTGCACGCCGCCGTCGACATGGACCTCACCAAGCTCGCTCGATATTTCCAAGGTCATCGACTGGAGCAACAGCGCGCTGACGCGAAGCTACGGCGCCTACACATCTTCGTCCGCGCTGCCCGATGTCGCCGCGCAGCCGCAATACGTGATCGAAAGGCTCTCGACCCTTCCGGTCGGACCCGGCGGCAGCGCCGGAATTGGTTTGCCCGGACTGCCGCTCAACGGTGGCGCCGCGTATCGACTGACCGTCCTCGCGACCGGCGCCCGCGCCGAAACCCGTGTCATCCTGCAATCCACCTTTCTTGTGAGCAACTCATGAACGCGTTCAAACGTGCGCTCTTCGCGTTGGTCTGTGTCCCATTTGCACAGAGTGCGCACGCAGCTTTGCTCTCGCTTGCGCAGGTGCCTCTCTTTCTCACCAGCAAGACGCTGCCCAATGTCCTCGTCATCTACGACAACTCCGAGTCGATGGACGGTACGATGGCCGGCAAGCTGATCGCAGGCGACGACCCCACCACGCGCGGCAACATTGCGCGCACGGTCATCCGCAACACCATCAATGCCTATTCGGGCTTGTTCAACTGGGGTCTCGAGACCTTCTACACGAGCGGGCCCGGCCTGTACTCGACCTATCCGTACTGGCTCGGCAACGATCAAACGATGGTGTTCACCGACGACTGCCTACCCGGCGGTGCTGCAGGTGGCGTTTCCGCATCGAACCACGGCCTTCGCTGCATCCCGAATCCGCAGCCGTTCCCGGGCGGCAACTATGTCACCTACGACAGGGCGAGCGACGATCCCGACATCAATGACGTGCTCTACATCGGGTACTTCGGGCCCGGCGCATGGGCGACGAGCGCCGGAGGCGGAAGCTACCATTTTTACTTCAGCCACAATGCGGGGCTGGCGTTCGAAGCGAACATGACCAACTACTGGACGGACTTGAGCTTCACGCCCACCGATGCCGGCTACATTCCGTTCAATCCTCCTATCTCGAGGCAGATGTACGCGTACCGCGCGTGGGGCTTCTATTCAGACGTCAGCGGCTTCGGCAATGTCGTCGAGCCGATCAAGGATTCCAACACTGCCGGCCATTTGACCAACCTGCAAACGCTGCTTGCCAACGAGACACAGGGCGGCTCCGACATTAAGAACAGCGCGGTGTTCACGCCGCTGGCCGGCAGTCTCTCCACCGCCCAGCAATACTTCACGGATGGTGGAACCTCGCCGATCATTCGCTCCTGCCAGAAGAACTTCATCATGCTGGCGACCGACGGCAACCCGACCGCCAGCATGGCGGGCTGGGATTCGATGTACCCACTATCGCAGCAGCAGAACACCTACAACCCGGTTACGCATGCGTGGACTTTTTCCCCGGCCGCGAACGATGTTTTCGGCCAGGTCACTCCTCTGCGCAACGTTTCCGTCAGCGGAAACCGTTTCGACATCCAGACGTACGTCGTCGGGATGGGGGACACCGTCGCCAACCCCGGTTCGATCGCGACGCTCAACCAGATCGCGTTGCTGGGCGGCACCAACACAGCGTACCTCGCCGGCGACGCGGCAGCGCTCGCCGCGGCGTTCCAGGCGATTGCGGTCGATATCGAATCGAAGACGGCGGCCGCATCGGCGGTCTCGCTCAATACCGGTTCGTGGGGCACCGGCACCAATCTGTACCAGGCGCGCTTCAACAGCGGTGACTGGTCCGGACAGCTGATCGCTTATGTCATTAACGCCGACGGCTCCCTCGGCAGTCAGGTCTGGGATGCGGGGCAAGTGATCAACGGTCAGAACTGGGACACCGGAAGAACCATCCTCACCTATAAACCCTCGGCGGCGTTCGGCAGCCGCGGAATACCGTTCCGCTGGCCGGCGACCTATCCTGGTCTGCCCGGTAGCAACGAGATGGATATCGCCCAGTCGTCATTGGTCAATTCCGACCTAGCGGGGAACCCCGACGGTTATGGCGCGCAGCGCGTCCAGTGGGTCCGCGGCAACGCGTCCAACGAAGGCGGGACCTGCAGCACTTGCACTCCGTCGTTTCGCAGCCGCCCGACCAGCAAGCTGGGCGACCTTATTCACTCCGCGCCAAGCTATGTCGCCATGCCGAATTTCGGTTACCCGGACAACTTTGAAGGCGCCGCCTACAGCGCATTCGCAGTGGCTAATGCCAATCGCGCACCGACCATCTACGTCGGCGGCAACGACGGGATGCTGCATGCATTCGATGCCAGGACCGGCGCGGAGACGCTCGCCTATGTTCCGACGGCGGTGTACCGCAACCTGAGCGCGCTGACCACGCAGCGGTTGGCCGCGACTTCAAGCGACCCGACGCCGCATTTGTACTACGTCGACGGCTCCCCCACGGTGGGCGACGTGTACTACGGCAGTGCATGGCACACCCTGCTTGCCGGCGGCCTCGGCGCGGGCGGCCAGGGCGTCTACGCGCTCGATATTACCGATCCAAGCCGCTTCGGGCAGTCAGCGGCGGCATCGATCGTGCGCTGGGAATTCAACGACAGCAACGATCCGGACCTCGGCTACGTCTTTGGCCAACCGCTGCTGGTCAAGACCAACGACGGCCACTGGTCGGTCATCGTCGCCAACGGATACAACAACAGCCAGTCGGACGGAAACGCCAGTTCGACCGGACACGCAGTCTTGTTCGTGCTCGATGCCGAAACCGGTGCACTGCGCGCCAAGATCGATACCTCGTCGGGCAGCGTTTCCACGCCCAATGGTCTGTCGGGGGCGATCGCCGTCGACACCAGCGGCGACGGCATTGCCGACGTCGTCTACGCCGGAGACCTGGCGGGCAACCTGTGGAAGTTCGATCTGTCCTCGTCGAGTCCCGGCGCATGGTCGGTTGCGTTCGGCGGCTCCCCGCTCTTCAATACCGGGGGCCAGCCTATCACCACCCGCCCCGACGTGACCAAGTTCACGCAAGGCGGCTACCTGGTCGCGTTCGGTACCGGACGCTATATCGATGCGTCCGACAACTCGACTCGCGACCAGCAGACTTTCTACGGTATTCGCGACAACGGATCGGCGGTTGGCGGATTGTCGAATCTGGTTCGCCAGCAGGTTGTGCGCACCGCGACCGGCGCCAACGGCAACACCTATCGCATCACCACCCACGCGGTCGGCGCACCGACCCTCGACGGCGCGCTGAGTGGGGACAACACCATCTCCGCGAGCGATTACAACTCGAGCAAGAAGGGCTGGTACATGAACCTCCCGAGCTCGGGCGAGCGCGTGGTGTACGATCCGACGATCCGCGCCGGCCGCGTCATCTTCAACACGCTCATTCCCAACACCGACCCGTGCGGCTATGGTGGCAGCGGCGCAATCATGGAAGTCAATGTCATGACCGGCAACCGCTACGACACGCCAACGTTCGACACCAATGGCGACCAGCAGGTCTCGGCGGCGGACCTGATCGACAACGAGAACGGAGGCGGTGTGATGATCGGCCCCGCGGGAGGGGGCGGCATCCCCGCCCCCCCAGGATTCCTGAGCATGAAGCCAACGTTCGAGAACAAGTATGTCAACACCTCGTCCGGATCGGTCGCCGTCATCGGCGAGACGGCGGGACTGGGCACCCAAGGACGCAAGTCGTGGCGTCAAATTCAGTGAGAGGCAACTCATGAAGCGATACGTTTTCAGCACGATCCTGCTCTTGGTCGCGGCACCTGCGGTGGCGATGACCACCACTATGCCGGCGCCGTCCGCGGGAAAGATGAACACGCACGGCATGTCGAGCTCGCCAGCGGCAGCCAAGGCGATGGCCGACGACAGCTCCGGCATGCGCCGGGGAACGGTCGAAGCGGTCAGCGTCGGCACTGGCACGTTCCACGTCTACGGCCAGAAGGTTACCTTCGACGCGCAGCGCGTGCGGGTGTTCGGGCGCGACGGCAAGGCGTCGAGCATCTACGCATTGAAGACCGGCGCCAAAGTCCGCTTCACGATGGATGCGTCCGACCCCGAGCATCGCCGCGTCGCGGTCATCTACGTCGACTGAATAGGAACAGCACAGTGCGCTCACGCGGATTCACGCTGCTCGAACTGGTAATTGCCTGCGCGATCGTGGCGATCCTCGCGGCGATCGCCTATCCCAGTTACATGAACTCGATTCAAAAGTCGCGCCGTTCGGAAGCAACGGCGGCGCTGCTCGGCGTCGCGGCGCAGATGGAACGCTACTCCACGGAAAAGGGCACTTACGCAACGGCGACCCTTGGCACCGGCGGCGTCTTTGCCAACCACACCGAGAACAGCTATTACGCCCTGTCGCTGGCGAACCTTACCGCGACGACCTATACCGTTCGGGCAGCGCCTGCAGGAGTACAAGTGGGCGACCCTTGCGGCACGCTTACCTACAACGAGCAAGGCTTCAAGGACGTCACCGGCGGATCCTGGACCAAGGCGCAGTGCTGGTAACGGGCCCGGCGAGCTGGTGGGATCTAATACAGCAGTCGCGCGCTTTAACCTCGCTGGTGCCTTAGCACGGCGATCGCTCAACACCTGCTGCGACGTCATGTTCGTGCATGTGAGTGGGATTCGGTAACGCGCGTCATAAAACGATAGATCGGCGGGGCGCGAGAAGAGGCCTGTGGTTTCCGGACATGCGCATGCGTGCCGGCTGTGGCTGAACAATGCTCGAGTCCGCGAGCCTAGGCTCGTGCTGGACCATCGCCTACGCCAACGCGTCACGTCTGGTCGACCACCGGCCAGCCGTCCCCAGATCGGCAGCAACCGGCGCGCGACCATTTGCGGTTCATTCGACCCGGGGATCGGCGGTCGTTGACCGTTCATCCGTTTCGAAGTCCTGTCGTGAACACCGGCACACGTCTTGCTCAATAGATCACGCAATGCGTCGGCGCGGTATAGCCGGCCGGCGCAGAGCTTGCAAAACGATATGTGGCGTACAGCTGTAACGGCCGCGAAAAGATGGACCGCGATCGGCGCGGCAGGATCTGACGAATTTTGTAGGCGTTCCACTCGATCGTATGCGGCGACCCAGGACCTCGGGACAACGTGAAAACGCAGAAAGCAACGCGGCAACACCTTGGATTTTCACTGATCGATGTTTTGATCACGGTGGCGATCGTCGGCATTTTGGCGGCGATTGCCTACCCGTCGTACCAGTCTGTCATGCGCAAGAACAATCGCGCAGCTGCCGAGTCGTATCTCGCGGACGTAGCCCAACGGCAGCAACAGTACCTGCTGGATCAGCGGAGCTATGCATCGGACGTGTCCACGCTCGGCGTGCCGACGCCCGCCACTGTCACTCCCTATTACACGATCGCCATCGCGGTTGCCGCGGGGCCCCCGCCGAGCTTCAGCGCAAGCGCAGCGCCTATCGGGTCGCAGGCGAGCGACTTGTCGGGTCAGTCGCTGACCATTACCAATACCGGCGCAAAAGGCCCTTCCGGGGCGTGGTAGGAGACTGCGATGAATGATTTCAACAGCCAACTAGCGAAAGACGTCGAGCGGGACCGCTTCGGGGCGCGATGCGGACGCGGCGCGGGATTCACGCTGATCGAAATGCTGACGGTGCTCACCATCGTCGGGATTCTGGCGATGACTGCAGCGCCTTCGTTTTCACCTTTGATCGCGAGCAAGCGCGCCGAGGCTGCCGCGACCGAGCTCTATATCTCGCTGGTCACCGCGCGC
Source organism: Casimicrobiaceae bacterium (assembly GCA_036491495.1). Classification (GTDB taxonomy): domain Bacteria; phylum Pseudomonadota; class Gammaproteobacteria; order Burkholderiales; family Casimicrobiaceae; genus PALSA-1003. Next base: position 21,776 of record DASXBW010000043.1, read on the forward strand.
AGCGAGGCAACCAAACGCAACGCGGACGCAACGCTGGCGCAGAACACGGGTGGCTGGCAGCTCGGCTGGCAAGTAAGCGTCGTCGATCCGACCGACGCTACCAGCACGCTGACGGTCGACGATCACCCGGCGACGAACGGGGTCACGGTTTCCGGGCCTGCCAGCGTGGTCTACCAGAGCTCCGGACGAGTCCAGGGCAATACGAACCCCTCCTTCGTCGTCACCGCAGTTCATGGATCGAGCACCGAGCAGCGATGGGTATGCGTCGATCTGAGCGGTCGTCCGTTGGCGAAGGCCTCGTCTTGCCCGTGAACGCCCCACCGATCCTTCGGCAGGCGGCGTGCGGCTTTGCATTATTGGAAGCCTTGCTGACCATCGTGATTCTCACCTTCGGTCTGCTCGGGATGCTCGGCATGCAGGGCCGGATGGGGGCGGTCGGGGTCGAAGCCTTTCAACGCGCCCAGGCAACGCTGTTGGTATCGGACATGGCCGACCGGATGTCGGCGAGTCCCTTCGCGACCTGCAACAGCGCCGCGGTGACCGATGCCGAGCGCAGCGCGTGCATGGCGAACCGACTGCAGGGTTATGTGACCAACTCGCCACTGGGAACCGGCGACTACCAGCCGGGCGATTGCAGCGCCACGGCGATTGGCGCGGCCCGCGACCAGTGCGAGTGGAGCAACGCCCTTAAAGGCTCAGCCGAAACCACTGGAGCAGGCGGTGTCGGCGCCATGACGGGTGCGCGCGGATGCATCGAGCAGCTGCAGGCCCCCGATCCGTCGGCAGGAGTCTGCACGCCGGGGATTTATCGAGTGAGCGCGGTCTGGCAGGGACTCAGCGCGACGGTCGCCCCGAGCATCGCCTGCGGCACGGGGTCCTATGGCAGCGACGAAGCGTACCGGCGTGTCATTGCGGCGCGCGTCTCCCTTGCGCTGCCACTGTGCAAATGATCTCCGGATCCAACCAAATCGGTTTCTCGCTCGTCGAGCTGATGGTTGCCGTCACGCTCGGGATGCTGGTCATGGTCGTTCTCTCCGCGGCAATGGTCAGCAGCAGCCAGGCGCGCCGGGAAACCGATCAGGCAAGCCGTCAGGTCGAGAACGGCCGCTATGCGGTGCAGATTCTGAGCGACGATCTGGCGCTCGCCGGCTATTACGCCGAGTTCGACCCGTGGCCCTTGCCGACGCCCGCGGTCAAGCCCGATCCCTGCGCAACCAGCGTCGCGGCGCTGAAATCCGCGATGTCGCTGCATGTGCAAGGCTACGACAATCCGACGCCCACGACGATTGCGGCGCTCACCTGCTTGAGCGATGTGCGTGCCGGCGCCGACATCGTCGTGCTACGCCGCTCGAGCACCTGCATTGTCGGCAGCGCCGGCTGCGACGCCTTCGTCAGCGGGACAACGCAGCCCTACTTTCAGGCGTCGCTCTGCGCCAGCGCGACCGAGCTGGACTCCGTGGTGACCACCGATTACTACGCCATGGACACCACCGCGGCGGGGCTTATCAAGCACAAGAGGGACTGCGCAACGCTTGCCGATTTCCGTCGCTTTGTCACGCGCATCTACTTCGTCGCCAACAACGACAATCCCTCCGATGGCATTCCAACCCTGAAGCGCGCGGAGCTCGGCGCGACGGGCTTTTCGATCGTTCCCCTCGTCGAGGGAATCGAGAATCTCCAGCTCGAGTACGGCCTCGATACCGACGCGATTCCAGACGGCGCTCCCGATGTTTTCACCGCCAATCCGGACAACTACACCGGCGCTGGTGCCGCGGGCGCCACCGGCAATTGGCGCAACGTCGTCGCGATACGCGTCAATCTGCTCGCCCGCAACACCGAGGCGACCTCCGGGTACCACGACGCCAAGGTCTACACGCTGGGTCACAACGCCGATGGCAGCGACAATACATGCTCACCTGGCAGCTCCACCCTCTGCTCCGGTCTGACGTACAAGCGCCATGCGTTCACGGCCGAGGTACGGTTGACCAACCCGGCCGAGCGGGCAATAACGCCATGACATCGATGCCGAACCGCCAGCGCGGGGTGGTGATGGTCGTGGGGCTGATCATGCTGGTGCTGATGACCCTGTTGGCGCTTACCACGCTCAATCTCGGCAAGAGCAGCCTGCAGATCGTCGGCAACATGCAGCTGCGCAAGCAGGTGATCGCCGCCGCGCAGGAAGCGATCGTAGACGCGATCAGCACGACCCGGCTGTTCCTGAGCCCCACCGCGATCTACCCCAATCCGTGCGCGGGTCCCAACACCAAATGCATCGATATCGACGGCGACGGCCATCCGGACATCACGGTGGCGCTGACACCGACGCCGACCTGCGTCAAGGCTCAGATCATCAAGAACGCGTTCATGAACCTGAACCTGAACGAAGCCAATGACCAAGCCTGCGTGCTGTCGACCATGCAAACGTTCGGAACGGCCGGTTCGTCGACCGCGAATTCCCTGTGTTCGGACACCGTGTGGCAGGTCCGCGCCGAGGCGACCGACAACGTCACTCAGGCGAAGGTGGACGTCACTGAAGGCGTCGCGGTGCGAGTGGGAACGGATGTCGTTGCCACCTACTGTCCCTAAACCTTCACGAAAAGAAAGACAGCCATGTTCGCTCCGTCCCGTTCGCGCCGATCCAGAACCCTCGCTGTGATGGTCTGCCTGGGCATGGCGTTTGCGCCCCTGCGCGCCGACGCCGACGATATCGATATCTTCGCCGGCGCCTCAGGTGGCACCGCGGGCAACCCCAACGTTCTGATCATCATCGACAACACATCCAACTGGTCGGCGCAAAGCCAACACTGGCCGGGAGGCATCACTCAAGGCCAGGCCGAGCTGCAGGCGATGAAGACCGTTATCGCCAACCTGGGCGGCGGCCCCACCGTCGACGCCCCGGTCAACGTAGGCCTGATGATGCTCGCCAGCGGCAGCAATGGCCGCCTGGGCGGCTACGTCCGCTACGCGCTGCGACCGATGAGCGTCACCAACAAGGTTACCTTCCAGGCCCTGATGCAGACGATCTACGACAACTACGGGTCACCGTCGGAGAAAGTCTCGGCGAGCATGGACTATGGCGACGCGCTGTTCGATGCCTTCAAGTATTTCGGCGGCTATACGAGCCCTGCCCACGCCACGGACAATGTCGCCGGCACACCGCAGGACGCTACTCACTTCGGCCCCATCGTCTTCGATCAGCAGCAGAATTACAACGGCAACGCGGATGCCGCGGGCTACACCAGCGCGGCGCTGACAACCTTCAGCGCCGTGGCCAACGACAGCTGCGCCAGAAATTTCATTGTTTTCATCGGCAATGGATTCCCGGACGCCGATAACTATGCGTGGCTGGCCGGTGTCGGTGGCGATACGACCGAGATCCCGACACCGAACTTCACCACCACCACCGCGACCATCACCCTCGACGGCGGCTACGGCGCGTGCTCCAAGAGCAACGCTCCTTCGACGGTCGGCAACATCTGCCTTGCCGGAACGACCGCGGTGGCGAATACCAGCCGGTTCCTGACGCCGAATATCTGTACGTCGTCGAACAAGCAATGGGGCGTCGATTGCACGTATGTCCAGACCACGGTCACGCCGACCGGGACTTATTCTCCTCCCTCCAAGCCGCGTGCTGCCGATGAATGGACCCGCTTTCTTTACCTGACCGACGTCAGCAGCGTCAGCGGCCGGCAGAACATCACCACCTACACCATCGACGTTTTCAACGCATCTCAAAACGCCGACCAGACCGGCTTGCTGATGAGCATGGCCCGGGTGGGCGGCGGCAAATATTACTCGGCGACCAATCAGGGCCAGATTCAAACCGACCTGCTCAACATCTTCTCCGAAATACAATCGGTCAACTCGATGTTTGCATCGGCCAGCCTGCCGATCAGCGCCACCAACCGTGCGGTGCGCGACAACCAGGTGTTCGTCGGCGTGTTCCGTCCCGATCCCGATCTCAAGCCGCGGTGGTTCGGCAACCTCAAGCAATACCAACTGATACTCGATCCGAACAGCGGGGTCGGGCTGGCGGATTCGGTCGGCACGCTGGCGATCAACCCTGCAACGGGCTTCATCACCAACTGCGCCACGAGCTACTGGACGACCGACTCCAGCACCTACTGGTCCACGGTTCCCGTTAATCCCCTGCCGGCAGGCCTCTGCACGACCACGACCTTGAGCAAATGGTCCGACGCGCCCGATGGTCCCTTCGTGGAAAAGGGCTCGGTGGCTGAAGTCATCCGCAAGGGCAACAATCCGCCAAACACCAATTCATCGCCCACCTGGAACGTCAACCGGACGATGAAAACGTACCAGTCCGGCGGACTGACGGCGCTCACGACGACCTCCTCCGGGCTCGCCCAAAGCGTCGTCGACTTCACGCTCGGGAAGGACGTCAACGACGAGAACGCAAACGGCAACGTGACGGAAACGCGGCCGTCGCTGCACGGCGATGTCATCCACTCGCGCCCGCTGGCGATCGACTACGGCGGCTCGACGGGGGTGAGCGTCTTCTACGGTGCGAACGACGGCACGCTGAGGGCGGTCGACTCGGCCACCGGAAAGGAACGTTGGGCGCTGGTCGCCAACGAGTTCTTCTCGGCGCGTGCCACCTCGGGAGGGGTCTCCCCGTTGCAACGCCTGAGAGACAACACCCCACTGGTTTCCTACGGCACCACGCCACTGGTGGGCTCGCAGCTGCGGGATTACCTTTTCGATGGCTCGATCGGCGTCTACCAGAACGCGGACAGTTCCAAAGTGTGGATCTATCCGACCATGCGCCGCGGCGGAAGAATGATCTATGGCCTCGATGTGTCCTCGCCGGGATCGCCCAGCTTCAAGTGGAAGATCGGCTGCCCCAACCTGACTGACGACACCGGCTGCAGTGCGGGGACGAGCGGCATGGGACAGACGTGGTCGTTGCCGAATACCGCATTCCTCAAGGGATACTCGAACACCATCCCGATTATCGCCGTGGGCGGCGGCTACGATGCGTGCGAGGACGCGAACACTTCGTCGCCGTCGTGCGCGACCCCCAAAGGCAACCACGTATACATTATCGACGCGGACACGGGCACCGTGCTCAGAACGTTCGATACCGAACGCAGCGTCATCGCCGACATCACGTTTGCCGACGTCGACTTCGACGGCTACCCCGACTACGCCTATGCGGTCGATACCGGCGGCAGCGTCTACCGCATCGACTTCGTCGACAGCACCAGGACACCGCTCGCCAGCGCGTCCTGGGTTATCCATACCGTCGCTTATACCAGCGGCTCCGGGCGCAAGTTCCAGTACGCGCCGGCGGCGCTGCCGAACAGCGGCAAGGTGTACCTGGCGTTCGGCTCGGGGGACCGCGAGCATCCGTTGAGCAGCCAATATCCGTTTACCACGCCGGTTGTCAACCGGTTCTACGTGTATCTGGATGATCTGTCTGCGTCGCCCGCAGACAAGGCGCACGCGGTGAACCTCGATTCCACATCGTCGTTCGGCGACTTTACCGCCAACCCTTCCTGCAGTGGCGCTACCGTCCTGCCGAATTCAAGCCAGAAGGGCTGGTACCTGACGCTGAACCAGCACGGCGTCGGAGAGCAGACCGTCACGTCGGCGGCAATCGCCGGCGGAATGTTCACCTTCAGCACCAACCGCGCGATAGCAGCGACCGCAGGCACCTGCACCACGGCGCTCGGCGAGGCGCGCGGATATTTCGTCAACCTGTTCAACGGCTCCGGCTCCATAGGGGTGACGGGTAGCTGCGGCGGGGACCAATCCGCCACCTTCGTCGGAGGCGGGCTGCCGCCGTCGCCAGTGCTCGCGACGGTGTTGGTCAATGGGGAAACCAAGACGGTGTTGATCGGCGCGGTCCAGAAGAATGGCGGCGCGAGTTCGGTGATCGGCGCCCAGAGCGTCATTCCGCCGCTCAACTTCAAACGGAAGATGATGTACTGGTTCACTTCGGGCAGCGACAGCAAGTGATGGCTAGCTACAACTCACGCTAGCATCCTGCGCGAAAGTAAGCGCAGGATTATCATGCGCGATGTGCCCGCGCCCGGCCGGCGCCACATCGACTCGAGGACCCGTCACGTGCGACGGAATAGTCATCGGCTGCTTGCGCTCGCTTGCGCGTTCGCGATAAACAGCGCCGCGGCGCAAGGTCAGCTCAACATCATTTGCAGCGTGCAACTGCCGTGGTGCGAGGCGATTGTCAACCAATTCCAGAAGGACACGGGGATCAAGATCGGAATGACGCAAAAGTCCGCGGGAGAGGCGGTGGCGCAGGTGGCTGCCCAGCGCGCGAATTCCAAGATCGACGTCTGGTACACCGGATCGGGGGATCCGCATCTGCAAGCCGCGGAGCTGGGCCTCACCGAGGAGTACCGTTCGCCGATGCTTCCACAACTGCACGAGTGGGCGGTGCGCCAGGTGGAGCAGTCGAAATATCGAACCGTCGGCGTCTACACCGGCGCGCTGGGGATCGGCTACAACCCGGAGATTCTGGCCAAGCGTAAATTGCCCGAGTCTAAATGCTGGGCCGACCTCGCCAATCCGATCTATCGCGATGAGGTGCGGATGGCCAACCCGAACGCCTCGGGCACCGCGTACGCCACTATCGCGACTTTCGTGCAGATCTTCGGCGAGAACAAGGCCTTCGAGCTGCTCAAGGGCATGCATCGGAACATCAACAACTATCCCCGCAGCGGTCCCAGAGCGATCCGCGCGGTGGGCCGCAGCGAGACCGGCATCGCGGTGACCTTCCTGCACGACGGCGTCACCGAGATCGGGGGGGCTTTCCGGTGAAAATTGTCATCCCGTGCGAGGGAACGGGTTACGAGGTGGGTTCGATGAGCATCATCAAGGGCGCCAGGAACCTCGACAACGCGAAAAAGTTCTACGACTGGGCGCTGACGCCGGCGGCGCAGAAAATCGGCGCCGACACCAAGAATTATGAGACGCCGTCGAACAAGGCGGCGCCGGCGCCGCCTGGTGCGCCGAAGATGGACGAGATCAAACTGATCAACTACGACTTCGCCAAATACGGCAGCGCAGCCGAGCGCAAGCGCCTGCTGGAGAAATGGGATCGCGAAGTGGCGGCGATGCCGCGTTAACAAACTCTCACGCGCGGATCATTTTCGTAATCTCAACGTGCCCGGCACACCCAGGCTCGAATGCGCGGACCGTAGACATTCTCCGCCAGGCCCGCGAACACCAGCGCGCCGCCGACGGCCTGCAAGGGTGCCAGCGACTCGCCAAGAAAAATCGCGCCGCTGACGATCCCGGAAACCGGTAGCAGCAACGCGAACGGCGCGATGAGCCCGGTTGGGTAGCGGTGGAGCAATCTCGCCCACGATGCGAATCCGAACAGCGTCGCGCCCCAGGCGAGGAACAATACGACGCCCCAGGCGAATGCAGCGACGATCACCAGCGCGAAGCCGACCAGTGTCGCGTGGGCGCCTTCGCTCAGCTGCCGCACGGCGACAATCGCGATGCCGGCGGTGGCGATGCCCGCGCCGACGAGATTGTGCCGATGCAAGCGGTCGCCGAGAAATGCGATGGCCAGACCGATGGTAAAGAACACCTGCACCTGTATCACCAGCGACGTGAGTCCGGCAGGCATGCCGAGCTGCATCCCCAGAAACAGCAGGCCGAACTGGAAGACACCGATCGCCAGTCCGTATCCGACCACGTCGGGCCACGGCATGCGCGGCCGCCTGATCACCAGCACCAGCGGCACTGCAGCGAAGAAGTAGCGCAGTGCGGCGAGTGCGAAAGGCGGCAACTCGCGCAAGCCGACCTTGATCGGAACAAACGTGAAGCCCAACAGCGTGACGACGGCCAGCGTCAACAGCAGGTCACGTGGGGCCAGCGCGTGCTTCATACCGATAGGCGTGACGTGACGCCTATTGAGCATGGTGAAAGCGGGCGACGCTCGCATCCTTGACGCGAGTTTTTGTGGACACTATCGCCCATTTTGGCTGTCTTTAGGACAGCTCGATCACGCTGCGCGTGCGCAGCGATTCGCGTAGGGCGAGAGCGATTCGCGTTGCTTCGGTCGCGTCGTGCAGTGTCAGCGCGGGGGCGGAATCGTCGAGCACGGCATCGACGAAATGCGTCGCCTCGCGCAGGAACGCCTCCTCGAACCGCTCATAGAAGGTTGGGGTGCATTCGTTGCGCACTCCGTGAGTATCGGAGATGTCGACTCGGTTGAGACGTGGATTCTGGCCAACGCTCAGTCGGCCCAGCGTGCCGAAGATCTCGGTCGATGTCTCGTGCCCATGCGCCATGGTGCGCGACGCAAAGAAGCACGCCATCTGGCCGCCGGCGAATTCGCAGGTCGCCACGCCGTTGTCGACGTCGCCGAATTCCCGCAAGCCCTCGTGCAGCGCAACGACGCCGGTCGCGAACACGCGGATCGGTTCGGGGTCGCCGAGCAGCCAACGGGCAAGATCGATGTCGTGGACGGTGCAGTCGAGGAAGATGCCGCCGCTGGTGGGCGCAAAGCGCACGAAAAAGCCCGACGGATCGTTCATGTCGAGATTTTGCGACCGCACCAGGAACGGCTTGCCTATCATGCCCGCCCGAACCTTGTCGTACGCGTCGCGATAGCTCGGGTCGAAGCGCCGTCCGTAGCCAATCATGACTTTGAGCCGGGGATGCTTTGCCGCGACGTCCGCGACCCGATGGCAATGCGCAAGATCGAGCGAGAGAGGCTTTTCGCAGAAGACGTGCTTGCCCGCTTGCAGCGCCTGCACGATCTGTTCGGCGTGCATGGACGTGGGCGTGACCAGGAACACCGCGTCCAGCCGGGTATCCGCGAGCAGCTCGCGATAGTCGGCATAGAGGCTTGCGACGCCGAGATCCTGCTGCGCCCAAGTGAGCTCATCCTCGAGCGGGCTGCAGGCGGCGATCAGCTCTGCGCGCGGGACGCGCCGCGCGAGATTGTCCGCATGCCGGCGGCCCATACGGCCGAGGCCCGCGATACCGATGCGCAAGCGGGACGTCGTGGTCATCTCTTCCTTTGAAGGCTGGAATTCGCTGGCTTCACCCGACGCTTGCGGCCGCTCTTCCGGTAGGTAAACCGAGTGTCAATTGACCGTAAGCGGAGGCGGCGATAGCCGCCAAGTGGCGACGGGAATAAATTCGCCGCTACAGCTCGATGGCGCGCCGCTCGCGCCATGAACGCGTAGCGGCTTCCGCGAGCTCAAGCGCCTTGACCCCGTCCTGAACAGTTATCTGCAGCGGTTTCCCGTTGGCGAGCGCGTCGAAGAAGTGCGCCATCTCGTTGGCATACGCGACGCGATAGCGCTCCAGAAAAAAATGCTCCGGCTTGTCCTGGCTGACATTGTCGGCTTTGTGCGCGAATACTTCAGTCGGCTTGTGATTTCCCGCCTGCAGCATTCCCTTGCTGCCGAGGACTTCGAAGCGCTGATCGTAACCATAGGCGGCGCGGCGGCTGGTGTTGATCTGGGCGAGGCGGCCGCGACGGGTGCGAATGGTCACCGCGGCGGAATCGATATCGCCGACGCCACCGATCGCCGGGTCGGTGAGACAGCTTCCGGTCGCGAACAGCGTCAGTGCCTCGTCATCGAGTATCCAGCGGAAAATATCGAAATCGTGGATCAGCATGTCCTTGAAAATTCCTCCGGACGTGCCCAGGTATTCGATGGGCGGCGCGCCCGGGTCGCGGCTGGTGATGACCAGCATCTCGGGCTCCCCGATCTCGCCGGCCGAAAGGCGCGTCTTCAATGCGACGAACGTCGGATCGTAGCGGCGCTGAAAACCGATCATGCAGGCCACACCGGCCTTGCCCACCGCCTGGGCGCAGGCGCGGGCGCGCACCAGATCGAGATCGACTGGCTTCTCGCAGAAGATCGCCTTGCCGGCGGCGGCTCCCCGCTGGAGGAGCTCCGCGTGGGTGTCGGTGCTGGAAGCGATGATGATGGCGGTGATCGCCTCGTCGGCAAAGATCGCGTCGGCGGCCCGCACTTCGGCGCGATGCTTGACAGCGAGATCGACCGCCGCGGAGCGATTGACGTCGGCGATGTACTTGAGCTTGACTCCCGGTTGACGCGCCAGATTGCCGGCGTGGATGGTGCCGATACGGCCGGCTCCGAACAAGGCGACTTCGATCATTTTGACCCCGCTGTCGGTGAACGTTGGAGCAGCCACTCGTGCGCCGGGTCGTTCTTGAAATGCCACTCCCGCGTCGGGCCTGCCATCACGTTCAGATAGTATGAGTCGTACCCATACGGCACGACCACCGGATGATAGCCTCTCGGGACCAGTACCACATCGTGATCCTCGACCGCGAGGGCTTCGTCGAGCGAGCGGTCGTCGCTGTACACGCGTTGAAACGCGAAGCCCTGAGCGGGATTTAACCGATGGTAATACGTTTCCTCGAGCGAGCTCTCGAGCGGCAGATTGTCGGTATCGTGCTTGTGCGGAGGGTAGCTGGAAGAGTGCCCGCCCGGCGTGACGACTTCCACCACCAGCAGATGATCGGCCGCTTCCGTTTGCGGCAGGATATCGCAGACGAAGCGCTGATTGAGGCCCTCGCCGCGAGCGAAGCGCTTCATCGTTTCCGGCTCGATCAGGCGCGCGGGTGAGCGGCCCTTGCCAGGCGCGCTTGCCACGCCGATCTCGCTTGGCGTGTGGGCACGGACGGTCACGCCGTTGCCGCGCGGCAGATACACGGCGTACGGCGCGCGCTGCTCGAAAACGCTGCTGCGGCCGCTGAGCTCGCGCCACGTCTGCCCTTCGGTCTTGACGCTCACAGTGCCGCTCAGAACGACGATGCACACCTCGTCGGTGGCGCTCGTTCTCGGCGCGACCTCCTCGTCGGGTGCGAGGCGGTACGCCGCAAAGCCGACGTATTTCCAACCGGCCGATTCCGGAGTCACCCTGACGATTTCAGGGCCGTCCCGCTTCGCCTTGATCAAGAGACTCATGCCATTTCCTCCACCAACCCACGCAGATGCCGGTATCCCTTGTCACCGTATTCATAGCTTGGCGCCACGACTGGATCCTGTTCCGCCTCGACCACCAGCCAGCCGCGATAGGCGTTGTCGTGTAGCAGCTTCAGCAGCGTCCTGAAATCGACCGCGCCGTCGCCGGGAACCGTGAAGGCGCCGTTGATGACCGATTCGAGAAAGCTCCAGTTGCGATTGCGCGCCATGCGTAGCACCTGCGGTCGAACGTCCTTGCAATGGACGTGACACACGCGCCGAACGTGTTTGGCGAGCATCGCCGGCGCGGCGTTTTCGTCGGTTGCGGCAAAGCTCATGTGCCCGCTGTCGAACAGCAAGCCGACTTCGTCGCCGACCAGCACCATCAACTGATCGACATCGGACGGCGTCTCCACGTACGAGCCCATATGATGGTGATACGCCAGTCGGACACCGCGCGAAAGGGTGTAACGGGCGAGCGCGGTGACCTTGTCGGCGTAGGCGTGCCACTGTTCGCGATGGAAAAATCGAGGACGCTTGTACAGCGGTGAAGCATTGCCCTGGATGCTGTCGGCCATTTCGCCGTAGACCATGACCTTGGCGCCGTTGTCGGCAAGAAGCTGGAGGTGCGCTTCGACGGCGCGGGTTTCCTCCTCCGCCGAGCGACGCGCGAGCTGGCCCGAGTACCAGCCGGAGACGAGCTCCAGCCCATGCTGTGAAAGAACCTTCCGCAATGCCGCGGATTGGCGCGGGAACTTGTTGCCGAGCTCGAAACCCTGGTAGCCGATGGCCTTGCCTTCGCTCAACGCGACCTCGAGCGGCGTTTCACCGCCGAGCGTCGGCAGGTCATCGTTACTCCAGGAAATCGGATTGATGCCGATCTTGACGCTGAATGCGGCGCCTGAGTTTGCGTCCCGGGTTTGACTCATGGCTTTTGCTGCTGCTTGTCCTGCTCGTAGGCGTGTCGAGCCTCTCGCACTTGGACCCGGTCGGAGACTTCAGGCACCGCCACTTCCCACCAACATCCGCCTTCCGCGGTGGTGCGATCGGGGTCGGTTTCGATGCAGATGAGATAGGTGCGATCCGCAGCGCGGGCGCGCGCCATGGCCGCTTCGAGCTGGGGAATGGTCTTCACATTCTCCGCGAGCGCCCCGAGCGACGACGCGTGCGCGGCGAAGTCGATGCGTGGCGCGCCGGCGGGTCCCTGCACGCAATCGTCGAAGAGATTGTTGAACGGCTCGCCGCCGGAGGCCTGCTGGAGGCGATTGATGCAGCCGTAGCCCAAGTTGTCGAGGACCACAATGATCAGCTTTTTGCCGAGCATCACCGAGGTCGCGATCTCCGAGTTGAGCATCAGGTAGCTGCCGTCACCGACCATGACGATGACCTCGCGCTCGGGTTTCGCCATTTTGACGCCGAGCCCGCCGGCGATTTCGTAGCCCATGCACGAGTAGCCGTATTCCATGTGGTAGCCGCCGGGCGTCGCCGTGCGCCAGAGCTTGTGCAGCTCGGCGGGCAGCGTTCCCGCCGCGCAGACGACGATGTCGTTCGACGGCGAATTTGCAGAAGGGGTGGCCGAGCGCTGAACCGCGCCGATGACTTCGCCCTCGTAGGGAAGCAGGGCCTCGCGGCGGTCCGTGATGCGGTCCACCGCAGCACGCCAATCGTTTGCCGCTTTTGTCGCCTTCGCTTGCCAATCGCCGGCGGATTGCCAGCCTGGCATCGCGTGCGACAGCGCTTCGAGTCCGAGCCTCGCGTCGGCGCGCAATTCCACACCGCGCCACTTCAGCGCGTCGAAGGCGTTCACGTTGAGGCTCACGAGCCGGGCTTGCGTCGCCAGCGAATGCGAGCCGGTGGTGAAGTCCTGCAGCCGCGTTCCGACGGCGAGCACGACGTCGGCCTCGCGGGCAAGCGCATTGGCGGCGGTCGAGCCGGTGACGCCGATGGCGCCCAGTTGCAGCGGATGATCCCAGGCGAGCGCGCCCTTGCCGGCCTGGGTTTCCGCCACTGGAACGCGATGCTCCTCCGCGAACGCGCGCAACGCTTCGCTCGCTTGGGCATAGAGCACCCCGCCGCCGGCGACGATCAGCGGGCGCTTCGATTCGCCCAGCACCGCGACCGCGCGCGCGAGCTCCGCCTCCATCGCCGGCGGCGCGCCGAACAACACCGCCGATGGCGCGAAGAAGTCCTCGGGGAAGTCGTACGCCATGGTCTGCACATCCTGCGGCAGAGCGAGGGTGACCGGACCGCACAACGCGGCATCGGTCAGCACCCGAATCGCGCGCGGCAATGCGGTCAACAATTGCGCGGGGTATGCAATACGATCGAAATAGCGTGACACCGGTTTGAAGCAGTCATTGGCGGACACGCCGCCGTCGTGGAAATCCTCGACCTGCTGCAAAGCCGGGTCCGGCGCCCGCGACATGAACACGTCGCCCGGAAGGAATAGCACCGGCAGACGGTTGACGTGCGCCAGCGCGGCCGCGGTGAGCAGATTGGTCGCCCCCGGACCGATCGAGGTGGTGCACGCCATCATGCGCCGGCGCATGTGCGCCTTGGCATAAGCGATCGCGATGTGCGCCATCGCCTGTTCGTTGTGCGCGCGGTAAGTGGGCAGCGCTTCGCGATGTCGATAAAGCGCCTCGCCGATGCCTGCGACGTTGCCGTGGCCGAAAATCGCGAACACGCCGCCGAAGAGCGGCACTTTCGCATTGCCGGCGCCAGTATGAAGCTCGGCGAGATAGCGAACCAGCGCCTGCGCAGTCGTGAGGCGCACCTTGCTCACGCGGTGGCGCCTTGCGTTTGTTCCACGCGCCGCGCCGCGCGCCAGGTGTCGATCAGCATTTCAAATCTGCCGCGCACCTCACGGATCAAGGTGTCGTCATCGATGGCACCGGCGAGCCATCGGCGAGAAGGCTCCTCAAAAATCGTCCGGCCGACGGCGAAGCCGCGACAGGTCGTGCTCTCACGCGCCGCGCGAAATCCCGAACGCAGCTCATCGATGGTGGCGGACTGGCCCAGCAATACCACGCCGCGACAGTACGGATCGCGCTCGGCGATCAGCGCGTCGATGGCCTGCCACTGCACAGCACTCATCGGCTGCAGCTTCCACCATTCGGGATAGATGCCCAGATTGTAGAAACGCTTGAGCGACCGCAGCACGGTGTCGTCGGCACGCGGCAGCTCCCTGGGCGGAACGATCTCGAGCAGCAGCTCGTGCCCGCTCGCCTGGACCGCGTCGTACAAGGCGCGAACTTGCGCTTCCTGCTCCAGGCGGTTGTCGATAGAGTCATCGGGGTGATATTTGACCAGGCACTTGGCGATGTGCTCGCGCGGCCAGCTGAGCAAATGGGTGCCGATCGAGCGCCCGCGGTCGAATTGAAGCGGATTCGAACCGGGAAGCTCGAGTGGCCGGCCGATCCACCAGCCGCGGCCGGTGGCGGCGTCGAGCGCGTCCTGGCCGTATCGGTCGTCGCAGAGCATGCCGACGCTGTGGGCAAGCGAACGTGCCCGCTCGGTCTCTCCCACCGCTGCGACAAAGAGCTTCTTGAGCGCGGGCAGTCGCGCTTCGCCCGCTCCCGCCTCCTGCGCGAGCTCGAAGAACTGGTTGCGATGATCGAATGCAAACGCAAACACTTCGTCGCGCGGCGTTCGCGGCGCCGTCACCCGGTGCAAACGGCTGAGCGTCACATCCTGATCCGGCCGCGGGATGGTCTCGGCGTTGGCAAGAAAATAATCGAGCTCGACTCGGGTCGGCATCGCGGGCGCGCAGCCGTGGCGCGAGACGACCAGCGCGCCGCAGGCGTTGGCGTAGCGGCAGCAGGCATCGTAATCCTCGCCGCGCACCCAGCCCGACAGGAAGCCTGCGGAAAACGCGTCGCCCGCGCCGAGCACGTTCAGCACCGCGACTTCGACGCCGCGGCCGTTGAAAGCGTCATCGAGCGAGCTCGGAATGGCGCCGTCGATGACCGCGCATCCCATCGGGCCGCGCTTGACCAGCAGCACGCCGGCGGTCAGAGCGCGCACGACGCGCAGCGACTCCATGATGTCGGTGCTGCCGCCGGCGATGTTGAACTCCTCGATCGTGCCCACCACGAGATCGATCTTGGGCAGGATGCGCTGGAGATGCGCGCTCACCGTGTCGGAGCGAACATATCGCGTTTCGCCGTCGCCACGCTTGGTCAGGCCCCAGAGCACCGGCCGATAGTCAATGTCGAGGACAGTCCGCACGTCATTCTTGTGCGCGCGATCGAGCGCGAGATTGCTGACGCGGTCGATGTACTGTGTTGAAAAATGGGTACCGGTGATCAGAAGCGCTTTGCTTCCCGCGATGAACGACTCCTCGACATCGGCCTCGGCAATGGCCATGTCGGCGCAGTTTTCGCGCATGAAGATCAGCGGGAAAGTGTCCTTGTCCTTGATGCCCAGCACCACTGCGCCCGTCAGACGCGACGGGTCGGTGCTGACATGGCTGACGTCGCAACCTTCGCGCGCGATCGTCTCCACCAGAAATCTGCCTAGGCCGTCGTCACCGATGCGGGAGATCAGCGCGGCCTTCAGCCCGAGCCTCGCGCAACCGAACGCGGTATTGGCCGAGGAGCCGCCCAGATACTTCGCGAAGCTGGTCACGTCCTCGAGCCGTGCGCCGATCTGTTGCGCATAGAAATCGACGGCGAAGCGCCCGAGACAGATCACGTCCAGCGCGCGGTTGGGAGCGAATCGAGTGGTGTTTCGCATCTTCTTTTCCGCCGCGACGTGGCCAAATTCTCGCGGAGTTTCGCGCGGACTGCAAGCGAAGTTGGACTACAATCCGGAGGACGTGATCGGGACTACGCGCTGCCCAAGGCAAGGATCCATTGTCCATCCACGCACGCCATGTCGCTGCTCGGACAATTGCCCGCAAGGCTGGTGAGCTTGCGCACGATTACTTTTCCCGGCGCGGCGCGCTTGCGGTCGAGACCAAGGGCGCGCAGGACTATGTGAGTCAGGCAGACCGCGCGGTGGAAACCTTGATTCGCGCGGAATTGGCCCAGCAGTTTCCGGACGACGCGTTTCTCGGCGAGGAAACGGCGGCTTCGTTCGCGGGCGGCGAAGAGCGGATCTGGGTCGTCGATCCCATCGACGGCACGCATAATTTCCTGCGTGGCGCCCATTACTACTGCGTGTCGATCGCCTTTGTTGCGCATGGCCGGCGCGAAATCGGGGTCGTCTTCGATCCCGAGCACGACGAGCTGTTTCATGCCCTGCGGGAACACGGCGCATGGCGCACGCACCGGGGCAAAGACGACCGCTTGCAGGCCAGCAATTGTGCTTCGCTTGGGAGCGCACTCGTCTGCCTCGGCCACCACGATCGCTATCCCGAGCCGCGAGTGATGGCGATCCGCCAGGCGCTGATGGACGCGGGAACGGCGGTGCGCAGCCTGGGCGCGGGAGCGCTGCAGCTCGCCCACGTCGCGGCCGGACGCTACGATGCTTTTGTCGAGCTGTCGCTCAACGCATGGGACGCCATGGCGGGACTGCTGCTGATCGAGGAGGCGGGGGGATACGCCGCGCCATTTCCGGGACCGCGCGGCTTGCGCACGCCGGCGCCGGTGCTGGGATGCGCGCGCGGCATCGCCGAACCGCTGATGCGCCTCGTGGGCGCCTGGTAGTGCGACCGGGATCGGGCGTCCGTCAAAACCAATGGATTCCCGCTTGGCCGTTCCTCGAAACTTCGCCCTTCGGGCTCGCTTTCGCGGGAATGACGAATACTAGGTGCGCCTCGCCTATTGGCGGGTCTTGGCGAAGTCGCCGGCGAACACAAAGGCGAACGCGTCCGGTTGCATGTACTTGCGCAGCGCGGCGTTGACCGCCTCGGGCGTCAACTTCGCAATGGCTGCGTCGACTTCTCCGGAATAAGCGAAAGTCCGCCCCAGATACGCCTGCTGCGTCAACGCGTCGGCAAGTCCGGCGTCCTGGGTGCGCGCGAGTCTTCGCTCCTGCAGCATCGCCTTCTTGCCATCCTCGACTTCGGTAGCGGAGAAACCTTCGGTCGACGCGCGCTTGATCTCATCCTGCACCGCGGTTCGCAGTGACTGCAGGTTTTGCGGCGCGAATATCGCGGAGATGCTGAGCAAGCCGTTGGCCTCGAAGCTGCTGGCCCGTAACGAGCTGCCGATGCCGTAGCTCAAGCCTTCCTTCTGCCGCACGCGATTCCATAGCCGCGAATTGGTCGAGCCGCCCAGCAGATAATTGGCGAGCAGGAATGCCGGGTAGTCGGGATCGCGATCGTTGAGCGCGAAAGAGGTCGACCCGGTGAGAAAGGCATTGGCCTTGTCCGGCGTCTCGATCGGCATGGCGTTGGCGCGTTTGGCGACCAGCGGCTCGGGAACGCGCGTAAACGCCGACGGACTCTCCCAGTCTCCGAACAGACGCTCGAGTTGTGCCTTGACCGTCGGCGCGTCGAAATCGCCGACGACGGCTATCTCCGCCGCGGCGCCGCCGTAGAAGCGCTGATGGAAAGATTTCAGCGCATCGACGCCGGGCGTCTGGATCTGTTTGATCGCTTCGTCGAGGGTCGGCGTGTAGCGGCCGTCGCCGGCGGGGTACGGATTGTCGTAACGGCCCAGGGCGCGAACGGCGATCGAGCGCGGATCGGTTCGGCCTTCTTCGAGCGCCGCGATCTCCGAGCGCTTCTGCGTCTCAAGCTCGGCGGGCGGGAACGACGGCTGGCGCATGATTTCAGCCAGCAGGTCGAGGGTCGGCGCGAGATTCGCGCGCACGGTCTGACCACGTGCCGACGCGCTAGTCTGGCCGCCGCCAGCCGACAATTTGGCGCGCAGACGATCGAGCGTGTCCTCGATTTCCTGGCGGTTGTGCCGGGCGGTGCCGCGCATCAGCATGTCGCCGGTAAGGTTGCCTTCGCCTCCGAGGCCGAAGATCGATTTCTCGTCTCCGTAATGCACGCGCAATGCAAACTGCACCGTTTCGCCGCGGGTCTTTTTCGGCAGTAGCGCGACTTTCATGCCGTTGGCGAGCATGAATCGCTGCGCGCGGGCGTCGAGATTGGCGGGCGTCGCGTCGAAAGTTTCACCGGCGGCAACCGCGGGATCACCCTTGTAATCCTTGACCATGGCCGCGACATCGACGGTCGGAGGAACGGGCGAACGGTCCGGCTTCATGTCAGGGACGAACGCGCCAACGGTGCGGTTGGCCGGTTTGAAATATTGTGTCGCGACTCGATCGAGATCCGCGGGCGTCACCGTCCGCCAGCGATCGCGGCGCAGGAAAAACAGCCGCCAGTCGCCCTCGGCGATCGACTGCGAAAGCGCAATGCCGAGACGCTGGGGATCGTTGATGGTGTCGTCGATCTGTTTGATCGTCTTCGCCCGCACCCGATCGAGCTCGACTGGGGTGATCGGCTGCGACTTGACGCCTTCGATCGTTCGCAGCATGACGTCGCGCGCGCTTTCGATCGGATCCTGATCGGGCACTTTCACCAGGAACATCGCAAAACTCGGATCGTGACCGTTGTAGACGAAATCGTCGACGCCGGCAGCTTTCTTGGTTTCGACCAGCGCTTGATAGAGGCGGCCTCCCGGCGTGACGGTCATCACGCCGACGGCCGCTTCGATCGCCACCGAGTCCGGATGCGCGGCGGGCACCGTGTGATACAGGGAGGAGAGCCACTGGGTGTTGCCGACCCGGCGCAGCGTCACCTGCCGCTCGCCGTCCTGCACCGGCTCCTCGGTGTAAAGGCGCGGTAGCACTCGCGTTGGCTTGGGTATCGGCCCGAAATATTTCGAGACCAGCGACAGCACCTTGTCGGGATCGAATGTGCCGGCGACGACCAGCACCGCGTTGTCGGGCTGATAGTAGAGGCGATAGAACGCCTGCAGCCGGCTGATATCGACCTGCTCGACGTCGGAGCGCGCGCCGATCGTGTCCTTGCCGTAGCTATGCCAGTCGTATGCCGCCGCCATGGTCCGTTGGATCAGCACGCGCACGGCGTTGTTCTCGTTGCGCTCCATTTCATTGCGGACGACCGTCATCTCGCTGTCGAGGTCCTTTTTCGCGACAAACGAATTGACCATGCGGTCGGCTTCCATGGCGAGCGCGAAGTCGAGGTTTTCGTCGGACGCGGGGAAAGTCTCGAAGTAGTTGGTGCGGTCGAGCCACGTCGTCCCGTTGAAATCGATTCCTCGCTGGCCCATCGCGGACATGAGGTTGCCCCGCGACGGCGTGCCCTTGAACACCATGTGCTCGAGCAGATGCGCCATCCCGGTCTCGCCGTAGTTTTCCATCCGGGAGCCGACGAGATAGGTGATGTTGACCGTGGTCTTGGCCTGCGACGCGTCCGGAAACAGCAGCACCTTGAGACCATTGGCAAGACCGTATTCGGTGATGCCCTCGACCGACGGTCCCTGGCTCACGCCTGGCGGAAGTGCCGCCTGTGCATTGCAACCCAACGCGACGAAAAAAACGGCCGCGAATACGCGGCGAATCGAGTGCAGAAAAGCAGTCATTGAAATCTGGTCCGGAGAAGAGGCGCCGATTATAAGGGCAGCCTTGGAGCAAGAAACAGGCAAGTGGGCAATGGACCCTCGACATCGGCGAAAGTTCGGGTCGACGGGGCTGATCCCTTGGAATATCCGCTGCGGAAATAGAGTGAGGCTGCCTCGGCCGGTCCAGCCAACTTGACGTTTACGTAAACGTAATATAATGTCGGCAAATGCATGCCGAGGAGTAAGCTTTCCGCTCACCGGCGCGCCATATGGGGTTCCGGGATTCGCCGATGAACGATAGCGCCATCGCCCGCAAGCCGCTCGTCTATAAGCCGGTGCACAAGGTGCGCTTCGTCACGGCCGCGAGCCTGTTCGACGGCCACGACGCGTCGATCAACATCATGCGCCGCATCCTGCAGGCCTCCGGGTGCGAGGTGATCCACCTCGGGCACAACCGCTCGGTCGAGGAAATCGTCACCTGCGCGCTGCAGGAAGACGCGCACGGCATCGCCGTCTCGTCGTACCAGGGCGGACATGTCGAGTTCTTCAAGTACATGCTCGATCTCTTACGTGAGCGCGGCGGAGCGAACATCAAGGTGTTTGGTGGCGGCGGCGGCGTGATCGTCGCCTCCGAGATCGAAGAGCTGCACGCCTACGGGGTGAAGCGCATTTTTTCCCCGGAAGACGGCCAGCGCCTCGGGCTGCAGGGAATGATCAACGAGATCGTCAGCGCCTGCGACGTCGATTTGAGCCACGACCTGCCCACGGACCTCGCGGCACTTAAGGATGGCAACGCGTATCTGGCCAACAAATCACTGGCGCGGATGATTACCGGTCTCGAAGCCGGCACGGTGCCGCCGAAGCTGCGCGATGAACTGTTGCGCGCGGCGGAAACGAGCAACGCGCCGGTTCTGGGAATCACCGGCACCGGAGGCGCCGGAAAAAGCTCCTTGACCGATGAGCTTATCCGCCGTTTTCGCCTCGATCAGGACGACAGGCTCAGAATCGCGGTCATCTCGATCGATCCGTCGCGGCGCAAATCAGGTGGCGCGCTGCTCGGCGACCGCATACGCATGAACGCGATCCATTCGGACGGCAAGAACTCGGGTATTTACATGCGCTCGCTGGCGACGCGCGATGCCGCGAGTGAAATCTCCGAGGCGCTGGCCGACGCGCTCGCTGCCTGCAAAGTCGCGGGTTACGAGCTGATCGTGGTCGAGACTTCCGGTATCGGCCAGGGCGACGCGGCGATCGTGCCTCATGTCGATGCGTCGCTGTATGTGATGACGCCCGAGTTCGGCGCGGCGAGCCAGCTCGAGAAAATCGACATGCTCGACTTCGCCGACTTCGTCGCCATCAACAAGTTCGATCGCAAAGGCGCCGCCGACGCGCTGCGCGACGTGCGCAAGCAATATCAGCGCAACCGCGAGCTTTTCAAGCAGCCGCCGGACGAAATGCCGGTGTACGGAACCATCGCGTCGCGCTTCAACGACGACGGCGTCACTGCACTCTATCAAGCGCTCGTAGCGCATCTGGTGGAGCGGGGCCTGAAGCTCGGCGCCGGCAAGCTGCCGGTCGTATCGACGAAGCACTCGACACGCCAGCACGCGATCGTGCCGTCGGCGCGCGTCCGCTATCTGGCAGAGATCTCCGAGACCGTGCGCGGGTATCACGGCTGGGCGCAGGAGCAGGCGAGGATTTCGCGCGAGCGGCAGCAGTTGGTGGCGGCGAAGGCGATGCTGAGTGCTTCGCCCACGCAAACCGTCGCTTCGAGCGGCGACATGTCAATCTCGTCGTCCCCGCGAAAGCGGGGACCCAGTGGCGTTGAGACCGACCCAAAGACGCTGGATTCCCGCTTGCGCGGGAATGACGAAGCGGGAGGGACGAGCGCGAATGACGGACATGTGCTGCGGACCGACGCCGCACCAGTCGGTGCTCCAGCGAGTGCGGCCGACTACGCGCGACTCGACGAATTGATCGCCGACCGCAACACGGCCCTCGATCCGCGCGCCAAGAAGCTCCTCGACATGTGGCCGAAGACCAAGGCCTCGTACACGGGTGACGAATATGTCGTGAAAATCCGCGGCAAGGAGATTCGCTCGGCACTGACGACCGTTTCCCTTTCCGGCACCCACGTTCCCAAAGTCGCGCTGCCCAAGTACGAAGACGACGGCGAGATCCTGCGCTGGCAGCTCACTGAGAACGTGCCCGGCAGCTTCCCCTTTACCGCAGGCGTGTTCGCGTTCAAGCGCGAGAACGAAGATCCGACGCGAATGTTCGCCGGCGAAGGAGACGCGTTTCGCACCAACAAGCGCTTCCATATGCTCGCCGACGGCATGCCGGCAAAGCGTCTGTCCACCGCTTTCGACTCGGTCACGCTCTACGGCAACGATCCTGATCTTCGTCCCGACATCTACGGCAAGGTTGGCAACTCGGGCGTCTCGATTGCCACGCTCGACGACATGAAGGTGCTCTATTCGGGCTTCGACCTGACTGCGCCGAACAACTCGGTGTCGATGACCATCAACGGTCCGGCGCCGACGATCCTCGCGATGTTCATGAACACCGCGATCGATCAGCAGTTGGACAAATTCAGGGCCGACAACAACCGCGACCCCACCGACGGCGAAGCGCAGAAGATCAAGGCGTGGACGCTATCCACGGTGCGCGGCACCGTGCAGGCCGACATCCTCAAGGAAGACCAGGGGCAGAACACGTGCATCTTCTCTACCGAGTTCAGCCTGAAGGTCATGGGCGACATCCAGGAATACTTTGTCCAGCACGACGTGAAGAACTTCTACTCGGTGTCGATCTCCGGCTATCACATCGCCGAAGCCGGCGCGAACCCCATCTCGCAACTCGCATTCACCTTGTCCAACGGCTTCACTTTTGTGGAAGCGTATCTCGCGCGTGGCATGCACATCGACGACTTCGCACCCAACCTGTCGTTCTTCTTCAGCTACGGCATGGACCCCGAATACGCGGTCATCGGCCGCGTCGCGCGCCGCATCTGGGCAGTGGCGATGCGCGAGCGCTACGGCGCCAACGAGCGCTCGCAAAAGCTCAAGTTTCATTCGCAGACCAGCGGACGGAGCCTTCACGCGCAGGAGATCTCGTTCAACGACATCCGCACCACGCTGCAGGCGCTGATCTCCACCTACGACAACACCAACAGCCTGCACACCAACGCCTACGACGAGGCGATCACCACGCCGACCGAGGAGTCCGTGCGCCGGGCGATGGCGATCCAGCTCATCATCAATCGCGAATGGGGCCTGGGCAAGAACGAAAATCCGAACCAGGGGAGCTTCATCATCGAGGAGCTGACCGACCTGGTCGAGGAAGCGGTGCTCAAGGAATTCGAGGCGATCAGCGAGCGCGGCGGCGTGCTGGGCGCAATGGAGACCGGCTACCAGCGCGGCAAGATCCAGGAAGAGTCGATGTACTACGAGCACCAGAAACACGATGGCAGCTATCCGATCGTCGGCGTCAACACCTTCCGCAATCCGCACGCCGATACCGCGCCGCCGCAGAAGGTCGATCTGCAGCGGTCGAGCGAGGATGAGAAGCAGTCGCAGCTAAAGCGGCTGACGGAGTTTCATGCGCGCAACGCCAAGGCCGCGCCGAAAGCGCTGGAGCGATTGAAGCGCACCGTGATCGAGGACGGCAACGTGTTCGCCGAGCTGGTGAACACCGTCCGCGTATGTTCGCTGGGGCAGATTACCAAGGCGCTGTTCGACGTGGGCGGGGAGTATCGAAGGAGCATGTAACTAGCGCATGCCGAGCTTCGCATGCGCAATGACATCGGGCGTCTCGCGCGGAGGTGAGCGCCAGTATTGCTTCGGTGCGTTAATCTGCGCTCCCAGGACAGCCGCTGCGTGCCACGGCCAGCGCGGATCCCAAAGCATCGCGCGCGCCATCGTCACCAGATCGGCATCGCCTGAGGCGACGATTCTCTCGGCCTGTTTCGGATCGGTGATGAGCCCTACCGCCATCGTCGCAATCGACGTCGCGCGGCGAATCGCCCGCGCGAGCGGCACTTGATAGCCCGGGCCGAGCGGGATCTTCTGCGCCGGCGAAATACCGCCGCTCGACACGTCGATCCAGTCGCAGCCGGCAGCTTTGAGGCGCTGCGCGAGTGCGATGGAATCGTCGATCGTCCAACCGCGGTCGACCCAATCGGTCGCCGAGATGCGCACGCCCATCGGCTTGTGCTGCGGCCATGTGCCGCGAACTGCGGCGAACACTTCCAGCGGAAAGCGGACGCGGTTGTCGAACGAGCCGCCATAGGCGTCGTCGCGATGGTTCGAGAGCGGCGACAGAAACTCATGGAGCAGATATCCGTGGGCACAATGCAACTCGAGCGCGTCGAGGCCGATGCGCGATGCACGGCGCGCAGCGGCGACGAATTCATCTCTGATCTGTTCGATGCCGGGGGTGTCGAGTGCGGCCGGTGGCGGCTCGGTCGGCAGTTGCGGAATCGGCGACGGTGCCACGGGCGTCCATCCTCCTTCGGCAAGAGGAATGAGTTGCCCGCCTTCCCAGGGTACCTGCGACGAACCCTTCCGGCCCGCGTGCGCCAACTGGATGGCCACCGGCATCGGCGGCGCGTTTGCGCGCGCGATCGCCAGCCGTTTGGTCAAGGCGTCCTCGCATGCGTCGTCGTAAAGTCCGAGGCAGCCATGAGTAATGCGGCCAACCGCGGATACCGCGGTGGCTTCGATCGTGAACATGCCCGAGCCCGATTGCAGAAGCTGGCCCCAATGCACGATGTGCCAGTCAGTGGCGCAGCCGTCTACCGCCGAGTACTGGCACATCGGCGATACGACGATGCGATTGGCGAGCTTGAGTTTGCGAAGCGTGAAGGGTGTGAACAGGGCTATGGACATGGCAACGCCGGGGCGACCAGGATATCGTCGCATTAGCTGGAGGTGGACCGATTTTATCGGTTGCCTCGCTTGCGGTGTAACAGTCTGTAAGCGGATAGACACTGGCATTGCGCGCAGTCCACCGCGCTGTGTATCCTACGGGGCCGACCGGACCGGAATTCTCCGGTTCGTATCTGGAATCCCGATCCTTTTCCTTGCCGTACACGTGCGGCCAGCCAGAGTGGAGCTACGGTTGATGCGCAGGATCCGTCACAGCCTTGTCGTGTTGTGCGCCACGTTGCTCGCATCGATCCCGATGCAAATTCGCGCGCAGACCGTCGACACCGTTCTCACCGATGACGCTGCGCGCGTAATCGTCAAGCTCAAAGCCGACTCGTCTTTGCTGCGCGAGCAGGTGCTCACCGGCACCGCACATGAAGTCGGGCGTGCGCAGGCGCTCGGCCAGCGGCTTGGTTTGGCGATGAGCGCCGGCTCCATGGTGTCCGACCGCTCACAGGTCGTATTCGCCAGCGGCATCACCTCGGCCGAACTGGCGCAGCGACTGGCGCTCGAAAGCGATGTCGAATATGCCGTGCCGGACCAGCGCCGGCGTCATTTCGTGGCCCCTAACGATCCGCTCTATGCCGACGGGGTGGGAGGCAATGGCCCCGCCGTGGGCCAGTGGTACCTGCGGGCACCCACCGGTGCGGTACAGTCGTCGATCAACGTCGAGGCGGCCTGGAGCATCACGACCGGCAGTCCAAGCATCGTGGTGGCGGTGCTCGATACCGGTGTGCGTTTCGATCACCCGGACCTGTTGGCCCTTGCGGCCGGCGGCAATTTGCTGCCGGGCTACGACATGGTCAGCGACGCGGCTATTGCCAACGATGGCGATGGTCGCGATCCTGACCCGTCTGATCCGGGTGATTGGGTCACCGCCGCCGAGGCCAACAACCGCACGGGGCGCTTCTACCAGTGCACGCCGCTCGATCCGAGCACCGGCCGATACGTGGCCGAGAACAGCACCTGGCATGGCACGCAAACCGCTGGGCTGATCGCCGCGCTGACCAACAACGGCATCGGCATGGCCAGCGTTGGACGCAATGTCCGTGTGTTGCCGGTGCGCGTGCTGGGCAAATGCGGTGGCTTTGACTCCGACATTATCGCGGGTATGCGTTGGGCCGCTGGCATGACGGTGCCAGGGGTGCCGGCCAATCCCAACCGCGCCCAGGTCATCAATATGAGCTTGGGCGGAGAGGGAGCGTGCAATCCTGCTTATCAAGACGCGGTGGCCGCAATCAATGCTGCCGGAACGGTGATCGTCGCATCCGCCGGCAATTCTGCTGGTCATGCTGTTGGCGTGCCCGCCAATTGCGACGGCATTATCGCCGTGGGAGGGTTGCGCCATGTCGGCACCAAGGTCGGCTTCTCCGATCTCGGGCCCGAGATAGCGATCAGCGCACCGGGCGGCAACTGCGTCAACATCACGGCGGGCTCACCGTGCTTGTACCCGATTCTGACGACCTCCAACTCCGGCGCGACCAGTCCGGTCGCTCCCATCTACACGGACAGCTTCAACCCGTCGCTGGGCACCAGCTTCTCCGCGCCGCTGGTGGCCGGGACGGTGGCGCTGATGCTCTCCGCGCAGCCAGCGCTGACGCCATTGCAAGTGAGGTTGCTGCTGGAAGCCACCGCGCGACCGTTCCCGATCACCAGTAGCGACAACACTGACAGCACGGTGATTCAGTGCACGGCCCCGCAATTCGACAGCCTCGGAAACCCCGTCGACCAATTGGAGTGCCTTTGCACTATCGATACCTGTGGTGCCGGCATGCTCGATGCAGGCGCTGCGGTACTCGGTGCGAGCAACGGTATGGCTGCGGCTGGCGTCCAGGCGCAAGGCTTGTGGTGGAACTTGCCGGCGAGCTCGGAGTCCGGGTGGGGCGTCA
Source organism: Casimicrobiaceae bacterium (assembly GCA_036491495.1). Taxonomy (GTDB): domain Bacteria; phylum Pseudomonadota; class Gammaproteobacteria; order Burkholderiales; family Casimicrobiaceae; genus PALSA-1003. The sequence goes on from DASXBW010000043.1 coordinate 48,022, forward strand.
ACTTCGCGCATCAAGGCACCGTAATCTTTGCGACCTGGTTCACCTACGACGTCACAGGCAAGGGCTGGTGGTTGTCGATGACGGCAAACAAGACAGGTACCAATCCGGATAGCTACACCGGGCAGTTGTTCGAAACCCACGGCCCGGCGTTCAGCGCGGTACCATTTTCACCACTGGGGAGCCCTGGCGGCGCGACGGGGACGACAGTTGGCACGGCGACGCTGAGCTTCAGCGACGTCAATCGGGCTACCTTCAATTACATCGTGAATGGTACGCAGCAGACCAAATTTCTCACCCGGGAGGTGTTCGGCCCGCTGCCGACCTGCGTCTATGGGGCGCAGCCGAATTTCGCCGCGGCGACAAACTATCAGGACTTGTGGTGGGCCTCGCCGGCTGGTTCGGAATCGGGGTGGGGCGTCAATCTTACGCACCAGGGCGACACGATCTTTGCCACGTGGTTTACCTATGACCACGACCGAACGCCGATGTGGCTGGTGGCAACCGCGCCGAAGACGGCACCCGGCACCTACCAGGGAACGCTCTACCGCCTGGTCGGACCGCCCTTCAACGCGGTGCCCTTTCCGCCGATCGGCAGTCCCGCAGGCGCTACCGGGACCCCCGTTGGCACCGCGACGTTCACCTTTTCCGACGGCAACACCGGCACCTTTGCGTACACCGTCAACGCAGAAGCGCAAACAAAGAACATCACCCGGCAACTGTTCCAGCCACTCGCCGGCACCCTCTGCCAGTAGTTTCGCGAGTGCTGTTCGCGAAAGCGTTGTTGAGGGAGAGGCCGCGCGACCGCCGATCGTACCCATGGGCGCTGCGCTCGGTCGAGCTCGTTCTTAGCTGATAGCATAGCGATCACGTCAATCGACATTCGGCGTCATTGCGATTTACTGCAGGTTCCGTCGTCAACATGGCTAACCTCGAGATCGAACACCTTACCAAACGCTACCCGGGCGTGGTTTCGGTCGACGGCATCAACCTGTCGGCGGAGCGCGGCGAATTCGTCTGTCTGCTGGGTCCGTCGGGCTGCGGCAAGACGACCACTTTGCGCATGATCGCGGGCTTCCTCGAGCCCGACGCCGGCGCAATCCGCGTCGGCGGCAAGCTGTTGTCATCGGTTCAATCCGTCGTTCCGCCCGAGCGGCGCAACATGAGCATGATCTTCCAGAGCTACGCGGTGTGGCCGCACATGACGGTGCGGCAGAATGTCGGCTACGGCCTGAAAATGCAGTCGATGCCGGCTCCGGAGCGGGCATCGCGCACCGATGTCCTGCTCAAGGCGACGAAGCTCCGCGCGCAGGCCGACCGCTATCCTTCCGAGCTTTCCGGTGGCCAGCAGCAGCGGGTCGCGCTCGCGCGGGCGCTGGCCACCAAGCCCGACATCCTGCTGCTCGATGAACCGCTGTCCAATCTCGATGCCAATCTCCGCGGCGACATGCGCTTCGAAATCCGCAGGCTGCATGACGAATTCCACTACACCTCGATCTATGTCACGCACGACCAGGTGGAGGCTATGACCATGGCCGATCGCATCGTCGTGATGAATGCCGGTCGCATCGAGCAGATCGGAACACCCGAAGACGTCTACGAGCGTCCCGTTTCGGAGTTCGTGGCTCGCTTCATCGGCGGCAGCAATGTCATCAGCGCGACGCACCTGTCGGGACACAGGGTCGAGGTCGCCGGGCATACCCTCGACATCGGACAGGGCAACTTCGCGGGGCCCGGCGAGCCGATGAGCTTCTGCGTCAAGACGCACGATGTGGAGCTGTTGGCGGGCGCCGGTATCGACGCCGACAACACGCTGCCAGGGACCGTGCGCGGCCAGGCGTATCTCGGCAGCCATCGCGACTACATCGTCGATGTAGGGCAGGACGTGTTGATCGCCGCGCCGGCCGAGCTCTCGGTCCCCGACGGATCGAAGGTACGAGTGAGGTTCAAGGCGGAGCGATGCCGGGGACTTGCCAACTGAAAAGAAGGAGACTCGCATGAGGTGGATGAGATGGAACTGCGGCATCAGGACATTGCCCGTTGCGTTGCTCGCCTGCGCGATCGCGGCGCCAGCAGCCGGCCAGGAGACGACGCCCGCGATGCTGGCGGCAGCCGCCAAGGAAGGCAAGGTCGTGTGGTATTCGTCGATCGACGTCAAGGTCGCGGAGTTGATCGCCAAGGCCTTCCGTGCCGATTATCCGAATATCCAGATCGAGGTCGAGCGATCGGGATCGGAGCGTGTGTTCCAGCGCATCAACCAGGAGTACCAGTCGGGCATCAAGAACGTCGACGTCGTCAACTCGTCCGATGCTTCGCATTTCATTTACTGGAAACAGCAGAAGTGGCTGGCGGCGCATACACCGCCCGATGTGAAGCGCTATCCCGCGCAGTTCAAGGATGCGGAGGGCTATTACGCGGCGTGGCGTGCGACGCTCAGCGTGATGGGCTACAACACCACTCTGGTGCCGGCCAAGGATGCGCCGACCGGCTATCTCGACCTTCTCGATCCGAAATGGAAAGGCAAGCTCGTCAAATCGCATCCCGGTTACAGCGGCACCAGCCTGACCGGCACCTACGCGATCGCCAAGGCACTTGGCTGGGACTATCTCGAGAAGCTGTCCAAGCAAGGGGTGCAGCAGCTGCAGTCGACGACGGCGACGCCGAAAAGCATCGCCAGCGGTGAACGGGCGGTGATGGTCGACGGCAACGAATACAACATGTTCATCGAGATCGATGCCAAGAGCCCCGTCGCGATCATCTACCCGAAGGAAGGGACGCCTTTCGTGACTTCGCCCACCGCGATCTTCGCCGACGCTCCGCATCCCAACGCCGCACGCGTGCTGCAGAATTTTCTCTACACCGCCAAGATCCAGCAACTGGCGGTCAACGAGGGCGGTACCCGTTCGCTCCATCCCGATGTCAAGGACCCGGCGGGGCGAACACCGCTGGCGCAGATCAAGATACTGCCCGACGACCCGGCGACGATGCTGCCGCTGGTGGCCGACATCAAGAAGCGTTACACGGCGCTCTTCGGCAACTGAATCCCCTGCGCAACGGCATAACCGAATATCGAATCGATGCTCTCGAGTGCGGCGGCGACACGGTCGCGGTTCGTCGACTGGACCGCGCCTTTCGCGATCGCGCTGGTTTTGCTGCTCGCGGCACTGGTGCTGCTGCCGATGTTCCGGCTATTGATGACGAGCCTCACCGGCGACGCCGGGCAGCTGACGCTCGAGCATTATCGCCAGTTGTTCGCCGACCCGGCGTTCCTGAAGCCTCTGCTGACCACGCTGTGGACATCCGCAGCGGTCGGCGTGCTGTGCGTTCTTGCGGCCGCGCCGATGAGCTGGCTGGTGTCGCGCACCGATTTGCCGGGCAAGCGTCTGCTGCGCACGCTGATCCTTGCGTCGTTCGTGACGCCGCCATTTCTCGGCGCCTTTGCATGGGTGCTGCTGGGCGGCCCGAACGCCGGGCTGATCAACCAGTGGTATTACGCGTTGTTCGGACTGAAGCCGTTCGAAGCCACGCCGCTCATCAACATTTTTTCCGCGGGCGGGATGGTATTTGTTATGGCCCTGTACACCTTTCCCTACGTGTTTACGTTTGTCGCCAATAGCCTCGATGTCATTCCCAGCGAGCTCGAGGAGGCCTCTGCCATTCTTGGCGCGCCCGCATGGCGCACCGCGCTCGATGTCACGCTGCCGTTGGTCATGCCGGCTCTGCTGGCCGGGTTTCTAATCGCCTTTTTGCAGTCGATGACGCTTTTCGGAACGCCCGCGATCCTGGCACTGCCGGCCGGCATCGATACCACGACCACGAAAATCTGGAGCTTGTTCCAGTTCCCGCCGCAGCTCGGACTGGCCGCCGCCCTGTCGTTGCCGCTGCTGCTCATCACCGTCGTACTGCTGCGGACGCAGTCCGCGATCATGGGCCGGCGCGGTTACTCGGTGATCGGCGGCAAGAGTACCGGCACGCGCCTGATTCGCCTTGGCGCATGGACGATCCCGGCGTTGGCTTTGTTCGCTTTGGTGCTCGGCTCATCGATTGTGCTGCCGTACGGCGTACTGGTGCGCACGGCATTCGTGAAGAATTGGTCCGGTCCGGTCGTGGGCAACCTCTCGCTCGAACACTGGCGCTTCGTGTTTTTCGAATTCAGCCAGACCAGGCTCGCGTTTCAAAACACCTTTGTTTTGGGGATCGCGGCGGCGACCGCAGGCACGATCCTGGTCACGACGGTGGGCTATTTGAGCCTTCGCAAGCTCGTCTGGGGACATCGCTATCTCGGTTTTCTGGCAACGGCGCCGGTCGCCATCCCCGGCATTGTGCTCGCCGTGGGCCTCTTTCTCTCCTACACGCAACCGCCTTTCGTTCTCTATGGAACCTTGTCGATCATCTTCCTCGCCTATCTCACCAAGGAGCTTCCGGTCGGTTATCAGCAGATCGGCGCATCGCTCAAATCGGTTCACCCGGAGCTCGAGGACGCGAGCCGCATCTTTGGCGCCACGCGGCTGCGCGCTCTGTTCGATATCACGGCGCCGCTGATACGAAACGGCGTGATCGCCACCTGGATCTTCATCTTCATCGGATCGATACGCGAGCTTTCCGCCACGATCCTGCTCTTCACCGCCCGTACCAAGACGATTTCAGTCACCATGTTCGATCTGCGCGAGAGCAACGATTGGGGACCGATCGCGGTACTTTCCATTACCATGCTGCTGATCACCTTCGCGATGATCCTGCTCATCAACCACTTTACCGATCGGAGGTCGACATGACCGGCATCGAAACGCGAGGCCTGCCTTTGCTGGGACTGATGCTCGGTGACGCTACCGGCATCGGCGCCGAGCAGTGTGCGCGCGTGCTCGCGGATCGACGCCTGGCGGACGCTGCGCGCCTCCTGGTCGTCGGCGACGCGCGGGTGCTCGAACAAGGTGCCCGGGATGCGAGCGTCAGCGTCGCATGGAGGAGCTACGCGGCACCCGAGGACGTCGACTGGTCGCGGACTGGAATTCCGATCATCGACCTTGGCAATCTCGACCCGTCGACGCTGCCTCGCGGAGCGGTGTCGGCGGAATCGGGCCGCATCAGCGGCGAGACTCTTCGCTACATGATCGAGCTTGCGCTCGACGGACGGATCGACGGGATCACTTTCGCGCCGCTCAACAAAGCCGCGCTCCACGCCGGCGGTTGGCGCTTCAACGACGAGCACCAGATGTTCGCGCATCTCACCGGGTACCAAGGATATTTCGGCGAGATGAACGTGCTCGATAACCTGTGGATGTCGCGGGTGACCTCGCACGTATCGCTCCGGACGGCGCTCGACCAGATCACGCCGGATCGAATCGATGAGGCCATCACGCTCGCGGACCGCACCATGCGTGGAGCCGGCTTCGACGCGCCGCGCATCGCAGTTGCCGCGCTCAACCCGCATGGCGGCGAGAACGGCCTGTTCGGGCGCGAGGAAATCGAGATCATCGCACCCGCCGTCGCGCGGGCGATCGAGCGCGGCATCCTGTGCCGGGGTCCTTTTCCCTCGGATACCGTATTTCTCAAAGCCTTTGCCGGCGACTACGACGGCGTCCTGACGATGTATCACGACCAGGGTCAGATCGCCACCAAGCTCAAGGGCTTCAATCGCGGCGTCACCGTGACCGCCGGACTGCGGACGGTGTTTACCACCCCCGCGCACGGCACCGCATTCGACATCGTCGGCAAGGGCGTCGCTACGACCGGCGCGCTGGAGCAGGCGGTGCGCCTCTGCGCGCGTCTCGCCTCCGGTCGCAAGGACAAAGCGAACCTCGCACACGCGGCCGCTGCCGCATCGATCCCCTAAGCAGAGGATGCCTCTCCCATGCCCGTCTCGCCAGCAGCCGCTACTTCCCACGAACTGTCTCTTACCGACTACGTTGCCGGCTTCGTTGTGGCAACGCGCGGCCAGGACGTGCCTGCCGACATAGCACACCTCGGCAAGCGTTCGGTGCTCGATGGCATCGGCTTGGCACTCGCCGGCGCCGCGTCGCAAACCGGCAACATCACTCGTCGTTACCTTGCCGCGTTGGGCATTGCAAACGAGAGCGGCAGCACCGTGATCGGAAGCACTTTGCGTTTGCCCGCCCGCTTCGCGGCGTTTGCCAACGGAATTTCCATCCACGCCGATGACTACGACGACACTCAGCTCGCCGTTGCCAAGGATCGCGTCTATGGACTGCTCACCCATCCCACGGCACCGGCGCTGCCGCCGGTGCTGGCGCTCGCCGAGAGGGAGCGGAAGAGCGGCCGTGAGCTGATGACCGCGTATCAGGTAGGGGTCGAGGTCGAATGCAAGGTGGCCGAGGCGATCCTGCCGCGCCACTATCAACATGGCTTCCACAGCACTGCGACCTGTGGCGCGATCGGAGCTGCCGCGGCCGCCGCGAAGCTCCTCGGCCTCGATCGCGAAGCCACGCGTCGCGCGTTGAGCCTGGGCGCTACGCAGGCGGCCGGATTGCGCGAAAATTTCGGTACCATGACCAAGCCTTTTCATGCGGGACGCGCCGCCGAAAGCGGCGTGGTCGCCGCGGAGATGGCGGCACTCGGTTTTACGGCATCGCCGAATGGACTGGAGGCAGATCGCGGGTTCTTCCGCGCCGCGGGCGGCGGCTACAGTGCCGAGGCGATCGAAGGCCGGCTCGGCAATCCGTGGACCTTCAGTTTCCCCGGCGTCTCGATCAAGCCGCATCCCAGCGGCTCGCTTACCCATCCGGGCATGAGCGTCATGCTCGATCTTATCCATCGTCACGATCTTCGCCCCGAGAAGGTCAAGCGGGTCGCGGTCGGCACCAATCACAACATGCCCAATGCGCTCATCCATCATCGCCCCCGTAACGAGCTGCAGGCCAAGTTCAGCATGGAATTCTGCATGGCGATCCTGCTCCTCGAGCGCAAGGCCGGTCTCGAGCAGTTCACCGACGAGGTGGTCAATCGCCCCGACGTGCAAGCGTTGCTGCAGCGGGTGGACTTCGGCGTCAATGCCGAAGCCGAGGCTGCGGGGTTCGACAAGATGACGACGATCGTCGAAGTCGAGCTCGACAATGGCAAGGTCGTGAAAGGCGCCGCGGACTTTGGCAAGGGCAGTCCCGCAAACCCCATGACCGATGACGAGCTCAAGGAGAAGTTCCGGCAATGCGCGGGTTGGGGCGGTCTCGACGCTGAGCAGACGCGGACGGTGATCGATCTCGCATGGCGCATCGAGACGCTCGAGGACGTGGGCGAGCTCACGCGGCACCTGCGCGTCAAGCGCGTCGAATGAACGTGGACAGGAAATTCAGGATTGCGGTCATACCCGGCGACGGCATCGGCAACGAGGTCGTCCCGGAGGGGCTGCGCGTGCTCGACCGGCTGGCTGCGACAAGCGGCGGCACGCTCGCGTTCGAGTACGAATCGTTCCCCTGGGGTTGCGAATACTATCTTCGTACCGGGCGCATGATCGACGACGACGCGCTCCCGCGACTCGCGCCGTTCGACGCCATCTACTTCGGCGCCGTCGGCTGGCCGGGTGTGCCCGATCACGTTTCGCTGTGGGGATTGCGGCTCGCGATCTGCCAGGGTTTCGATCAATACGCGTGCGTCCGTCCGGTGCGCCTGCTGCCGGGCATCGAGCCGAGGCTCGTCGGCGCAACGCGCGAAACCATGGATTGGGTCGTCGTCCGTGAAAACAGCGAGGGCGAATACGCGGGGATCGGCGGGCGCAACCTCTCCGGTCGCGGCCGCGGCAAGGAAATTGCCCTGCAAGCCTCGCTGTTCACGGAAGAAGGGTGTGAACGGATCATCCGTTACGCGTTTGCGCTGGCGCGCACCCGCAAGCGGCGCAAGGTGACGAGCGTCACCAAATCCAACGCCCAGCAATACGGGATGGTGTTATGGGACGAGACTTTCGCCCGTATCGCGGCGGAGCATCCCGACGTCGAGTCCGACCACGGCCTGGTCGATGCGATGGCAGCCCGTTTCGTGCTGCATCCTGAAAGCCTCGACGTGGTGGTCGGGTCGAACCTTTTTGGCGATATTCTTTCCGATCTCGGCAGCGCGCTCGCGGGCAGCCTCGGGATCGCGCCTTCCACCAACATCAATCCCGAACGAAAGCACCCGAGCATGTTCGAGCCGGTGCACGGCTCCGCGCCCGACATCTTCGGCAAGGGAATCGCCAACCCGATTGCGGCAATCTGGAGCGCGGCGCTGATGCTCGACCATCTCGGCCTCGCGAGCGAAGCCGCGCGCATCGTGCGCGCCATCGAAGCAACCACCGGTGCGGGCGTGCTGACACCGGATCTCGGCGGTCGAGCCACCACGCGCCAGGTTGGCGATGCGGTTCTGGCGCATCTCGGCGACTAGGGCCTGTTAACAGGCCCTAGCCACAAACCTCAAGAGCGACCGCCATGTTCGAAGGCTTCACGCACGCGCGGATCGACACCTCCGGTGCGCGCATCAACCTGCGCCACGGCGGATCCGGGCCGCCCCTCCTGCTGTTACACGGCAATCCGCTGACGCACGTGATGTGGCACAAGATCGCGCCGCGGCTGGCGGCGCATTTCACGGTCGTTGCATCGGACCTGCGAGGCTATGGCGACAGTTCGAAACCGGACGGCGGCGAAGACCACATCGGCTACTCGTTTCGCGCGATGGGGCAGGACCAAGTGGAGGTGATGGCGGCGCTCGGCTTCGATTCATTTTCTGTCTGCGGCCACGACCGCGGCGGAAGGGTCGCGCACCGCATGGCGCTGGATCATCCGCATCGGGTAAACAAAGTCGCATACCTCGACATCGTGCCCACCCATCACATGCTGAACAACATCAAGAAGCAATGGGCGGTCGACTCCTACCACTGGTTTTTCATGGCGCAGCCCTACGACTACCCCGAGCAGATGCTGATTGCCTACGGTCTCGAGCGCTACATCCGGAAGAAGCTCGACAAGAAGGGCGTCGGCATGAGCGCGTTCACTCCCGAGGCGCTGGCCGAGTACATTCGCTGCTGCACGCCCGAAAACATTCATGCGGTGTGCGAAGATTACCGCGCAGCGGTCGGCATCGATCTCGTCCACGATGAAGCCGACCTGGGGACCAAGCTGTCCATCCCCGTCCTCGTCCTGTGGGGAGAGAGGAGCCACGTCAATCGCAGCTACCGTCCGATCGAAGCCTGGCTCGAGCGGGCGGTCGACGTCCGCGGGAAAATGCTGCCTTGCGGGCACTACCCGGCGGAGCAAGTGCCCGATGAAACATATGCCGAGCTCCGAGCCTTCTTCGGGTCGAACGATTGACGCGCACGATGAACCGCATCTACACCGAAATGGAACACGCGAGGGAAAAGGCTTTCGGGTCGATCTGGAGCAGCGAGATCGACGCGGTCTTTTCCGATGTGGCCGAGTACTACGACCGCGCCAACGTCTACGCGACCCTGAGCCTCATTGACACGCTGCGCCGGCGCTTCTTGTCCACCATGGAGATCAAGCCTGGCGCGAAGGTCCTCGACGTATGTGCGGGCACCAATGTCATAGGCATCGGCCTGCTCAAGAAGCAGCCCGACCTGGAAGTCTGCGCCGTTGACCGCAGCAAGGCTATGCAGCGGGTCGGCAGGCGGCTCGCCGAAGGCAAGGGCCTGCGCATCCATTCGGTAATCTGCGACGTCCACGAGCTGCCCTTCCCGGACAACTATTTCGATGTCGTGACGCTGCAGTGGGCGACGCGGCACCTGCGTGCGCTCAAGGTGTTCTCGGAGATCCACCGGGTGCTCAAGCCGGGCGGCCATTTCTATCACTGTGACATGTTGCGGCCGCACGTAAAGGTGGTGGAGAAGCTGTACTGTTTTTACCTCAAGATCTGCCTGACGCTGGTTTCGCGCGCGTTCGGCAGCGGCTCGACCGCGCTGGGATGCCGCGATTATTTCGTCGATGCCATCCGTATGTTCTACTCAGTGGCCGAGCTCTCCAGCGCGCTCTCCGAGCTGGGCTTTTCCGACGTGGTCGGCCGGCCGATGCTGGCCGGGACCGTCGGCTTCCACGCCGCGCGAAAATCGGCTGAAAGGGTGATCTCCAGCCCGTCTATGTAGCGAGCGGCCGGATAGGGTGACGTGCCCGCGTCTTTCTGTTGAGAAGAAAGGAGCCGGTCACGTCACCGGGTCCTGTCCGGTTACTTGATTATCAGTTCCTGCATAGTCTTGTTACCGATAATCTCCCGCGTCTCGGTTCGCTTCGTCATCAGCTGAACCTGCTTGTCTTCGGAGCCGATGAGCTTGCTCGCGATTGCGTCGTACTTCGCGGTGATGCCGTCGAAGGCCGCCCAGTTCTTGAATTCGGTCATGAACATCACGTCCCAATCGTCTCGCCCCATTGAGTTTCCACTGAATACATGATCGGAAACGGCAAGTCCCTGCTTCTTCGCCTCCTCGTTGATCTTCTTGCGCAGCGGCAGAACCTCGCGCATATAGACATCTAGCATGCCCGGCTTGACGCGGATCATGCTTATGCTCCAAACGGAGCCCTCCGTGTAGGGCTTTTCCTGCGCGTACGCCGCAGCGCATGGCAGGCACAATATTGCGGCCGATATCAGCCGGATAATCAGGTTGGCAGTCTTCATCGTCATCCTTCCCTTGGTTAATTGGAGTCGGTCCGTGGCGGCAACAGCATGATTGATGCCTGTCGCCCAGGCAACACGGTCCGCCGTTACTCTGCCAGAAAGCGGCCAACCCGACAAAGAAATTGGTGCGCGTCGCTCGACGCTCGCGCGCCGCCTACTTGCCAGGAGCCTTGCGCCGCTCGAGGTCAATGTCGAAATACATCCACGGGTGCGAATCGAAGGTGTTGTATTTGTAACCCAGAACCCATGGATGAACGACGATGTTCTCGATGCGATAGGCGTGGAGGTTCCAGGGCGCGTACGCGGTCACCAACGTGGACATGCGGCGGAAAAGCTGCACGCGCTTCGGGCCGTTGGGCAGCCGCTTCGCCTCGTCGTAAAGCGCGTTGAACTCAGGGAGGTCGAACCGGGAAAGGTTCGAGACGCCCTTGTGCGGACCGTACAAAAGGTCGAGGAAGCCGCTGGCTTCGTCGTTGGTTGCGGTGTTCGCAAGACCCCACATCTGAAGCTGTCCGGCCCGACCCATCTTGAGCGTGTCGGGAAACTTCTGTTTGAGGAACTCGATGCGGATGCCTACCGCGTTCATGCTTCGCTGCCAGAGCTCGTCGAATTGGCGGTAGATCGCGGACGGGTCCGACGCCAGCGTCAACTTGAGCGGCTTCCCGTCCGGCAGATCGCGCCAGCCGTCGCCGTCGCGGTCGATAAAGCCGAACTTGTCGAGCAGCGCCTTGGCGCCCGCAACGTCGTAACGCGCGTCGCCTTTGAAGTTCGGGTCGTGCCCGATGACATTGGGCGGGATCGGCTGCGTGGCCACCTCCGCCTGATCGAGCCGGATGACGTGAATCTCGTCGTTGATGTTGTACGCCATGCTGATCGCGCGCCACAGTGCGACCTTGTCGTTGGTGTAACCGCCGACCACCGGATCGTCCATGTTGAAGTAGGTGTAGACGATGGCAGGCTGGATGCCCCTCCCTAGCACGATGCCGCGGCTTGCGAATTCAGCTTTGAGCTTGTCGCCTTGCAAAACCTTGGGCACGAGATCGGTGGGCACGCCGATGTAATCGAGCGCGCCCTGCTCGAATGCAAGCAAGCGCGGATTCGATTCTTCGATGATACTGATCTCGACCCGGCCGACGACAGGCAGCTTTTTGCCACGCATTTTCGCAAGCGGGATGCGGTCCTCGGGCTGCGCGCTTTCGGGAAAGCGCACGTCGCGAAAATTGGGGTTGGCCTCGAGCACGATCTGCTGCCCGCGCCGCCAGGACTTCAGCAGGTAAGGACCGGTGCCGACCGGATTGTCCATGACCCATCCGTTGGCATCACCGTACGCGCCGACCACTTCGCGCGCCACCGCGGCGCTCGCGGCACTGGTGAGATCCGCAAGAAGGTCGTAGGCAGGAAAATTGAGCTTGAGCCGGACAGTGTAGCGATCGATGGCCTGTGCTCCGTCGAGCGGCGCATCGTAATCGAACTTGCCGGCTTTATCGCCGCGGCGATCGCCTCCTTCGCGCCGACCAGGCGATCGTCGAAAATCTGCACGTTGTTGGAGCGAATCCTGGGATCGATCAGGCGCTTAAAGGCGTACACGTAGTCGGCCGCGGTAAGCTCGCGCTTGCTTCCCTTAAATGACGGATCGTCGGAGAAATAAATCCCCGGCCGCAGCTTGATGGTCCATGTCAGGCCGTCGCCGGAAATATCCGGCAGCGCCGCGGCGGTGTTGGGAACTATCTTGTACGGCCGCGCCAGATAATCGTACTTGTATAGCGGATCGAAGATCTCCCGATTGACGTAGTTCGAATACAAGTCGCTCGCTGCCTGCGGATCGAATCCAGTTTCCGGCGCGAGAAACGCCACATGCAGAACTTTATTGGGATCGGCGCCACTTGCGGCGAAAGCCATCGCCGCGAGCACAATGGAACAGCAGACGGTGGCGAGGCTGATGGAGACGTTTCGGAGCGAGCTCCTGCCTCTGCCATGAACGTCGGCTGCCTGAAGTTCGTGGATGGGCTTACCCATTGCGCGCTACGGAACGTGCACGCCGACATTATGCGCTGGCGGCTGACGCCGACAAGGGCTGGCAGTGATAAAGACCGGATGCATGGCCTCATGTTGGTGCGCCGGGATATGGTGGCTCGTTTAGAAGTGATCAAGACGACTATTCCCTGCGGCCAATGCGATTATTCCTCGCGGTCGACGCGACTATTCCCGGTTGGCAGCGACCGCCTGCGGCGTTAGAGTACGATTCCGGTAATCTAAAGCCAAGGAGCGTTTCGAAGTGCAAGTTTCACCCGGCGTGACGACCCTTCTTTTCACCGACATCGAAGGAAGCACGCGGCTCTGGGAGCAGGAAGGCGACAAAATGTCGCGAGCGCTCGCGGAGCACGACGCGCTGTCGAGGGCAGCGGTCGAGCGCAACCGTGGCATTGTCGTGAAGATGACGGGCGACGGAATGTACGCCGCCTTCGGCGACGCATTGGACGCGCTTAACGCTGCGCTGGTGCTGCAGCAGTCGCTGGACGATCCGACGGCTACCAACGGGATATTGTTCCGGGTCCGGTTCGGGCTGCATCTGGGCGTCGTCGAGCGCCGTGACGCCGATCTCTTCGGCAGCCCCGTCAACCGCGCCGCGCGGATCATGAAGGCCGCGCACGGCGGCCAGGTATTGCTTTCTCAGGCCGTCGCGGACTACGTCGGCACGCGTTTGCCATCCCAGGTGTCGCTGCGCGATCTCGGTGGCGTGCGCCTGCGGGACTTGGCGACCACCGAGCACGTCTACCAGCTCGTCCATCCGAAGCTCCGGCAGGATTTTCCGGCGCTGCGCTCGCTCGAGGCGACACCCAACAATCTGCCGCAGCAAGTCACGTCATTCATTGGGCGCGAGCGCGAGCTCACCGAAACCAAGGAACTGCTCGAAGGCACGCGCCTGGTGACCCTCTTGGGCATGGGCGGCCTCGGCAAAACGCGCTTGTCGCTGCAAATCGCCGCCGACGTGCTGGAGAAGTTTCCCGACGGCGTCTGGTTCGTGGATCTTGCGCCGATCAACGATGCATCGCTGGTCCCAAACGCCGTCGCCCAAGTGCTAGGCGTGCACGAAGAGCGCGGCAAACCCCTTACGCAGACGCTCTGCGAGCACGTCAAGCAGCACAAGCTGCTCTTCGTGCTCGACAACTGCGAACACCTCGTGAATGCGTGCGCGAGCCTCGCCGAGGCGCTGCTTCGTGGCGCGTCCGAGCTGCGCATCCTCGCGACGAGTCGCGAGGCGCTGCACATTCGCGGTGAGCAGACCTACCATGTCCTGCCGCTGAAGGCGCCCGATCGCAATGCGGGAGTCGAGACCTTGCTGCGCTCGGAAGCCGTGCAATTATTTGTCGAGCGCGCGCGGCTTCAGAAGCCGGGATTCTTGCTGACGGAGGGCGACGCGCCGGCGATAGCCGACCTTTGCGCACGGCTCGACGGCATTCCCCTCGCACTGGAACTGGCAGCGGCTCGCATGCGGTCGTTGTCGATCGGCGAGATCAATGCACGCCTGCACGATCGCTTCAAGCTGCTCACCGGCGGCAGCCGCGTCGCGCTCGAGCGCCAGCAGACACTGCGCGCGCTCGTGAGCTGGTCGTACGATCTTCTCCATGAAAGGGAACAAACGCTCCTGGACCGGCTGAGCGTGTTTTCCGGCGGCTTCGACCTTCGGGCCGCGGAGGTGGTTTGCGGCGCCGAGCCGCTGGTGCTCGACGACGTCGTCGATCTGTTGAGCTCACTGGTCGAAAAATCGCTGGTCATGGTGGAGCAGGGTGAAGGCACGTCGCGCTACGGATTGCTGGAGACCATACGCGAGTTTGCCCGCGAACATTTGACCAAGCGCTTCGACTTGCAGAAAACGATCCGCGAGTTTGCCCACGAGCGCCTGGTCGATCGCAATGACGTCGCTGCGACGGCGGCGCGGCACTGCAATTTTTACCTCGGCATCGCCAAGGCCGCGAAGGCTCAGTTGGAAGGACCCGAGCAGGCGGAATGGACGCGTCGCCTGGAGGTCGAGCTCGACAACGTGCGCGCGGCAATTGCATTGGCGCTTGCCGGAGGCGTCGACCCGGTGCTAGCGGTCAAATTCGAAGTTGCGCTGATGCGGTTTCGGATTCTCCGTGGCTACTCGACCGAAGCGCGAAACAATGTGCGCGCCGCGCTTCTTCTTCCAGGCATCCGCGAGCCGAATGTGGCCCGCGGCCACGCACTCTATGTGGGTGGTGTGCTCGCTACCAACCAGAGCGACTACGCGGAAGCGAGCAAGATGCTTACGGAATGCCTTGAGATTCGCCGAGGCCTGGAAAGCCCGCGCGAGATCGCGGCCGCCCTATCCACACTGGCGACGCTTCACCTGCAGCAGGATGACTTAGCGCAAGCACGCGCGTGTGAAGAGGAAGCCATCGGCATTTTTCGTGACCTCGGAGATCGCATCGGGGAGGGCATAGGGTTGCTTAACCTCGGGGAAATTTCGGTACGACAAGCCGATTTCGGCCGCGCCCAGGAGCTCTTCGAGCAGTGTCTGGTCATTGCTCGAAGCATCAAGCACCAGGAGCTGGAAAGCGACTGCGAGCGCAACCTGGGAGAGCTCGCACTACGCTCAGGCAACCTGCCTGCGGCGCAAGCACGGTTCGCACGTTCGCTCAAAGTCTGTCGGGACGCGGAAGACAAGAGGGGCGAAGCGATCGCCTTGTGGCGCCTGGGAAAAACCGACGCGGAGGGCGGCGATCTCGAATCCGCCCGCCAGAAGCTGACGGAAGCGCTGCGCGCTTTGCGAGCATTCGAAATGAACTCGGAATTGCTCGATTGCCTGGAAGACTATGTGAAGCTTTTGCAGCTTGCCGGCCAGGTTGAAAACGCCGTTCGGGCTTGCGCCGCCGCTGCCGAGAGCCGCGAGGCATTCGGACTCGCACGATCGGCGCACCGTGAAGCCGAAATGCGGACGCGCCTTGAGGCCGCTCGCACAGACCTCGGAGAGCACGCCTTCGAGGCGGCGTGGACGGTTGGCCGAACTTGGACTCTGGACGAGGCCATTGACCATTCGCTGGCGTCGGCGGGCGCCCTCACCGTGACCGTGTGACTAAAGCACCATCGCCGTCGCGACCGACGGCGGGTGCGTCGACCGAAGCTCAGGCTCTCGTTTTGCGCCGTCTTGTCAGCCACGCTGCGCCGATTCCGCCGACAAGCAAGCCGAGAGAGCCGGGCTCCGGAATCCGCGCGGCGACGTAGATTGCAGTGTCACCCGAAGTAAACACATTGTTGCTGTCAAAGAACCCGAGATTCGCAAGAAAACCGTGGTGTCCAGCGAAGTCGTTGCCGATGTCCGGCGTGAACTGCACACACGGGCTGCAGTTCACAGCAGCCGGACCGCTAAATCCCGCGAATGCGAAGTCGCTGAAAGGAGAGGTCAGCGGTACGGGAACGGACAAGAAATGAAGCCCCCCGACAAAGCTCACGCTGGACGCTATGTTCGTTTGACCGGTGGAAAAATCGCCGTGGCCGAAGTCCCCGGAATTGGTAATTACCAGGCTAATCAAGTCAATCTCGCAACCTTCTGAATCTGCGAGGCATTGATCGTTGACATCGTTAACGATGAAATGGCCGGTGAAATGACCGGTTATGGTGGGAGGATCAAAATCGCCGCCATAGAAGGTCGCCTGCGCCAGAGTGCCAAAGGTCGCAAGAGCCACCGCAGCTGCGGCGCACATCAAAATTCGTAGGCTTGTTCTCGGCACGGCATCCTCCTCGAATTGCGCGCTAGAGTGCACGGGACAAAACAAAATATCGCGAAAACGACATCCCGACGCTTGCTCAGTCCTTCCCCCAGCGGCGAGCAAGAAGCGCACCCAAGTCTTTCAGTTGCCAGCAAGGCATTGACTCTTTTGCACATTTTCCAGGAGGCCACGAAAATTAAGCGGACCGCATCGGAAAGACTGTAAAAGTCTTCGACGGATTCGCGGACAGGGCGTACTTAAGTGCCATGGTCAAGCCCTGTCGACGCGACAGGGCCTACTCGGCGCGCGAGGACGAAGCGGCGCACACCGGCGCCGGCGCTTTCGTTCCAGCCGACGGAATCGCCCGGACCCCGCGATCAGATGAGCTGACCCTGAAGCTCGCCTGCGTCAAAAATCAGTTCGATCGCGCGGACGAAGCCAGCAGCTCCTCGAGATGTCGCTTCCACACCGTCGCAACGGTGTGCGTGCCGTGGCCGCGTGTCTCCGGACTCGAGGGCAGGACGATCGCCCGTCCGTTCGGAACGCGTTTGATCTCGCGCTCCAGAATGCCAAGCTCGGGTGGGTTGATGAGGTCGTCAGCGGAATTGATCGCCATCAGCGGCACGCGAATCTTTTCCAGATCAGGACCCGGGTCGTAGTCACGCGAGGCCTCGAACTGGTACAGCATGTCGTTCGCATCGCTCGTCTTCACCAACGATTCGACCGCCGAATCCAACGCCGAATCGCTTTTCGCGAGCGTCGGCATCTGTTGCTGGCGCAGCGGTGGATTGCTGGACATGAAATACAGCATTTCGGCCCCCGTATGGAGGCTCGGCGGCTGCGATGCATAGTTGCCACTGCGCCAATCCGGGTCGCTGCGTATCGCGTCGATGATGACGCGACGCCAGACGCGGTTACGCCCGGAAATTTGCGTGGGCAGGCTCGCAAGCGGCATCAACGCATCCATGAAGCCGGGGTAGCGCTCGCCCCATAGCCAGGTCTGCATACCGCCCATCGAGGTTCCCATCACGAGACGCAAATGTTTGACACCCAGACCGTCGCTGACCAGCCGATATTGCGCCTCGACCATGTCGATGTAGCCGTAATGGGGAAATGCCGCGTGCAGGCCGTCGCTCGGCTTGCTCGACTGCCCGTGCCCGATGCCGTCGGGGAGAATGATGAAATAGCGACTCGCATCGAGCGGTTGCCCGGCGCCGAACAACGCGCCGGCGAATTCCGGCCGAATGAACTGCGCGCCGCTTCCACCCGTTCCATGCAGGATGAGGACCGCGTTGCGCACTACCCCTTGCGCATCGCGCTGCGGCGTGCCGAGCGTGCGGTAATGAAGGCGAAGCTCCGGCAGCTTCTCACCCGATGCGAAGCGGAAATTCTGGACGACGAAATCGCCTTGCGCAGCTGCGGGATATTCGGCCGCGTCGACGCTCGCAAGTACGAACCAGGTGACGAAGAGAAAAAAGATTCGGAACATGGCAGCGGCTCCCCGATGCAACGGCTGTTTTGGATGGCGCGGTTGATCTTCAATCATCGCACCTTTGTTTGAAGCCGGGAAAGGAGCCGCACGACGTGGTCATACTGCTGCTGCGTCGCAGTACCAATGGCCGCCCGGCTGTTGCCCCCATTCTTGGCGCGACTGCGATTACATCGGCGGCGTGAGCCCGTCCTTGCCGAAATTCACGCGTGGCGCCTGCAGTGTTCCATCCGGCTGCTTGTTCGCGGCGGCGATGAAAATCTTGACTCCCGGCTTGAGCTCGCTCTTGTCACCCGGCACGTAGGTGACGATCGCGGTCTCCGGCACGACGATGATCTTTTTCTCCCCATCCTTGTACTTCAGTGTCAGCGTATGCCCATCGACGCCGGCGACAGTCCGCTCGACATTGGCGTTGGTCATGGTGCTTTGCGGGCGAAGATCCCACGGGCGGTGCCCTTCACCGGTTCCACGCATCGCTTCGGGGAAAATATGCACCTCGACTGCCTTCTGGCTCCCGTCAGCCTGCGGCATCCCGGTGACGCCCACGAACGAGCCTTGCTTGATGTCCGAAAGTGACGCCTTGACTATAGCGACAACAACCGCGTTATCGGCCAGCACGACCTTCAGCTCAGCACCCTCGCGTGACTTGACTACCAAGGTCTGGCCTTCCACCCGCTCGATCGTGCCCCGGACGCGCACAGTATCCTGCGCCCATGTTGTCGATGCCGCGAACACCAGCGCAAGACCGCCAACTGTGACCACACGTCGTATCATCTTGTGCATCTCGACCTCCTGAAATTTCGCCTCCGGCCTCGAGCAGGAATGCTCGAGGTTGGCAAATGTCGTGCATGGCATCGGACTGCAATGCGATCGCCCATCTAAAACGATCGGGACAGGCTCAGGACGGCGCCGTTTCGGCTTCCCGTACCGGTCACCGGATAAACCGTATTCTCGGAACTGCTCCATACCCAACTCAGCTGAACACTTAACTGATCGAAGTCGACTCCCACGCCGATGCGGGCATCGAACACAGGATGGACGGCCCGGCCCGTATAAATATTTTCGCTGCTGTTGCGCAGGACACCGGCGTGAGCCAGCAGGCGAACACGATCGAGCAGCGGTTGCGCGCCATTTACTTCGCCGTAGATCGCCTCCGAGCCGTGCGCAAAGTAACGCGGTGCGTAATACAGCCTCCCGCTCAGATTCTCGTATGCGATGCCCCAGTACACTTCCGGATAGCTATAGCTACCCGGGCCGGTAAAGGCGGAATAGTCTGCGCCAACTTCCGAGCTCAGTCCGGAAGCAAGGCGCCAGACATACCCGCCGAAAGCAATCGTCTGCAACTCTCGACTCGAGCTGTCAAACTGAACGGTCGACGCAAATCCACCGGCATACCAGCCCCGGGCATCATCGTAAACGACACCGATCTGCGCAGCCGGCTTGTTGTGACTCAGCGAAACCCCGCGAAACCGGTAGTCCGAAACCAGGGTCAAGCTTCCCGAGACCTGGGCGCAGACATTGGCGGCAACTAACGCGAAGCAAAAAGCGATGGCGTGGCGGAACACTCCGCCCTTAGAGAGGCGGCGGAGACTTCGTGTCACCTGCCACTGCACAGGCACAGGCACAGGTTCCAGCTATTCTCGCGACGGCCGCGCAGGCATCGACAACAGCGTGATGGTCGCTCGCCAGCGACGGAATCGCCTGAGCTGAAAGCGCGTCCCGGATCTGCTGCGGCCGCAGGTTGGGAGCGAGCTCCCGTAATAGCGCCACAAGGCCGGTCAGATGGGCCGCAGCAAACGATGAACCGGCAACAAAGCCCCACTTTCCACCCACCATCGTCGTCGGAATGTCTCGCCCGGGACCTCGCAGGACGCCTGCCGATACATCGTGCGCGTCATCGCTCGCGACGGCAAGCACGCCGCGATGCGAGGCGGGAAAGCCGCCATCGCGGAGTGCCGGGTCGGCGGCGCCGACAACCGTAATGCCGCGCGCCATTGCAGCATCGAGCAAACGTTCCAGAAGTCGATCGCGCGGCCCGCCGAGACTCAGGTTGATCACCTGGGCATTCTCGTCGAGAGCGAACTGCAGCGCCTTCGCCAGCGTAAAGCTACTGCAAATAGCCGCATCGGCGCGTCCCTGCCAACAGGCCCGCAGTGCCATCAATTTCGACTCCGGCGCAATTCCGGCGATGCCCAAGCCATCGTCGGCTCGGGCGGCGATAATTCCGGCGACCGCGGTCCCGTGCTCTTCCGCGACGGCTTGGCGTCCGTCGACGAAATTTCGCGCCACGGCTATCCGGCCGGTGAGGTCAGGATGGTCGACCTCTACTCCGGTATCGACCTCCGCCACCCGAACGTACCGGCCCGTGGTGATCTTGTGAAGCTCGGCCAGATGCCAGGCTGTGGCACTGGGTTGCAGCGGATAAAGGGGATCGTTGTGGGCGAGCACGCGGAACAGGTTCATCGACTGCGCTGACTCTACCCGCGGGTCAAGCGACAACTGTTGCACCAGTAGCGGCAGCGACGCATCGTTGGCCGCCTGCATGACGAAGCAATCAACGCCAAGCGCCGGCATGGGCCAGGCGTTCGTGATCGTCAGGCTATATTGGCTTGCAATCGCTTCGGCAATCTGTCGGCGGGCGCTGCCTCCGACGCGGGCGTCGTAGCTGCCACCATAGTCGACATCGGGACGAAAGTGCGGTGGCGCTAAACGCAACATGACCAGGACTTGCCGCTCGGTGGAACCATCGTCGACCCCCGTGGCGGTGACGCGATCCAGCTGCGCACACGCCACCGCGCACAGGCAGAGCAAGACCAGGAGCGATATGCGCGTCGCCGTCAACGGGTTTCGGCACGATCGAGCTGCTCGGCCAACACCACGGCGGGCTCGGCGCGCAAGGCTTGCACTGCCTCGGCCCGACGCTCCGCCGCGACCTTGAGTACATAAGCATTCGTCTGCGTCGGCCCGTCCGTGACCCGGGCCCCGGCCTTGCGCAGCATCCGTCGGAGTTCAGACTCAGGTGTGGCTGGATCGAAGACAACGACGAGGCTGCCGGTCGGCGCAGCAGCGCTCCGCGCACCCAGGGTCCGGTATGGGGCGAGGCCATCCATGGCTGGTAGCAGCACCGCTCCCAGCGCGACGATCACTGCCAGTTCCGCCGCCATGGCCCACCGCGACCAGGGTGGCACCCGCCTCCAAAGCTTGCGCAGGGACCCTTCGTTACCTTGCCCGGTGCGCGGCTCGTCAAGCTGGCGACGCAGATTGCCGAAAACAGTAGAGGAGCCCGGCGCTGCTTCTCCATCAATGCACGCGGCGCGAAGCTCGCGCAGCCACTGGACCTCGCGCTGGCAACGCACGCACTCGCCGAGATGGTGCTGTACAAACGCAAGCTCGTCCTTATCCAAGGTCCCGTTCACGAACCACGGCAGCAGCACATCGGCTACTTTGTGCGCCGCGGGATCGAATGGTAGTACGCGTCCGCTCATGCTGCTCCCTTCCACGGTTGGCCAGCAATGCCTTGAGTTGTCGCCGCGCGTGAAACATCCTCGTCTTCACGGTATACCGGTCATGGGCTGCGATCTCCCGGTACGTACGAGCCGCCGAGTTACGTGAGCTCGATGGCCCAATACGAGTGTAAACCGATCCATCGGTAAAATATTCCATTTCAAGGTCACGGACTGTCTCTTCGGGCCCGCGCGGCAGGCGCGTCACGTCACCCTGACGGCAACCAACACGCCCATTGAAGGCTTTGATCGGCGAGTTGCCGCAGTTTCGCCGCTACACGCGTGTGTTGACCGGCAAGCTGGGGAGAGGGAGATCGGCTCGCTGGGGAGACCTTAGCGCGCGGCGTCAACAGAGCCGATGGAGGCAGCGCACAAGCCACCGTGGACGGAGGGACCATTTCGGCCCCTCCGTCGCCGCTCTCCACTGCTGATCATTCGTCCGCTGAGAGGCTGCCGAACAGACCATCGGACTCGTCGTTCGGACCGGCGGTGAAGTAAAGCTTGTTCTGGTCTCCGCCATTGCGTCCGTTGCCGACCATGATCGTCCACAGCCCGTCGATGACGATCGCTTGCCCGTGGGGATTGCGCACCTTGTCCAGAAATTCGCCAGTTGCCGGATCGAACGCGTTGATGTGACCATTGCCGAAATTGCCGATCAGGATCTGGCCGCCGAACTGACCGAACCCAGCCGGAGCCTGCGCAACGCCCCATGGCGAATCGAGCTGGCCGTGCTGCGCGAATCGCGCGAGCATGTTACCGGCGAGATCGAACGTGTCGACGATGCCGTGGCTCTGGCCGGCCACATCGTCATGCTTGTCGGCATCCTGCACCGCATAGGTGACGAACAGCCTGTTGCCGATCAGGACGATGTTGAACGGAGCATAACCGCGCGGCAGATGCGGATCGACGAACGCGCCTGGAGGAAGAA
This sequence comes from Casimicrobiaceae bacterium, assembly GCA_036491495.1. Classification (GTDB taxonomy): domain Bacteria; phylum Pseudomonadota; class Gammaproteobacteria; order Burkholderiales; family Casimicrobiaceae; genus PALSA-1003. The sequence continues at coordinate 70,273 of DASXBW010000043.1, forward strand.
TCACCTGCTGGAAGGCGGCGTTATACACCTCGACCGTACCGGCGCGGAAGTTGGTCGCGTAAAGGAAGGTGTTGCTGTTGCTGTCCGTGGCGATGGCAAGTCCCTTGTAAACGGCGCCGTTGGCGGCATCGGGAATGGCGGAGTGGTTGACCGCGATAATCGCATGCGTGCCCCGTGAAGCTACGGGAGTGTTTGGCGGGTTCACGCCGGGATTCCAGCCCAGGATCGTCCCGTCCTCGGTGGCGAAAAGGAAAACCGCCGGAGCCATCGTCTGAGCACCGGTGCTGTTAAAGCCTGAGACCTTGAACGCGCTTTGGGCTTGCGCCGTGTTGAAGACCAGGCCCGTTGGCGTACCGCTTGTCCCAAGCGGGTCGCCCGGCGCCGGGATAGCTACGACGAGGGGTTGTGGCGTCCCGGCCGTGTTATACAGCGACGAGGTTCCGTTGTTGTTATCCGACACCCAGAAGGGGGAGCCCGACGATTCGCCGACGCCCCAAGGGTTCACCAGGTTCGGATCGAAGAACTTCGCGACGTGCACGATGCCGTTCTTGTCGGTCAACGTCGGCACGTTGTTGACTTGCTGATTGACGACCAGATCGGTCTCGACGTAGCCGGCGGCGTGAACGGCCGCCGAGGTGCCGAGCAGCGAACACAAGCTAAGCGCGACGAGTGCCAAATATCGTTCCAGATTGCCCATTGCTGTTCTCCTTTGGAAAAATCCGACTCGGTCCAAGTCCGGTCGGTAAGCACCGAGGTGTCGCGCTGATTGGCGGAGCCGCCTCGGAAAGGTCCGCAGTGCTTCGCACAAGTTCGTGCGGTTCGACGTGAACGTGGGACTATCGCGTGCGGCGGCAGTGTAGGTATTTCTCCTACGGCGCCGAGCCTGCTCAGCCGATGACCTGACCTGACAACAGCGTTGCCGGTCTCTTTATTCCATCCCGACTCAACTTCGGATTCCCGGCTGCGTGGGTCGTGCCCGCGACTTGCGAGAACCAGGCTCGCGATAAAAAATTCGCCGCCTGGATTTCGACGACGCGCGTTCAAAGCGCTACCAATAATCCGCGCATGCCAACAACTGCCCTACCGACAGACAAACGCCCCGTCGCCGTTGGCGCAGCTTCGCGACGCGAATGCGGCAATTCGTCGCCTGGGTATTGAACCCGATCGCCGCCATGCCTAGAGTGCAATCCACCTGCAAACGCCGGCTGTGGCGAATCGAGCGCTCATCCCATCGAAGCTCGATTCAGGTAAGCGAAGGAGCCGGAAATTCGCAGGGGCGCCTTCATTGGCGAACAGAAAATATGACCTGGAAGAATCGAACTTAGGAGATGACGATGAACCGCTACCAACCCCTGATTCCGCGCGTCGCGTTCGGTATCGCCGCGGTCGCCATGACGGCGATCACCATCGGCGTCTCTGTGGTCATGCCCGCGAAAATGGACTCCGACAGTCCTGAACCTCGTATGCTGGAGGCCTTGACGGTCACCGCGCCGGCGTCCACGGGCGACGTTACCGGCTCCGAGAGCATTGACGTCGTCGTTGTACACAGGGCAGGGTTGTCCACGGTCCCGTGCACCTCGAAAGAGCCGAATCGCAAACCAGAGCAGTCATGAAACCCAATCCGGGTTTGCTCGCAGCAGTCGCCGCCACGCTCCTCGCTGCGGCCACGTGCGCGGAGGCGTCTGCGGCTGCGCAACAAAGGATCGCGGCCGTCCAATATCTCGTTGGCACCTAGAACTGCGCGCACACGGTCGGCACGTTTTCCGGCAGTTACACGGTGGCGATAGCCCACAGGTAGCGCTACACGGTTGGTTACATCTTTCTGTCGTCGCGGCGGCCGCTCGGCCGTTATCATCAGCCTCATCCACGACAGAGTCTCCCAATGAAAAACGTTCTGATCCTAAGCGCCGTTCTTGTGTTGTCGTCAGGCAGAGTCCTGGCCGCCGACCAACCGCAGAGCGGTGGCCCACGCGCTGCGTGTCAAGCTGACGTCGCCAAGCTTTGCCCAGGCATTCAGCCCGGAGGCGGTCGCATCATGGGTTGCTCGAAGCAAAACGAAGCTCAGGTGTCCGCGTCCTGCAAGGAAGCGATCGCGAAGGCGCACGCAAGAAAAGCACCGGGAGCGCCAGCCTCCTCCCAAGGATAAGGCTCCGTCGCACGTCGGCGCGAGGCGCCGCGCACTCATCAAGTCGCTACACAACGAGGACGAGCGGGCCTACAATGGCGCTAGTGGTTATCGGAAGCCATTGATGGGTACTGCTCTGCTGCGTGTATGCTTGCCCGCGATTCTCGCCGCCACGTTTGGGCTGCAGCTTGCTCATGCGGATATCTACACGTGGGTCGATGCGTCCGGGTCGACCAATGTCAGCAATCTAGCTCCGCCCGACGGAGTTCGGGTGACCAACGTCATGCACGAGAGCGCGCCGGCAGCCGCAGCGCGAGCCGAGGCGGCCCGCGAGGCTGCGCGTCAGGCAGAAGTACAAGCCCTCGCGGAGCGCGTCCGCCAGCTCGAGGACATCGAGCTGACCAAGGGCCAAGCGCCACCGCCGGCAGACTACTACCGAGCTATCCCACCGCCGCCGGTGATCCAATACGTTGTCGTGCCCCCGCCTTCGCCCTACGCTGCCAACCCGGCACCGCCCGCGAATACCGGCTGCGATCCCGGGTGGTTCGACTGCGGGCTCTGGGGAATTTCGGGCTTCTACCCAACGAGCGTTGTCGTGTTGCGGGCGCAGAACTTTCGCCACTTCCATCCTGGCCACGGTGGGCACCAATCTGCCGTACAGCCGCCGATGCATGCGCCCGGGAACTTTCGCAGGGGCTAAGACGCCGATCGATCTCGCCGCATATCTGTAGCACGCCCCTACTGCGGCGAAAGATTCAGCGCCTTCGCGAGCTTGCCTAGCGCCTCGTATTCCTTGTCGATGTATTGACGCAACGCTGGTCCCTTGCGGATCAGCAGCTGCTCGCCGGCGTCGTCGAGGAACTTGCGCGTGGCCGGCGCGCTCGCGGCCTTTTCGAGCCCGGCTTCCAGCTCGGCGATCTTCGCCGGCGGCGTGCCCTTGGGCGCGAGCACTCCGCGCCAAAGGATCGTCGCTTCGTCTGGAATACCGAGATCGCGCAAGCCCGTGGCCGACGGCAGCGACGCGATGTTGTCCGCGGAGCTGAGCAGGACGCATCGTGCCCTGCCGCTTTGCGCATGCTGCAGGATCGGCGGCACGGAGCCCACGTAAATATCGATGTGCTTGCCGAGGAAGGCTGTCGCCGTTTCGCCCGCGCCCTTGAACGGTATGTCGCGCGCCTTGACCTTCATCGCGCGAAAAATGCGCTCGGCAGCGAGCTGGCCCGGGCCGCCGGCGCCGTCGTTGCCGTAGGTGTACTTGTCCGGGTTCTTGCGCAGCTCCGCGATGAAGCTCTTACCCTCGGTCGCGGGAAAATCGGGGTGCACGCAGAACACATACGGCGCGCTGGTAAGCTGGATCAGCGGGATGTAATCGTTCGGCGTGTATTGCACCTTCATCGTGTGCGGCGACACCGTGACCGGGCCGAGCCAGACCGCGGCGAGCGTCTGCCCGTCGGGCGACGAATGCACCATTTGCGCGACGCCGATGGTTCCCCCCGCGCCGGGAACGTTGACGACGACGAGCGGATCCTTGATGAATGGCGTTGCCTCCTTGGCGAGAACGCGGAAGTATCCGTCCGTGCCGCCCCCCGGCGCAGTGGGAATGATGAGCTTGATCGAGTCCGCGAGTACGATCGATGTCGCGCCCAGCAGCAGCGCAGCGATGAAGCTATAAACTAATTTCATGGCGAGGTCTCCTCCGTTCTGCGTTTATTCGTACGCGTCGGCAACGCCCGATCGAACCCGAACAAGCTTGCGGGTGTATCGGCGAGAATGAAGCGCCGCGCCGCCTCGTTTGGCACCCAGTCGACCAGCCACTGCACGCAATCGCGATATGTAACGTCATCCTCGTACGACACGAACGGCCAGTCGCTCGCCCATACGAGCTGTCGCGGACCGCCTGCCGCGAGCAGCGCGTCGACATAGCGACGTGGATCGGCGCCGTCCTGACGATAAGGCGCGGACAGCTTGACCCAAGTGTCGCCCGCACGCACGCCGTCGAGGACTGCCTTGAAGCCGCCGCAGGCGACGCCTTGTGCGGGATCAGGACTGCCAAAATGATCGACCACCACTTTGGCGCCGCTCTCGCGAACGGCCGGCAGGATCTTCGCAAGCAGCGGGCCTTCGAGATAGATCTCGACATGCCAGTCGAGCTCGCGCACCTTCTCGAATAGCTGCCGGTAATCCCCAGCGGAGACGTCCGGCAGCGTCGAGCGCCGGACCCAGTTGAGTCGAATGCCGACCGCGCCGCGCTCTCCCATCGCCGCTAACGACGCGCGATCGATGTCGGGATCGACGATGACCGTCCCTCGCAGGCGACCGCCGGCCCGGTCCAGCGCGTCAAGCAGCAAGCTGTTGTCGGTGCCGTAGAAGCTCGGCGCGGTGAGCACGCCGTGCGAGATGGCGTGCGTGTCGAGAACGCTCAAGTACTCCTCGACGGTGCAATCGCGCTTCGGCGCCGAATGCCGGTCCGACGCGAGCGGTGCATCGCGTCGCATCACGTGCGCATGGCAATCGACGGCAATCACGTACTCTGCCGGGGGCTCGCTCTTCGCCAGACCTGCATCGCGCCCTTTCACGCCCGGCTCCACTCCCTGCGCCACACTGATCAGACAAGTTTCATGGTTATGATGAAAAGAATAAAGCGATACAGCAACAGAAGTGCGTGGCCACACGAAGGACAGTCGAACATCGTGGCAGTGGACGCGTTATCGCTGCTCATGACGCTCCGGGCTGGTGGCCTGTAACGCCCAATTCAATACTGTCTGGCTTGCGGTCCACGCCGATCGCCGCGTTGCCACGGCTCGCAAGGGGACTTACCCTTGCTTCGCCGCGGCGCCTTGCGCTCGGCGCGGATCGCCGCGCCATATCGCTGCGCTCAGTATCGAATTGGACGTTACAGGCCACTACTGCTTCTGCCCGGGATCGACCGAAAACACATCCACCGCGGCCGCTTTGCCCTTGAACGGAACGAGGCCGAGCGGCTCGACCGTGATCCGCTCGCTCAAGGCCGAGCGTGTGGCTGCGTCGATCAAAATGGCGCGTTGCGCGACCCTCGTGTGCACCTCGAGCCGCGCCGCGATATTGACGGTGTCGCCGATGCACGTGTAGGTCGCGCGCTTTGTGGTGCCGGTATATCCAGCGACCATCTCGCCGGTGGCTATGCCGATGCTGATCCTGATAGGCCGCTTTTCTGCACTCTGCCGCTCGCGATTGAACAGGTCGATCAACTCGACCATTTCCTGCGCCGCCCGCACCGCGCTCTCGCCGTGGTCGGGGAGTGGCACCGGTGCGCCAAAGACCGACATCAGCCCATCACCCATCATCACCGTGACGACGCCTCCGTGGCCGCTGATCGCATCGAACATCAACTCGTAATAGGTGTTGAGCAGCTCGATGGTAGCCTCGGGCGGCTGCGACTCCGCGAGCGAAGTGAAGTCGCGGATGTCGGAGAACATCACCGAGGCGTGCACAAGCTTGCCGCCCAGCGAGAAGCCGGAATTCTGCAGGTCCTGCGCCACCTCCGGAGTGGCGAAGCGGCGCATCAGTTCCTTCTGTTGGTCGCGCAGGTTTTTCTTCTCGAGGCTCGCCCCGATTCGCGCCTTCAGCAGCACCGGATTGACCGGCTTGGTGAGGTAGTCTTCCGCGCCGAGCTCGATGCAGCGCACCACGTTGGCGATGCCTTCCAGCGACGACGTGACGATCACCGGCAGATCGCGCAACTGCCGATCGCTGGACAATTGCTCGAGCACCTGGAATCCGTCCATCTCGGGCATTTCCATGTCCAGCAGCAGCAGGTCGAAGGGTTCGCGCCGCAGCATCTCCAGGGCGACGCGGCCGTTTTCCGCCGATGCTACGCTGTGTCCCTGCAGCTCGAGGCTGCGCGCGAGCAGCAGCCGGTTCACCTTGTTGTCGTCGACCACCAGCAGGTGAGCCGGCCCGCTTCGCAGGTCACGCCGCAGCTCACTCATGTTGCAACTTGGTCAACGCCGCGGCAACGCGCGAATATTCCTCGGTCAACGCGTCGAGCGGCTGCCCGCCACGCTCGATCACCGTCGCTATGCCGCCGAGCTCCAGCTCGCGCGCCATCGCGCCCAAGGTGAGTGCGCCAAAGGTGTTGCTATTGGATTTGAGCGAATGCGCGGTCCGGCGGAACTTGTCGGCATCCTTTGCCGCCAGCGCGTGGCGCAGCTCGTTCAGCATAGGCGGCGCTTCCTGGAGAAACGTGTCCACGAGCTCCCGCACGAAATCGGCGCCCGTCGTTTCCTTGAGCGCTTCGAAGGTCGCGCTATCGATCGCGGGTGCGCTCATCATCGGTCCCTGCGTGCGGGTACCTGGTTCAGCGCTTCGACCAACCGTTCCACGCGGATCGGCTTGGTCAGATAATCGTCCATGCCCGCGGCCAGGCACATGTCGCGGTCACCCTGCATGGCGTTGGCCGTCATCGCGATGATGCGCGGCCGCTCCTGTTGCTGCCAGCGCGCGTTGATCTTGCGCGAGGCTTCGAGCCCGTCCATATCGGGCATCTGCACGTCCATCAGCACGACGTCGTAGGTCTGCCGCTGCACCGATTCGATGGCCTCGATGCCGTTCGATGCCAGGTCGGCGCGATAGCCCATCTGTTGCAGCAGGCGCATCGCGAGTTTCTGGTTCACCACGTTGTCCTCGGCGAGCAGGATGCGCAGCGGATGGCGCGCCGCCATGTCCGGATCGAGCCGGGGCTTGCCGGCCTCTTGCACAGCCGCCTTGGGCGCGGCCTCGTGCGCAAACAAGCCGACGAGGGTGTCGTACAGGTGCGATTGGTGGATCGGTTTGCCCAGATAAGCGCTGAAGAGCTTGCCGTCGCCAACGACCTCGCGCCGCCCCAGCGAGCTGAACAACACGAGCGGCAGGTCAGTCCTGCTTTGCCGAATCTCGCGCGCAAGCGCCAGGCCATCCATTTCGGGCATGTGCATATCTAGAATCGCAACGTCGTAAGCATCCCCCTGTTCGAGCCAGCGCAATGCTTCCAGCGGTGATTCGGTGGCGCGGGACTGCATACCCCACTTGGCCGTTTGCAGGGCCAGCACTCGCCGGTTGGTCTCGTTGTCGTCGACGACCAGCACCCGCTTGCCCTGCAGCTCGGGTTGGACGCCGACGAAGTCGCGCTGTCGCGCCGGCGGCAGCGCGGCAGTCGGCGCCTGAATGCTGAAATGGAACGTGGCCCCGCGACCCGGCCCCTCGCTCTCTGCCCACAAGCGCCCGCCCATCAGCTCGGAAAGGCGCCTGCTGATGGCAAGCCCGAGACCCGTACCACCGTACTTGCGCGTAGTGGACGAGTCGGCTTGCGAGAACGACTGAAAGAGCCGGCTCATAACTTCCGGCGACACGCCGATGCCCGTGTCGCGGACGGAAAACGTGAGCTCCGCGCGATCGGCGGCGAGCGGCTTGGAGCTCACCGTCAGGACCACTTCACCTGCTTCGGTAAACTTCACCGCGTTGGAGAGCAGGTTGAGCATGACCTGGCGCAACCGGGTGACGTCGCCGACGATGGCCGCGGGGATGTCGCCTTCGAACACGTACGCCGTATCGAGATGCTTGTCGACGGCGCGCGCGGTTACGAGATCCAGCGCCGACTCCACGCACTCGCGCAGATCGAACGGCTGCGCCTCGATATCCATGCGGCCGGCTTCGATCTTGGAGAAATCGAGGATATCGTTGATGATAGTCAGCAGCGCGTCGCCGGATTCGCGGATGGTCGTGACGTAATCGTGTTGCTCGGTGTCGAGCTTGGTGTCGAGCAGCAGTCCGCTCATGCCGATCACGGCATTCATCGGCGTGCGGATTTCGTGGCTCATCGTGGCCAGGAACGAGCTCTTGGCCTCGTTGGCCGCCTCGGCCAAGGCGCGTGCCTCCTGCGCCTGCTTGAACAGCCGGGCATTCTGAATGGCGATCACCGCTTGGTCGGCAAATGTCCTGAGCAGCGCCTCTTCCTTGTCGGTGAAGGGCCTTGGCGGCTGGCGGAAAAGGCAGATCGATCCGATGCCGCGCCCCTCCCAAATCATCGGAGAGTAGACCGCAGTATAGGGGCCCACGGACTCCGCCAACTTGCGCACGCCCGGGTGATTGAGCGCCGCAGCATCCGCGTCGGTCGCGTGAACCGTGCGCCGCTCACGGATTGCCCGCCCGGTGAACGTATTCTCGAGTGGCATCGATTCAACGATTCGCGCAAGGCCGTCAAACGCAGCTCCGCGCCCGGCGACCGGACGCACGCGCCCATCTTCGCCCACGAGCATCACCGCGAGCTGATCGCTCGCGAACAGTCGCTGGCAGCTGTCGAGAATCTTGTCAAACACCGGAGCTGCATCGGCCACCGAGCTGCTGATGACCTGAAGTACTTCGGCAGTGGCGGTCTGCTGCTCCAGCGCTTCCTTGGTCTCGTTGAACAGGCGCGCGTTCTGAATCGCCACCCCGACATTCGCGGCGATGGTGGACAGCAAGCGCTCGTCACCAGCGTCGTAGATGCCCTCCATTTGCGTGCTCTGCACGCTGATGGCTCCCTGACACGTGCCACCCACAAGAATCGGCACGCCCAGATATGACAGCGCTTGCTTGCCGATGACGATGGCCCCTAGCTCAAGGCCGCGCCGGTCCGTCTCGCGGTTGATAATGAGCGGCTTGCCCGAATTGATGATCCTGCTCGTCAGACCCTCGCCATACTTGAGCGGCTGGAGCTTGTCGCCGTATTGATAGGGAAAGTCGATGATGCCGCTCGCGCGGTCGAGCAGCGCAACGTAGGCGATATCGGCCTTGAAGACCGTGCGGATCTGCTCGCCCACCAGCTCGAGCAGAGCGGCAAGATCGAGCTTGCCCGCGAGCTGCTGCGACACGGTGTTGACGGTGGCGAGCTCGGCGCCGCGTTGCTGCGACTCCGCGAACAGGCGCGCGTTCTCGATGGCGACGGTCGCCTGCAGCGACAGGCCTGCCAGGAATTCCAGCTCGCTGTCGGCGAACGGCTGGCGTCCGGTACGCCACACCGCCATTGCGCCCTTGACCGTCGTTCCCGCCAGCAGGGGCGTCACCATCAGTCGCTCGTTCTCTGCCTTCTCCGTTCCGGGGATCTGGATGCCACGTGGGTCGGCGCCGGTATTGTTGATGAATTCGGCGCGGCCGCTTTGGATGAGGCTGCCGATGATGCCCGTGCCCACCTCGATCACCGTGGACTGGATGGCCGGTGCAACAGCGCCGACCGCTACGATCGCCCGATAACGCTGCCCGCCTGCATCAGGCAGAAATATCGCGCTGTTGTCGGCGTTGAGCAGGTCCTTGGCGTGACGGGCGATGCGGTCCATCACCGTGGCCAGATCCAACGTCGACGAAATGTCGCGACCGACTTCGGCCAGCGCGGCCGTCTCGCGCGTGCGGCGCTGCGTCTCGTCGAATAAGCGGGCATTCTCGAGCGCCACGCTCATCGCGCTGGCGACAGTTTGCAGCAGGCGCACGTCGGAGTCGGTGAAGGCGTGCTCGCGGTTCGTATCCATCAACTTGATGAGTCCGCGCGCCTGGTCCCCCGCCACCAGCGGCACGTACACCGCAGATTTCTCTGGATTGGCAGGCACCAGCATGTGACTGCCATATTTTTCCATCTCCTGCCGCATGTTCTCGTTGATCACCAGCGTCTCGCGGGTACGCAGCACATGGGGGCCAAAGCCCTTATCGTCAAGCACCGTCGACGCGATGGCGATCCGTTGCCCGTTCCAATAAGCATACGGGTAGTGAATCGAATTCGTCTGCGGGTCATAGATGCGGATGTTCATGTCCGCGTGTCTAAAGATTTCGCGGATCTTGTCGCCGACCGCGTCGTAAATCCCCTGCATGTTGAGCTCGGCGGCGAGCGCCTGCTGTACGCTGTTGATGATCGCAAGCTCCGCGGCGCGCTGCTCGCTCTCCTTGAACAGCCGCTGCGTTTCGTCGAAAAGGCGGGCGTTTTCGAGCGCCACGCTCATGCTGTTGGCCAACGTCTGAAGCAGCCGCACGTCCGAGTCGCTGAATGCGTGCTCGCGCTCCATGTCCATCAACGTAATGATCCCGCGTGCCAGGTCGCCCGCGATCAGCGGAACATAGACGGCGGACTTTTCCATTTGCGTGCCGGGCAGAGTGTAAGAGCCGTGCTCCTCGACGGCCTTCGCCATGTCCGCGTTGATGACAAGTGGTTCGCGGGTACGCAGGACATGCGCGGTAAACCCCTCGGCGAGGGGACGAGACTCCAATGAAAGCCTTTGCGCGTTTTCGTAAACGTACGGAAAGCGGACTAGATTTGTCTGTGGGTCGTAGGTGCGGATTCCGACGTCCGCCTGGTTGAAGATCTCGCGGATCTTGTCGCCGACCGCGTCGTAGATGCCCTGCATGTTGAGCTCGGCGGCGAGCGCCTGCTGCACGCTGTTGATGATGGCGAGCTCGACCGCGCGCTGCTCGCTTTCCTTGAACAGCCGCTGCGTCTCGTCCAGCAGGCGGGCGTTCTCCAGCGCCACGCCCATGCTTGCGGCCACCGTTGTGAGCAGGCGCACCTCGGCCTCTCCGAACGCGTTCTCGCGCTCGTAATTCTCCAGCGCGATTGAGCCCAGAACGCGGTCGCTGCCAATGATGGGAACCGAAATAATGGAGTGGCTCAGGTCGGTCCCTGGGACAGCAGTGATCCCAGCCGCCGCGAACTCCGCCCGGCTGTTGGCGACAATCGGCTGGCGCGTCGCCGCCATTCTCGACCAGGTGCCGCCTGGGTTGGGAGGGCGCGGCGGCATGCGCATCCGCGCACCGTGCTCGTACTGGTACAGGTAATGAATCAGATTGGTTTTCTCGTCGTGCCAGCGGATGCCGATGTCGCCCGTGTTGAACACTTCGCGCAATTTGTCGCCGACGAGGTCGATGATCGCCTGGAAGTCGAGCTCGGCCGCCATACCCTCTTGGATGCTGTTGATCACCGCCAGCTCGGTCGCGCGCTGCTCGGTTTCCTTCAGCAGCCGTTGCGTCTCGTCGAACAGGCGCGCGTTTTCCAGCGCGACACCCATGCTTGCGGCAACGGTGCTGAGTAGTCGCACTTCGGCCTCGCCGAAAGCGTTTTCGCGCTCGTAGTCCTCGAGCGCGATCGAGCCCAGAACGCGATCGCTGCCGAGAATGGGAACCGAGACCACCGAAATGCTCTGGTCGGTACCTTCGATAGCCTTGCTTCCGGCCGCCAGCTGTTCGGCGACGCTGTTGAATACGCGCGGCTGGCGTGTCCGCACCATCGTCAACCACTGACCGCCTTCGCGAGGCGTGGTGGGCTGCAAGTTCAGCAGTCGCACCCCGTGTTCGTACGAGTACAGGTAGTGAATGCGATTTGTCGCGGGGTCGTACCAGCGGATGCCGATATCGCCGGTCTGGAAGACTTGCCGCAACTTGTCGCCGACCATGTCGACGATGGCCTGGAAATTGAGCTCGGCCGCCATACCTTCCTGGATGCGGTTGATCACCGCCAACTCGGCGGCGCGCTGCTCGGTTTCCTTGAGCAGCCTCTGCGTCTCGTCGAACAGGCGCGCGTTTTCGAGCGCGACGCTCATGGCGTTGCCGAGCGTGGTCAGCAGGCTCACGTCCGAATCCGAAAAGGCGTGTGCGCGCTGCTTCCCGACGGTGATCACGCCCTTCGCCGTATCGCCGTGCAGGATAGGAACGAAGATGGACGAGTTGTCCACCGTGTCGCCGCCTATGTTCTTGGCGCCCAGCTCCGCCATCCGCCGATTCAATTCGTCGGCGGTATGAATCACGATGGGTTGCAACGTCCGGAGAATATGTGCGGTGAAACCAACCGGCGGTCCCGACGCCGGATGAAATCGCTCGCCGTGGTCGAGGAGGAAGACGTAGCGAACCAGGTTGGCTTCTGAATCGAACAGTCTGATCCCGACCACATCCGCATCGAATATTTCGCGGACCTTGTTGCCGACCAGATCGTAGATGGCCTGCATTTGCAGTTTCGATGCCAGGCCCTCCTGCACGCTGTTGATGATCGCAAGCTCGGCGGCGCGCTGCTCGGTTTCCTTCAGCAGGCGCTGCGTTTCATCGAAGAGGCGGGCGTTTTCGAGTGCGGTGCCCAGCGACGCGGCGATGGTCGTGAGCAGGCGCACTTCGGACTCGCCGTAGGCATTTTCGCGCTCGTAGTTTTCGAGGGCGATGGATCCGAGGATTCGGTCGCTGCTGATGATGGGAACCGAAATCAGCGATTTGCTTTGGTCCGTACCAGGAACCGAGCCGCCAGGTATTCTTGCGTAGTCTGAGGCAGTGTTAAAGACGATAGGTCGGCGCGTTCTGCGCATCGTCTCGAACAGACCGCCCGGTACTGGTGGTCGAGGTGCAATAGTCAGGCGCTTGCCGTGTTCATATGCGTAGAGATGTTGAGTCAGGTTGGCTTTTTCGTCGTACCAACGGATGCCAAGGTCGGGCGTATTGAAAACTTCGCGCAGCTTGTCGCCGACCAGGTCGACGATCGTCTGAAAATCCAGTTCGGCGGCGAGACCTTGCTGGATCGAATTGATGATGGCGAGCTCGGTATTGCGTTGTGCGAGATTCGCGTTGGATGACGTGAGCTCCGCGGTGCGTTCTTCGACTTTCTGCTCCAGGCCCTCCGACCACTGCGCGTTGTCCAGCGCGACGGCGGCCTGGCTCGCGAGCATGGCTAGCAAGTCGCGATCGGATTCTCGCAGCCGCCCGAACGCGCCGTCGATGTCGGCGTACAGATAGCCCAGCAGCTGCCGCTGCGCCACCAGCGGGGCGATGACGCGGGAGCGCTGGTCCAGCTCGCTTGCGCCTCCGGGACTGTATGTCAGGCTCGCGGTCCGCGTACGGCGCGCCTCCGTCAGCGCAGGCGTGACGTCGAGCAACAGCGCCTGCGCGTCCTCGCCGCGCGGCGCGAGCGAGCCTGCCAGTTGCAATCCCTCCGCCGTCTCCAGAACCAGCAGCACACGCTCGGCGCCAGTCAACTCCGTGGCCTCGTCGATCAGGAATTCATGCAATTCGTCGGCGCTGCGCAGCTCGTTCAGGCGCAACCCGGTGTCCACCAACCGTTCGAACGGCTCGCGCAGATTCGCTTCCCCCGCCAGGTAGGCAGTGCGGCGTTCCAGCGACAGGCGGCGCTTGCGCGCATCCTTGATCCACGCTTTGACGATCTCGCGGTGCTGCTCGATCTTGTTCAGGTAATTGCGGCGTAGGCCCTCGTCGCTCAGGTTGACGATGCCTTTGCGCATTAGTTGATACGCGGTCTCGAGCGCCTCGCGCGCGGCCGCCGGTTGCTTGTTGGCTTGCAAGGCACTACTGTGTAGCCACCACAACAGCGTGGGCGACATCCCATCGAGAAAGGCCAGGTCGTGCGCGCGATGCAACTCGGCAGCGCGCCGCGTGGCGGCCAGCGCGGGGCGCGTCTTGTTCAGCGCCAGAGAGGCTTGCCCGATACCGGTCAGGGCGTTGATTTCGAGGGAGACGAGCTCGCCGCCACGCGTAAGCTGCTCCGCGCGCTCGAAGTGACGCAGCGCGACCGCCGCTTTGGCCTCGTGTAACGCCAGCCGGCCTTGCGCGATGGGCGCGATGGCGGCAATCAGGTAGTCGCCGCCGGCTTCCGCTATTCCGGCCATTTCGGCAATGTAATGGCGGGCGTTGTCGAGGCATCCCATGGCGAGCTCTGCGTCGGCCAGCTCGCCCAGACTGGTGCCCCGGCTTGCAGGCGCACCAGTGCCGCGACGGATGCCAATGGCCTTGAGCAACAGACGGCGGGCGCGCCGGTACAGGCCGAGGCGGCTGTAGGCAACGCCGAGGTTGCCGGTGATGACCCCCTGACGTTCGACATAGCCCGCCGCCTCGAAATCGGCGAGTGCCTGATTCAGCAACTTAAGCCTGGTGGCGAAATCGGGCTCGTTGAAGATGAGCAGGTTGAGTGCGTTGCCGGCGCCATACAGGTCGCCGGCCCGGCGGCAGAGCGCCAACGCTGCTCCGGCCGCCTTGGCGGACTCGGCGGCGCGACCTTGATCGCTGCGCGCGATCGCGACAACCCACTGCGCGCGCCCCTCATCGGCGGGCCGTCCCAGCACGTGAAACAGTTCGGCGGCTCGCGTAGCATTTTTTGCCCCTAGCTCATAGTCCATCCTATTGCGGGATTGCGCTTCGCCAAGACGAAACAGGCTCATCGCTTCGAGCACAAGCTGCTTGCTTTGGCGGGCGGCCTTGAGCGCGGCGGTGGCGGAGGCAACTGCCGCCTTGAAGTCGCCACTGCGCATCGACACCAGGGCGAGGCGGTTGTGCGCCTGCGCCTTGAGCGCCGGCGTCCTGGCGCGGTCCGCGACCTCGACCATGGCAACCGCGTCCGCGCTGGCACGGTCCAGATCGCCTTGGGCGATGAAGCTTTCGGCGCGCCGGTCGAGCAAGTCGAGCCGGCTCGCGACGCTCAAGCCGGTTCCCTCCAGCGCCGTCGTGGCCAGTTCGATGGCCTGCGCATGCTGGCCCGCCCACGCCAGGTCGCTGACCCGTTCGGCCGTCGAGGCAGGTTCTCTCGCGCGCGGCTGCAACGCGTGGGGAGCCCGCGATTTTCTCTTCTTCTGCGAATCCGCCATTAGATGCTCGAAGTTTCCATTTCGCCAAAATTCCCTGCCACGACGAGTGCCGTGGGGGATGGTTGACCGGGTTGACCATGCGTATCCAGTGCGGTGCAATCCGCAACGGGAGCAGCGAACCGGATATTAGTCTACCGGCGGTCCGCGTCAATCGGCGGGAGAGGACTTGCCCGCGCGCCCTCCAAGGATGGGGACGACTTCATTCGCTAGGCCGTCTGTTTCGACACCGCCGGCTTGGCGCCCGGCATGATCGCCGCTTCGCGCCCTTTGCCGTACTTGATCTCGAGCTGCTCGGGCGTCAGGAAGCGCTGCTCGAAGTCCTCGATCTCGGCCATGCCCATGATGTCGTGGAGCTCCTCGAACGAGACCAGCGCGTCGGGGCGATCGACGACCTTGCCGCTGTCGAGCGACTGCCGAAGTAACTCCAGGCCGTGCTTCATCCCCATCAGCGCGCAGGCGGTCAGCATGCGCGGATAGATGACGACGGAGACGCCTAGATCCTGCAGCTGTTTGGCGGACAGGAGCGGGGTCGTCGACCGCTGCCGGATGCCGAAGCCCATGTTCACCGACAGCGGCTTGCGCACGTTCTTCGCGATGGTGCCGATGTCTTCCGCCGACATCGCCGCATCGGCGAAGAGCAGATCCGCGCCAGCTTCGGCGTAGAGGTTCAAGCGCCGGATCGCTTCCGCCAGGCCGTGCGTCGCCAGCACGTCGGTGCGTGACTTGATGACGAAATCGGGGTCGACGCGCGCCTCCGCGGCGGCGCGGATTTTCTGCACCATCTCCTCCGCCGAAATCACTTCCTTGCCTTTCAGGTGTCCGCAGCGCTTGGGCCACACCTGATCTTCCAGCATCAGCCCGGCGACGCCCGCACGCTCGAACGCGCGCACCGTGTGATACGCGTTGAGCGCATTGCCGTAGCCGGTGTCGCCGTCGGCGAGCAACAAGAGATCCGAGCACGCGGCCATGGCGCGCGCCGCGGCGACGTTTTCGTCGAGCCCCATCAGGCCGACATCCGGCTGACCGAGCCGCGACTCGCTCACGCCGCTGCCGGTGACGAACGCGGCGGTGTATCCGAATTTGCTGACCAGCCGAGTGCTGAAGCCGTCGAATACGCCGGGAAGGACCAGGATCTCGGGCGCGTCGATAAGCGCGCGCAGGCGCTTGCCGGGACTTGGCTTGACGGTTGGGTTGGCCATCTGAATCTCCTTGCAGCAACCGACGCAATATAACGTCAGTGGAACGGCGTCAGGTATTGGAACGCGTCTTCCGATCAGATCACGCCATCCCGGGCGCTTGCGTCAGCGCGCCGTATAGCAGCTAGCCTGGACCAGGCTTTTCTCCAGCTTTTTTCGCCGCCGCGTGAGCAACAGCAAACGCACGGCCTTCCGGTGACGCTATTCCACTCCATTGGACGTGAACGCGGCCTTGCCCGCAGGCGTCGCGATCTGCTTCAGCACCGCTTTCACCGCCTCGGGTGACGTGGTGGCGGTCATCATCACCGCATCGTAACTGGTGTAGTTCTGCACGTCGGCCGGCAAGGGGCCCACGAACCGCACACCTTTCGGCTCGTACGACTTGATCTCGGTGATCGCGCCAAAGCCGATTTCATTTCCCTTGCCCTTGCTTACATGCGCCATCACTTCCGAGCCACCGGGATAGCGAGTGGTCTTCGGCTTGAGTTGCTCGAGGATGCCCATCTTCTCGAAAAGCTTGTCGAGATAAATCCCGCTGGACGCCGTGTTATAGACCACCGAGTCCGCGGCCAGAAGCGCCCGTTTCAGTGCATCCACCGTTGCAATGTCGGGCGCGGATGCGCCGCTGCGCACGACGACGCCACCGCCGACGCGCCCGACAGGAACCTGCGTCTCGGCGACGACCTTGCCATCCTTAACTGCCTTGGCAATCGCATCGGGCGGCGCAATCACGATATCAAATGCCTCGCCCGCGGCGACACGTTGAACGATCTGCGGCGTCGTATTGAACTGGGTCCTGAGGTCGTGGCCTGTCTCGCGCTTGACTAATGGCGCGAATGCCTGCAGACCAGTCTCGACGGCCCCGGCGCTCAGGATCTTGATCTCGGCAGCGAAGCTCGCCGCGGAGAGGGCTGGCAGCATCAACAGCGTGACAAGAAAACGCTGCATGAATTTGTTCTCCGAACTTGATGCGAAGAAGCGGTTGGCCTTCTCGAAGCCCCCCTATTGTTTCTCCACGAGCACTCGCCCCTGGGCGTTCAGAAATACGTGGTAGCGGTTGCCGTCCTTGCACGATGCGACGTGATCGTTGTCGCCTCGCGTCGTGACGCTGACGACCTCGCCGCAGGGCAATCCCTGCAACGTGATCACCGTGAACAGGTCCTTCTTCACCGCTGCGTCGTCGGCAGCGAGCGCGGTCGCAGCGAAGGATGCAGCCGTCAAAATAACGACCAAACCGGACAAACATTTGCGCATAGCCTCTCCTGCAGTCACTCTAATTTTCTAGCCAGTCGTCTCCGCCCCCGATTCAAGCATTCGAGGGCAGGCTTCAGCGGGGACCCAGTGGCGCTGAAAGCAAGACACTGGATTCCCTCCCCGCTTTCGCGGCGGACTAAAGGCCGCGGGAATGACGGAGATATTGGGTAACGGAGTATTTGTGAACGATGTCATGTACTTTCCGGAGCGATCAGGAGACGGTCGCAAATTTCTCCCGATCGGCAAGAATGCCCCAGATCGCTTCGCGCGAGGCCACGATCGCGGATGCGAGCGACGGATCGCTGTCCTGCAACAGCGAGAGCACCTTCAAGACCAGCAGATCATAGGGCCGCCGCAGCTCGGCCAGCGTGGTCTTGAGCTTCCCCTGGTAGTACGCGCGGAATTGATCGAGCAGGTCGTCGACCTGATTCTTGAGCGCGATCTTGGTGAGTACGCCGATCGCGTTGGTGTCCTTGAGGCGCTGCTCCAGCGATGTCAGGTCGAGCGGCGGCGACGATTTTTTGGCAACGTCCGGAGCGGCGCTTTCTTTTTTCCCCGGCTGCGCGACTGGTGCTTTGAGGGCCGCTGCGGAAGCTTTCGCGGCCGGCGAAACGGACTTGCCAGCATTCTGACCTGCGATCACCGGCGGCGCGACGGGAGGATTCGCCGGCTCGGGCGCTGCGGCGCTGCTCGGTGCTGCAACCGCCGGCGTCGGCGGCCTCGGCGACGATGCCGAAGGAGCCGCTGGAGCAGCGGCTGCAGCCGCTGCCGGCGGTGGAATATTCTGCGGCCGCCCGCCCGCCGGCGATTGCGCTACGCCGGTGCAGCCCGCCGTCACGAGTAGGCAAAGCAGTCCCGCGATAGTTACACGCGACTGCAATCGTGAGCTCACTGCGATACTTGCCGAAACGGACGTGCGCGACGATTTCGGTCTCACTGGCAGGCAGACGGGTGGCAGCACATCAGAGGCGTTCGGCCTGGACGTCCGCAGCGAAACGACGAAATGAGCGAAAGCCGCAAAAGACGCTGACATTCGTCCGGAGTGAAGAAGAACGCGACACCCATTATCGCCTCTTTACTTCAAATCGGTATCGCCTGTTTCGCTGCTCGGCGACTCCGCCAGGCGCAGCGCTGCTCGGCGAGCGCAGAGGGCCTGGCGGTCGCAATCGTCGCCAGATCGACGAATCGATCAAGCGTCAGTGCGTCGAGGTCTGGTCGTGCTTGCCGGTCGGCGTGGAAACACGGCTCACGGTTCGACCGATCGTTGTCGGGTCTTCACTGCGGGCGAGATCACCCAGCGAAATGATGCCGACCAGCCGCTTATCGGCATTGATGACCGGCAAGCGTCGGACCTGGGCCTTGCCCATGTTGCGCGACACATCGTCGAGATCGTCGGTGTCGAAGCAATAGAGCACTTCCTTGCTCATGACAGCGGCTACCTTGGTGTCCACCGGTCTGCCTTGAGCTACTGCGCGGATGACAATGTCGCGGTCGGTGATCATGCCCACTAGCCGATCGTTTTCGCCAACCGGCAAGGCGCCGGCATCGACCTCGGCCATGAGGCTCGCCGCCTCGCGGATAGTTTGATCGGGGCTCAACAGACGCACCTCGCGCGTCATTATGTCTCTGACTTTCATCGCTTTCCTCCACGGCTTATAGCCTGCGGGCACCGTGTCCGCAGCGGCGTGGCCCCCGACGGAGGCCGTCGACGGGGGCCGCACCGATCGTAATGTGACAATGCCGATAGCGGGATGTTCTGGCCGCTGACGCGTCGCAGTGGCGGCGAACTGAAGATGCGCATGGGCCGGTTTTCAGCGGGAGGGGTTTCTTCTTGCGGCGCAGCAAGGCTTCCCGCTCTGCCTCGTCTTGATCATCTTCCCTAAGCCTTGTAGGCAATGACTTCGATCTCGACTTTGGCGTCGATCACCAAGGTCGCCCGCGTCGTCGATCGCGCCGGTTTGTTCTCGGAGAAGAATTCGGCGTAGACGCGGTTGAACGTCCAGAAGTCGCGCGCGTCGTCCAGCCAAACCGTAGACTTGACGACATCCTTGAGCGTGCATCCGGCAAACGCAAGCGCTTTTTCGACGTTCTTTAACGTCTGCCGCGTCTGCGCCTCGATGCCCCCCGGCACTAATTCGCCGTTGTCGCCCATGGCGACCTGCCCCGACACGAATACGAACGGACCGGCCTTCACCGCAGGCGAGAACGGCAGCGGCTGCCCGCCGGCGCCGGTGCGGGTTCCTCCCAGGAATTCAACGCTCATCGGATCCTCCCATGAATAGGTGGTGGTGACGCTATGTGCCTCGTATCCGTCCGTGACTCGGACGGGTGAAACTAAATTACAGATTACCTGATTCGCTGAGCCGAGACCAGCCGGGCCTTCACCGCGCTGACGTTTTCGATTATCGGGTGAGTTTATCTATGAGGAGATCATGTCCCCTCGACGGCCTTGACGCTGTTCGGGAAAGGCGTACACTCGCCGGCGGATGTAATTTAATTACACGCGCATTGATCCACGCAACCGTCGAGGCAAAGCGCCGTCGTCACATCGCTCGCCGCGGCGGGCACATCAAGGAGGAGTCATGTTTCGTACAGCCATCCGCAAC
This sequence comes from Casimicrobiaceae bacterium, assembly GCA_036491495.1. Taxonomy (GTDB): domain Bacteria; phylum Pseudomonadota; class Gammaproteobacteria; order Burkholderiales; family Casimicrobiaceae; genus PALSA-1003. The sequence goes on from DASXBW010000043.1 coordinate 90,059, forward strand.
CTGTGGTCCTCGCAGTTCGGTCATTCGCACTCGGCACCACGCGCTGCTCTCGCCGCTGTCGCCGTGGCCGGCGCCGTAGCGCTGGGATTCGCAGGCGGGCCCGCGTTGGCCGCGCCGGTCAGGGGCGGCGCGGCCAACATCGCCATGATCGGCGAGCCGCAGACGCTCGATCCGATGGCGTCGACCGCAGACCTGGTGGGCATCATTACGCAGCACGTCTACGAATTGCTGTACACCTTCGATGCCAACTGGAACGTGACGCCGATGCTGGCGGAGAGCATGCCGGCGATCTCGAAGGACGGCCTCGTCTATACGATTCCCCTGCGCAAGGGTGTCAAGTTTCACAACGGGAAGGAGATGACTTCCGACGATGTCGTCGCGTCGCTGAAGCGGTGGTTCGACACCGCGCCGCGCGGCAAGGCCGTGGCGAAGGAGATCAAGAGCCTGGAGGCCAAGGGTCCGAACTCAATCGTCATCACGCTCAACCGGCCCTACGCACCCTTGCTCGCGCACCTGGCATTGCCGAACGGCTTCGCGGCGATCATGGCGAAGGACTCGATCGCCACGCCGCTCACCCAATTCATCGGCACCGGACCGTACATGTTCAAAGAGCGCAAGCCCGACCAGTACGTGCAGCTGGTGCGCTACGACGGTTACAGCGCGCGCAAGGAACCCGCGAGCGGCTACGCGGGCAAACGCGAAGCATGGATCGATGAGCTGCGTTTCATTCCCGTGCCCAACGCCAACACGCGGGTCGAAGGATCGCTGTCGGGGCAATACCAGTTCGCCGACCTGCTGCCGGTCGAGTCGTATGCGCGGCTCGAGAGCGCGGCCAACGTGAAGCCCGTCCTGACCTCGCCGTTCGGCTTTCCATACCTGGTCCTGAACACCAAGCAGGGACCGCTCACCAGCGTCACGCTGCGCCAAGCGGTGGAGGCGGCGCTCAACAACGCCGACATGATGGGCGCCGGCTTCGGCGACCCGAAGTTCTACACAACGGAGGCCAGCCACTACGCCAAGAACACCCCGTTCTATTCGACCGCCGGCACCGAGAACTACGGCAAGGGCGACGCCAAGAAGGCGGCCACGCTGGTCGCAAACGGCAAGTACGACGGCACGCCGATCAAGATTCTCACCAGTCAGCAATACGACTTCCATTACCGGATGGCGCTGGTGATGGCGGAAAATCTCAAGGCTGCCGGGTTCAAGGTCGACATGCAGGTCGTCGACTGGTCGACGCTCATCCAGCGTCGCAACGATCCCGCGCTGTGGGACATCTACATCACGCATTCCGCCGTGCTGCCCGATCCCACGCTCACGCCGCCGCAGCTCGGGGATGGCGCGCCCGGCTGGTGGAGCTCGCCCGCGAAAGAAGCGTCGCTGGCCGCGCTCAACGCCGAAGCCGACCCGAAGAAGCGCGGAGCACTGTGGGGTAGCGTGCAAGCGGTCGTGTTCACCGAGGTGCCGTACATTCGCGTCGGCTATTTCAACAGCGTGACTGCGCGTTCGCCGAAGCTCGAGGGTTACGTGGCGATGCCATGGCCATTTTTCTGGAACACGTGGCTGGACAAGTGAGGGTTCGTTCGTTGGAATTGATTCATATCATCGTCGGTTTACACCAAAGATTCCCGCTTTCGCGGGAATGACGCAGTCTAGCTTCGCCTAAGCGGAAGATTCGGTTGCAGCCCCACGGCATGACCCGGTATCTCGCCTCGCGTTTCGCCGGCATGGTGATCGTGATGCTGCTGGTGGCCACCATCGTCTTTTTCATCACGCGGCTCGCACCTGGCGATCCTGCGGCGGTCATGCTGGGCGATCAGGCGACCGCGGCCGACATCGCGAAGCTGCGCACATCCTATGGGCTCGACAAGCCGCTGCCGCTGCAGTTCGGCTATTGGCTGGGCGAGCTGGTCCATGGCAACCTCGGCCAGTCGATCTTTTTGCAGCGACCGGTAACGCAGGCGTTGCTCGAGCGCGCCGAGCCGACTTTTTTCCTCACCCTTTTTTCGATCGTCATCGCGACGCTGATCGGCGTTCCCTGCGGCATCATCGCCGCGGTCTGGCGCGGCAAGACCATCGATCAGTTCTTTTCGGGATTCGCCATGCTGGGCGCCAGCATCCCCAGCTTCTGGTTCGGCCTGATCCTGATGCAGATATTCGCCGTGAGCCTCGGCTGGTTTCCCGTCGCGGGCTACGGCGATCCCGGCGTTCCGTTAAGCGATCGCCTGCATCATCTGGTGCTGCCGTCGATCGTGCTCGGCGTGGTCAACTCGGCGCTCATCCTCCGCTTCACACGGGCAAGCATGCTCGACGTTCTCGGCGACGATCATATCCGCACCGCTCGCGCCAAAGGATTGTCCGAAGCAAGCGTCATCCTGCGCCACGCGCTGCGCAATGCGCTGATCCCGGTGATCACCGTGCTCGGCCTCACGTTCGCCCTGCTGATCGGCGGCGCGATCGTGACCGAAACCGTCTTCGGCCTGCCCGGTGTCGGCAACCTCGTCGTTTCCGCGGTGTTGCGCCGGGACTATCCCGTGATCCAGGGCGCGCTGCTGGTGATCGCGGGACTCTACGTTCTGATCAACCTGGCAATCGACCTCCTGTACCTGGTCGTCGATCCGCGCGTGAAGTATTGAGCGCATGAGCGCGAAGGGCCGCCCCGAGCGCGAATTGCGCCCCCTTTGGGGGCAGCGCGGCGGCGTCAGCCGCAAGCGTGGGGGCTCATGAGCACCGCCGTCGCCGTCCCTGTTGTCAAAGCTCCGTCGCGCAGCCCGACGGCAATCATCGTGCGCAAGCTCTTCCGGCGCAAGCTGGTGCTGGCTGGCGCGGCGATCCTGGTGGTCGTCACGCTCCTCGCGCTCTTCGCGCCGTGGGTCACGCCCTTCGACCCGATGGCGATGAAGATCAGCGATCGACTGCAAAGCCCGAGAGTCACTCACTGGTTCGGCACCGACGAGTTGGGCCGCGACGTCTTCTCCCGCGTGGTCTTCGGTGCGCGCTACTCGCTGATGATCGGCGCATTGGTGGTGCTGATCTCGGTGACGGGCGGGGTGCTTCTGGGGCTCACCGCCGGATTCTTCCGCCGGCTCGACGGGCCGATTATGCGTCTGGTCGACGCGATGATGTCGTTCCCGGACATCCTGCTGGCGATTGCGCTCGTCGCGGTGCTCGGCACATCGATGACCAACGTGATTCTCGCACTGGCGATCGTCTACACGCCGCGCGTGGCGCGAGTCGTGCGAGCATCGACGCTGGTCGTCCGCGAGCTCTTGTTCATCGAGGCAGCGCGCGCGCTGGGCGTCTCGACATGGCGGATTCTGTTCATCCACATCCTCAACAACATCGCCTCGCCGATCCTGGTGCAGGCGACATTCATCTTCGCCTACGCGGTGCTCGCCGAAGCGGGCCTGTCGTTCCTCGGCGTCGGAGTTCCGCCCGACCTGCCGACGTGGGGCACGATGATCGCCAGCGGCCAGCAATTCGCGCATCAGGCGATCTGGCTTGTCGTGTTTCCGGGTGTCGCGATCGTGCTTGCCGCGCTGTCGCTGCAGATGGTGGGCGACGGTTTCCGCGACCTGCTCGATCCGAAGCTGCGGAAGGCGATGTGATCATGGCGATATCCGCACGCAACCGTCTTCGCGGACCCGCTCGATTCGAAGCGTCGGCAGGTGATGTGATGATGGCGAACGCTACGCACACCACCGTCCCGTTGTTGCAGGTGAAACACCTGCGTACCCATTTCTTCACCGACGCCGGCGTCGTCAAGTCCGTCGAGGACGTCTCGTTTGTTCTGAACGCCGGGGAAACACTTGCCGTTGTCGGCGAATCGGGCTCCGGCAAGTCGGTGACCAGCCTGTCGATCATGGGACTGATTCCGAATCCTCCTGGACGCATCGTCGGCGGTGAGATCCTGTTCCGGACCCGCGAAGGCACGGTGGTCGATCTCGCGAAGCTGCCGGTCAAGGTGCTGCGAAAGCTCCGCGGACGCGATGTCGCGATGATCTTTCAGGAGCCGATGACGAGCCTGGATCCCGTGTTTACGGTGGGCGATCAGATCGCGGAAACGGTAGCGCTCCATCTCGGCATGAATCGCGCCGAGGCGATGAAGCGCGCGCTGGAAATGCTGGAGCTGGTCGAAATCCCCGCTGCAAAACAGCGAGTTCGCGAATATCCGCATCAATTGTCCGGCGGGATGCGGCAGCGGGTGATGATCGCGCTTGCGCTTTCGTGCAAGCCGTCGCTGCTGATCGCCGACGAGCCGACCACTGCCCTCGATGTCACGATCCAGGCGCAGATTCTCGCCCTGCTCGACAAGCTGCGGCGCGATATCGGCATGGGGGTTCTGTTCATCACCCACAACTTAAGCGTCGTCGCCGAGATCGCCGACCGCGTCGTCGTCATGTACAGCGGGCGTGTGGTCGAAGAGGGCGACGTCCACCCGTTATTCAAGAGACCCCGCCATCCCTACACGCGCGGCCTCCTCGAATGCCTGCCTCGGCGAGCGCTCGACGACGAATCCGCAATGGCTGGAACGAGCAGGCGACTCAACGCGATTCCCGGTCAGGTCGCAAGCCCGCTCGACCCGCTGCCCGGCTGCGCGTTCGCACCGCGCTGCCCGCTGGTACTGCCCGAATGCTCTGACGCGATGCCGCCGCTTGCGGAAGTTCCCGCAGGTCAGCGCTCGCGCTGCATACGCTGGAGCATGCTTTGAGCGCGCCGTTGATTAACGCGCCGGAGGAACGGACTCAGCGGGACTTCCTACGTGGCTTCATTTCTTGTCGTCATTCCCGCGAAAGCTCGCAGGATATTTCGTGTCGTCATTCCCGCCCCCCGCTTTCGCGGGGGCAGGGTCGCGGGAATCCAGTGGCTTTGGTAACGAACGACACTGGGTCCCCGCTTTCGCGGGGACGACGGGTGTATGTACCAGTCAGGATTCGACTATGAGCGCGCCGATGCTGGCGGTTCGCGGGCTCAAGAAATACTTCGGCCACGGTGACCGCCCGGTGCGCGCCGTCGATGACGTCAGCTTCGAGATCGCGAAAGGGGAGGTGCTGGGCCTCGTCGGCGAATCGGGCTCGGGCAAGAGCACGATCGGACGTTCGGTGCTGAAGCTGATCGAGCCGACCGCCGGCGAAGTATGGTTCCAGGGCTCCGATCTCGCGCCGTTGTCTTCCCGCGCCATGCGACCCTACCGCCGTCGCCTGCAGATCATCTTTCAGGATCCGTACGCGAGCCTGAATCCGCGCCGGCGCGTGGGCGACACGCTGGATGAAGCGATGGCCACACACGGCCTCCACCGCGGCGCCGCCCGCGGGAAACGGATCGCGGAGCTCTTGTCGCTCGTCGGTCTCGCGCCCGAGCACGCACAGCGTTTTCCCCACGAATTCTCGGGCGGCCAGCGACAGCGGATCGGCATTGCCCGCGCGCTTGCCGTCGAGCCGCAATTCATCGTTGCCGACGAGCCGGTGTCCGCGCTCGACGTCTCCATCCAGGCGCAGGTCATCAATCTGCTTTGCGATTTGCGCGAGCGCTTCGGGCTCACGATGCTCTTCATCTCTCACGATCTCGACGTCGTCGAATACTTGTGCGATCGGATCGTCGTGCTCTATCTCGGCAAGGTGATGGAAGTCGCCCCGGCGAAGGAGCTGTACAGGGCGCCCAAGCATCCTTACACTGAAGCGCTCCTCGAAGCGTCACCGCGGCCGGACCCGGAAGCGCGCCGCGACCGCCGTTTGCTCGAGGGCGATATTCCGAGCCCCGTCGATCCACCTTCGGGCTGTGTTTTCCGAACCCGTTGTCCGTATGCGCTGGACGCGTGCGCGAAAGCGGTGCCCGAATTGCGCGAATTGGCGCCCGGCCGTTTCAAGGCCTGTATCCGCGACGATATTCTCTGATGCGCACAATCAGAAGTTCGCGGAAGACTTTTTTGTCGTCATTCCCGCGAAAGCGGGAATCCAGCGGCTTGTGTGCCAACGCCACTGGGTCCCCGCTTTCGCGGGGACGACATCAACTTGCGACTTGGTAGCTAAAGGTTCCACGATGAACCTCGACCCGATCCTTTCCGAAACGCTCGACGCCGCGACCAAGGGCTATCCCCTTTCCAGCCCGGCGCTGAAGATCTCCGACATCGGCGCGCAGCGTTGGAGCCTCTTTGCGGGCGACCTGCCGCTGCCGCTGGCGGTGATCCGCGATTCTGCGCTCGCGCACAATCATGCCTGGATGCGCGACTTCACCGCGTCGACCGGCGTGCTGCTGGCGCCGCACGGCAAGACAACGATGGCGCCGCAGATCTTCGCGCAGCAGCTTGCCGCGGGCGCCTGGGGAATCACCGTCGCCAACGTGCAGCAGCTCGGTATCTGCGTGCGCTTCGGCGTGCGCCGCATCCTCATGGCGAATCAACTCCTCGGTGCGGCCGAGATCGGCGCGGTGATCCGTCTCGTGGGCGCGCATCCAGACCTGGAATTTCATTTCCTCATCGATTCGCAGGCGCAATTGGCCTCGATCGAGAATCTCGCCGCATCGCAGAAGATGCCGCGGAAACTCACCGCGCTGGTCGAGCTCGGCGTGCCGGGAGGCCGCACGGGCGCCAGAACATTCGACGAGGCGCTCGCCGTGGCGCGCGCCGTCGCGGCCAGCAAGGTCGTCTCGCTGTCCGGCCTCGAATGTTACGAAGGGCTGCAGGTTACCGGCGACTCGGGCCGCGACGAAATCGTTGTCGACGACTTGATGCGGCGGGTGCAGGACGTCGCGCTCGCCTGCGATCGCGAAGGACTCTTCGCCGGTCCGACGATCATTCTCACCGCGGGCGGCTCTGCTGCGTTCGACATCGTCGCACGTGACTTGCCGATGCAGCTCTCCAAGCCGGTGTTGACGATTCTGCGCAGCGGCTGTTACGTCACGCACGATTCGGGCTTCTACAACCGCATGCTGGAAGGCGTGAAAGCGAGGAGCGGCGCGGCGTGGCAGGCACGGCCTGGCCTGCAACCGGCGCTCGAAGTCTGGTCGCAAGTGCAATCCTGCCCCGAGCCCGGGCTGGCGATCCTCACCATGGGCAAGCGCGACGCGTCGTTCGACCTCGAGATGCCGATCGTCAGCAAACGCTACCGCCCCGGAACCGACGCCGCGCCGCAGCCCGTGCCGGCATCGTGGAAGATCGCCAACATGAACGATCAGCACGCCTATCTGCGCTTCTCCGCCGATGCCGACGCGGCGCCGCAAGTCGGCGATTTTATCGGCTGCGGCATCTCGCACCCGTGCACGACGTTCGACAAATGGCGCGCCCTGTTCACGGTCGACGACGATTATCGCGTGACCGGCGCGATCCGCACCTTCTTCTGACTGCCGAGAATCGCGTGACCAAGCGCCGCAACAAGCCCCACCGGCCGGTGGGCGATGTTCTGCTCACCATGCGCGAGCGCGCCGACGCGCTATCCCAGGGGCAGCAGCAGGTCGCCGCGGTCATGCTTGCGGATCCGGAATTCGCCGTGCGCGCGAATGTCGACGCTCTGGCGCGGCGGGCGAAGGTCAGCCCGCCGACGATCGTTCGTTTCTGCCGCGCGTTGGGTTTTGCGGGCCTGCGTGAATTCAAACTGCACCTGGCGCAGAGCCTCGCCGTCGGGACATCGACACTGCATCGCGCGGTCGTGCCCGGCGACAACATGCAGACCGTGACGCACAAGGTTTTGCAGGGGGCGGCGAGCGCCCTCGCCAACCTCGAGCAGCATATTTCGCCGGACGATATCGAGCGCGCCGTCAGCCGAATCGCCAAAGCGCGGCGGGTCGATTGCTACGCCGTCGGCAACACGTCGATGTTCATGGCGAGCGACGCGCAGGCACGCTTCTCCCGGCTCGGCCTCCACTCGAATTTCTATTTCGACGCGCATCTGCAGCTCATCTCGGCGGCGACGATGAACAAGAACGATGTGGCGTTGGCGATTTCGCATATCGGGCGGATGCCCTTTTTGCTCGAGACGGTTGATGTTGCGAAGGAGCAAGGTGCGATGATCATTGCCATCACGCGGCCGGATACGCCGCTCGCTGAACGCGCCGACATCGTCCTGCCGGTCGTCGTGCCGGCTGACCCTTCGATGCGCGTCGGCACCGAGGCGTATCTGGCGCAAATGGCATATATCGAAATACTGATGGTGGGCACAGGTTTGCGCCGGGGCCCACCGGCGTTGCGTCAATTGAAACGGGTGCGACAAGTGCTGCGGGACCGAGGCGTCGACAGCGAAACGCATCCGGTCCTGGAACGGGCGTGGTCCAAGGGCGAGGTGCAGCCGTTATGAGCCTCGGTAACGTCCAGCACCACCACGCTCGCGTCCTGTGTGGCGGCACCGTCGTCGACGGCACCGGCGCAGCGCGCTTCGTCGCCGATGTGCGCATCGAAGGCGATCGCATCGCCGCCATCGGCGCGCACTTGGATACTCAAGACAGCGACGTGCTGGATGTCGCCGGGAAGATCGTGGCGCCGGGCTTCATCGACGTGCATACGCATGACGACCAGATCCTATTGGCCGCGCCGCAGATGCTGCCGAAGATCAGTCAGGGCGTGACGACCGTCGTCATCGGCAATTGCGGCATCAGCCTGGCGCCTCTGGTGCATGCCGACGTGCCACCGCCGCTCAACCTGCTGGGCAGCGACAAGTACGTCTATCCGACGATGGCCGCCTATGTCGCAGCGCTCGGGAAGGCACGGCCGGCGGTCAACGTCGCGGCGCTGGTCGGCCATTCGACGTTGCGGGTGGCGACGATGGACGATCCTTACCGTTCCGCTAGGCCAGCCGAGCAATCCCGGATGGTCGAGCTGCTGCGCGAAGGTATGGACGCTGGCGCGACGGGCTTGAGCTCCGGCGTGTTCTATGCGACGGGAGCCGCCGCCGACATCGAAGAGCTCGCGCTGCTCGCGCGTGTCGCCGGCGACGCGGGGGGCGTATATACCACGCATATCCGCGACGAGTCCGACAAAGTCATCGATTCGCTCGACGAGGCGTTCGCGACCGGCCGGCGGGGCAGCGTGCCGGTGGTCGTCTCGCATCACAAATGCGCCGGGCCGCGGAACTGGGGCCGCACCCTCGAGACGCTCGCGCACATCGACGCCGCGCGCACGCAGCAGCCGATCGCGCTCGACATGTATCCGTACATCGCCGGCTCGACGGTGCTGCGCGAGAAAATGGTCGACGGCATCATCGACATCCTGATCACGTGGTCGACGCCGCACCCGGAGACGGCGGGACGCATGCTCGCCGACATCGCGGCCGAATGGGGCTGCGCGCAGCAGGAGGCCTGCGAGAGGCTGCAGCCGGGGGGCGCCTGCTACTTCCAGATGCGCGAGGACGACGTGCAGCGGGTGCTCAAGTATCCGGCCACCATGATCGGCTCGGACGGGCTCCCGCACGATGCGCATCCGCATCCGCGGCTGTGGGGAACTTTCCCCCGCGTGCTAGGGCATTACAGCCGCGAGCTGGGACTGTTTTCGCTCGAGACCGCCGTGCACAAGATGAGCGGCCTCTCCGCGCGCAATTTCAAGCTCGAAGATCGCGGCGAGATCCGCGAGGGCGCGTACGCCGACCTCGTCGTGTTCGACGCGGCCACCGTCAAGGACGTCGCAACGTTCGAGCAGCCGAAAGCGCTCGCTATCGGTATCGAATGCGTGCTGGTCAACGGCGCGATCGCTTATCGCTCCGGCCATGTTTCGAGTGAGCGCAGCGGACGGTTCCTGCGCCGGCGCAAAGTGTAGGGCCAAATTCAGTCGGCCAGCGAGCTTCGGCAGTTGGTACGGCGGGTTGAGCGAGCGGTTTGGCCACTCCGTGAGCGCCTTGACGCCTAGACGTTTTGTATATACACTACGCCATGCGATTCACGTGGAGTGAAACGAAGCGGAAATCAAATATCGAGAAGCATGGCTTCGATCTTGCCGATGCGCCGCAAGTCTTCGCTGGTCCGACCTTTACCTACGAAGATGATCGCCTCGACTATTCCGAACAACGTTTCGTCACACTTGGCTTACTAGGCGGTTTGGTGGTTTCAATCGTCCATACCGAAAGTTCACGTTTGATTCGTGTCATCTCACTTCGCAAGGCAACGAAACATGAACAAGCGATCTTCTTCAAAAACCTCTAAGACCGATTGGTCGCGTGTCCGCGCGTTGACTGACCGTGATATTTCTGTCTCTGCGGAGCATCCCGAGGCCTCGGTCAAACACATCGTCCGTGGCATCGCTCGGCGTGGCCTTAAGCCGATTCCGCCTAAAGCGTCCATTTCGCTTCGGCTGGATGCCGATGTACTCAGCTGGCTCAAATCCCAGGGCCCGGGATACCAGACGCGAATCAACGCGATCTTGCGCGCATTCAAAGAGGCATCGACCTAAACAGATGTGTAAGCGATCCCCGTGACCGATGTTCCTGCGCTGGGTCACCGCCGCGTATCTCGTCTATCTGGTCGTGCCGATCGCGTTGCTGCTGGTCGGCTCGTTCGGCGAGCTGTGGCTGAACACGCTGCTGCCGACCGGATCGACGACGCAGTGGTACGTCGACGTCGCCAAGGACCCGAGCTTTCGCCGCGCGTTCGCCGCGAGCCTCGCGGTCGTCGCGATCACCTGCACGGCGTGCGTGGCGATCGGATTGCCGCTCGCCTACGCGCTCTTCCACACCGAAAGCCGCCGCCTGCGTGCGCTCGTCCGCGTGCTCTACCAATTGCCGGTCGCGCTGCCGCCGCTGGCACTGGCCTTCGGTTTCATCCTCGTGTTCTCGTCGGACATGCTGCCGTGGCTCGGCAGCATATGGCTGCTCGCCGCGGGTCATGTGGTGCTTACGCTGCCCTACTTCCTGCAGGCGGTGGTGGCCGACATGCAACGTCTGGGCTTACGCGTTCTCGAGGATGCTGCGGAGTCGCTGGGGAGCAGCGGCTGGCAGCGCTTCATGCACATCGTGCTGCCGTCGCTGCGTCATTCGATCCTCGCCGGCCTGATCGTCGTCGCCGCGCTGTCGATCGGGGAATTTCAGTGCTCGAATCTGGTCGCGGGCTTCCTCAGCCGCACTTATCCGGTGGTGCTATTGCAGGCGTTCTACGGCGCGACTGGATTCGCCTGTGCAGCGACGGTGATCCTGCTCGCATTGGCAATGGTCGCTGCCGTCGGCGGCGCGCTCACCGCGGGCGGCGCGACGCGAATGAACGCCGCGGCGGCATGAGATCAGCCAAGATGCCCGCGGTCGCGCTCGAAGACGACAGCTGTCGCTATCCCGGCACCCAAGCCGGTGTAGGCGATACGACGCTACGCGTGAAAGCCGCGACGCCATGAACTCGACGACGATGTCCGCGGTCGCGCTCGAGCGCGTGACGTACTACTACCCCGGCACCCGGGCCGGAGTGACCGACATCACGCTCGATATCGCGCCCGGCGAGCTGGTGGTGTGCCTGGGTCCCAGCGGCTGCGGCAAGACAACGTTGCTGCGGCTCATCGCCGGTTTCGTCAAGCCCGACGCCGGCGCTATCCGGCTGAACGGCGAGGACGTGAGCGCGCTTCCGACCCGATCGCGCGAGTGCGGCGTGGTGTTCCAGGCCTACGCGCTGTTCCCACACATGCGTGTCTGGGAAAACGTTGCGTATCCGCTGCGCGTGCGCGAGGTCGCGGCGGATGAACGCCGCCGCCGCGCGGCGGACATGCTCGAGCTGGTCGGGCTCACCGGGCTCTCCGACCGGCTGCCGGCGCAGCTCTCCGGCGGGCAACAGCAACGCGTGGCGCTGGCGCGTGCGCTCGTCTTCGGTCCGCGCGCGCTGCTCCTGGACGAGCCGCTCTCCGCGCTCGATGCCGGCACACGCGTCGCGATGCGAGACGAGATACGCCGCATCCAGCGCGCACAGAACATCGCGACGCTCCTCATCACCCACGATCAGGATGAGGCCTTGTCGCTCGCCGATCGCATCGTGCTCTTGAACGAGGGCCGGTCCGTGCAATCGGGCTCGCCGCATGAAATCTACGACCGGCCGGCCGACGCCTTCGTCGCCGGCTTCGTCGGCCGCGCCAATCTGATCGACGCGCGGGTGATCGACGCGCAGACCATCGACACGCCCATCGGCCGCCTTGTTACGCCGCCGCACGGCCGTGCCGCCGGCAGTGCGCTGCGCGTGCTGGTGCGCCCCGAACGCATCGAGGTCGCGAGCGCCGCTAACGGGGCGATCGGCGAGAACGTCTTCGCCGCGAAGGTCTTGCGCGACCGTTTTTTTGGCGCGACGCGGCAGCTCGAGATCGCCGCCGGCAACGGCCGACTCGAAATCGAAACCGCGATGCGCGATGATGTCACCCAGTTGCGCGTGCCGCGCGAAGCGATCCAGTTCCTGAACGCTCAATGAAGGAGGAGAGGCCATGAGAACCGCGTTACGCAGTCTCATCCATGCCGCTGCGACGATCGCGGTGTCGTTATTTGCTGGTGCGGTGACGGCGCAAACGGTCCTCGATTCGCCGGAGCTCTATGCGGGCGAGAAAGCGCTCTACGAAGCCGCGAAAAAGGAAGGCATGGTAGTGAGTTTCGACACCGGCCCGACCTGGGCCAACTGGGCCGCCGAGTTCGCCGCGTTCAAGAAGCGCTATCCCGAGGTCGAGATCGTCTACAACGACATCGGCTCGGCGGCGACGGTGGTCGCGCTCGACAAGGCGCGCAACCGGCCGCAGGCGGACACCGCGTACTACTTCGCCGGCTCGGCTTTCGACGCCGTAGCCAAGAATGTGGTGGCGCCGTTCAAGCCGGTCAACTTCGACAAGCTCACGCCGGTTTTCCGCGACGCCGACGGCAAATGGTTCACCATCCACACTCTGACGGTGGCCTTCATCGTCAACACCAAGCTGGTGAAGAACGTGCCGCAGTCGTGGGCGGATCTGCTCAAGCCAGAGTACAAGAACACCATCGTCTACCTCGATCCGCGCTCGACCGGCGTCGGGCAGGTGGTCGTGTTCGCCGCCAATTTCGGCAACGGGGGCGACATGAACAATCTGCAGCCGGGCTTCGACTATTTCACCAGGCTGCAGCAGTCGGGCAATGTGCTGCGCGTGCTCGGCACCACGCCCTACGCGCAATTCGTGAAAGGCGAGATCCCGATCTGGATCTCCTACGAAAACGACGGGCTAAAATCGAAGTACACCGATGGCCTGGGCGATGCGGTCGCGGTGGTCATCCCCAAGGAGGCCTCCGCCGCGGCACCGTACGCGATCAGCTTGGTCGAGAAGGGCCCCAATCCGGACGCCGGCAAGCTCTGGCTCAACTTCATCATGACCGACGTGGGTCAGGGCATTTTCGCGCAGGGTTTCGTGCGCCCATCGGTGCCGGGCGTGAAGCTGCCCGACAATGTCGCCGACAAGCTCCCCTCCGCGCCGCAAGTGCGTCCGCTCGACGTCAAGACCGCCGCCGCGAAAAAGGCCGACATCGACAAGGGCTGGGCAGCGGCGACGGGGAGCAAGTAACCACGCCCCAGCATCACAAATGAAAACGTGTACGAACCATAAGCGTCGTCCCCGCCCCCGATTCAAGCATTCGAGGGCAGGCTTCAGCGGGGACCCAGTGTCGTTCGTGCAAAAGACGCTGGATTCCCGCTTTCGCGGGAATGACGAGTGTGTGATGGCCTCCGCAAGACTCTAGTCGCAGGAGTGACGATCGACGACTATGCGTACCCATACCCAACTCGCGCTCGCCTTCCCTGGCGTGCTGCTGCTTGCGCTGTTTTTCGCGCTGCCGGTGCTGGCGGTCGCCGTCGACGCTTTGCGCGAAGGAGGCGACGCGTTCGCGCGCGTTTTCGGCACCTCCGGATTCTGGACCGCGTTCGGCGGCAGCGCCGCACTGACGCTCGTCGCCGCGACGCTCTCCACGCTCGTCGGGGTCGCGGTGGCTCTGTATCTGTCGCGCTTGACGCCGCACCGGCGCACGGTACTCTCGTTCGTGATCGCGCTGCCGCTCACGTTCTCCGGCTTAATCGTCGCCTACGGCTTCATCCTCGGCTACGGTCGCGCCGGCTTCGTGACGCAACTGCTCGCGCGCGCCGGATTCGACGCGGCAACCATCGGTGGGGCGCTGTTCACGCCGACGGGACTTGCGTTCGCGTCGTCGTACTACCTGATCCCGCGGGTGGTGATCGGCATGCTGCCGGTGCTGGTGAACTTCGATCGCGCGCAACTCGCCGCTGCCGAATCACTCGGCGCCACACCTGCGCAGGCGTTTCGCCAGGTGCTGCTGCCACAGGTCGCGGCACCGGTGGTCGCATCGTTCTGCCTGGTCGCGGCGGTCGTGTTCGGTGCCTATGGAACTGCGCTAGCGTTGGTCGGGACACAACTGCCGATCCTGCCGCTGCGGCTGTACAGTCTGATCTCCGAGACGGGATCGGATTTTCCGGCGGCGGCGGCACTCGCGCTGTTGATCACCGCGGTATGCTCGACGATCATTACGACCGGCGAATGGGTGGGAGCGAAGCATGAGCGGCACCTGTAGCCCGAATCATCGGCGCCTGCTCGACCAGCATCTCCATCGGCGAATAGGGTGGAGCGAAGCATGAGCGGTACCTTCAGGCTGGATCGCGCGGGTGGCACGCTATTCGATAGCACAGGGCAGCGCTTCGATCCGGTTGCGCGACGTTGGGAGTCGGCCGGAACCACGCCTCGCATTGATGCATTTGAGGCAGTCGATGCGATCGCTGCAGTCACCTGGCTGCAGCGCGAGAGCGGCCGTCCGCTGCGCGTGCCCATCGGCGTCATCGGCCCGCGCGAGGCGACCGATGCGCAACTCGCTGCCGCGCTCGAAGTCGGCGAGCTGCTCGGGGATTGCCGGCTCACCGTGATCTGTGGCGGCCGTCAGGGCGTGATGCAGGCGGTGTGCGAAGGAGTCGCGCGCGTCGGCGGATTGTCGATCGGACTATTGCCTGAGACCGACCCCGCGGCCGCGAACCCATTCGTCAGTGTGGCCATCGCCACTGGCATCGGCGAAGCCCGCAACGCGCTGATCGCGCGCGCGTCGTTCTGCCTGATCGCGATCGGTGACAGCTTCGGCACGCTCTCCGAAGTCTCGCTTGGGCGGCAGTTCGGGAAGCTCGTCGTCGGGCTCGAAGGTGCGGCCAAGCTGGAGGGTGTGCGGCATGCCGGCACCGCGCGAGAGGCGGTGGCAATGGCAGCGGAGGCGATTCTGGGCGTAACATGACGCCGGGGTTTCTCTACATCGTCATTGCCGCGAAAGCGCACCATCGTCATTGCCGCGCAAGCGCACCATGGTCATTCCCGCGGCCTTTATATAGTCCCCGCGAAAGCGGGGAGGGAATCCAGTGTCTTTTGGACCAACGCCGCTGGGTCGCCGCTTTCGCGGGGACGACGAACGAGGAACCTGGTGCATGGATAGCCGTGTTCGCGAGGAACCGCGACAGAGGTGATGATGGATGCGCCCCAAGGCTTGTTCGTTGCACCAAGCCCGCCGCCGCTCGAGGCGACGTATGCCATGCGAGCGCGGAAGGCCTGGTGGTGGCGATCGTCGCGCAACCGACGATCAAGTCGCGTCAGTGCGCGGTGGTCTGGTCGTGCTTGCCGCCAGGCGTGGAAACGCGCGTCACGGTTTGGCCGATGTTCGTCGCATCGTCATTACGGGCGAGATCACCCAACGACACAATGCCGACCAGCCGCTTGTCGCGATTGACGACTGGCAGGCGCCGCACCCGGGCCTTGCCCATGTTGCGCGCCACCTCGTCGATTTCGTCGGTGTCGAAGCAGTAGAGCACTTCCTTGCTCATGACAGCGGCGACCTTGGTATCCACCGACCTGCCTTGAGCCACCGCACGGACAACGATATCGCGGTCAGTGATCATGCCCACCAGCCGATCGTTTTCGCCGACCGGCAGCGCGCCGGCGTCGATTTCGGCCATGAGGCTCGCCGCCACGCAGATGGTTTGATCGGGGTTCAACAAGGTCACATCGCGAGTCATTATTTTGCTAACTTTCATCGATTTACCTCCACGGCTACAACCTGCGGGCAACGTGTCCGCAGCGGCGCAGCCCCGATGTAAAGCCTCGGGCATGGGCTGCGCCGATATTCGTGTGACAGCGCCCTTGGCGGGGTGTTCAGGAGATTTCGCCCCTTTGGCGCAAGGGTTTTAGTGAATATGCGATGGATCCGCCGCTTGCCCTAAATCCTGACGAATCTTGTTCATTCCTAAAGCCGCTTTTCGAGTAGTGCTTCGGCGATTGAACGTGGCGAGTGGATCGCGACACCGCCCAGCTTTTTTCCATAGGCAAAGCCAAAATGGGTGCGGTCCCCGGTGATCAGCGCCTCACAGCCGAGCCGAATTGCGGCCGCTAACACTGGTCGATCCTTTTGCGGCAACGATGCAAGACCTTCAATATCGGCACGCCCTGGCTGAACCGCCTCGACATGCAGCCGAGCCAGAAGTGTGTCCAGGACTGACACGCCGTCAGGTGCCTTCGCGAGCAAATTGCGCCTGGCCTCCTCGACGACGTAGCTGTCGACGCAACACTGGTGTCGCCCGCGAAGTAGCAGGCTCACCAATTGTCGAACCGCGCCGTCTGATTTTGCCGCGGAAAACAACACATTCGCATCAAGAAAGATGCGCAACCGGAAGCCTTAGCGGGCGCGCTTATTCTTGCGACGTAGTACAACGGCCAGCTCTGCCTCGGCTTGATCGAACTCCTGAATGCGCTTGTCGGAGTAGATCTCCACCGGGAGCGTAACGGCAGGGCGCAGCAACAGCCCTTCGGGCGTGGTTTCAGCAATAAGCTGGTCGTCGGGTTTGAGACCCATGGCGCGACGAAGCTTTGCGGGCAGAGAGACTACGCCTCGGCTGGAAAGAGTAACGGTTGCTTTCATCCGTTGGAGTATTGCAGAAATTCCGTATTTCTGCAAATCGGCGTTATACATTGTTGTCAGGCACTTGCTCAATGCGCCAGATAGTCGCGGAGGCGATACATCTGCAGGATCGAGGTAGCATAAATCCGATGCAGCGAATGCAGTGGGATCGGGCGGATGCCGGTGATGGGGAACGGTAGTGCATTGTTCGCCGGTGCGATGAGGTTTTTGGCGACCAAGGTGCCGAGCGTCGTTGCCATCGCCACACCGCGCCCGTTGTAGCCGAGAAAAACGGTAAGCCCTGGGGCGGGCTGATGCACGTGCGGCACGTGGTCGCGCGTGAGAGCGACGCGACCCGCCCAGTAGAACTCGCAACGGGTGCCCTTGAGCTGCGGAAACAACAACCCGATCGCCCTTTCCAGATGGCGGTAATCGCGCGGACCCGCGGGCTCGCGGAAAGGCCCGCGGCCGCCCATGATCAGGCGGCCATGATGGTCGCAGCGATAATAGAGCAGCAACTTGCGCGTATCCGATGCGACGTGTCCTTCGGGGAGCACCGTCCGACGCAGTGCGTCGGACAGCCTTTGGGTCGCGACCTGGAAGCTGTTCGCCGCAATCACGGTCTGGCGCAAGCGAGGCCACAGCGCGTCGGTGTAGCCGTTGGTTGCGAGCAGCACGCGCTCGGCTGACACCGTCGGCCCGTGCGCGGTGGTCACTTTCCAGCGTCCGCCATCGCGGGCAAGCGCGGTGACGCGAGACCCACCGCAGACGAGCGCGCCTGCTTTCTGCGCAGCGCGGGCGAGCCCGCGAGAGTAACTCAGCGGTTGCACGCACCCGGCGCGGCGGTCGATCAAGCCGCCATGGTAGATCGGGCTCCCGACAAGCCGGCGCACCCCGTCGCGGTCGAGGACCGCAACAGGCGCGCCGCGCCGCTGCCATTGTTCGGCGCGGCGCGTAACAACGGCGACATCAGCGGGCGCGAAAGCCGGCTGGATCCAGCCACATTGCCGCGCTCCGCAGTCGATCCCGTGGCGTGCGATAAGAGCGAACAACGTGTCCGGCGCGCCGCCAGTGACCCGTACCAACTGCTCGCCCGCCTCCGGGCCGAACATCGCGATCAGTTCATCCGGGTCGGACTTGAGACCGGGGATGACCTGGCCACCATTACGACCGGATGCGCCCCAGCCGGGTTCACCGGCCTCGAGCACGATGACCGATGCTCCTGCCTCCGCAAGTTGCAATGCCGCTGCCAGCCCCGAATACCCGGCGCCAACGATGGCCACGTCGGCCTGGCGCGACCTATCGAGCGGCGGCGTCGCCGGAGCCGGGCGCGCGGTCGCGACCCAAAGCGACGGCGGAAGCGGGAGCGAATTGGCCATGCTGCGCTATCTATCGAGCGTTAACACGCAGATTGACAATCGACCGTCGTTCCCGCGAAAGCGGGGACCCAGTGGCGTTCGCACAAAAGACACTGGATTCCCGCTTTCGCGGGAATGACGAATTAAGAGTGTGGCTCTGCAATTCATTCGTATACCACGAAGTGATCAGATCGGATGCGTAACGCGGCGCAGGAAGTCCTGCGTGCGTTCCTGCTGCGGCGCGCTCAGAACGTCGCGCGCCCCGCCTTGCTCGACGATCTTGCCGCCGTCGATGAAGATCACTCGATCCGCCACCTCGCGTGCGAAACCCATCTCGTGCGTGACCACGATCATGGTCATGCCATCGTTGGCGAGCACGCGCATGACGGCGAGCACTTCGCCCACCAACTCGGGGTCGAGCCCCGACGTGGGCTCGTCGAAGAGGATCGCCCGGGGACGCATTGCCAGCGCCCGCGCGATCGCCACGCGCTGCTGCTGGCCACCGGAGAGCCGGTGCGGGTAGTCGTCTTCCTTGCCGGCAAGGCCGACTCGCGCCAGCAGTGCTCGCGCGCGCTCGCTCGCCTCGGCGCGGGGTTCGCGTTTTACGTAGACCGGTCCCTCGATCACGTTCTCCAGCGCGGTGCGGTGCGGAAAAAGATTGAATCGCTGAAACACCATCGCGACCTTTTCGCGGATCGCCACGATGTTGCGTGCATCGCGATCCACGCGTTGGCCCTCCACGGTGATTTCGCCGGCGTCGTAGGACTCAAGACCGTTCACGCAGCGGAGTAGCGTCGACTTGCCGGAACCGGACGGCCCGATCACGCAGACCACTTCACCCTGGCTCACCTCGAGCGAGATCCCGTCCAGCACGAGGTTGCTCCCGAACGACTTGCGCACGCCGTGGATCGCGATCATTTTCCCGTCCAGCGTGAGGTTGCTTCCGTACGACCTGCGCACGCCCCGATCGCGATCATTTTCCCGCCCAGTGCGAGGTTGCCCCGATCGCGATCATTTCCGCCCGAACTTCTTTTCGAGCCGACCGACCAGGAGGATCAGCGGCACGCACATCACGAGATACCACACCGCCACCAGCGTGAAAATCTCGGTGTTCTTGAACGTCGACGATGCGATCAGCTTGCCCGCGAAGGAGAGCTCGGCCACGGTGATGATCGAGGTTTGCGAGGTGTCCTTCAGCAGCATGATGCAGGTATTGCCGTACGGCGGCAGCGCGATCTTGAACGCCTGCGGCAACACCACGCGCCAGAGGATGAGCGCGCGGCTCATACCGAGCGACTGGGCAGCTTCCACCTGTCCCGGATCAACTGCCTCGATTCCGGCGCGAAACACCTCCGCCATGTAACAGGAGTACGCAAAGCCGAGGCCGATGACGCCCGCCTCGAACGCGGAAAGCTGGATGCCGATTTCCGGAAAGACGAAGTAGATGTAGAAGAGCTGGACCAGGATGGGGATGCCGCGGACGGCGTTGATCAGCACCTTGGAGAAGCCGGACAACGCACGCACCCTCGACACGCGCATCAACGCCCACACCAACCCAAGGATAGTGGCCACGACCAGCGCGCACGCAAAGACCTCGACCGTAACCAGCGCACCCTGCGCCAGCAGCGGCAGGTATTCCGCGAGGTCGTTGCGAGAGAGCACGGCCGCCTAGCTCAGTGGCCTCTCCCTATGGGAGAGGCCGAGGCGCGAGAGCGCGTCGGGTGAGAGCCGACGGTGTCAAGTCAACTGGCCGCGCGTCGTGGGCGCTATGGCTTGATGGCGACGACCTTACCGTCTTTCATCACATAGATCGGCGTGCCGTACTTGCGTGCAGTCTCCCTGGCACGACGCGCGGCGCGGCGTAGCGCGCGACCCACAGCCATCGTGAGATCGTTGGGGCGACTCGATTCAGCAGCTTTCCGTTTCATGGCCCATGCTCGAGCAATTTAGGAATCACGCCAGAATTATCATACACCCACCAAGCATCAGCCAGCGAACGATAGATACGCTCGAAGTTGAGCCAACTCCTTCCGAATCGTCTAAGGACATCTTCCCGAGCGATGTTGTGCCCACCCTGCTTGACACGCGCGGCAATCCGCTTCAAGGCCAGCTGCGGAGATTCGATTCTCAGATATGCGATTTCTATCCGATAGCCCGACGCCCTCCATTTCCTGAGCCGCGCCGCATGGGTAATCCCGCTCAACGTCGTTTCGAAGGCGAAGCTCGTGCGGGCGGCCGCCAGCCGGTCCAGCTCAGCGAGGAATACACGTCCCGCCGCCACTGCGGCGATTTCGGGCATCAGTGCGGAAAGACCCGCGGCGATGAGGTCTGCGTTGACAAAGCGAACGACATCGGTGTCTTTTGGAAGGAATTCCCCCGCAAACGTCGTCTTGCCGGCACCGTTTGGTCCGGCGATGACGATGCAGCGTGGCTTTCTCAAGGCGTGCGCGTGGTGTCCTCAGCCGCGCTCGCTTACTTCAGTCCCCAGTTCGCCAGAATCTTATCGATCGTGCCGTCGGCCTTCATCTTGCGCAACGACGCGTTGACCTTGTCGAGCATCGCCTTGTCGCCCTTGCGCACGGCGATGCCGACGCTGCCGACGAGCATCGATTTGTAGTTTTTCGCGACGCGGGCTTCCGGATATCCGCCCTGGGCGATCTGGTACGCGACGATCGGGTAATCGGCGAATCCGGCCTTGATGCGGCCGATGTTCACGTCGCGAATGATGTCAGGGATCGAGTCGTAGACTTTGATCTCCTTGAACAGGCCCGAATCCGTAAGTGGCTTCACGTAAGCGGTGCCGATCTGGGCACCGACGACCTCGCCCTTCAGGTCCTCCAGCGTCTTGTAGTCCTTCGGGTCCTTCGCCGACACGACCAGGCCGTCACCATAGGTATAGATCGGGTCGCTGAAGTCGACGATCTCCTGCCGCGGTGCCGTGATGTACATCGCCGCGGCGATGACGTCGATCTTGTTCGCCTGCAGCGATGCGATCAGCGTGCTGAAGGTCATCGGAGTCACCTCGGCGGTGAAACCCTGATCCTTGCCGATCTCCTTGATGATATCGACCATGATCCCGGAGATCTGGTTGGTCTTGGTGTCGAGGAAGGTGAAGGGAATGCCAGTCGGCGTCGATCCGACACGCACGACCTGCTGGGCGTCGCTGGCGCCGATCAACCCGAGCCCGAGAGCGGCGGCAACAAGGACGCGACAAAGCAACTTGGCAAACATGGCGAGTTCCCCCGGAGAGACGGCGTGTGGATGAATCTGCTTGGATGCATCGGCGCGGCGCCGTCGTTCCGCCACCGGGCAGGTCTGGGCCGATAATAGGAAGTGCGCCAGCGGCTGTCAAACGCTTGGGGATCGGAAACAGCGTCGGGCCTATTTCTCGACACGGCCTAAGGCAACGCCATCTTCTTCTCCGCCATGACGCTGCGCAATCGATCCGGGTAGTCGGAGATGATCCCGTCGACGCCGAGATCGATCAGCCGGCTCATCTCGGAACGATCGTTGACCGTCCACGGCAGCACCTTCAGGCCGAGCGCATGCGCGGCGGCAAAATCCTTCGGCGTCAGGTTGCGCCAGAACATCGACCACGTTGTGCAGCCCGCTGCCTTCACCAGCGCTGGCAGCGACCCGCCGTGGTTGCGCGGATCGAGCCCGGCGTGCCAGCGCGACGGCCCGCCGTCGGGCGATTGCACGGTATCGTTGTCCTTGGTTTGTATCGTCAGGCACGAGGTCTCGATGTCGGGGGCGATGCGCTTGACTTCGATGAGCGTGCGCCAGTCGAACGATTGCACGGTCACTCGATCGCCCACGTTCGCCGCGCGGACCGCCGCGATGACGAGCTTCGCAAACGTCGCGGGATCCGGCGTGTCCGCGCCGCCGGTCGGCGTGATCTTGGTCTCGATGTTGAAGCGCACCGGCTTACCGCTCGCCTTGCCCAGATCGAAAAGCTCCGAGAGCTGCGGGAAGCGCTCGCCGTCGACGGCTCGCTGCTCAGGGAACTGCCGCGCATACAGGCTCGCCGGATTGAGGCGTCCGATGTCGTAGCGGCGCAGCTCGGAGAGCGTCAGCGTGTGAATCGGCGGACCCTGCGACGTGAGCCATTGTCCGTCGGGACCGCGCACGACATCGGGATTCAGGAACGGGTCGTGCGAGATCACGATCACGTCGTCCTTGGTGACGGCCATGTCGGTCTCGATGGTCGTCACACCGATCTCGATCGCGCGGCGAAATGCCGCCAGCGTGTTCTCCGGCGCGAGCCCGCGCGTGCCGCGATGGCCTTCGAGGTCGAAGGCGAGGGAGGGGGCGGCGAGGAGGGCGAGGAAGATGAGAACTAAAGCGTGCATTGTGGTAAGGCTTGCAGGTCAGCGTTCATGGAACCTCAACTTCGGCATAACTGCCTACAGCAGCCCGCTCAATTGCCCGAACGATGGAAGGGATGGCACGTTGAATTCTCGGCCAGCTTGTCGTTGTGAGCACAACGACAGCAATTCGGCAGGACTGAAGGTTCTGCCGATACTTCAGATTCGAATCGGTTGTCACGAGCACGGCAAAGCCTTCCTTCTCGGCCGCGTCAAGCAACTCCCCGTTCTTCAGTTTCGACCAACCCTGTTCGAAGGCAGCGGCGATTTCGTATTGCGTCAGAGAGTGACGCAGCGGTTCAGGAGTCCCTTGATCGAACAGTACGCGCACTTATGCCGTGGCGAGCGCACTGCGTGCGGCATGATCGAGCACCGCGCGAACCTGCTCTAGGGTGACCCCAGGGAACCAGTCAACAAATTGCGACACCAACGCGCCATCCTCAAGATTCTCAAAGAGGGCGGACACGGGCACGCGCGTTCCGCGGAACACCCACGCGCCGCTGACACGTTCTGGGTCCCGTTCGACGGCTGGGCAAGAAGACCAATCGATCATGGCGAAAATGGTACCACTGCTAAGCCGAGGCGGCTAACTGGCAAGCGATGCTTCGTAGTGAAACGGGCGTCGCAGCCGCGTTACGCGGGCGCGTCTTGCGCGTCCCGAAGCGCGGGGTTAAGCTGATTTCCCGGTTCGAGAACGACTGCGCGGAGGCTACCAAACATACTGGCTTGCCTCACGCGATTCGCGGTGCTGGGGAATGCACCAGCGTTGGACCAACTCAGGAGGTGCCATGAACAAGATCGCGTCCATCCTACTGTGGCCGGTGATAGCCATTGTCGGGGCGTTTTCTTTTGCCGCGCTCGCGTTGGGCCGTGGCGAAAGCGTCAGTGCGGTCTGGCTGGTGACCGCAGCGGTCTGCGTTTATTTCATTGCGTATCGGTTCTACAGCAAATTCATCGCCGACAAGGTGGTGCGGCTCGACGACACGCGGCAGACACCGGCGGAGCGCCATAACGATGGGATGGACTACGTTCCCACCAACCGGTGGGTGCTGTTTGGGCACCACTTCGCGGCGATCGCCGGCGCAGGCCCGCTGGTCGGCCCGGTGCTGGCGGCGCAGATGGGCTTCCTGCCCGGCACGCTGTGGATTCTTGCCGGGGTCGTGGTCGCGGGCGCGGTGCAGGACTTCATCGTGTTGTTCGCGTCGGTGCGCCGCGACGGCAAGTCGCTCGGCGAAATGATCAAGATGGAACTTGGCCCCACGGCTGGCTCGATCGCGCTGGTCGGCGTGCTCGCCATCATGATCATCATTCTGGCCGTCCTGAGCCTCATCGTGGTCAAGGCGCTCACGGGCAGTCCCTGGGGACTGTTTACCATCGCCGCGACGATTCCGATCGCGCTGATCATGGGCGTCTACATGCGCTTCATCCGTCCGGGACGGGTCGGAGAAGCGTCTGTGATCGGCGTCGCGCTGTTGATGACCGCGCTCATCTACGGGCGAGCAGTGGCAAATGACCCCACCTGGGGGCCAATATTCACACTGGACGGGCCACAGCTGGCGTGGGCGCTCATTCTGTACGGCGCGGTGGCATCGAGTCTGCCGGTGTGGCTGATGCTGGCGCCGCGCGACTACCTCAGCACGTTCCTCAAGATCGGTACCATCGTGGCGTTGGCGATCGGCATCTATTACGTCGCGCCACCGCTGGCGATGCCGGCGACTACGCGCTTCATCGACGGTACAGGCCCGGTATTCTCCGGAGCGCTGTTCCCGTTCCTGTTCATCACCATTGCCTGTGGCTCGGTGTCGGGCTTCCATTCGCTGATTTCCTCCGGCACGACACCCAAGATGATCGAAAAGGAATCGCACATGCGGCTGATCGGATTCGGCGGCATGCTGATGGAATCCTTCGTGGCGATCATGGCGCTGACCGCAGCCTGTGTGCTCGACCCAGGGGTCTACTTCGCGATGAACTCTCCCTCCGCCGTCATCGGCACGACGGCGGCGAACGCGGCCCAGGTCATCTCCAGCTGGGGATTCACGATCACGCCGGACATGATCAACCAGACGGCCGTCGACATCGGCGAGAAGTCCATCCTGTCGCGCGCCGGGGGCGCGCCGACGTTGGCAGTGGGTATGGCGAAGATCCTCGCGCAGGCCGTTGGCGGCAAATCGATGGAGGCGTTCTGGTATCACTTTGCCATCCTGTTCGAGGCGCTGTTCATCCTGACTGCGGTGGATGCAGGCACGCGGGTCGGCCGCTTCATGATCCAGGACATGTTCGGTCACGTGTACAAGCCCATGGGCAACACCGAGTTCCTGCCGGCGAACCTCGTCGGGACGGGTCTGTGCGTCGCGTTGTGGGGTTACTTCCTGTATCAGGGCGTGATCGATCCACTCGGCGGCATCAACACACTCTGGCAACTATTCGGCGTGGGCAACCAAATGCTTGCCGGCATCGCGCTGCTGTTGTGTACCAGCGTGCTGGTGAAGATGAAACGCGAGAAGTATGTCTGGGTCACGCTGGTGCCGACGACCTGGCTGTTGGTCACGACGCTGACCGCCGGCGTCGAGAAGATCTTCCATAGCGATCCGCGCATCGGCTTCCTGGCACTCGCACAGAAGTTCAGCGCAGCCGCCGCCGAGGGCAAACTGCTCGCACCCGCCAAGTCGATCGAGGAGATGCGGCGCGTCGCGTTCAACAACTATCTGGACGCGGTCGTCTGCGGCTTCTTTGTCCTGCTGGTCCTTGCGATGTGTGTCTTCGCGGCAAAGATCTGCCTGCAGGCGTTGAAGCAGGCGAACCCGACAGCACACGAAATACCGCCGCTCGGGCCTGTACAAGGAATTCCGGCATGAAGCCCTTGGAATTGGAAGGACTGTCGGCGGCTCCGAGCGCCGCCGCCGGCACGCCGGACGAGGTCAGCGCAACTAAGGAGGCCGTGTCCGGCAGGGCGCACGGCATTCGCCAGATTTGCCGGCAGCTGTTTGGCATTCCGGATTACGAGCGCTACCTTACGCACGCGGCGGAACATCACCCTGGCGCGCCGGTTCTGTCGCGGCGCGATTTTTGCGCGCAGGCGATCGAGCGCAAGTACGGCAAAAGCGGGCCACGCTGCTGTTAGGAATTATGTTCTGGTGGGCGACACCAAGGTGGTGAGAAGACGCTGCTAGCAGTCATATCGCGGCGATTGGTAACGGAGGTCACCTCCGCCGATTGGTAACGGAGGTCACGTCGCGGCGATTGGTAGCTGGCAGAGGCTGGAGTAAACCGTGAGTGAGCACGAACGACGAGCAGCATGGCGACACGCTGCGCTCACCCTATGCGCAGTTCTCCTCGCGTGCACAACCACACCGACATTCCCACCCGCCGCGCCGACTACTGGCAAGCGGCCTCTGCCTCCGGAGCGCTCGTTTCCGACTTCCGACCTCGCGAAAACGGACATCGACCTTGTCGCCGAGGCGCACTCGAAGGAATCTCTCGCCTCAGCTCGCCTGTTGATGGAAAAGCTCTATCGGCGCAACCCGCGCGAATGGCGCAAAGGCAATGATTCGAGCATGAACGCGGCATTGGCGCGGGCCTTCGACGCGCGGTCCAGATTCCGCTTCGCCGAGCTCGGCCAGGCGCGCGGCGCTGACGCGATCGTGCTCGCGCTCAAGCCCGAATATGCCGGTGACCGGGTCTTTGCATTCGGGGTCGGCCTCGCAAGCATGATCTTCCTCTCCTACAACGAGAAGACGGAGTTCTATCTCACCGACAGCATCGACCCGCAGAAGCTCTATAACTCGGCGCGGAACATCGAAATCGCTGCCTGGAAGCTCGCCAACGCCCGTGACGCGCGGGGTGAGCCATTGCTGCTATCGAACGAGATCGCAGGCGACGCGCGCAACCTCTCCTTCGAGCGCGAGTTCGGCAAGATGATCGCCTACCAGGATGTGATGGCGCAGATCGCTGCGCAGCGAACGAACCGGATCATACGGCGGGTGGTCCAGATCCTCGCGACGGCGGTGTTCCTGCCGATCTAGGTTTGCCCATAGCCTAACCAACCTGTAAACCATGTCCCCGGTTTCATCCGTAAATAATGTGCCCGGTTACCAACTTACGTCGTCCCCGCCCCCGATTCAAGCATTCGAGGGCAGGCTCCAGCGGGGACCCAGTGGCGTTGGCCCAAGAGACACTGGATTCCCGCTTCCGCGGGAATGACGAAATCGGGGACTGGATTCCCGCTTGGATGTTCCTCGAACCTTTGCCATTGGTCACGAGGCTTTCCGCGTTATCGCCGCATGCGCCAGCTCTTCGCGAACGACCTTTCGCATCGTAATAAGTACCGATTTTCGCTGGATGTGGGCGACCAGCGCATCGTTGATCAGGGACTGGTAATTGCCGCCCCCCGCAACTTCGACCATGGCGCGGAAATGGTCGAGGACCGAGTTGTCCAAGCGTATCGAGATCTTTGTCTTGCCTGGATTCGGCGTGATGACAGGACCTCGTTTGCCCTTCGAAAAATCTATATCGCGATAGGGCTCAGCTTGCACTTTGCGCATATTGCCTCCTTTGACGCGCGTTCGCCCTCCACGCAGAAATAAGCCGGATGACCGCCGCGCCCCGCCATGAATACACAACGACCAGAAGGTTGCCGGCGCCACTCAAGCCAAGTGTGACGAAACGCTGCTCGCCAACGCTATCCTCGTCGTCGCGGGTGATCGCACGCTCGTCGCACGAGCACCGTCGCCGCTTCCGAGAAACTGATGCCGTGCATTGCCAGGTTCGCCTTAGCTTTGGCGGGGTCCCACAATACCCGTGCAGGAAGTGTATAGACAAATGTATTCCAAGGCAACGATGCCGAGCATTGCCAGCAATTCCCCATGGTCGGCGACGCGAAGGACGATTGGATCAGCCGAATGGCCCCGCGTGTCGCGAGCTCGGGGCGGTGAACCCCCGATTCCGCAAGACCGGCGTCGTCGCCGCGAAGCGGGGAGCCAGCGGCGTTGGTCCAAAAGACACTGGATTCCTTCCCCGCTTTCGCGGGGACTAAAGGCCGCGGGAATGACGAAATTGCGCTTTCGCGGGAATGACGATGTTGCAATGAAAGCCCGAGCCGCATACTGGGATTAGAATGCTGTGCACCCGTGGTGCAATAGGAGGAACAGTGATCCGACTTGTCCGCATCGTTGCCCTTTCGCTGGTCGCCGCGCTTGCCGGCGCTGGCCCCGCATTCGCCGTCGACTATCCGGTGCATCCCGTGAAATGGGTCGTGCCCTATCCGCCCGGCGGTACCACCGATGTCCTGGCCCGCATCATGGCGCGGTGGCTCACCGAGAAGATGGGCCAGGCATTCGTGATCGAGAACAAGCCGGGCGGAGGCAACAACATCGGCGTCGAGGCGGTGGTGGCGGCGCCGCCCGATGGCTACACGATGCTCCTCGTCAATCCTGCGAACGGCATCAACGCGACTCTCTACAAGGACCTTCGCTACAATTTCATCCGCGATATCGCGCCGGTCGCGGGCCTCGTGCGCACGCCGAATGTGATGGAGGTGACGAGCTCCTTTCCGGCGAAGACCGTCGCGGAGTTCATCGCCTACTGCAAGGCCAATCCCGGAAAGATCAACATGGCTTCCTCGGGCAGCGGCACTTCCGTGCATCTGTCCGGCGAGCTCTTCAAATCCATGACCGGCTGCCAGATGCTCCACGTTCCCTACAAGGGGGCTGGCCCAGCGCTCTCCGATTTGATCTCCGGCCAGGTGCACGTGCTGTTCGACAACTTGCCTTCATCCGCGGGCCACATCAAAGGGGGCCGGATTCGCGCGCTCGCCGTTACCTCGGCGCAACGCGAGCCTTCCATGCCCGAATTGCCCACGGTCGGCGAGACGGTGCCCGGCTATGAGGCGACGGCCTGGTTCGGCATCGGAATGCCCAAGGGCACGCCGCGCGAGATCATCGACAAGGTCAACGCAGAAGTGAACCGCGCGCTCGCCGACCCGGCGATGCGCGCACGATTGGCCGAGCTGGGCGGCAAGCCGATCTCCGGAACCCCGGAAGATTTCGGAAAAGTCATCGCGGCAGAAACGGAGAAATGGGCCAAGGTCGTGATTTCCTCCGGCGCCACGGTGGAGTGAAGGAGCGGTAGAGTTAAGGGCCGGTTGGGTGAAAGGCCGGTAGAGTGAAGGGCCGGTCGAATGAAGGACCGGTAGAGTGAAGGGCCGAGTCCGGGTCGCAGTACTGGCGTCGTCCCCGCGAAAGCGGGGACCCAGCGGCGTTCGTACAAAAGACGCTGGATTCCCGCTTTCGCGGGAATGACGATCGGGTGCTTTCGCGAGAATGACGATCGGGCGCTTTCGCGAGAATGACGATTAGGCGCTTTCGCGGGAATGACGATCGGGCGCTTTCGCGGGAATGACGATCGGGCGCTTTCGCGGGAATGACGATCGGGCGCTTTCGCGGGAATGACGATCGGGCGCTTTCGCGAGAATGACGATTAGGCGCTTTCGCGGGAATGACGATTAGGCGCTTTCGCGGGAATGACGACCCTGTTGCATTGCCATCTCTTACTTCTTCACCTCTTGTCGCAGCGCTTCTCGTGCCCTAGCTGCATTAGGCGTTGCAAACGCGCGTTGGATTGCATCTGCTGGCCCTGCGCCGCGAGTTGGTCTGCCTGGGTCTTGTTTTGCTTCGCAAGCGGCGAGTTGGCTAAGGCCTCATTTTCGCCTCTCTCCTTCGCCATTTGTGCCATCAGAGCCAGTTGGTACGCTTGCTTAGCCGCGCCGGTGTTATCCAGTGCCCCCGCTGTTGCCAGTGGTATCAGGGCTTCATGCTCCAACTTCCTCTCCTCGAACTTCTGGCGGCCCTGTGCGTACAGCTGCTGCTGTGACATTCCCAGTGCCTGGATGTTGGGCACCATCTGCTGCACGTAGGGGGAAAGCTCGGTAGCGATCTGCTCGCACGTCATCGCCTCGTCATCCGGTCTAACCGCCGGTGCATCCGCCGCCGCAACGGGTGCGATCCAGAGTGCCGTGTTGACCACCCAACCGGCGACCATGGTCTTGGATATCGTTGACATCGCATTGCCCCTCAAGATGTCCAACGAAGAGAACCTCATGCACCAAACCTTATCCACCAAACCTCATCCACGAAACCGCATCCACGAAACCGCATCCACGAAACCGCATCCGCGCAGAACAGCCCTGGCTCTGAACCAGCGAGACCGCTGCGGCACTCGTGCGTTGGAGCCTCTTACTTCCTAACGCAGTGCTTCTGCGCCCATAGCTGCTTCAGGTGATCCATCCGCGAGTTGGATTGCGGTGCGCTGAGCAAGGCCACTTGCCTATCCGCCTGGGTCTCTGCAGCCATCTGGGCCGCTTGCCCTGTGCCACCCAACCCGCCCGTCATCATTGCGCCCGGCACCAATGCGGCAGTGCCCACGTTTTGCTGCTTCATCCGCTCGTTTCTTTGGCTGCGCTCCTGTTGATCCCGCTGCGTTTCGGCCATGCCCTGCGCATAGATCTGCTCGCACGTCAGCGCGTCGTCACCGGGCATGACGCCCGAGCCGTTCGCTGCCGTATTGGCTGCCGTGCCCGCTGCGATCGCGGCCGGAATCCACAGGGCGCCGATAGCCCAAGGTATGACTCTATTGCGCATCATCGACATAGCGTTCTCCCGAAAGACGACGCAAACAAAATACCAAGCAAAAGGTAACGAATAGGGAACCGATTCGCAATGGCGTCGCTTCAACGGCCGCTAATCCGGGACATCAGCGCTTCGGTTCGGCTCGACGGCGGCACGCCAAGCACGATCGACAGTAGCTCACGGCAACGCCGGTAGGCATTGAATCATATCCCAGCGGTCACACCCTGGAACGGGTGCGATCGGTAATCCGTTCCCAATCCGTTACCACCTGTTTCCGCTCAAGGGTCCACGGCCAACCGACATTGGCCCGTCATCACGATTTCGAAGAACGATGGAAGTGCCGTTTCACGCACTCAAGTTGAGCTACGCTTTTTCCGCTTCGGCTGCTGAACGTCGGTAGTGGGAGTTGACCCATGCAGATACTCGGGGATCTCCTGCCGCAGGACGTGACGCAATATTGCTTCCGTCAATGGCGGCTCTGCGTCCGATAGAAAGCGTCGGAGCGCCTCGTTCATCATAGTCTGGTAGCCGGTGCCCGCCTTACTGGCACGGGCTCGAAACGCGTCCAGCACCGCATTGTCGATAAAAATCGAAATACGCGTCTTGCCCTTTTGCGGCATGATCGCGCCCCTTTTTGCTTTCGAAAAATCGTATTCAGCCCTCATACGCTCTGCGTTCCTTTCGCGTGGCACGGCGAGCTGAGATCAAGCGGTACTCCTCCGCACGCTCCGAATAAACAACTACGAGCAGCTCGCCCAAGCGCCCGAAGCCGATTGCAACATATCGGCGCTCACCGAAGGCATCCGGATCTTCCCTAAGTAGCGCAAGCGGATCTTCGAATACACCCTCCGCATCCGCGAACCAGACGCCGTGTTTCCGAACGTTTGTAGCATCTTTCGCGGGGTCGTACTGAAACCGTATTCGTCATGATATATATAATATATGTATTAATCAAGCTTACGCGTAGTGAGCAGGTCGATGTAACGGAGAGCCCTGACCAGGTGCGGTGACACCTGGCTGCTTCGAAGGCTGGGAATCGATGCGCCAGCGCCGGCCATACGACGCGCTCGAAGTAGTCGTGATCGACCTCGAAGTTGAAACCGCGACGCTCGTTGCCATCCACCAGGCCTCCCGAGAAGCCCTTGTCCTCCGAACGGAATGCAAGACGCGCCACATCCTTGACATAGGGCAGACGCTCGATCGGCGACCCGGCGGTGAAGTAGTGCTCGAAGCGGCGCATGAGTTGACTGTTGTTGTCAAATATGACAACATAGAACTGGAGGTGCTGGATGACAAGAGCAACAAGGCCAATTTCATGGGTCAGTGCCGTTGAAAGAATTTGGGAGATTCCCGGAGGGCGCCCAAGCGATTTGTTTGGCGGCGCTCACGATCGCCGCGGAAGGAGGCAAGGCTGATATAGCGAAGCCGATGAAAGGGCTTGGATCTGGAGTATTTGAAATTGCATTGCCGTATCGGGGCAATGCTTTTCGAGTGGTTTACGCGGTGCGGCTCGGGGCGGATCTCTGGGTGCTGCATGCATTCCAGAAGAAATCGACGCAAGGCATCAAGACGCCTCAGCGCGAGATTGACGCGATAAGGGACCGTCTGAAACGATTGAAGGAGCTGTTGAAATGAAAAAAGAAGAGTTTGAAGTCACACGCGGTAGCGGGAACGTGTTCCGGGATCTCGGCAAAGAAAGCGCGGATGTAGAGCAATTCAAGGCGATTCTGGCCGCAGAAATTATCAAGGCGCTCGATCGGGACGGCTTGAGCGTCCGGAAGGCGCATAGCCTCACGGGCATAGCTGCGGCTGATTTCTCTCGCGTGCGGAATGCAGATCTTGGACGGTTCACGGTAGACCGTCTCATGAGAATTATTAACCGGCTTGGCTCTCGGGTGGATGTCGCCGTGAAGGTCCGTCGCAGCAGGGCGGCTCATCACTTGACCACGTAACACGAATTGGCGTTCAGACGTCCCTAGATAGAGCAGTAGGCCAGCCCTTACGCAAGGCGATTGCACTGCGTCCAGCATGATCGAGCCCGGGTCACGATAGTGTCGTCGTCCCCGCCCCCGGATTCAAGCATTCGAGGGCAGGCTTCAGCGGGGACCCAGCGTCGTTCGTACAAAAGAGACGAATGCGTTACTCAGCCTTCTGGCGTACGGCTAGGTTTGGAAACGCCGCTTCGTCGGTGACGGCCCATTCCCGGATCGCCTTCTGCGCCGCCATGCCCGCGTCCAGGTACCCGCTGTTGCGGCCCACGAACATCGCGAGTTGCAGCAGGCCCTGCGGCCACAAATGGGGCAGGTGTAAGCATTGCTGGCGTAGTGCATGGCCGAAGGTGAGAGCATGGGTGAAATCCAGCCATCCGACATTATCGGCGATGCTGTTGTCGGTGCGCAGCGCGTGCCGCTCATCGAAGCGCAGCAAGTGTCGCGCACCTGCTTCCATCAGCGCGAAATAGACGTCGAGCGGCGCGTTGCCGGCGGCAGCCACGGTCGCATCCAGCGCGCGGCGCACCGATTGCCCTTCGAACGCGTCGGGGCCGGCCGGCGTACTCGGTTGCGCGCAGGGCTGTGCGTTCGGGTTTGCGCTCGCGTTTGCTTCCAAATTTGAGTTTGCATTTCCGTTACCCGGTCGCGCGCTGACAGGCCATGCTGCAAGCGCATCGGCATAGTGGCGAAAGTCGGGCAGCAGGTCCTCGCGCGTGGCGAGAATCAGCGACCGCAGCCACGCCAGCAACAGCGGCCGTTCTAGCTCTTGAATCTGCTGCACTTCGGTTCCCAACCGCTCGATCAACCGCCGCACATGCATCAGATAAATCAGCGTATGGCCGAAATCGTTGTAATGCGCCAGCGCCGCTGCGGCCAGCGCAGGTTCGAGATCCGCAAAATGCAGCCCCTGTGCCAACGCGCCGTTGAGCAATGCGGCAGCGCCGTCCTCGTCCTGCGACTCGACCGCTGCGGCAAAGGCGTCGGCATTCCACGGTGCGTGCTCGGCAGTGAAGGGATAGGCCGGTTCGCGCAGCGTGTCGTAGGCGATATAGCCGAGCGCTTCCATGGCGCAGGCGAGGCGCTGCGCTTCCTCAGTGTTCTCAGCGAGCGTGTCGCGCAGCGCGAGCCATGCATCCGCCGCTGCGTAGGCGTGCGTCATGCCATCGCGCAGCCGCGCATGCGTGCCCTGTATGGCGCGCACCAGCGCCTGCTCAGGCTGGGCACCCGCCTTGTCCAGGCGCGCAAGCTCACGTGCGATGCGGGCGATGTCGTACTCGGCCATCGCCTGGTCGAGATTGCCACGGGATCCCCGCTTTCGCGGGGATGACTCCCGTTCTTTGGGTAGGCGACTAGTCGTGCGTCGTTCGCGAGTGTGCGATCGCCGGCGTCTTCTCCTCCAACTCCGCCGCGATTCCCGTCTGCAACAGTCCAAGTGCGGTAGCAGGATCGTCGGCGAACTGGAATAGCGAAAGATCTTCGCGGTCGATCATGCCGTGCCGGACCAGGGCATCGAAATTGATGATCTCGTTCCAGTAACTCGACCCGTAGAGCACGACCGGAATGTTGCGACCAAGCTTTCTCGTCTGCATCAGCGTCAGGATTTCCATCAACTCATCGAGGGTACCAAACCCGCCTGGGAACACCACCAGCGCGCGCGCCAGATGCGCAAACCAGAGTTTGCGCATGAAGAAGTAGTGGAACTCGAACATCAGTTCCCGTGTGATGTAAGCGTTCGGCTTCTGCTCATGCGGTAACCCGATGTTGAGGCCGATGGTCTTACCACCGGCCTCGGAAGCGCCGCGGTTGGCGGCTTCCATGATGCCCCCGCCACCGCCAGTGCAAACGACGTACCGATGCGCGTGCGGCGGAAGACTCTTCGACCACGTCGTGACCAGGCGCGCCAGTTCGCGCGCCGCGTCGTAGTAGTGACCCAGCGGGCCCTCGGACGTCAATCGTGCGGAGCCGAAGAACACGATCGTGTCGTGAACGTGTTCGCGGTGGAAGGTGTGCAGCGGCTCCAGGTATTCGGCAAGGATGCGCAGCGGACGCGCATCGTCACTGTCGAGGAACCGCTCGTTCTTGTAGGCGAGTGGCTTGCCGGGTCGATCGGTCGAATTCATGGTTTCTGGCGCACTGCTGCAAAGTCGATAAATCCGCGCGTGACATCGGTGCGGAGCAGTTTCACGGTGACGCGGTCCCCGACATCGAGGCCCTCGAATCCGCGGACGACTCTGCCCTCGGCCGTCGGCCCGGAAATGCGCACCCATGTCCCCTTGTCCGATGCGCCGGTGACGATGGCATCGAATCGCGCACCGATTCGCGACGCAAGAAGCAGCGCTGCGGCAGACTTCCCGACCTGCCGTTCCACCTTTGCCGCGTTGTCCTCCTGGTCGGTGCAATGGCGCGCCAGCGTCGTGAGCTCGTCGTTGGTGTACGGCGATGGCTGTCCGGCGAGCGCCGATTTCAACAGACGCTGAGTGACAAGGTCGGGAAAGCGGCGGTTCGGCGCCGTGGAGTGTGTGTAGTCCTTCACGGCCAGCCCGAAGTGCCCCGCGGATGGCTGGCCGGGTACCTGGAGCACATACTCGCCCGAGCCCAGCAGCTTGACGACGGCGAGCGAAAGGTCGGCAAAGCCCACCGGGTCGAGATCACGGCGCTTGGTCAGGAAAGCGTCGAGCGCGGCGGCATCCGGCGTGAGCGGCAACGAGTCTCCCGACTCGGCCGCCAGCGCGACGATCCGGTCCCAGCGCTCTGGGGTACGCAGCACCCGGCGCAGCGATGGCAGGCCCTTCTGGTCGAGATATCTCGCGGTTACACCGTTGGCCGCAATCATGAAATCCTCGATCAGTTCCTTGGCCCGGTTTTTTTGGTCCGGCAGAAGATCGGCCAGCGCACCATCGTCGAATACCGCCCGCACTTCCAGCGTTTCCAGTCGCAGCGCACCACGGGCGTGGCGCACCCGTTTCAACGCCTGCGCGACCCGATCCTGGATACGAAGCTGTTCATCCAGTCCGTTCACCGCCGAAAGCTTTGGCGGCGCGGGCGCAGTGCCCTCGAGCCAGGCGGCAACCGCGTTGTAGGCAAGCTTGGCGCGATTGAGCACGGTTGCCCGATAGATGTCGGATGTGGTCACCGTGCCGTCGGCGGCGATCACCATTTCGATGACGATTGCCAGTCGTTCCTGACCCTCAGCCAACGAAGTGAGGTTGGTCGACAGCTTCTCCGGGAGCATCGGAAAGATTTCTGCCGCCGTGTACACGGAGGTCGTGTTGGTCGATGCGTGGCCGTCGATCGCCGAATCTTTTTTTACCAACGCGTCGACATCTGCTATAGCGACGAGGATTTTCACCGCGCCACCCGTCACCGGCTCGGCAACCGAGAGCTGATCGAGATCGAGGGAATCGTCGTTATCGATCGACGCCCAGAGCAGGCCGGAGAGATCGCGAATCGCGGCGCCGGATGCCGTGGCGGCCTGCGTGATCCGGCTGGTTTCGGCCATGACGGCGGGTGAAAAATCCGACAGCAGCCCGCGCTGGAGCATCGCATCGTGCGCGATTGTCTGCAGCTCGTCCTTGCCGGTGTTTGTTGTCGCCACCGTCAGTCTCTCCAAGCACGCTCGCTATGCGGCGATAGGCCCAGGGGCTCGACCAAGTCCTTGAACAGCACCGCGCCGGGATGCACTGGGGCAAGCTCGCGGCCAGTCGCGACGTCCAGACGGCGTCTGCCCGTAGTTTGCGCACAGGGCATGCGCGCTCCTCCACTCTATGGCCTTATTATCTAACAGTACGGAATGCCAACCTGCAAGGCGATCTTACGGGACGCAATCTTGCCTTGCGGGCCTTTGACAGCGCCGCGGGTTCTCGTCATATTGGCGCCATATTCAGCATCCAAGGGGAGCTCGGCATGAAGAGAAGAAAAATTCCGATGGCAGCCTATATCCTGATTGCGATGGTGTTGGGCATCGTGGTCGGCTACATGGTCTTCATCAGTTTTCCGGACAAAAAAACGGCGACGCAGATCGCAGGTTATATCTCGATCATGTCGGATGTCTTCCTGCGCCTGATCAAGATGCTGATCGGCCCGCTGGTCTTCTCGACGCTGGTGGTCGGGATTGCCCATATGGGCGACGCCAAGAGTGTGGGCCGCATCTTTGCCAAAGCGCTGGGCTGGTTCGTGATCGCCTCCATCGTTTCGCTGCTCCTGGGACTGCTGCTCGCCAACCTGCTGCATCCGGGGAGGGATCTCGGTTTGCCGCTGCCGGACATTGGTGCCGCCACCAACTTGAAGACCGCTTCGTTCACGCTCAAGGAGTTCGTCACTCACCTGGTGCCGAGGTCGATCGCCGAGGCGATGGCCAACAATGAGATTCTGCAGATCGTGGTGTTCTCGATGTTCTTCGGTGTTGCGCTGGCAGCGTTGGGCGACATCGGCAAGGCGATGACCAACGTCATCGACGCCTTGGCGCATGTGATGCTGAAGATCACCGGCTACGTGATGCTGCTGGCGCCTATTGCGGTGTTCGCGGCGATGGCGGCGACGGTGGCGGTCAACGGCCTCGAGATCCTTTTGAAGTTCGCGGTTTTCATGGGTGATTTCTATATCGGGCTGATCATACTTTGGAGCCTCCTGGTGTTCGCAGGGTTCCTGTTCCTGGGCAAGCGGGTCTTTAGACTGGTCGGGTTGATTAAGGAGCCTTTCCTGCTGTCGTTTGCAACGGCAAGCTCCGAAGCCGCCTATCCGAAAATTCTCGATTCCCTCGACCGCTTCGGCGTCCAGCGCAAGATCTCCAGCTTCGTGCTGCCTATGGGCTACTCGTTCAACCTGGACGGCTCGATGATGTATTGCACGTTCGCGACGCTCTTCATCGCGCAGGCCTACAACATCGATTTGCCGATCTCGACGCAGCTGACCATGATGGCGATCCTGATGCTGACCTCCAAAGGCATGGCGGGCGTTCCGCGCGCATCGCTGGTGGTGATCGCCGCGACGCTCAACCAGTTCAATATCCCCGAAGCCGGCTTGCTGCTGATCCTGGGGGTGGATACGTTCCTCGACATGGGGCGCTCGGCGACGAATGCGGTGGGCAACTCGGTGGCGGCCTCCGTCGTCGCCAAGTGGGAAGGCGGGCTGATGTCCGAGAAAGATGCCGAGGCGAATGCAAGACGCCTCGATAAGGAAATGGATCGATCGCTGCATCCAGAACCTTCACCGTCAGCCGCGTGAGCGCGCAATTGGTGGCCCACCGGCCAGCGTCCGAAACGTGATGCGGCATCCTCGAAATACGGAGCAACGATGACGTATTTGCCCGTCATTCCCGCGAAAGCGGGAATCCAGTGTCTTTTGTACAAACGCCGCTGGGTCCCCGCTTTCGCGGGGACGACCACATGGGTATTATTTCATTGGCGGCATCGACCATGACGCTACGCTGGTATCGACGTTTGGTGGCCTGCGCCGCGTGGGTGGCGCTCGGCTTGGGTTACGCCGTGGCCGTCGCGCAAACGCCCGAAGGTCAGTTGACCGGCACCTTGCAGAAAGTGCGCACCAGCGGGACGGTCGCCATCGGCTATCGCGAGGCGTCGATTCCACTGTCGTACCTGAGTGCGCGCAACGAGCCCATCGGTTACTCGATCGACCTCTGCCGCGCCATCGTCGACGCCATGAGCACGGAGGTGGGGCGCGACCTGGACATCAAGTTCGTGCCGGTGACGTCGGACAATCGCATCAACGCCGTCGTCAGCGGGCAAGTCGACCTGGAGTGCGGGTCAACCACCTCCAATCTGGAGCGCAAGAAGGTCGTCGACTTCTCGCCCGTGATTTTCATCGCCGGTACCAAGCTGATGGTGAAGAAGGAATCGCCGATCAAGTCGTTTCGTGATCTTGCCGGGCGATCCGTGGTGGTGACCAAGGGCACCACCAATGAAAAGACCCTGCGCGAGCTGGTGACCAAATTCAAGATAAACGCGACGATCGCGACCGGCGCCGATCACGCGGACTCATACGCGCAGCTGGTGGGAGGCAAGGTCGACGCGTTTGCCACGGACGACGTCTTGCTCTACGGATTCATCGCCTTGAACCGGGCGCAGGATCAACTGATGGTTGTTGGCGATTTCCTCTCTTACGACCCCTACGGCATCATGTTCCGCAAGGACGACCCGCAACTCGCGAGCCTGGTCACCACTACACTGCGCGAGCTTGCCGCCTCTCGCGAGCTCGAGCAGACCTACAACAAATGGTTCCTGCGCCAATTGCCCAGCGGGCAGCGAATGAATCTTCCCATGAGCGCTCAGCTGACAGAGATGATCCGGATCATGGGAGATGATGCGGCCGCACGGTAATCCTACCGCGGAAACAGCAGCACGAAGATCGTCAGCGCACCGCCGCGATTGCGCAGGCACGCAAGGAGCGCCGCGCTGCGGCGAGCGAGCACGGTTACCGCCACGGCGGGGGCGGTTCGGGCAGATCCCAGGTGCCGTATTCCGCCGGCTCGTTGATCTCCAGCACCTCGAGATCGTCCGCGCGCGCGATCACGTTGTGCGGCACCGCCGGCGGGCTGCGACAACCCGTCTCCCGCGTGCAGCGTCACATCGCCTTCCACACCGGCGAAACGGAAGGTGAGCCAGCCTCGCAGCACATAGACGTAATGCGCCGTCATATCCTGCCAATGCCAGCCGGTAGGCGCGGGCAGCGGTTTCAATGCCCGTATGTGCTTGACGCCGATGCGACCGTTGGTTGCGGTGGCGAGACCAAGGTCGCGATACTCGGCGTCGTCGCGCAGGCCTTCGCGATCCCAGCGCGCATCCGGCGCGCTCGCCCGCGCGAACGCCGACAGCGATTCGACGAGCGCGCGCGGGCCGGTGTAGCGGGGTGGGGCGGACGAATCGACCATGGTTGAGCGCGAAGGGAGGATGAACCTGCTTGCACTATCATGCCGCGCGCCCGCGGCCGTCAATATCTAATAGCTAATATCGATTGTCGCCAGGACCTTGCCGGCGCCGAGCTTGTCCGCTGAGGCAGGCTTGTGCACAAACGCCGCCGCTCCCCACTTTCGCGGGGGACGACGAGAGTCTTGCGGATGCCGTCACTTATTCGTCATTCCCGCGAAAGCGGGAAGCCAGTGTCTTTTGCACGAACGCCACTGGGTCCCCGCATTCGCGGGGACGACGATCTGAGTAGCTGATCTATGTCGAGCGTTTCTCTTCCAGCCAAACCTTGATCAGCGACTGATAGGGTTCCGTCCCGTGCGTTTGCGGCGGCCCTGATGCACTCGAGTGTGTGTAGGGGCCGTCGCAGAGAGATGTTCTGGCGAAATCTGGCGAGTCATCAAGAGCACCGCCAGTAAGCCTTTTCAGTTAGCGCCCCCGGGGCGGGCTTCCAGCAGCTTTTGTAAATGTCCGAGGTGAGCCTCAAGCTGCTCGGTATGGGAAATCAACGTAGTGAGACTATGCTTCAGCTCGAGATATGCCTCCAACTCTCCAGCCACGTGCGACGACGCCGGGTTCTGAAGCGCCTGGAGGTCCTGCCGCAGTGCTGCTTGGCCGAGTTGCAACTGCTGAAGAGTCTCGTCGACTAAGGGGCTCGGAGGCGCAACGTGCGGCTCTTTCACCACGGTCGAGACTATTGTCTGGACGTTTTTAAGCGCCCTGGAAAGAGGAGAGCAGATCACGTTGTCGTTGTTACAGTTCACAACGCAGTCGTTCCCGTCGCAAGTCACTTCATTCGTATCGACAAGGAGGACGTGCATCGCAACTGCCTTCAGGTTGTCGAATTCAGCCGCTTTGGCAGCCGCCTCGCGCACCTTCTGCACAGCCGGGAGCAGCAGGCCGATCAGGATCGCGATGATCGCGATCACCACCAGCAGCTCGATCAGCGTGAATCCGCGCGGGCGAACCGTGCTTCCGTCTGTCATAACCGCCGTTGTGCTTGCCATGGCGCACCTC
Organism: Casimicrobiaceae bacterium; assembly: GCA_036491495.1. GTDB lineage: Bacteria > Pseudomonadota > Gammaproteobacteria > Burkholderiales > Casimicrobiaceae > PALSA-1003. The sequence goes on from DASXBW010000043.1 coordinate 130,160, forward strand.
TCCTGAGACGTTGAAGGTACAGAGAGCCTATGCCCGCCGTCGGACATCGTCAATCCGCTGCGTCGGTGAATATTCACGCTGTGGGCGCATATACACAAGGCATGGATGGGAGGCAAAGCTTCAGCAACTCGTGACGGCGCGGACGTGGCGATAAGGTTGCGTCATCCCCGCGCAAGCGGGAATGACGATCTGAAGGACCCAGAGTCACGTATTTGTACGGTGCTCAGCGGTGACGTGTAGCGCACAGGAGGACACGTCTTGCATGGCTTTCTGGTAGCCGGTCGCTACGCCGCCTCAAAAAATCCTACTCGGCGGAGTCCACGCTTGATAGCGGGCGCGCGACCTCCTCGAGCGACTTTCGCTCGGCTGCCACTCCGAGCCGCAGGGCGGCCGCGGCCGCTATCAGCATCAGCAGCGCGCCGAGCGCATATCCCCATGCGATCGCCACCGGTTCTCCGGTTCCAATAAGTGCCCCGAACAACCACGGGGCGCCGATCCCGCCGATCGCGGTGCCCAACGCATAGAAGAATGCGATGGACAAGGCTCGCACCTCGACCGGAAAGCTTTCGCTGACCACGAGATAGGCCGAGCTCGCCGCGGCGGAGGCGAAGAAGAACACGAACGTCCACGCCAGCGTCTGAGTCGCAGCGCTCAGCAAGCCGGCGAAGAACAGGATGGCCGTGAGGCCGAGGAGGAGGCCCGAGAGCGCATAGGTGGTAGCGATCATTTGCCGGCGGCCCCAGGTGTCGAAATAGCGGCCGAGAACGAGAGGACCGAGAAAGTTGCTCACTGCGAACGGCAGCAGGTAGAGTCCTACCTCTTCCGGCGGCACGTCATAGAAGCGACCCAGCACCAGCGCATAGGTGAAGAAGATTGCGTTGTAGCAGAAAGCCTGCGCGGTCATGAGCACCAGACCAAGCACCGCTCGGCGCGGATAATGCCGAAAGAGGCTCATGCCGAGATCGACGAAACTCGTGTGGGCACGAACGCGCAGGCGCAGCCGCGGCAGCAGCTCCGATGCGGTGGCTCGGCCACGCACGTCGCATTCGACGGCGATGGCGATGCGTTCGGCTTCCTCCGTCCGCCCGTGCAGCAATAGCCAGCGCGGGCTTTCCGGCAGATAGCGCCTCAAGAAGAGGATCCCCACGCCAAGTACCGCGCCGATGCCGAATGCCACTCGCCAGCCGATGTCGGGAGGAAGCCGTCCAGGCTGCAATAGCAGGCTCGAGGCGATCGCGCCGAGTGCGGCGCCCACCCAGAAGCTTCCGTTGACGCCGAGGTCGGTGCGACCGCGGTAGCGTGCCGGGATCAGCTCCTGAATCGCCGAATTGATCGCCGAGTATTCGCCGCCGATGCCAGCGCCGGTCATGAAGCGGAACAACGCGAACGTAGCGAAATCAGTGGAAAGCGCGGTTGCCCCCGCGGCGAGGACGTACACGCCGAGTGTCACGAAAAAAAGCCGCTTGCGTCCGAACCGGTCGGTGAGCCAACCAAACAGCAGCGCGCCCAGCACGGCACCGGTGAGGTAGGCGCTCGCCGAAAGTCCAACCTGGGCATCGCTCAACCGCAACGACGGGCTCGCCTTCAGCGCTCCGGACACGGCGCCGGCGAGCGTCACCTCGAGCCCGTCGAGCACCCAGGTGATGCCGAGCGCGACGATCACCAGCGTATGAAATTGCGACCACGGCAAAGCGTCCAGTCGAGCCGGGATGGAACTCTCGACTATCTTTCCTACCGGCCGCGGCGTCCGTTTCATGGTCCCCCTGTGAGTATCATGTCGGTCAGCGTATCAATCAATGACACGTGGCGAAGGATCCATGCTGGCTGACAACTCAGAACAGATTGCAGAATGGAACGGTGCCCTGGGCGAGCGATGGGTCGCGATGCGGCAGGAGATCGACCGCATCGTCGTGCCCTTCGGTGACGCCGCGCTGAAGGCTGCGGCGCCGCAACGGGGAGAGCGGGCGATCGACATCGGTTGCGGGTGTGGCGACACGGCGATCGAAATTGCGCGGATGGTCGGCGCGACAGGCTCAGTGCTCGGTCTCGACGTGTCGCAGCCGATGCTCGCGGTCGCCCGCTTACGTGGCGCGCTCGCGAATTGTGCGCACCTCGCCTTCCGCGAAGGCGATGCTTCCGAGGCCGCGCTCCCGGCCAACATCGATCTGTTGTTCTCGCGTTTTGGCGTGATGTTTTTTAGCCAACCCTCTCCGGCCTTCAGCCATATGCGCCAATCGCTGCGAGCGGGTGGCCGGTGCGTGTTCGTCTGCTGGCGAGCACCGCGCGACAACCCGTGGGCGATGACGCCGCTCTCCGCCGCGCGCGCGGCGATGGGCGTCACGCCAGCGCCCGCCGATCCGAATGCGCCCGGACCGTTTGCATTCGCCGACGAGGAAAGGCTGCGCGCCATCCTGTCGGGCGCCGGCTTCGGCGACATCGACGTGCAGCGCTTCGACGCGGCGATCTCTCTTGGCGCGACGCCGCGCTCCGCCGCCGAAAGCGTGGTGCAGGTCGGGCCGGTCTCCCGCTTGGTACGCGAGATGGGGGCCGAGCATCTGCCCATCATTGTCGATGCGGTCGAGCGCGCTCTAGCCCCGCTCGCCGCGCCGGATGGCCATGTGAGCCTTAACGGCTCGACCTGGATCGTTTCGGCTACGAATCCCCCGTAAGTCGCGGGCTGGGTCGCGGGTGGCCCAAAGCTCGGGGCCCGGTTCCCCGGAACGATCAGTCGCGGTCGGAACGATGTATCCGGGAAAACGGCAGGAACAACGAGAGCGATTTGAGAAATTGCGCCATCTGCTCGCCGATAAGGCGCTGCGCGTCGCTCACCGCTCGATCGTAGGCGGTTCGATCGAGCTCACCCTCGAACGTTTCCGACGTGAGCTTGCCGTCCTCGAAACGGGCGTTTCTGGACTTCACGTGCGCCTTGCCGCCGTGCGCAGACATCTCTGTGTACGAATAGCGGAAGCTCAGGAATGAATGACTGCGGGAAGCCGGCGCGAGTACGTCGACGGCATCGCTCTCCGTCTTGCGAACGGGGAGTGCGCGGTTTCGCTCCGCGAGCTTCACGGGGTGCTTGCTCATGCAATGTCTCCGACAAAAGGTCCTTCGAGGATTTTACACCGGCGGCTCGCATTGCCGCCACGGCATGCGCGCGCCCACCGCCGCGGTAAAGTGCTTGGCGTTCCAGGGTTTCACCAGGGCCCCGGGGTACTGTCGCTCCCAGCTAACTTTTCCGCTAGACTGCTTTACCTTTCGGCGACTTGCAGGCGCGACACTTGGCCACGCATTCGGTAGCGGCTTGGAAAAGGAGCGTTTTTGCGCGCATAGCGACCGCCCGCCCCTCGCACGGGGAGGATGCAGTCCATCCCGCAGGTTCCACTGGTGAGTTTGTCGTGACCGAAACCGAGCCGCATTCACCAACCCGCACGCTGGTAGCGAGTTTTCTCTTCACCGATCTGGTCGGTTTCTCGATCGGATCGGCTGCCGAGCAGTACGCTGCCAAAGCCACGTTGTCGGCGATTCTCCGCCGCAATATTGCAGCCCTGCGAGACGACGACTACCGGATCAAAGACACGGGTGACGGGGCGCTGATCGCGTTCGTCTCCAACCCCGAGCACGCGCTCTACATGGCGCTGGCGATAGCGCAGGATTTCGGGCGGGCCGCGGCCGACGCGGGCTTTCCTTCGAACAGCCTGCGTACGGGCCTCCATCTTGGGTCCGTCAAAGAGTCGATCGACCTGGAAGCACGGCCTAATTTCGTCGGCGATGGGATCAACGCCGCCAAGCGGATAATGGACTTCGCCGCGCCTGGGCAAATCACGGCTTCGCGAGCTTTCTTCGACGCGGTCGCCGTGCTGGATTCCGCGTACGCCACGCTGTTCCGGCATGTGGGCGCTGCCGACGACAAGCATGGGCGGGCGCACGAGTTGTACACCATCACCCCTAGTGCCACGGTCCTGGAGAGGCTCAGGCTGGATCTCGCGGCGGTCGCTCACGAGTCCGCCGAAGTCGCCGCGAAGAGTCCCGCGACGACGAAGGTGAAGCAGCGATGGGCGACAGCAGTCCCAACCGATACTCAGGCCAAATCGAGCCATACGGTTGACCTCGCCCGCAAATGGTCCCTCCCTGTCGTCGCGGTGATCGTGCTTGGCATTGCGTGGCTATTTGTGGGCACGAAACTGACCGAGCCAAACGGTCCGAAGATTCCACAAGCATCGACCGAACCGGTTTTAGCCCCGGCCCCTTCAAAACCAGCGGTCACGCCGCCAGCTTCGGCGGAGGCAAACCGCGTCGATGCGCAGACCTCGCCGGCCGTTCCTCCCAAGCCCGAGGCGGCCAACCCGGTACGCGCCGCGCGAGTTGTGGAAGGCGCGCCCACGCCTGATTTGACGCAAGCGGGGAACGTCATCCCATCCCCAGCCGCGGGAAGTACCACCCCACCTGCAGCCACGGGGAGTGGCGGGGCGCCCATAGCCGCGGCGAAAACAAGCGCCAATATCAAGCCGAAGACCGATGCAACTCCAACCGTACCTGTCCCGGCAAATGCCGCGTCTGATCGGAGCAGCCTGCGTTGCAGTCGCATTATGGAAAAGGCAACACTCGGCGAGGCGCTGTCCACGGAAGAAAAGAGGGAGCTCGCAAGCTCATGTCGCTAAATCTATCAAGGATCATGACCAGTAAGTTAAGCGCCACCAGCGTGATCGGTTTGATCCTGCTCGGCGCATGCGCGGCGCCACCGCCTCCTCCCGAGCGTCCACCCGCGCCGTCTTCCGAACTGACATTCGACGCGGGCGTCGATTACGCGATCGACGACCTGCTGGTTCAGGCGCGGAGGCTGCCAGCGTTCAGCGCGGCACCGGGCTTGCTCAAGAAGGAGACCGACATTCCACGCGGTGTCATCGCCGTCGACCCGGCCATCGACGGAAATACGGGGCAGCAAACGATCGCGTCGAAGGCGCTCGATTCGCGCCTGCTGCAGCGCGCTTCAGACAAGTTCGCGCAGTTCGACGTGGGCGCCGTCAACTCGACCACGCTTGGCAAGGCGCAGTATGTCCTGGCCGCGACCCTGACTCCCATCGATGCGGCGAAGGGCACCTCGGGAACATTCCGGATCAGCCTTTCGCTGACCGATATCAAGACCGGCTTTGTGGTGGCTCAGGCCGTAGCGAGGATCCGCAGCGAGGGAGTCGATACCACGCCAACCGCGTTTTATCGGGACAGTCCCTCGTTGACCAAGGACCGGGTCGTCGAAGGGCAGATCCGCACGGCACAGACGCCAACCGGCGGCGCGGCCGACGAAGTCTACCTATCGCGGCTGCCGATCAACGCTTTGATCGGCGAAGGCTCCAAGCTCTATGAGGCAGGCAACTACGCGGAGGCGCTGCGCTATTACGAGTCGGCCGCGGCTCGCCCTGAAGGACAGCAATTGCGCGTCCTCAACGGCCTTTATCTGACCAATACCCAACTTGGGCGCACTGACGAGGCTGAAAAGGCATTCGCGAGGATCGTTGCGCTCGGTCTTGCGACCAACAGTCTTTCCGTCAAATTCCTGTTCCGTCCCGGCTCTCTGGATTTCCTGGCGGACCCGAAGGTCAGCGGTCCCTACAACATGTGGCTGCGCCTCGTTGCGCGTGAAGTCGCGGCTTCCAAAGCCTGTCTCACCATCGTCGGTCACACCAGCCACACGGGGGCTGAGCAGTACAACGACAAGCTCTCGAAGGATAGAGCGATCGCAATCCAGCGCAAGATCGAGGCTCAGGCAGCGGAGACTGCCGGCCGCCTGGTGTCGGTTGGCGTGGGCTTCCGGGAGAACCTTGTGGGATCCGGCACCGACGATCTACGCGACGCGCTGGATCGGCGCGTCGAGTTCAAGGTCCGAAACTGCTAGGTCCTGTGCCTGGCAGGCCTTCGCCCTCGATGCGTTATCAACCTCGGGAGCAGCACGCATGATCAAGATCGGGACGCTCTGTTATGTCGTGACGAGTTGTTTGGCGAGTCCACGGACCCAATGCGCGGTCGGGAGAATTGTAGAAGTCGTGTCGCTGCCCTACGACGCGCCTGACTGGACCTACGCGCCGGGCACTTACTACGACATTCGATTCGAAGGCAGCATCTTTTATTGCCGCAGCGACAAGTTGCGCCCCATCTCCGATCCCGGCGCCGACGTGACCGAACGGCGCGACGAAACCGTTTCCGCGTGAGCGACCCTGCGCTAGTCGCAGCAGTCGCTGCAGCGATTTTGTCACCCTGCCCTGTTTGGCCGAGACGCCCGAGCGGGCCGCGTATAAGACAGCGAGCGAGCCCCAGGGAGGTGCCGGCGTTCGGCGTCGGGTCGGTTCGCGCCGGCCCGGCATGCTTGGCGTCCGCGCCGATGAACCAGCCGGCGCTTTGGCTGTCTTTGTATGGCGGTGGACGTGACTCGCCGATGGTGGTTTATCGTCGCGCGCGTCCGAGAGCTCGACTCGGTGTCGGTACCTGCACCAAATAGCAGCAGGGTTCGGGCGGGCCTGTAAATACAACGGATTTCCTGTCTATGGGAGCACTGTTATGACGAAGAAATTATTTGCAACATGGCTGATCGCGGTAGGTTGCCTGGTCTCGTTCGCGGCGTTGGCCGCCGAGCCGGAGCCCTCTGGGAAGGTAAGCATCGCAAGCAAGTCCGTTGCCATCGGCGTCGGCGTGAGCTGGGGCGATGGCACGCTGACCTATGGCAGCAGAACGTACACCTTCTCACTCCAGGGGCTGACCGTCCTCGACCTCGGGGTTTCGACCATCACGTCGGCCGGCGAGGTGTTCAACTTGAAAACCGTGTCGGATTTTTCGGGCAACTACGCGGCGGGTGAAGCGGGCATCGCCATCGCCGGCGGTCAAAACGACGTGATCATGAAGAACGAGCATGGCGTCGTGATCCGTCTCCACGGTACGCAACAGGGCGTCAAATTTACGCTGGCGCCGGAGGGTGTTGCCATCAAGCTGAAAAACTAGTGCTCGACGCCGGGGGACGCCCGCGGGTCCTCCGGCGCCAGCAGAGCAGGTGACGGATCACTGCGCAATGCTCTGCGCAATCGTGCACCACCCGCTGCGCGAAGGCCACTCGTGCGTCACCGCGACCATCGTCATGTCTTCCTGGGCCAGTAAGGCTACCCATCGCACCATTTCATCATGTGCCAGTTGCTGGGAATGAATTGCAATGTCCCAACGGACATCTGCTTTTCTTTCGAAGGATTCAGCGCCAGGGGCGGAGTAACCGATCATCACAGCGATGGCTGGGGCATCGCATTCTTCGAGGGCAAGGGTTGCCGGCTCTTCATCGACGCGAAGTCAACGCTCGAGTCGCCCGTCGCCGAGCTGGTCAAGCGCTATCCCATCCGCTCCATGAACGTCATTGCGCACATTCGCAAGGCAACCCAGGGCACGGTCGCGCTGGAAAACTGCCATCCGTTTAAGCGCGAATTATGGGGACGCTACTGGATTTTCGCCCACAACGGCGATCTTAAAAACTTCTATCCGAAACTCGCCGGCCCGTTCGAACCCGTCGGGACGACCGACACCGAGCGGGCCTTCTGTTATTTGTTGGAAAATCTTCGCCGCGAGTTTCCCAACGGTCAGCCGGAGAGCGAAACCCTGTACGAAAAGCTCGCCGCCTTGGCCGCCGAAATCGGCGAGCACGGCGAATTCAACTTCCTGCTGTCGAACGGAGAGCAGCTCTTTGCGCGCTGCGCGACGAACCTCTGCTACATAGTGCGCAAGGCGCCCTTTCGCACGGCGCACCTGGTGGATCAGGACGTCAGCGTCGATTTTAGCCAAGTCACGACGCCCGAGGATCGGGTAGCAGTCATCGCGACCAAGCCGCTTACCGACAACGAGACCTGGGATGTGATTCAACCGGGGGAACTCATCGGTTTCTACATGGGCGAGCCGGTTTTGAGGCAGGTAAAGTAGTCAACTTGAGTATGGCGTAGCCCAGCCACGCGAGACCCGCCAGATCACGGCGTCTCAAGCCTCCCGTAGCACGGCGAGTTTCTGCAACGCGCGCATCAACCCGACCATCCGAGGTGGCTGAGAAAGTCGCGCGTGCGGTCCGTCAGAGGAGATTCGAAGATCTGCCGCGGCGGCCCCTGCTCGACGATCCGGCCGGCGTCGAATACCGCGACCCAATCCGCCACGCGCTGCGCGAAGGCCATCTCGTGCGTCACCACGACCATGGTCATGCCTTCCTGGGCCAGCACCTTCATCACGTTCAGCACCTCCCCGATCGTTTCGGGATCGAGAGCCGACGTCGGCTCGTCAAACAGCATGACGTCGGGCTCCATCGCAAGGGCGCGAGCGATCGCAACGCGTTGTTGTTGCCCGCCCGATAACGCGGCGGGAAGATTGGGTGCCTTGTCGGCGAGCCCGACCTTGGCGAGCATGGCGGTCGCGCGACGATCGGCTTCCGTTGCGGGCTTTCGCAGCACGGTGCGCGGCCCTTCGGCGACGTTCTGTTGCGCGGTGAGATGCGGGAAGAGCTCGAAGCTCTGGAATACCATGCCCATCCGCTGGCGCACGGCACGCAGCGCGCGCTGGTCGCGCGGGAGGCGCGCGCCTTCGAACTCGATGTCGCCGCCGTCGATCGTCTCGAGGCCGTTGGTGCAGCGGAGGAGCGTCGACTTGCCCGAGCCCGAGGGGCCGATCAGGCACACGACTTCGCCGGCATGCACGTCGAGCGACACGCCCAGGAGTGCCGTGAAATCGCCGTAGCGCTTTACCACGTCCAGGTAGCGAATGATCTTCGCCCCGGCGGCCTTCGCGCGTCCCGCAATGGGTGCGTTCATTCCGTCACCTTCATGCGCCGCTGCATCCAGTCGACCAGCTTGGCTTGCGGATACCCGAGCAGCCAGTACAGCACCGCCATGGCGGTCAGCATTTCCAGCACCCGGAACGTTTGCGCTCGCACCTGCATCGAGACGTAGGCAAGCTCGGTCACCGCAATGACCGACACCAGCGACGTATCCTTGAACAGCGAGACCCAAGTGCTCGCCAGCACCGGCAGAATGCGTCGCAGCGCCTGCGGCACGATGACCCTGCGCAACGCTTGTCCACGCGTCATTCCGAGCGCCATCGCCGCTTCGACTTGTCCACGTCGAATGGAGTTGATGCCTGCGCGAAAGGTCTCGGCGTTGTACGCCGTCACGTTCAGCGACAGCGCCGCGAGCCCGGTTGCGAGCGGCGAAAGCCCGAGACCGGTCAGGATCGGCAGCACGTAGAATGCCCAATAGACGACCAGGATCAGCGGGAGGTTGCGAAAAAGCTCGACGTAACCGGTCGCAAGCGCGCGCACCGGGCGCCAGGCGTAGAGGCGAAGAACGGCGACGACGACCCCGCAGGGGACCGCGATGGCCATCGTCGCAATGGTGAGCAGAAAGGTCGTCGCGGTGCCGGCGATCAGCGCATCGCGGTGCTGCCACACCACGGACCAATCGAGCGTCATCGCCGGCAGCGCCTGCCCACGTCACGACCTCCCCAGATGGGCAACGCGGCGGTAGAAGCGATCGACACCGCGGGTGACGGGAAAGAGCATCAGGAAGTACAGCAGCATCGCAAAGCTGAATACCTCGATCGGCTGAAAGCTCTGTCCCGCCACCGTCTCGGATTGGCGCATGAGCTCCGGGACGGCGATCACGGACGCGATCGCGGTGTCCTTGATGGTGATCGACAGCAGCGAGCCGAACGCCGGCAGCATGCGCACGATCGCCTGTGGAAGGAGGATTCGTCGCACGACTTGGGCGCGGGACATCCCGAGTGCGAGCGCAGCGCGCGTCTGTCCCGGCCGCACCGATTCGATGCCGGCGCGCACGATCTCCGCGGCGTAGGCCGCCAGATGGACGGTCAGGCCGATAAGCGCGGCGGTGAATGGGGACATCGTGACGCCGGCGACGATCGGCAATGCGAAGAAGGTCCACACCAGCACCACCAGCACCGGAATCGCACGCATGGAGTCGATGTAGAGGACGATCGGCACCCGCAGCCAGCCAGGGCCGTACAGGCGAAGAAGCGCGATGACCAGGCCGGCGGCGAGGCTGGTGAAGCCGGAGACCGCCGATAGCAGAATCGTGATCCAGACGCCGTAGGCGAGGAATCGCCAGTTGTCGCCGATGACGGCGAAGTCGAATTCCATCGGATGACGGCGGCAGTCGCCGGCGACGCCTACTTCATCGTATCGATGACGCGCGCCTCATCCTTCTTGAGCTGCGGCTCGATTTCTTTTTCGACCGCGCGCGTCCATTGCAGGAAGGCCGGCTGGTTCTTGTCGATAGCCATGCCTACCGGAGCCGCCTTCTCGGTGCTGTTCTGGCAGTTGTTCTCTTTGGGAAGCACGGCGAGCTGCTTGAGCTTGCGACCCATCGCCACCCATGGAACGCGGTTAATGGGCACCGCATCCGCACGCTTGGCCATCGCTTCCTCGACCGGCGCCACGCCCGAGCCGGCGACACCGCGCAACTGTGCCTTGGGGAAGCGTTCCTTCACCCATCCCTCTTCGCCGCCGCCGGTGTAGTAGGCAATGGTGATCTCGGGCCTGTTGAGGTCGTCGACGCTCTTCGCGCTCGCAAATTTCGGATTGGAGGCGAGACCGAACATGCACACGCTGGTACTGGAATAGATCACGAAGTCGACGACCTTCAGCCGGTCGGACGTCTCGGCCAGCGGCGTCACCGAAATGTCGACCTGGTTCGATGCGAGCACGGGCACCTTGGTCTCGTGGCTTACCGGAACCGCCTCGAGCTTCACGTTCAGCCGCTTGGCGTATTCGTTGGCGAGCAGCCATGCGGGACCGCTCCACGCAGCGCCTTGCCCGGTCGTGTTCTCCACCAGCCAGGGCGCGTTGGCGAGCACGCCGACCCTGAGCACGCCGGCCTTCTTGATAGCATCGATCCGTGGACTCGCGCCCGGCGCCGGAAGCGGAACATCGGCGAAGGCAGGCATGCATAACGCGAGCGCCAGCAGCAGCGCAAAACTACGGTCAAAACATTTGGACATGGTTCCTCCCGAATGGCTCGGCGTGTATTGGCCCGCAGCGAGGGGCCCTTTCTTGTTCTCGAATTTCGTTTGCGTCGCGGTCACCAGCTTTCAAACATGACCGAGGGCCAACGGTGCGTCCTAATTGGACATGCGGGTAGAGGATGCTTGCGCCGTATCCGCAGACGAGTCCAACCGCTTTACGTCGCCGGTGAGATCGCCGCCCTCGATGACGATCAGGCTGCCGTAGCGGATCGTGCCGGAAACCCGCCCCGTCCCGTGCACGACCAGTTTTTTGCGCGCAGTCAATTCGCCGGAGAATTCGCCATGAATCTCGGCAATGTCGATCACTGCGATCCCTTTGAGCGTTCCCGGCTGGGCGATCTTCATCGCCGTGCTGCTGACCGTGGCCTCCATATGGCCCTCGACAATGAGGATGTCGCAATTCGAGATCTCCACGCCCTTGAGCTTGATGTTCGGCCCGACCGAGAGCTTGCTGCCAGCGGTGTCGGCAATGTCGGGGGCAGGCGCGGAACTGTTCTTCGTCGGAGTCTGCGGCGTAACGGGGCTGTTCAGCGTCGGTATGGGAGGCAGAGATGACGACCGCGCAGCGGTGCCGCCGGCGTGCGCGTCACCGGCAGTCCCGGTCCGCGCCGCCCCCAGCACGGGCTTGTACGAAGTCTTGGGGTCGGAAGCTGCTTCGCCGCGACCGGGATTTAGCATCTTGATTCCTTTCGGTGTTAAGTGGTATTTCGCACTGCGCCAAATGCGCGGTCAGGTGAAATCATGCTACGGCTTGGACTCCACCGCGACAACGGCAAGGTCCTGGTTCTTCACCTGCTTGATCAGCGGCCCGGTGACCGTGAGGAATTCCAGGTTGACCTCGGCTTTGTCGTTCGGGTTCAGCACTGATTGTTTTGTAGAGGCCGTCGCGGTACCGAGCAACTTGCCGTCTGCGTCAAACACTGTCCCGGCGACCTTGACCGGTCCCACGGGTACGCCGGCGAGATTCTGCACGGTGCCTTTGATGTGAAGGTGTCCCGCCGCACAGACATACATTCCCGGTTCCATCCCCTGATGCACCTCAGTGCTCTCGATTTCGATCCTGACCTGGTCCTTGACGTCGGTGGCGTGAGTCGCACCGACCCCGACCAGCATCGCAATTGCGACGATGGGCCACGCGATAGCTGCTTTCATTGAGTACCTCCTGTAGATGGCGCCGCAGTGCTCGATGGCGGCGGGTCGCGAGAGTGATTGCAACATACGCCACCCCCTCGATGCGAGCAAGTCGCATCATCCGTAGGGGTAGGCTACTGCCGACGCTTCAGACCTGGTCGCCGGTCGAATGATCGAGGGTATCCCGCGCCCCCTTTCCGCCGCGAATATTCACACCCACTTGTCTGACTATTCCATCGCCGCGCCGCAAGGCAGTCCGTAGAGTCATTCCCAGTTGAGCCAGCGAGCTCGCGCAGATCGATCGACACGCCGCGCACGGTTCCGGCGCCCTTCGAAAAGCTCAGCACGATCGGCTGAAGTCGATCCGCGATCTCAAGGCTCAGCAATTTCGACATGCACAGAGGAGTCACGATGCCAGACGATCGCAGCATTCAACCGCGCAAGGCGCCGATGGAGATCGCCGCCCCGCGTTGCTACACCGTCGCTCCACGTATCCACACGCCGGTCGCCATCAGGACGTTGCTGCCGCACGCCCTTTGCTGCGTGCATGCGGAAGCTGATTCCGAGCCGAAATACAGTCTCAAGGTCTACGCCGACGGAGAGGGCGTCGTCCGCTTTCACATCCAGCCCTCGTCAGCCACACACGACGTCGCCCGGCTCGAAGTCGACTGCGCGGCTAATGGAAGACTTGTCCGCTATCCGTTGCATTTGCGCGTCAGCCTCGAGCCGACCGCGGAGATGCCGTCACCACCCGTCGAGAAGCCCTTGCCACGTCGTGACAACGTGCTCATGCGGCCCGGTCTGTCGTTCGACGAGGCGATGCACCTCACCGACGAAGAGGCGCTCGCGCGAGGATATCCGCTACGTCCGAATCCGGACGAGGTGCCCAAGGCGTTCAACGCCTGGCTGCGCTGCGTGTCGATGCCTGGCTATCGGATCGAGCCGCACCTGGTGTCCAATCCCGATGTCACGCACGGCAAGGCCAAGCAACACTCGAACGCCAACTTCACCAATTGGTCCGGCTTCGAGCGGCTGCGCTCGCTGAAATTCTCTCCGGTTGTGGGCGGCGTGACCTTGACCGAGCCCTACGATTGGGTGACCGGTACCTGGCACGTTCCCTTCGTGACCAGCGAGCCCGGCACCAAGACGTATTCGGCGCTGTGGGTCGGCCTCGATGGCGACGGCACCACCGATCTGGTGCAGGCGGGCACCGAGCAGGAAGCCACGAACATCAACCTGGGATTTATCCAGCTCACGCTTACCAACTATTACGCGTGGACGGAGTTCCTGCCTCAGCAGCCCACCGAGCAGGTGATCAGCAACTTCACCATAACTCCTGGCGACGAGATCTTTACCGAAGTGTCGGTCGGTGGCGCTGATGGCAGCCTGTCGCTTTCCGGGGCGTTCGGAAGGTTTTTGATCATGAACCTGACGACTGGCGGATACACTTTAGTTAACACGCCGCGCGCGCCCACCAGCGTGAGCGGCCGCGAAGCGGTGTGGATCATGGAGCGGCCGACGGTGGGCGGAAGCCTGCCCGACCTCGCGAACTACGGCTCGGCGGTAATGTACAACGCCTCGGCGCGCCGGGTGAACAGCCCGCGCCATCAGGGATACGTGCCGTATCTCGGCGGGAACAACAAGCAGGTCACGATGGTCAACGGGGCCGACACGCTGTCGACGGTGACCGCCATCGATTCGAGCTCGATGCGCTTCGATTGGAAGGCGTTTAATTAGTGTAATGAGGAAAAGCAGGATCCGCTTGGATGTGGTGCCCAAGGAAACCGGTAAACTGCGCAGGTGAGTGCGTCGTATTGAGTATTGCGTATTAGGAAGTCGCGCGACGCTCACTGCGCGACGCCCACTTCATCGTCATTCCCGCGAAAGCGGGAATCCAGCGTCTTTTTGACGAACGACGCTGGGTCCCCTCCCCGCTTTCGCGGGGACTAAAGGCCGCGGGGACGACGGGCTTGGTCTGTCGCGCCTTTACCTTACGCCAATGAGCCAGCGAGGTCGCGCAGTACCTGGCGCGGGTTGTCCTCGATCGGCGAACCGTGCGCCACGAGGATGCGCCTTAGCGACTCGATCTCGGCCCATTGCAGCAGCTGCGCGCCCAACGCTTTCGTATCCTCGATCATCGCCATCTTCACCACCTTGGGGATTTGCGCCTCCTTGCCAGCGAAGCCCGCGAGGTGCAGCAGCCAACCGCCGAAGCCGGTTGCATTCCGGATGTTGCCGACGACGTCGTTCAGCACCAGTGTCGTGCCATTTGGCGTACCGACAACCAGCGCCGCCTCATGGCCGCGCGTTCCTGGGACGGTCACGAAGTGCAGGCTCGCGTCGTCGAAGCGGGGCGCCGTCGTGTCGACCGGTACGACCTGCTCGACCTTCGCCCGAGCGCCTTCGGGCGCGACGACCCGCATTTCCGGGTAGCGGTCCTTCCAGATCTTCGCGTCGAGCCGATGCTTGTCACTCGGCACGATCAAGTACGCCGGACGGCCGTACGCTTCCAGCTCGGCCATCTCATCGTCATCGAGCGCGATGGCGCTGAAAACCACCAGCCGTGACCCGTTCAGGCGCACCACGGTCATGCGCCGCGGCAGGTCCATGAGCGGCATGTGAATGTCGCCGGTCACCGTCAGGATATTGTCGTCGATTTGCTTGAGCTTGCCGTGGGGTAGCACTTTCCATTGCTTGAATGGCTTGGTCATGGTCGGGGTCCTTCATAAGATCGGCGCTATTGCATAATGATGCATGATCGTTCACGTTGTAGACGGGACATATGAGCTATTCCGGCATTTCTATGGCCTGCGTCGCTTCAACAAAGGGAAGGACGAGCCTTTCGGCGCCGTGATCGGCGTGCTGCAGACCTTGTTGCAGATGATCGAGCAGGGAGCGACTCACGTCGGCGTTGCGACCGATCACATCATCGAGTCGTTTCGCAACCGCATTTGGTCTGACTATAAGACAGGCGAAGGCCTCGAGCCAGCGCTTCTCGCGCAATTCCATCCGCTGGAAAAGGCGCTCGCCGCCATGGGCGTCGTTGTATGGCCCATGATCGAGCTGGAGGCTGACGACGCGCTTGCCTCCGCCGCACGGATTGCCTCCGAAGATCGGCGCGTGGAGAAAGTCTGTATTTGGACACCAGACAAGGATCTGGCGCAGTGTGTCCGCAACGACCGGATCGTGCAGGTCGACCGCGTCCGAAAGAAAATCCGCAATGCAGAAGGCGTGCGCGAGAAGTTCGGAGTAGAGCCCATCTTGATCCCCGATTTCCTCGCCCTTGTCGGCGACGCGGCAGACGGATATCCGGGCATTGCGGGGATCGGGTCAGTCACGGCGGCGCGGCTTTTGAACCGGCACGGCAGGATAGAAGACTTTCCGCCAGCGGTGCTGGGCGAGCACCGCGAGCTCGCACTTCTGTTCAAGGATCTCGCAACGCTGAGGACCGATGCTCCTCTGTTTCGCGATGTGGACGCGCTGCGATGGCCTGGCCCGACCAGCGCGTTCGCCTCGTGGACGAAGCGTATCAAGGCGCCGCGTCTGCTCGAGCGCTCCCTCGAGGTACAGAGCCTCCTAAAATAAGACCGAGCGCTACCCACGGATCCGGGCTGACTATTCGTCGATGGGCGCTGACCGGCCACATTCGGTCACCGCGGTTGAAAATAATCCCTCGGGGCAGTCTGTTTCGCGGCCATGACGGCTTGCATTGCGCACGCGCCAACGCTTTTCCGTATGGTGTCGAATAATTTGACATCGCACCTTACAGAAGGTTGACAGAGTCATGCTAAGCGCCTGTTTTTATCCGACTCAAAAGCGCAGGCATGCTAACTGCAACAGATCCTGATCAGGGTCGGTCCAGCGTCATCTTACCCATAGGGCGTCTTCGTCTTGCATCGATAGGAGGTGTGGTGACGAGGAATTCCTCCACCATGACGCAGGTGCTGAACACGGCGAATAGTGGCGGCTAGCTTCGCGTCTCGCTCCCTAGTCGCAGCACGTTTCATGCTCTCGGCGAGATTCAGTCCAGGCGACTGCGGCGGTCAATCGACCAGGGTCGTCGTCGCTTCCAAGGCGTCGCAAAATTCGCCTTCCGTTCGCTTCGAGCAACACATAAACAACCTATCGCATATGCGTTGGTTTCGGGGAGGGCTTCCAAAGTGAGAAAGATCGATCAGCGTGGTCGGCTTCTCGTTGCAACGCTCTTCTCTCTGCTCTTGCTTCCTGCGGTACCGCTGCACGCAGCGTCGCCAGACGCCGTGGCAGCACAATCGGCGCGGGTCGGACTGCCAGGCCACGTGTTGCCGACGCTATCAAAGGCGACACAGCTCCCGACCACTAGCGCGAAGCTGCTCAAGCGTGGCGAGGAGCCGCTGACGCTTACGGTCGTGCTGCGACGATCCGATCCGTACGGATTCGAGCGCTATTTGACAGACGTCTACGATCCCCAATCCGACCAATATCGAAAGTTCCTGACCCCCCAGGAAATCGCGGATCGTTTCGGTCCCACAAAGCAAGATTATGACGCAGTGCTGGCGTATTTCGCGCAGCAGGGCTTTACACTCGCCGAGGCCTCGGCGAATCGGATGACCCTTACGCTGAACGGAACGTCGGCGCAGGCGGAAAGTGCGCTAGAAGTCCGCATCAACAATTACAAGATCGGCAAGAAGGTGTTCTATGCGAACGATCGCGATCCATCTTTGCCGGTCGAATTGGCCCTGCGGATCGAAGCGGTGGCAGGTCTCTCTGATTTCGGCGCGCCACAGCCGAACCACGAGGTTCTGAAGAACGTATGCGAACAGCTTAAGGATGAAGTTAACAATGTGTTTCCCGTTAACGTCGCATTTGCCACGACAACCTCTCTCTTTAATATCGCCGGCGGTTTCGCCCTAGTCCTCGACGACCTGCTGTTCATAGACGCACTCGCGCTCGTGTGCTTTCCCGGTATGGTCGGCGAATACGCCGGCACGATGTACACGAACGGTAATCCCAAGTCCACGGTGTTAATCAGCGGCGGGATTCTGGTGAAGCAGCTCGAAGCTTCTCGGCAGTTGACGCCCAAGAGTTCACTGCTAGGCTATGCGACCGGCGCGGGGCAGCGGATCGGCCTGGTTGAATTCGACAGCTTCCAACCAAGCGACGTGAGCAATTTCCTGGCACTCACGTCCCGCATCACGTCGCACCCGCCGAGCATTGCGAACCTGAGCAGCGTGCACGTGAACGGGGGCGCGACCCTGGGCTCCGGCGAGAGCGAAGTATTGGTCGATATTGACACGGTGATGGCCATAGCACCGCATGCGCAGGTCGTCGTTTACGATGCGCCTGCCTCGACGAGCTATCAGGCCGTGTTCAACGCGATGATCAATGGCGGGGTCACGATCATCAGCAACAGTTGGGCCTCCTGCGAGGACCAGATGAGCCAGGCCGAGGTCCAGAGCATAGACACGATTCTGGCGACTGCGAGCGCATCGGGGATCAGCGTGTTCAACGGCACCGGGGACACGGGGAGCACGTGCCTCGATGGAAGTCCCAACACCGTTGCCGTGCCTGCTGATTCTCCTCACGCCACCGCGGTTGGTGGAAGCTCGCGGGTGTGGAAATCGGGTTTCGTTTACGGAAGTGAAACGTGGTGGGACGGAAGCAGCGTCTCTCCGCCCAGTGGCCAAGGCGGCTTCGGCGTGAGCCGGTACTTCAGCCGGCCCGCCTATCAGGACGCTTTCAACCTGGCTGCTATGCGGTCCGTCCCGGACGTCGTGGACAACGCGGATCCGAGGACGGGCATGTCCATATGTCAAGCGGACAACGGAGGCTGCCCGACGGGAGCGTTGATTGGTGGAACTAGCGTGTCGGCGCCGGCATGGGCTGGTTACGCGGCGCTACTTAATCAGGCGGTCGGAAGCAATCTCGGCGCCTTGAACCTCACTCTTTATCCCTTCGCGAACACGAAGGCGTTCAACAACGCTGCCTCGATGGGCAGCGATTTCGCGCATGTCGGCTTGGGCTCACCCAATCCCAGCTTCCTGAAGCAAGAGCTTCTTCAGCAGGTAACGGGACAGGCCAGCATGAGCGGCTCCTGGGTGATGCCGCTCTTTCCGATCGGGCTGCTGCGCAGTGGCAAGTTCACGGTGCCCGCGGACGGTGCCACGCCCGGCGGCGTGCGGGTAACGCTTTGGGACGCGAGTGGCAACCTCGTCCCCGGAAAGACCATTTCGCTGGCGGCGAGCCCGGGCAGTCACGCCATCGTTACGCCGGTCAGTGCGGTTACGAGCGCGGCGGAGGGATCGGCGATCTTCACCATCACCGATCTCACTGCCGAGACCGTCACCTTTACAGCGACCGACACGACCGACAATCTTGTTCTACAACAGACGGCTAGCATCACCTTCAGCGTCCCGCCTGCGACAAGCGCGGGAATCACCGCCTCCCCGACCACGGTGGCGTCGGATGGGACGAGTACCACCACGATCACGATCACGCTCAAGGACGCGCTCAATCGACCGACGCCCGGTAAGGCGATCACGATTTCCCAGGCCGCAGGCCATTCACTCATCACCGGCCCCTCGCCAGCAGTAACCGATGCGAACGGACAGATTCAGTTCACCGCCACCGACAACGTCAGCGAGACCGTGACTTACACCGCCGTCGATGTGACCGACGGTGACCTGCCGGTTCCCGGCTCGGCGATTGTGAACTTTACCGGCGGCGGCACTTCATGCATCCCGTCCCCGCCGACGGCGGCAAATGGCTTCACGCTAACGCCCTTCGCGAATGGCTTCGTTGCCAGGAACTTCTTCTTCGGCAACATCAATTTCGTGGGCTGCCCGGGTGCGGCCAACCCTGCGTTCAGCGCATCGGGCGATGTCTTCGTGGCTGATTTTCCGACCGGCGATCTGTACAAGTTTGGCGCGAATGGCGGCGCGGTCTCGAATGCCAACAAGCTGGCGAACCTCGGCCCGACGTTCGGTAACTTGGTGTACGGGCTTGACGGCAGTCTGTACGCCACTCAATTCAGCCCCAGCAACATCGAGCAAATCGATCCGGCAACGGGCGCAGTGCTGCGCACGGTCGCATCGGGGTTTACATGTCCCGGCGGTCTTGCGGTCGATCCCCTGAGTGGCGATCTGTTTTTCGACGACGCGTGCACAGGCGGTGGCGCCGACAATCCGTCGGTCTGGCGGATCCACAATCCTAGCAGCCCCAGCTCCACCGTTACGGTCTACGCAACGCTGCCGGCTACGCCGGGCGGAGCGATCGCTTTCGCGCCCAACGGCACGCTTTACGTGGTCGCCGCCGCCTTGAACAATTCCAATATGCCGATTGTGAAAATTGCGGGCACGAACACACCTTCCCCGCCCGCGACAACCACGCTCTCGGGCATAACCTCCGATGAGGGCAGCCTCACGATCGGCGCGGTGCAACCCAGTGGTGAAGCGAAGTCGTTGCTCGTCCATACGGCCGGATCGCTCGAGCTGGTCGACATCACGACCAACCCATTCACGACGACAACCCTTGCCAGTGGGACTATTAACGCAGGAGTGATCGGCCCCGACGGCTGCTTGTACACCAATGCGCACGACACGATACTCAAGCTCACTCCAAACTCCGGCGGATGCGGGTTCAATCCAACGAATCCGTCTCCGACGCTGGTGCTGACGCCGTCGACGGTCTCGCCGAACCCGGCACAGGGAACTTCCCAGACGTTCACCGCGACATTCAAGAACGTCACCGCGCCGACCGGTACCCCTGTCTACTTCCAGGTCAGCGGAGCGAATCTGCAAGCCAAACTTGGCACCACCGACGTCAACGGCATCGCTACGATCAGCTACACCGGGGTGTTTGCGGGAAGTGATACCGTCGTTGCCTCCGCCACTGTCGGGAATTCGACGTTCACTTCGAACGCGGCCCATTTGACATGGGCAATTGGAAAACACGTCACTTTCCTTACCTTGAATCTAAGCCCGTCCGATGGCGCGGCCGGTCATCCGGTTACAGTGGTCGCGTCCTTGGCTGATGTCTCCGTGAACCCAAACGCACCGATCTCTGGCGCGACGGTCGTATTCACGCTGGGCAATCAAAGCTGCAACGGGGTCACGAATGCCCAGGGCACGGCGACTTGCACGTTGACTGTGCCTTCCGCCGCTGGGCTGACGCTGGCAGCGTCCTTTGCCGGCAACGCTCAGGACGTACCCGCCGCGGACTCGGAACGCTTCTTCGTTGTTGCTGCGGCGCCCACGCCGCCCGGCGCGCCCACCATCGGCACGGCGACCGCCGGCAACGGCCAGGCTAGCGTCTCGTTCACGGCGCCCGCGAGTGACGGGGGCAGCCCGATCACTGGCTATACCGTCGCATGCACACCCGTCGGCGGCGGCGCGACTGTCACGGCGACGGGAACCGGCAGCCCCGTCATAGTCAGCGGACTCATAAACGGCACGGCTTACACGTGCACGGTGAGCGCTATTAATGCGGCGGGCACAGGGCCTGCATCCGGTGCGTCCAACGTCGTCACGCCGGCCGGAGTAACCGCTGTCTCCACGCCGATTCCGACGCTGAATGAGTTGGCGCTGATCATCCTCGCCACATTACTCGGCCTGTTTGCGATGGGCGCTATACGCAGACGGGATTAGCTCGAAATGCGGCAGGTTGGTACATCCGAAGCCAGGTCGGATTTCAGAAATCGGTCCCCGCTACCTGCAGCAGAAAAAGGGTCCGCAGCGCTGCGGGCCCTTCTCGCGTCCAATCTCGTTTGCGTTGCGGTGCAAGTTTCTGCCAGCGACCAGGGAACTAGATCTTCGTGACCGGAAAGCCGCATCCCCGCATCAGGGCATCCGTGTCGACATCCCGGCCGCGGAAGTGGCGGAACGCTTCGTCGGGCGGCACCGAATTGCCAACGCTCAGAATCGTCTCGTAATAGCGCTTTGCGACTGACTTGTCGTAGGGACTCCCGGCCTCGGTGAAGGCCTCGAAGGTGTCGTCGGTAAGCGTGTCAGCCCACATGTAGACGTAGTAACCCGCCGAATAGCCGTCACTGGAAAAGATGTGGCCGAACTGGGTCGGACGGTGACGCATGACGATTTCTCTCGGGCAATCGATCTCGGCCATCGTCTGCTTCTCGAACGCTGCTGCGTCGATTTTTAGGTCCGGCGTGGCGGCGAGATGGATTTTCATGTCGTAAATTGCCGCGACCAGGTATTCGACGGTCGAGAACCCCTGATTGAAATTCGCAGCCGCCTCGAGCTTGGCGATAAGCTCGGCGGGTATCGGCTTGCCTGTCTTGTGATGGAGCGCAAACCGGTTGAGAACCTCCGGCGTACGCAGCCAATGCTCGTTGAGCTGGCTCGGAAATTCCACGAAGTCCCGTTTGACGGACGTGCCTGCGAGCGTGGGATAGGTGGTGTTCGAGTTGAGGCCGTGCAGAGCATGGCCGAACTCGTGATACATGGTGACGGCGTCGTCCCACGAGATAAGCACCGGTTCTCCCGCTTTGCCTTTCATCATATTCGAATTATTGGACACGACGGGCGTGATCTCGGTCCTGAACTTTTCCTGCGTGCGATATTCGTTCATCCAGGCGCCGGAGTTCTTGCCTGCGCGCGCGTAAGGATCGAAGTACCACAGGCCGACTCGCTTGCCGTCGCGCCGCACCTCGTAGACGCTCATGTCGGGATGGTAAACACGCACATCGTCGATCTTGACGAATTGCATCCCGAAGAGTTGACCCGCGACCCAGAACATCGACTCGCGAATCTTGTCGAGCTGCAGATACTGGCTGACCTCGGTTTGATCGATATCGTATTTCGCCTTGCGCACCTTCTCCGCGTAATAGCGATAGTCCCAGGGCTCGATCCTGATTCCGGTGCCTTCGCTGTCGGCGACCGCCTGCATGTCGGCGATTTCTTCGCGTGCACGCGCGACCGCCGCCTTCCATACCTTCATCATCAGGGCCATGGCCGCATCCGGCGTCTTGGCCATGTTGTTATCCAGGATCCAGTGCGCGTGGGTGGCAAAGCCCAGGAGCTTGGCACGTTCGGCGCGCAGCTGCAGGATCTCGGCAATCACCGGTTTGTTGTCGTGCGCGCCCGGATTGTCGCCGCGCATAATCCACATGCGCCATCCCTTGGCACGCAGATCGCGGCGCGAGGCATAGGTGATGAACGGCTCCATCGACGAGCGCGTATTGGTGAACAGCCACTTGCCCTTCTGACCTTTCGCGGCCGCGGCGCCGGCCGCCGCGGCGCGGAGGTTGTCCGGCAATCCCGCGAGATCGGCTTCCTTGTCGATGACCAGCGTGTAGTTCTCTTCGTCGGCCAGCTGGTTTTGGCGGAAGGTCGTGAAGAGGCTGGCGAGGCGCTTGTTGATCTCCTTCAGACGCGCCTTTTCCGCCTTGCCAAGGGCCGCGCCCCGACGGGCGAAGTTCGTGTAGACCACGTCGGCGAGTCGTTGTTGCTCACGCGACAGGTTCGCGGTCGCACGAGCGTCGTAAACTGTTTTCAAGCGCGCGAACAGCGCCTCGTTCTGCACGATTTCATCGCCGAATGCGGAGAGCAGCGGTGCCATCTCGGTCTCGACCGCTTGCGTACGTTTATCGTTCATGGTCGAGGTATAGATGTTAAAGATTCGCGTCGCGCGCTTGAAGGCACGGCCGGAATCGTCCAGCGCCGCAAACGTGTTCTCGAAGTTTGGCGCAGCGCTGTTGCCGGCGATGGCGGCGATCTCGACGCGGTACAAGTCCATGCCTCTCATCATGGCCGGCTTGAACGCGTCGACCTTCACCATATCGAAGCGCGGAGTGCCGCCGTGAGGCCCGATCCACTCGTCAAGGAGAGGATCGCCTTGTTGCTTCGCGGTGGCCGCGAGGGCGTCGGGCGTCATGGCTTTGCCAGCGACTTGGGCGAGCGTGACCAGCGCCGCCGAATGGAGAAACGAACGCCTATGCATAAGGGACCCCGAAAGGTTTGCGCGGCGCCAGGGGGCGCTTTGGAGACGATCCTAGTGGCTTCTTGCGCCTGCGTCATATGTACGGATAGGTATTTCAATTATGCGAGCGTGAGTATTGGGGGTTCTGGCGCGCGGGTCAACCGGGTTTTATCTCTTCGATCCGCCAAGACTGGACGCTGGCCAACGAATGCTTCGACGCGGCGCGCATTCCAAGGCGATCTCACTGAATCAGATCATTTGCTTTCGCCGCTGCGCGAGCAAGTGCTCGAGCAGATCGATGTTTTGCCTCACCCCGTCCAGATTGGGATTGACTTCCAGTGCGCGGCGAGAATATTCGAGCGCACGGTCGTAATATTCGAGGCGAGTATAGATCAACGCGTAGCCGGAAAGCGCGCCGAAGTGGTACGGGTTGCGCTTCATGACATCGTCGCAGTCGGCTAGCGATTTGTGCAAATCGCCGACAAGGAAATACAGGGTCGCGCGTTTGTTCCAGCCTTCCGCGAAATCGGGCTTGAGCTCGATGATGCGGGTGAAGGTCACGATCGCCTGCTGCAGGCTGCCGGCATTCATTTGTTCGATGCCCGTCTGGTAGAGCGCGTCCACTTCCCGGTTGCCGGAACGTGCCCAGATGCGCCATATCGCTTGCTCGGCACGCTGGCGCGTGTCCTCGTCCGAATCACGCAGCGCTTTCAGGAGCGCCGGCACGTCGGCCATGATGCCCACTTCACCCAGCCGGACGGTGGCTTCGCGGCGCGCCTTCGCGGCGACATGGGAGAGCCGTTTAACGGCTTGTTCCCGACTGAGCTCTTGCGCCTGCGCGGTCGTGCCGGTGAGCAGTAGCATCGAGACTAAAATAGTCAGCAGGGCGTGCACGTCAATCGTCCTTTCGCGGTTCCGCCGCGTTAGACTTCGAGCTATGAAAGCGGCCCAACTCGCTCGATACGCACTCTTCGCTGCCTCGGTGGCCGGTTCCAGTTTGACAGCATCAGGTCAGTCTCAATCGACCACATGCTCCAAAGACCGAGACTTCATAGCATTTATTAGCTCGGAGTTGGAGAAAAAATGGCATCTCAGGCCAAGACTAATTACTGGATCCGACAAGGACTGCATCGAATGGTCGAACGAGTCGACTTTTGCCGCGCGACTGGTTTAGTGAAATTACAGAGAGATATTACGCCGGTCTTGCGCCTCCAGTCGGGGCCATCACTGGAACGGCGGAACAGAACGCGAAACTGAAGCAGGCCCTTCAAGAAGCTGCCATTGCGTTTTCAACGAAACAGCGGGACAAGACGGAGTGGATTTTCTGGGAAGATCGCGACAACGAGAGGGCGCGCCTGGTTGTGAGGCGTGTCTGGGGAAGGGACATAACCCCACCGACAGCGGACGATCGCGCGGCGCTCGCCGAAGCGCGAAAATCGTGGCCCATCGATGAGAAACGAGCTTCTGCAATAGTGCTGGACGCATACCCCGAACTATCGTCCAACATCTATATCCTGGCTCCGGCGGTAGCTACATTTTCGTCGCGGCCGCTTGCTGGTTTCGAAAACGCTGGCAAATATGCGTGGGCCGTTTTAGTTATATGCAATAGCGGCGGCACGCATGCACAATTCTTCGTAAATCCTATCAACGGCGCGCTTATCGCGACGACCAAGCCTGGGGACAAAGACTCCGCACAATGCACCTGAGTACTCGGAGGATCGCATAGTGTCAGAACCGACAGATCAGACTTGCGTGCGTTTTTGAATCAAAGCGGTGGTTCTCACTGGATGTTCCCTGGCTGTCGCGTTGGCGAGTAAGCGCCGACGTCGCGCCCGGTCATCGTTGTCGTGGTCAGCGGGACTCAAGGCAACGCAGCGCGCGATGCATATCGGCGGTCTGCTTCCTGCCGACGTGGTCGAGGTCGGCCTTGAGCCATCGCGTGACGCCCGAATTCCCGCAGCTCGAGAAGGAAACTCCAGTCGGTATTGCTCTTGCTCGCAAGGCCGAGCCGCGCGAGGGCGGGCTCGTCCTTGATCTCGTGCAGGCGGATGCGCTTGTAAGGAGAGTCTAACGCATCCCCGGGTGGCTTCAGCTCGTTGACCGCGTCGATCGCCTCGATTTCCTGCACCAGCGTTGCGTTGAAGGTAACCTCGTTCAACCGGTCCAGGATGCCGCGCGCATTAGTCGGTACCTGGTGCCGGTTCAATGGATTGACCCAGACGATCAGCAGGTCCGGCGTGAGCGCCGGGCTGCGCAATGGAGCCAGCGCGGGGTTGCCGAGATAGCCGCCATCCCAATAGAACTCGCCGTCCACCTCGACCGACCGGAAGATGGTCGGCAGGCACGCCGACGCCGTCAGTGCGCTGACGCCGAGTTCCCCCGGGCCGAAGATCTTCCGCTGGTTGGTCCTGACGTTTGTCGCGCACACGAAGAGATACGGCGTCCGGTCGTCGTTGAGCACATTGAAATCGGGAAGCTCCTCGCCGATGACGTCGGCCAGCACGTTCACATAGAACGGATTGTCGTACGGCGACCAGACAAGGGACAGCACATCCGTCCAGACGGCGATCGGCGACCAGTCGGAGTTGGGGCCCAAGGTGGGAAAAAGCGTTCGGCCCGGCTTGAAAATGTTGTCGCCCGCGTCCGAGATCCTGCGCCAGAACCGTTCCAGCCGCTCGCGTGCATGCTGCCGCCCGCCGCGCTTCAACGCATCGACCATGACCGCGCCGTTCATCGCCCCCGCGCTCGTCCGCTGACCGCCTGGATCTCGAGCGACTCCTCTTCGAGCAGGCGATCGAGGACGCCCCAGGTAAAGGCGCCATGCGCGCCCCCGCCCTGAAGCGCTACGCAGATCTTCTTTTTTGCCATGACGATCTCCGCAATTCCCATTCATTCCGCGCCGTCACTCCGGTCGGCCCACCGGCCTGTCCGAATCTGCGGGAGAGGGGGCCCCCTGATGCTTCAGGTGTTCGGTCGCCGCTCGAATGATCGAAGGTAGCGGACAAGACTCTACCTATTCGGCGGCCTTTTCGCGCCGCGAATATTCACACCCGCTCGTCTGACTAATCCAGCCTCCCTACTGCGCGCAGGCGACACCGACGGGTGTCTCCGGGTCGCAGGGCACGAGTCCCTTGAGCTCGTGGATGTAGCAGCGCGGCAGCTCCAGAGGAAGCGGGCCGAGCGACGCCGGGATCGCGAGTGCCCGGACCGCCAGGCGCGCGAAAGGGCGTGCGCTGCGACCCCGAATTCGGCGAAAATTGCATCTTCCGTCCCAGTGTGCGGCGGTTACATGCAGCGGCCGGGTCGCTGTGCAACAGCCGATGCGCAAGCGTGCGGCCGCAATCGAGGGAGGCATCACTTGAAGTTTCTCCATGCACTGTGGGCGCTGGCGGCACTTTGCGTCGTGCCGCTCGCCTGGGCCGAGGAGCCCGACCATGCGATCCACGAGGAGCTGCGCGGCGTCCTGCACGAGGTCGTGGCCGCGATCAATAGCGGGCAGTACGACAAGATGTTGCCCTATCTGTCCGAGAACGTCGAGGCAACCAGCATCACCCAGGAGGTAATGTCCAGTCGCGCCGACGTTTCGAAGTATTTCCAGGAATGGTTCGGTCCGACCGGGTATATGCGCAAGATGGAGATGACGCTCGATGCTGACGCGTTGACCGAGCTCTCGCCTGACAAGAGCTGGGGCCTCGTGCGCGGCAAGGCGCTCGAGCATTACGAGGCGAAGGACGGCGACCTGTTCGACTTCGCCACCCGCTGGACCGCGGTGATGGTCCGCGGCGATGATGGCAAGTGGCGGCTGCGCGCCATCCACTTCGGCACCAACCATCTCGACAATCCGGTCCTCACCAAGGTGCGGCGCACGCTGGTGCACGACGGCATCATCGCGGCGATCGCAAGCCTCATCGTCGGCCTGGCGCTTGGGTGGTGGTTCGGGCGCCGGCGTGGCCGCAACACGCCAGCGGCGCCGGCATAACGGCGACAGGGCGCGCGCCGATGTACGGGCATTCCTGTCTCGTTGCCGACCCTGGCGACCGCCGCCTCGCTGTGCGGCGTGCTGGCGGCGCTCGTCGTCAAGCGGGCGCGCGGCGGCTTGCAAAGGGGTGGCTGACATGAACGACATGACGGCGGGCCCGAAACTGCGACCGGTTCAGGAGCAGACGTTTCGGACGCACGACGCGGTTGACCTCTTTTACCGGCACTGGCCGGCTATCAGTGGTCCCGCGCGCGGCGCGATCGTGTTCTTCCACCGCGGCCACGAGCACTCGGCGCGGATGGCGCACTTGGTCGACGAGCTCGCGCTGCCCGAATTCGATTTCTTTGCCTGGGACGCGCGTGGCCATGGCCGCTCGCCTGGCGCGCGGGGCGACTCGCCGAGCTTCGGTACCTCCGTGCGCGACGTGCAGACGTTCGTCGACCACATCGGCGCACAGCACGGCTTCGCGCCGGAGGACATCGGCATCGTCGCGCAGAGCGTTGGCGCCGTGCTCGTCGCCACCTGGGTCCACGACTATGCGCCGGCGATCCGCGGCATGGTGCTCGCTTCGCCGGCGTTCCGGGTGAAGCTCTACGTTCCGTTCGCGCTGCCGGGGCTGCGCCTGATGCGCAAGCTCTTCGGCAACTTCTTCGTGTCGAGCTACGTCAAGGCGAAGTTCCTGACCCGCGATCCGGCGCGCATCGCGAGCTACGACGCCGACCCGCTTCTGTCGCGGTCGATTTCCGTCAACGTCCTGCTCGGCCTGCAGGAAGCGGCCGACCGCGTGGTCGACGACGCGCAGGCGATCACCGTGCCGACCCAGCTCCTCGTCTCGGGCGCCGACTGGGTGGTGCGCCACCGTCCGCAGCACGAATTCTTCGACCGGCTCGGCAGCACAGTGAAGGAGCGCCACATCCTGCACGGCTTCTTTCACGATACGCTGGGCGAGCGCGATCGCGCGAGCGCCCTCGACCGTGTACGTGCGTTCCTGGTCCGCGTGTTCGCCGCGCCGCGCGTGCGAGCGAACCTCATCGATGCCGACCAGCACGGGCTGACGCGCGAGGAGGCGGACGCGCTCGCCGCGCCGTTGGCTCGCCTGTCGCCACGCGGTCTGTACTGGGCCGCGACGCGTGCGGGCCTGCGCTTCGGCGGCTTGCTCGCGGAAGGCATCCGCCTCGGCCATGCGACCGGTTTCGACTCCGGCAGCACACTCGATTACATCTACCGCAACCAGGCGAACGGCCTAACGCCAATCGGGCGCTGGATCGACCGCACCTACCTCGACGCGATCGGCTGGCGCGGCATCCGGCAGCGCAAGCTGGACGTCGAGGCGCTGCTGCGCGATGCGATCGGACGACTGCGCACGATCGGGGCGCCGGTGCACATCGTCGACGTCGCTGCCGGGCACGGCCGCTACGTGCTCGAGGCCGTCGTCGCCTCCGCCATGGCGGATCGGCCCGACTCGATCCTGCTGCGCGATTACAGCGCGCTCAACGTCGAGCAAGGCACTGCGCTCATCCGCGACAAGGGGCTCGCCGGGATCGCGCGTTTTGTGCATGGCGACGCTTTCGACCGTGCGAGCCTCGCCACGCTTGCGCCGCGTCCCACGCTCGGCGTCGTCTCGGGTCTCTACGAGCTCGTGTCCGACAATAGGTCGGTGCGCCAGTCGCTCGGCGGCCTTGCCGATGCCATCGCGCCCGGCGGCTTCCTCGTCTACACGGGCCAACCGTGGCATCCGCAGCTCGAGTTGATCGCGCGCGCGCTGAGCAGCCATCGGCAGGGAGCAGCCTGGGTGATGCGCCGGCGCACGCAGGAAGAGATGGACCAGCTCGTGGCCGCCGCCGGCTTTCGCAAGATTGCGCAGCGTATCGGCGAATCGGGAATCTTCAGCGTGTCGCTTGCGCAGCGCGGGGCTTGAATGACGGCGTCCGTTTACCCTGCCCCTTCCGCCGAGCCCTGGCCCTGGCGGCGTGCGCTCGCGTGGTTCGCCTTCCTCGGCGCGTTCTTCATCGTGACCTACTGGCTTGCGAACTGGTCCGCGGCGCAGCGCGCGGAGGTGCCGTCGATGACCTTCGCCTGGGAGAGCAGCATCCCGTTCTGGGCCTGGACGATCCTGCCGTACTGGTCGATCGACTTCCTGTATGGACTGTCGCTCTTCGTCTGCACGACGCGGCGCGAGCTCGACACGCATGCGAAGCGCCTGCTGACCGCGCAACTGGTCGCGGTCGCCTGCTTCGTCCTGGTGCCGCTGCGCTTCTCGTTCGATCGTCCCGCTGCCGACGGCCTCTGGGGCCTCATGTTCGCCGCGCTGACGGGGTTCGACCGGCCGTTCAACCAGCTTCCGTCACTGCACATCGCGCTGGCGGCCATTCTCTGGGCGCTCTACGCGCGCAAGCTCTCGGGCGTCGCGCGTCTCGCAATGGACGCGTGGTTCCTGCTGATCTGCGGCTCGGCGCTCACGACCTACCAGCATCACTTTGCCGACCTACCAACGGGTCTGTTGCTGGGCGTGCTGTGCGTCTGGGCGTGGCCGTTCGCCGAGGACGGCGACGGACGCAGTGTCGCGGCGCAGTGGCGCTGGACGCGCGACCCGGTCCGGTGGCGCCTGGCTGCGATCTACGCCGGCGGGGCGCTTCTCTTGGGTGCGATCGCGCTATACGCCGGCGGCTGGGCGCTGTGGCTACTTTGGGGAAGCGTGTCGTTGCTGCTGGTCGCGCTCGCCTACGCGGCGATCAGCGCCGGTGCGTTTCAGAAAGGTGCGGACGGCCGCTTGTCCGTGGCCGCGCGCTGGCTATTTGCGCCGTACCTTGCCGGAGCATGGCTGAATTCCCGTGCCTGGACCTGGCGCGACGCGCAGCCTGTCCCTGTTACCGCGGGCGTTTTCCTCGGGCGGGTGCCGGCCGCGCGCGAGCTCGCTTCGTCGCCGGTCGCCGGCGTGGTCGACCTGACCGCGGAGTTCGACGTGCGCGCGGGCACCCGCGCGCTGGCCGTCGTGCCGCTGCTCGATCTCACCCGACCGACCGCCGACGCGCTGGCGCAGGCGGCGCAGGCAATCGAGCGACTGCGCGCGCGCGGACCGGTGCTCGTTTGCTGCGCCCTCGGTTGTTCGCGCAGCGCGTGCGCGGTGGCCGCGTGGCTTGTCGCCACCGGTCGTGCGCATGACGTCGAGGCCGCGGTTGCCGCGGTACGGGCGGCGCGCCAGACTGTCGTGCTCGATGCGGGCCATATCGCGGCGTTGCGCGAACTGGTCACGGCACATGTTTCGCAAGCGCAAGCCGGTGCTGCGGTGCTGCACACCGACCACATCGACGCACCGTCGCAGATCGAGCCGGACGCCGAGAAGGCAGTGTTTTCGATGCGCACCTGAAGTGCAATAGGTGCCGCTTCAGGTTTGCGGGCGCATCCGGTCATCGGCCTGGAAGTGTCGGCGAGCGAACTTCAGGAGCTGACCGTCGGTGGGATGATCCACCGTTTCCACGCTCACCACGCGCGCCGCGATTGCAGGTCCGTGTTTCTGCAGATACTTGAAGAGCTCGAGCTTGGCGGTGGAGGGGCCCACGATCAGGATTTCGCCGGCATCCTTGATCGCGTCGGCGACTTCCTGGTTGTACTTATCGTCCGGCGGTGTCTTGCCGGGGCCGACAACACCTTCTTTGTGATGCAGATGGGCTTTGTGCTTGGATTTCGGATGAATGATGCTTTCTTCTGCATCGTCCGGGTTGAAGTGGATGACATGCGCTTCCCGGTGATCGATCCAGACAACGCAGTGATAATGGCTCATTGGGTTTTGACTTCCGGTGCGAGCATTCAAGTATACCGCCGCGACAAAAGCGCTACAGGTTCCTGGCCGCACCACGCCCGGTAAAACCACCGGGCGCGTTGCGTGTGACGCCAAAGCGAGGCGCGTACTTTGCTGACTACTTCGCCCTGGGCTTCGCCTTCCACAGTCCCAGCATCGCGCCGGTAGGATCGGTGATAATCGAAAACCAACCCATGCCGGGCACTTCCGTAACGTCCTTCATCACCGTGGCACCCAGCGATTTTGCTTTCTTGGTCGCGGCGTCGACGTCATCCACCAGGACATACGAAAGCCACATCGATTGCGCACCGGGCATCGGGCTCTTCATCATGCCGCCGCCGGTGCCGTCGCCCACGCCGATCATGGTGTAGGTGCCGCCCGCTGCCTCGTTCGCTATGTCTTCCAGCTTCCAGTCGAACAGCTTTCCGTAAAAAGCCTTCGACTTGGCGACATCGGTACTGTTGAGCTCGACGTGTACAAACGGATTTGCCATTGCCAGTCTCCTCTCGAGTTTGTAAAGCGATCAGCGCGAAAGATAGCGGCCAAGCCGGTCCATGCATCCGTTCCAGCCATGCTGATGCTTGTCGCGCGCCTCGGAGTCGGCGAATTGCTCGTGGGTCAGCACGAGCTCGGTCCCGTTGCCCGAAGGTTTGAATTCGACCGTAACCAGAGACTCGCGTTCCGGCGTGCTCTCCCACGCCCAGGTGTAGACGAGCTTCTTATTGGGCACGATTTCCCGATACATGCCGCCGACGCGGTGAACCTCGCCGCTCGGCGCGTGCATCACGATCCGGTAGCGGCCGCCGACGCGGATGTCCGAGGTGACCTCGGCTTCGCCGAAGTCGTCGCTCGGCCCCATCCAGTGTTTTACTTGCTCCGGGTCCGTCCACGCCGCGTAGACAGCGGCGACGGGGGCTTGGTAGACGCGTCGGACTTGGAGGCGGGTTTTTTCGTCGATTGCGATTTCCATGCTTGGTTCTCCTTTTTCTCCAGAAACGCGCCCAGGCGGTCGAGCCGCGTGTTCCAGAATTGTTCGTGGCGCTCCAGCCAATCCATCGCAGCTTTCAGCGCACCGCCCTTGAGTTGACAACTCACCACGCGGCCGGTCTTGCTACGCACGATGAGCCCGGCATCTTCCAGAATGCGAAGATGCTTGATGAATCCCGGCAGCGACATCGCGAACGGCTGCGCGAGCTCGCCGATCGAACGCTCGCCGCGCTTGAGCGTGGCGAGGACAGCACGGCGCGTGGGATCGGCGAGGGCGCCGAAAACCGTGTCGAGCCGGCCGGTCGAATAGTTAACCATAAGGTTAAGTGTGAGCGCGAATCAAAAAGCTGTCAAGTAGCCGAGAAAGGCGGGAAGCGCTGACACGCGTAGCGCTCAGTCGTAAGCTCGGTCCGGCAACATTGCGCGCGGGACCAATCCGTCCCCAGTATTTGTATAATCCCATGCCGCACTTCGGTTGCGGCCAACAGCACTTATCAGGCTAGCGAAAACGATGAATGGCTGGGCCGCAAAACAGCTGCGGGATGTGCTTAGCCTGGAAGACTTCGAGAGCGCGGCACGCAGACACCTTCCTCGACCCATCTTCGGCTACGTCGCCGGCGCGGTCGAGACCGACTGGTCGCTGCATGACAATCGCGCCGCGTTTGCGGAGTTCGGCTTCCTGCCGCGAATGCTGGTCGATGTGTCGAAGCGTTCGCAGCAGACCACCCTCTTTGGAAAAACGTATGCGACGCCATTCGGCATCTCACCGCTCGGCATCAGCGCGCTCTACGCGTACCGCGGCGACATTGTTCTGGCAACCGCGGCCGAGGCGGCGAATATCCCGATGGTCATGAGCTCATCGTCGTTGATCCGTTTGGAAGACGTCGCGAAGGAGAGCAAGACGGCGTGGTTTCAGGCCTACCTCCCGGGCGATGTGCCGGACATCACGGCGCTGATCGATCGCGTCGCGCAGGCCGGCTTCGAGACCCTTGTGATCACGGTCGATTCGCAGGTCGCGGGCAACCGCGAGAACAACATCAGGACAGGATTTTCGACGCCGCTCCGGCCCACCTTGCGTCTGGCATGGGACGGGATGACGCATCCACGTTGGCTTTTCGGGACCTTGCTGCGTACTCTGCTCCGCCATGGCATGCCGCACTTCGAGAATAACTACGCCCGGCGCGGGGCGCCGATTATCTCGCCGAACGTTCTGCGCGATTACTCCGATCGCGGGCACCTGAACTGGGAGCATTTTCGGCTGATCCGCCGCCTCTGGAAGGGACCGCTGGTGATCAAGGGGATTCTCGACCAGGCAGACGCCGTTGCATCGCGCGACGCGGGCGCCGATGGAATCATCGTGTCGAACCACGGCGGTCGTCAGCTTGACGGCGCCGTGGCGGCGCTGCGGGTACTGCCGCGGATTGCGGCCGCATGTCCCCAGATTCCCGTCATGATCGACGGCGGGGTGCGCCGCGGAACCGACGTGCTGAAGGCGCTCGCGCTGGGTGCAACGTGCGTGTTCGTCGGCAGGCCGTTCGGATACGCCGCAGCAGTGGCCGGCGCGGCGGGCGTCAGTCACGCGATCGGGCTCCTGTCCGCCGAGATCGACCGCGACATGGCGATGCTTGGCATTCCCGATCTTCGACAGCTCGGCCCCGAGCGGCTGATGCGAGTAAAGGGCTACCCGACAACGTAGCGCTAGTGACAGGAAACTGAGCGTTGCTGCCTATTTGCTCATCACCAGCGCCGGCAGCCACAGCGTCAGCGGCGGCCAGACCGTGATCGCCACCAGCACGATCAGGAGCGGCACGAGCCAGGGCAGCATCGCGCGCGAGATCTGCTCGAAGGTGACCTCGGCGATGCGCGCCATGACGAAGAGCACCACGCCGATGGGCGGGTGGATCGTGCCGAGGATCAGGTTGAAGATCATGATCAGCCCGAACTGAACGGGGTCGATGCCGAAGCTGATCGCCGCCGGAACCAGAATCGGAATCAGGATCAGCATTGCCGCAAGCGCTTCCATGAAACAGCCGACCGCGAGCAGAACCAGATTCGATACGAACAGGAACACCAGCGGTTCGTGGATCGCCGCGACGATTGCCGGCGCGAGAGTCTGCGGAATGCGCGAGATCGACATGCACCAGCCGAGCGCTCCCGCGACCATGACCAGCACCATCACGATGCCCGTGGTTTCCGCCGTGTTGATGAGGATCGCCGGGAGGTCCTTCACCGACAGCGTCCTGTAAACGACGAAACCGAGGAAGAGCGCATACAGGCAGGCGACAGCCGCCGCCTCGGTCGGCGTGAACAGCCCGCTGAACATGCCGCCGAGCAGGATCACCGGCGTCATCAGCGCCCACACGCTTTCCTTGAATGCGATCCAGACATCGCTCAAGCCCCCGAAGGCGTGGCGAGGCAGGCCCTGGCGCGGCGCGATAATCGCCACCAGCGCCATGAGCGACAGGCCCATCAGCACGCCGGGAATGACGCCGGCGAGAAACAGGCGGCCGATCGACACGTCGGCGCTGACACCGTAGATCACCATCGGCAGGCTCGGCGGGATGATCGGACCGATGGTTGCCGCGGCCGCGCTGATCGCCGCCGCCGTTTCGGGACGATAGCCTGCTTTTTTCATCGCCCGGACCTCGACGGCGCCGGTCCCCGCCGCGTCGGCGACGGCAGAACCCACCATGCCGGCGAAGATCATGCTCGACAGAATGCTGGCGTGCGCGTAGCCGCCGCGCAGCGCGCCGACCAGCGACGTCGCGAAGCAGACGATGCGGTCGGTAAGCTTTGCCGCGCCGAGCAGATTGCCCATGAGGATGAAAAGCGGCGCGGCGACCAGCGGAAACGAGTTCATCGCCTGCGCCATCTTCTGCGGCACGATGGATGGGGACAGGCCGCCGAAGACGACGAAGGCGAACGCGGCCAGGCCCATCGACGCGAACAGCGGCATGCCCATCAGGATCGCGATGAGCCAGACGCCGACGATCTCCAGCATCAGATGGATCATTCGACGATCGTCCCCTCGTTCGCCGCTGGTGGACGCAACCGCAGCAGCGTTTCGATCACTTCGCTCGCGCCCTGCAACGCGGTGATCGCACCGCCCAGCACCATCGGGGCGTACATCCACGCCATGGAGATCGGCAGCGTCGTCGCTTCCAGTTCCTGATTCTTGCCGATCAGTCCGATGCTGTCTGCCGTGACGAGCACGCCGAAAAGCGTCATCGCCGATTGGATCGCGATCTCTGTCGCCTGGTGTGCCCGCTGCGGAAGCCGGTCCTGGAAAAACCGGATGCGCACGTGTATGCGCTTGCGGCTGGCGACGATCCAGCCGAACACCGCGAGCCAGACCATCAGGAAGCGAGACAGCTCGTCAGTCCAGATCAGAGGGTCGCCCAGCCCGCGAGTCACGGCGCCGAGCGACACGCAACCGAGGAGTGCGATGACGAGCGCGCAGCAGACGAACAGAGACGCCTTGTCGAAAGCGGCGGCTAGCACGCGAAGTATCGGCATTCCAGTTCGCCGCGGCGGCAAGAGAGTCGCGCCGCCGGCGTATGTGCGGTCTAGATGTGATCTTTACGCGGTCCGGTCAAAGCGCGGCGATGCGCTCCCAGAGTCCCTTGCCCCATTTGGATTCGAACTTGGCCGGTACGCTCGCCAGGACGGGCTTGCGGAAGCTCTCGATGTCAGGCTGGATGACAGTCATGCCGCCGGCTTTGAAAGTGTCGGCGAGCTTGCTCTCCTGCGCCAGGATCTCGTTGTCCTGCGCCTGGCCGTGCGTCTCGACGGCGGCCTTGAGCGATTGCCGCTCCTTCGCGCTCAGTGCCTGCCATGCGGTCTCGTTCACGACGATCAAGCGCGGCGTGATGATGTGCCCGGTGAGCACCAGATACTTCTGCACCTCGAAGAATTTGTTGCTCTGAATGGTCGGCAGCGGATTCTCCTGTCCGTCGACGGCTCCTTGGCTCAACGCGAGATAGAGCTCGCCGATGTTGAGCGGCGTCGGCCGCGCGCCCCAGGCCTCGGCCATCGCGCGGAAGGTGTCGACCTCGGGGATGCGCAGCTTGAAGCCTTTCATGTCGTCCACGGTGTTGATCGCCTTCGATCCCGAGGTGACGTGCCGCTTGCCGTAGTAAGTTGAGCCGATCACGCGCATCGACCGCTTGGCCACGAGCATGGCGTTCATCTCGTCCATCAACGGGGACGACAGTACGCGGCGCACGTGTTGCGGATCACGCCAGATGTACGGCGCCTCGAGAATCGAGAACTGCGGCACGAATTGTCCGAATTGCGCCGCGCCTTCGTCGACGATCTGGATCGCGCCCGATGAAGCCGATTCGATGACGTCGCGCGACGAGCCGAGCTGTCCGGCCGGAAAGGTCTGGATCTCCACCGAGCCACCGGTGTCTTCGCGTACCTGCTTGGCGACCCGTTCCATCATCGTGACCGACGGGTGATTGGTCGGCAGCACGGTCGCCCAGCGCAGCGTGGTTGCCGCGCATGCGCGTCCCGGCAAGGCGCCGATTGCTGTGCACGCGAGCCCTGCGCCGATCCATTCGCGACGGGTCCAACGCATCGAATCACTCATCGCTTCCCCCTTTGTTATCGATCAAGTCGAGAGCGCAAGTTGCTGCATCGCTCGCGAATCGTTCCTCAGCGCCAGAACTCGCGCGAGGCGATGCGCGCGCCTTCGGCCATCGCCGCCATCTTCGCCCATACGACGTCCGGATCGACGGCCGCCTGCCCGACCCAGGTGCCGAAGCCGCAATCGCTCCCGGCCATGACGTTCTCGCGGCCGACGAGCTTCGCGTAACGCCCGATCCGCTGCGCGACGAGCTCGGGGTGCTCGATGAAGTTGGATTTCGACTCGATCACGCCCGGGATGAGCACCTTCCCATCCGGCAGCTTGACCTTCTCGAACAGCGTCCATTCGTGCGCGTGACGCGGGTTGGACGCCTCGATCGCGATCGCCGAGGGTCGCGCGCGGAACACGATGTCGATCACGTCGGCGAGCGCGACGTCGCAGTGATGCGGGCCTTCGTAGTTGCCCCAGCAGAGATGCATACGCAGCCGCTCGGGCGGGATGTTCGCCACCGCGTGATTGAGCGCCTCGACGTGCAGTTGCGCTTTCATGCGCCACTCCGCGAGGCTCAGGTCCGCGTACTGAATGTGCCGTCCCATGCCAAGGTCGGGGCAGTCGATCTGCAGCACGATGCCGGCGCCGGCGATGGTCTCGTATTCGTGCCGCATCGCGTCGGCGATGGCAAAGATGTACGCTTCCTCGCTCGGGTAATGCTCGTTGCGGAAAAACAGCGACACGACGCCCGGCGACGCCGCGGTCAGGAACATCTCCTGCGACTTCACTTTGGCAAACGCAGCCTGCAGATGGTCGACGTCCGTCTTCGCCGCTTGTGGATCGCGCACACCGATAGCCGCGTTGCACGCCGGCGTCTTCCGGCGCGAGCGGCCGGGATCGCCGAAGACGCGTTTGGCGAGATTGGGGAAGGCGACCAGATCCTGATAGACGAAGGTGTTCCCGGTACCGCCGAACCCGGACAGGCGATCCTTGATGTACGTCGCGTAGCTCGGCTTGCTCATCTCGCCGTCGTTGACCACGTCGACGCCGGCTTCGGCCTGCTTGCGCACGACCTCCTTGACAGCGGACGCGACGCGCTCGGACAGCGCGGCCGGGTCGACCGGCACGCCCTCCTCCCTGGCGTACATCATCCGGATCAGGTCCTCCGGCCGTGGCAGGCTGCCGGTGTGCGTGGTAAGAAACCGCTCGGTGCTGCGCTTCATGCGCGGATTCTACATGGAGTCAGAGTGGCGGGAATACCGGTTGCGCACGCGGCGAGCGGCTAGCAGAATGCGGTTCCTGAGTCATTCGCGCCCCACCCCGCATGATGGTGACTCCTCGCGCTGACCGCTTGTTGCCGACCGGCACGGTCACGTTCCTGTTCACCGACATCGAGGGCAGCACTCGGCTGTGGGCGACGCATCGCGCGGCGATGCAGCAGGCACTCGCGCATCACGATGCGATCATGCGCGACGCCATCGAGTCGAACGATGGCTATATCGTCAAAACTACAGGTGATGGTGTGCTTGCGGCGTTTGCGATCGCGGCGGATGCGATGGCAGCGTGTCTTGCCGCGCAGCGCGCATTGAAGGCACATGCGTGGGGCGAGCTCTCCATCAAGTCGCGGATGGCGCTGCACAGCGGTGCGGCTGAAGAACGCGGTGGTGATTGCTATGGGCCCGCCCTGAACCGCGCCGCACGGTTGATGGCGGCAGCGCACGGCGGCCAAATCCTGGTGTCGCTGGCCACCGAGGAATTGGTGCGCGACGACCTTCCTGCGGATATCGCGCTGCGCGACATGGGCGAGCGGCGATTGAAAGACTTGGTCCGCCCGGAGCGCGTTTATCAAGTGATCGCGCCCGATCTCCCCGTCGAGTTCCCGCCGCTCAAGACTCTCGACGCGCGTCCCAACAATCTGCCGGCGCAGATGACGCCG
Source organism: Casimicrobiaceae bacterium (assembly GCA_036491495.1). Lineage (GTDB taxonomy): Bacteria > Pseudomonadota > Gammaproteobacteria > Burkholderiales > Casimicrobiaceae > PALSA-1003. Next base: position 168,528 of record DASXBW010000043.1, read on the forward strand.
TTCATCGGTCGCGAGGATGCGATTCGCGCCGTCAAAAAGCACTTGTCCGACGCCAAAGTGCGCTTGCTGACGCTCTCCGGGGTCGGCGGCACCGGCAAGACGCGCCTCGCACTGCAGGCCGCCGCGGATATGGCGGATGAATTTGAGCATGGCGTGTTTCTTGTCTTGCTCGCTGCGCTGAGTGATCCCGCGCAAGTTTTGCCAACGATTGCCACGGCCTGCGCCGTGCGCGAGGCCGCCGGCCGGTCGTTGGAGGAGCAGCTCCAGGACTACCTGCGCGAGAAGCAAATGCTGCTCGTGCTGGATAACTTCGAGCAGGTGATCGATGGCGCGCCGCAGGTCGCCGCTCTCCTGACGGCCGCGCCACGGTTGAAAGTATTGGTCACCAGCCGGGAAGTGTTGCACCTGTCCTGCGAAAGGGATTATCCCGTTCCGCCCTTGTCCCTCCCCGATCCGAAGCGGTTGCCGCCGTTGGAGCACCTTGCCGAGTACGAAGCGGTCGAGTTGTTCATCGAGCGCGCCGTGGCAGTGAAGCCCGGATTCACGCTCACGAACGAGAGTGCTCCTGCCGTCGCTGAGATCTGCCACCGGCTCGACGGCTTGCCACTGGCGATCGAACTGGCCGCGGCGCACGCGCGCGTGCTTCCGCCGCAGCGAATGCTGGTGGAGCTCAGTCATCGCCTCACATTCCTCAAGGGTGGAGCTCGCGACCTGCCGGCAAGGCAGAAGACGCTGCGCGGTGCAATCGATTGGAGCCATGACTTGCTGACGCGCGACGAACGGAAACTGTTCCGGCGACTGGGAGTGTTTGTCGGCGGATGCGCGCTGGAGGCGATCGAAGCGGTCTGCAATATCGAAAACGACTTGAGTGTGCTCGAGATCATGGAATCGCTCATCGGCAAGAGTCTGGTGAATGAGACCGAGACCCATGGCGAACCGCGTTTTTCAATGCTGGAAACGATCCGCGAGTACGCAGGGGAAAGGTTGAATGCCACAGGCGAGGTGGAACGGGTGCGGGAAAGGCATCGCGACTACTTTCTCGCGCTGGCGGAGGAGGCGGAGCCGAAACTCATTGGTGCGGAGCAGGCCCGGTGGCTGCAGCGTCTGGAAGACGAGCATGAGAACCTGCGGGCGGGTCTCAACTGGAGCCTCGCAGAGGCGCGAGCGGAAGGAAGCCTTCGACTTTGTGGGGCGCTGCAACGGTTCTGGTGGACGCGGGGACATCTCGCGGAGGGCGGGGAATGGTGTGTGCGGGTCCTGGGCAAGGCAGGAGCTGAGGAGAGAACACGGGAGCGCGCGATGGTTCTCAATGCGGCGGGCGTACTGGCCTTTTATCAGGGCGACTATCCCGCGGCGCGGGCTCGTCACGAGGAGGGCCTGGCGATCCGGCGGGAACTGGGCGACCGGAATGGCATCGCCCAGTCACTAGCCAACCTGGGAACTGTGGCTCGCTATCAGGGCAGTTTTGCTTCTGCCCGCGCGCTGCACGAGGAAAGCCTGGCGATCCGGCGGGAACTGGGAAGTCGGGGGAGCATCGCTCGCTCGCTGAACAACTTGGGGAACGTCGCACTCGATCAGGGCGACTATCCGTCCGCCCGGGCGCTGCACGAGGAAGGACTCGCGATCATGCGGGAACTGGGAGATCGGTGGAGCATCGCCACCTCGCTGAACAATTTAGGCGATGTCGCCTACGCGCAGGGCGACTATCCCGCCGCCCGGGCACTGTACGAGGAAGGCCTCGCGATCATGCGGGAACTGGGAGAGCCGAAGAGCGTCGCCAATGCGCTGAATGGGCTGGGACTGGTGGTCTGCCAGCAGGGCGATTTTGCCTCTGCCCGGGCGCTTTACGAGGAGAGCCTGGTGATCCGGCGCGAGCTTGGCGATAGGTGGGGAATTGCCTATTCGCTGGAGGGACTGGCGGCGCTAGCCGCCGCTCTCGGCAGCTACGTCGGAGCCGCCCGCAGCTGGGGCGTGGCGGAGCGTCTGCGGGAGGAAATCGGCGCGCCGGTGCCGCCGTATGAACGACTCCGCTACGACCAAACCGTGGCCGCGGCCCGCGCGGGCGATGACGCTGCCTTCGAGCGTGCCTGGCAGGAAGGTCGCGCTTTAACGCTCGAGCAAGCGATAGATCTCGCATTGGAGGAGACGCTCGAGCGAGGATGACGAAAACACCCGCCTTGGATACCTTGTGATTCGCTGGACCGAGCCCGATACCTATTTCAAACACGCGAGCTCGAGTTTTGGGTTCTCAATCAAAGCTCACGATCTCCACCCAATTCGCACCCTTTCCGGTCGGGTACTTGTTGACGAGCTTGAGCGCGCCGTTGGCTTGGTCGATGGAGTAGACCGAGATCGTTTCCGATTTTTCTCCGCTCGCGACCAGGAACCTGCCCTTGGGATCGATGGTGAATCCGCGCGGCTGCCGCTCGGTGGGCGTGCTCGACAAATAGGTGAGCTTGCCGCTCGCGCCGTCGACGCTGAAGGCGGCCAGCATGTGAGCCGTGCGCTCCGAGATGTAGAGGAACTTGCCGTTCGGAGTCATATGGATATCCGCGGCCCAGATGTCGTTGTCGGTGTTACGCGGCGGCGGCCCGCCAGGCGCTCCGATTGCGCCGCGCGGTGCGCCCGGCCCCAGCTTGCTATCGGGTGGCAGGCCGGAAGCCGAGCTCACCTCGGTCAGCAGTCCCGTCTTGCCGTCCACCGAGAAGGTCGTGACCGTCCCCAGCAGCTCGCTTAGTGCGTACAGGTACTTGTTGTCGCTCGACGTGATGAAGTGGCGCGGGCCGGTCATCGCCTTCATCATGTAAACCGCGGGCGTATTCGAGCTGAGCTTGCCGGTCTTTTCATCGAACGTGAACTGGAAGATCGCGTCGCTGCCCAGCGTGGGGACGTAGACGAACTTGTTGCTCTCGTCGACACGGATCGAGTGCGCATTGCGACCGACGGGGATTACCTGCAACGGCTCGGCGGCGACGCGTCCGTCGCTGCCGACCGCGTTGACGCTGATCACGTGGCCGCCATAGGACGCGCCGAACAGGAAGCGCCCGGTCTTGTCGAGCGAGATGTACGGAAAGCTCTCCGCCAATGGCGCAGTCGCCAACGGCGTCAACGCGCCGGTGTTGCGGTCGATGGTATAGACGTGCACCAGATACGGCTTGGACCGCGACGCCGCGTACAGAAAGCGGCGATCGGGGCTCACCGCCATAGGCATGACGATGCTCGCCGCCTTGGCGCGCGCGCCCGGCTGCAGCTCACCCGAATCGAGCATCCGATAGACGCCGATGTCGCCGTCCTCGGCGTTCGAGACGTAGACGAATGTTGCCGCCGACGCCGGCGCGCCGCCGACAAGCGATGCCACTGCCGCCACGGCGATCCCCTTGGTCAATGCGAAGGCTTTCATGATCTCCTCCCTTGTTGTCTTGTCTCGCGAAGCCGCATGCGGATCGCGGCAAGGCCATGATCGGTCATTCCATGCCGTGTGAGTCGCGGCTGTTCAGCCGCCGAGGTCCTTGGCAATCTTGTCGATGCCGACTTGCGCACACGCCGCGTCTTTTTCTCCGCCGGGAGCGCCGGAGATGCCGATCGAACCGATCAGTTCCTTGCCGGCAAAGATCGGCAGCCCGCCCTCGATCGAGGTGATTTTGTCCAGCAGCATGAACCCGGCAAGCCCGGGTTGAGCCCGCTTGGCCATTTCGACCGACGGTGAGCGCGTCGTGAACGCCGTGTATGCCTTGCGCATGCTGTTCTCAATCGTGTGCGGATTCACACCGTCGTCGCTCAGCACGACGGCGGTGCGGGCATGACGGTTTAGTACGGTCACCGTGACTTTGTAGCCGTCGGCGCGGCAACGCTCCAGGCCTGCCCTGGCCATATCCAGCGCCGCGTTGAGTGAAATGTTGCGCTCGGTGACGATGGCCTGAGCGCCAGCCATGCCCGGCGCAAGGGCGATGGCTGCCAAGAGAAACATACCTTTGGTCGTTTTCATTGAGTCGCTCCTGTGGTTGGAACCGCGTGAAACCCGTCGCGACGCGACGCGCCGTCGAGAAGCGATGCTATCGCTGGCTCGGTGATTTTGCTGATCAATAGTGCCGTCATGATCTCCTCCTTGGTGTCTTGTAGTGCCGGATCCGGGGCGTGACAAACGCCGACGGTCCCGGGCCTGGTTACTTTCCAAGAATCATGATGAGATCGACGCCGTTGCCCATTGCGGCGTAGCCGGCCCGGTTCGGGTGCAGCTTGTCGCCGGGACCGCCGATGGTGGAATTGGGCTGATATTCCGCTTTCAGCTCACCGGTCTTCGGGTCGAGCGTGATGACATCGAAGTCGACCACGCCGTCGAAAATACCTGCGTTGCGGATGAAGTTGTTGTACTCCTTCCGCTTCGCCTCGACTTCCGGCGTGCCATGAGTGGGCGTGCTGTTCAGCGCACCGGTCAGCGTCGCCATGTAGATGCGCACGCCCGGGATGCCCTCGCGCAGTCGCTTTACGCCCTCGCGCACGCCGTCGGACACCGCCTGGGCGGATGCGCCGGCCGCACCGAAATCGTTGATTCCCTCGAGCCAGATCACGGCCGAGACACCGGGCAGACTGATCACGTCGCGCTGCAGGCGATCGAGCGCCGACGGTCCGCCCGGGATCGGCTTGGTCGCATAGTCGGTTGGCCCGATGACCTGATTGCCGCCGATGCCCTCGTTGACGACCGAGAAACGATTGGCGGAAGCCGCATGCAGGCGGCGCGCGAAAACATCCGGCCAGCGGTCGTCGCCGTTCAGCGTGGACGCCGTGCCGTCGGTAATGGAGTCGCCGAACGCCACGATAACGCGCGTAGCGGGAGATGCCGTCATTTCCACCTCGTCCAAAAAATACCAGGAGGTGGACGACATCGAAAACGCGGATTCGCTTTCGTCTTTGCCAAGCGAACCGGCACCGGGCGCCGTCAGGTAGGAGGTGGTGAGCGCCTTTGCGTGCCACGTCATCGGGCCGCTTTCGCCGACGACATGGAAGCTCACCGCAAGGCGGCGGCCGATCAGCATCGGGTCGGCGGGATTCTTCACGAACGGCAGCGAAACCGGGTCGGAGACGACATCCTTGCCGGGCGCTATCGTGACCGTTTGCTTGCCTGCGAAGGTGACGACGCGGCTGGTGCCGGCCAAAACTGCGCTGCCGCTGGTCTGCAACCCGATGTAGGCGCCGTCAAAGGTGACTGGCTGGGTGCCGTACGCGTTGGATAAACGGATGCGCGCCTGCTTTCCCCAGACGTCAGGCCGCACGATCATGCGAAACGATTGGTCGACCGCACCGCGCGCCGCGTCAGGGAACGCAAATTTCAGCTCGGGTTGCGCGGTCGGGTTACCGATCGGATAGGGGCCGTGGGCCGACGCCGTCCACGCCGCCACCCAGTGCGGCGCTTTCGCAGGCGCGGTCTGGGCAAGAGTAACTTGACTGAACGCAGCGTACGCGAAGATGAATCCGCATACGAACTGCGCGAGCCGGTTTGCCATAGGTTTCCTCCGTTTTTGGCGGTCCGCAGACATGCACCCCTCCCCGCTCTGCGGGGCTCTCCAAATCGATTTATCGTTTGGGCCCAGGGCTTATGATAGCGGAACTGAACGTGGCATTGTTTCCCAGGCATCGTGCTCGCACGCGACGACCATCCCTGTAATATCCGAATAACGATCGACACCGAAGGAAATCACATATGAAGCTCGTCGACCTGCTCATCCGGTCAACGTTGAGTCTCGCAGTCGCCCTGACGGCAGTGGCTGCGTCGGGTGCTGACTACCCGGCGCCCAAGGAAGATGACTGGGTTGTGCGCGACTTCCGTTTTCATACCGGCGACGTTCTGCCGGAACTGCGCCTTCATTACACGACCGTGGGCGCTCCCACTGGCGAGCCGGTGCTGATCCTGCACGGCACGACGGGATCGGGCGCGAGCATGCTCACACCGGCGTTCGCCGGCGAGCTCTTCGGTCCCGGGCAACCGCTCGATGCGACCCGCTACTACATCATCCTCACCGACGCCGTCGGCACGGGGAAGTCGAGCAAACCTTCGGATGGCCTGCGCACGCGCTTTCCGAAGTACAACTACGACGACATGGTGGACGCACAGTACCGCCTGGTCAAAGAGCACCTTGGCGTGCGCCACCTGCGCCTCGTGCTGGGCAATTCGATGGGCGGCATGCAGACATGGATCTGGGCCCAGAAATATCCGGACTTCATGGACGCCGCGGTGCCAATGGCGTCGCTGCCGACCGAGATGTCCAGCCGCAACTGGATAATGCGCCGCCTCATCATCGATTCCATCCGCAACGATCCGGAGTGGATGAACGGCAACTACACCAGACAGCCGCGCAGCCTGCAGGTCGCCTCGGTGTTTTACGGCATCGCCACCAATGGCGGCAGTCAGGCGCTGTATAAAACCGCTCCGACGCGCGAAAAGGCCGACCAGTTGCTCGACCAGCGCCTGAGCGCACCATTTCCGGGTGACGCCAACGACCATCTGTACCAGTGGGATTCGTCGCGCGATTACAATCCGGCGTCGGGCCTCGAGCGCATCCAGGCGGTCGTTCTGGCGATCAACTCCGCGGACGACGAGCGCAACCCGCCCGAAACCGGGGTGCTGGACCGCGAGATCAAGCGAGTCAAGAACGGCAAGGTGTTTCTGATTCCCGCCAGCGACCAGACCGCCGGCCACGGCACCACGGGCCAAGCGAGATTCTGGAAGGAGCAACTAAGCGCGCTGCTGCAATCCGCGCCACGCGGCGCGAATTCATTCTAATAGCCCGTCATCGAGGACCAAGGCGCAGTGCTTGACGCGATCCAGTTGAGGCTCTGTACCGCGTATCTAGTAAACTGAGATGAGTCGCAAACTCCGGCGTTATTCCTCATAGTGCAACCTCGACGCTCTATCCTTCGAATCGGTCCTCGACACCCGTGGCTCGCGGCAGCAGGTTTTCGCAGCGTGCTGCCGATCCTTGAACGCTTTTACGCATCCAAGCAGATCTTTCGTCCGACAAGCCGCTTCGCATTGGAGCAGCTCCAGGCTGTCCGCGCGAGGATCGAACGTGGGGAAACGGTCTACCTCGCAGGGATCGGCGCCACCGGTTTCCATAACTCCGGCGTCGCACTCATCGAAGTCTCGCCCGACCGCGGACCTCGTATCATTTGCAACAACGAAGAAGAACGTTTTTCCGGCAAGAAGCACAGCGCCGATTTTCCGCGCAATGCGCTGCTTGCTCTGCGGACCACGATGGAGCGCATCGGGATCGGGCCCGAGCGCATCGCGGCGTGGCTCGGCACATGGGATTACGCCGCTCTCGCTGCCACAGTCTGCCGGACGGCCCTCGAAGAATTTCCCGCGAGCCTGAGCCTCTTTCGCGCGCGCGAGACCCCAGTGCTGAACGTCCGTAACTTCGATCCGGCGACCCGCGGCCCACGTCATCTCGGCCGTGCGCTCGGGCTTTCTGTTCCCGCGCCGATCATCGGGATGCCGCATCACGACAATCACGCATGGTTCTCGTTCTGCGTGTCGCCTTTCGCCCGCAGCGAGGCTCCGGTGATGATCTCAGTGCTCGACGGCACAGGCGATCTCGGCTCGATTTCACTCTACATCGCCGAAGCGGGATCGATGCGCCTGCTTCGGTGCAATCACAGCGTCTTCGATTCGCTCGGTACCTATTACGGCCTCATCAGTTCGACTCAAGGCGGCTGGAACTGGCTCAGCAGCGAAGGCCGATACATGGGCGCGGCGGCATACGGCAACTCCGACCGGCAAACGAACCCCGTTTACGCGAAGCTGCGGAACATATTGAGCTTGCAGCCGGAAGGGCAAATTTATCTCAATCGCGCGCTCGCGAATTGGCAACGCGATCTTTTCGACAATCCCTACACACCCGAACTGACCAGCATTCTTGGCGCGCCCGTGGCCGCAAAGGATATGTGGAATCCGGACGCGGTTCTGCGGGTGGAGGATATCCACCATAAGAAGGATACCCAAGAGCGGCTCGACAAGGCAGCAGCGGCACAGATGGTATTCGAGGACGCCCTGATCCATGTCGTCGAATTCCTGATCCGCCAAACCGGCAGCGACCGCCTGGTGCTGACCGGCGGCACGGCACTGAACGCGATTGCCAACATGCGCCTCCTCGAGCATTTCGATGAGGCTTATTACGAGCGCGTGCTGGGGAAACGCGCGCGTCTTCACATCTGGGTGCCGCCAACGCCCAACGACGCCGGCGTCACGGTGGGCGCCGCGTACAGGTTCGCGCACCTTGCTGGTGCCGGCGTCGGCAAGCCGCTGGATCACACCTTCTACTGCGGACAACCGCCGACCGAAGCTGAAATCCGCGCGGCGCTCGACGGCGCGCCCGACATCGCGTGGATGCCGCTTGGCGACGTCTCCTCGCCCGAGCGACGCGACGCGATCGCCGACCTGATGGCGTTCATTACCGCGCGAGACGGTGTAATCGCCATCTTCCAGGGAGCTGCCGAGACAGGACCGCGCGCGCTCGGGCACCGTTCCATCGTTGCCAATCCCTGCAATCCATACACGCGCGAGGTGCTCAACGAATGCGTAAAATACCGCGAGGCCATCCGGCCGCTCGCACCGATGATGACGCTGGAGGCCGCCAAACGCTGGTTCGATCTCTCGGACGGGGCTTCGGATGACAACTACAACGCCTACAACTACATGGTGCTCACGGCGCGTGCAAAGCCCCACGCTCGGGAGCGCATTCCCGCGGTGATTCATGCGGATGGCACTGGAAGATTGCAGATCGTCCGCCAACATACGGACCCTCTCACCTACGCTTATCTCAAGGCGCTCGGCCGCAGGATCGGCGTCGAAGTTGCCGTAAACACCTCGTTCAACGTCGCCGGACCGATCGCACAGACTGCCTCGCAGGCGATCGAGACGCTGCGGCGGTCGAAAGGAATGGACGCCGTCATGATGTTCGCCGAAGAAGGTCCGGTGTTTGCCGCGTGGCACAGCCATGCGGCGGAGGGGCGCAACGGAGGACGCTTCCGCCATTGGCTTGGCGAATGGTGCGCCGAAACCAGCGCTGTGACCTTCGCGCTCTGATCATGACGACCTCATCGACCGCCGATGAAGTTGCCTTCAGCGGTTGCCAACGATCGCCTGGGCAACGCGATCCTCGCATCAGGGAATTTCGTACACCGCCATCTCATCGGCGACCCCGCGAACCGGCAGTCGTCGCGACGTGGGCTTGATCCCGTCCGCCTCGAGCAGCTCCAATGCCTGCGGATGGTCCACGATCGACCCGGTCGCGAGTATCGAGCGCGACACCGCGAGGCACTGCACCCGGGAGGCGATGTTCACGGTCTGACCGAAGTAATCCTGGCGATCGTTGAGCGTGACTGCAAGGCACGGGCCTTCGTGAATGCCGATCTTCAGCAGCAGGTCCTCGTTCTGGCGCTGTTCGTTCAACGCGCGCATCGCCTCGCGGATGCGCAGCGCGGCCGCGAGCCCCCGATCGGGCGTCGCGAAGGTTGCCATCACGGCATCGCCGATCGTCTTTACCACCGCGCCCGATTCGGCCGCGATGATCTCTTGCAGGATCCGAAAATGTTCTTTCACGATATCGAACGCGACCAGGTCGCCGACGCGCTCGTAGAGATCGGTCGAGCCCTGGAGATCGGTGAACAGGAAAGTTAGGCTGGTGATCTTGAGCCGCTGGTCGATGTCGAGCGTGCTGGTGCGGTAGATCTCGCGGAAGGTCTGGTTGGACAACAGCCGCTTGGCGGTGAGGAACGGTTGGCGATTGCCGAGCAGGTCGTGCATCGCCTGCCCAGCGATAAACACGCCCGGCACGACGCGCGTGTCGGTGCGATTGTCCAGTGCCAGGCGCAGCGGGCCCGGCTGCATGACAATCGTAGTGGTATGGGCATGCGCCCTGTTGAATACGATCGACAGCGACTGGCGCTCGCGCGTCGGCTCGCCTTTGACGTCGATGAACTGCGCCATGTGCGTGACCGGATCGAAGACGATCACGAATTCGGAGGGCAGGGTCAACGACAGCATGGCCTTCTCGCCGGGAGGCAGCTCGACCAATTCCAGAGCGATCTCGTCGATGGCTTTCTCGAAGGCATCGTCGGGCAGGTCGATGCCGGAACTCCAGAAAAGCTGTCGGTAAAATTGGAGGGCCGGGAGATCGTTCGGCGCGTGCGCCGCGATCCGGCGTGTACGCGGCGTCACCGTGAAGGTGACTTCGACCATCTCGTCCAGCGTTGGCTCGTACCCTGCGGCGCACAGGGCGCACCCGTACTCGGTCTGATTCACGGTCTTGAGCGAAGCGCCTGCGTCGAGCACCCCGCCGCACCCGGGGCAGAGCACATTCCACGACATCTCGAACAGTCCCAGCCGCGCCGCGTGCAGGAACGTCGCGATGACGCGATCCTCGTTGAGGCCCGTCTTGCGCGCAAAGGCCAGCGCGTTGATGCGATTGAGACGGTTATCCGCCGCGTCCCGCACCAGCGCCTCGATGGCGCCCACGACGTCGGGATCGGCAGACTCCCGCAATGCGGCGAAAAGGGTCTGCGCTTCGGTCATGAAAAAAAGCTTACGCCGAAAGGCGCGGAGACGGTATAGGATTCTCCATGCACGCCGGCCGGGCAGCCGGGATCGAGGATGCGTTCAAGTGATCTTGCAGACTTGGCCGGCCTGCCGTCGATGTGACAAAATGAACCCAGAGCGCGTCCCGCGCCGCCGCCGACCCGAGGAGGAACCATGAGCATGCTTTCCACCGACGAGCTGGAAAAGCTCTCCGCCGCCGAATCGTTGTTTCCATCGCCGATCCCCGTGCAGTCGGTTTCGAGCGACGAGTTCATGCCCGGTTTGCAGACGAAGAAGCAACGCGAATTCGAGACTCGCGTCAAGGAGATGGGGGCGCGGATGGCCAAGCGTCTGGGCATGAGCCGGCGTCGCTTCTTCCAGACCGCGGCCGGCATGGCGACCGCATTCCTCGCCATGAACGACACCTACGGGCCGATCTTCGGTGTCTCTGCGGCCGAGGCTGCCGAGCCCGAGCGCGCGGACGATCGCGCGAAAAAGCTCTCCGGCCAGTTCATCATGGACATGCACACGCATTTTCTGCGTCCGGGCACGAAGATCATGACTTTCGTCAATCAGCGCAAGGCCGTGGGCAAGGCCGGCTGGAACCCCGGGCTCGCAAACAAGGAGCAGACGATCGACGACCTGATGTTCACCAACTATCTGAAGGAAATCTATCTCGACAGCGACACCAAGGTGGCGTGCATCAGCGGCGCGCCCTCGGAAGTACCGGAGGACTGGTTCCTTACCAACGAAATGAAAGCGCAGGCGCGCGCGGACGTGAACGGCCTTGCGGGGAGCAAGCGCATGCTCGCGCATGCGATATTCACCCCCGGATACGACGGTTGGATGGAGCAGATCGATCACGCCATCAACGATCTCAAGCCCGACTCGATGAAGGGCTACACCATCGGCGACAACACCAACAAGAATCTTTCCAAGCACCCCTGGCGCCTGGACGACGAGAAGCTCGTCTATCCCGCATACGAAAAATTCGCCAAGGCGGGCTTGAAGAACGTATGCATTCACAAGGGTCTGTTTCCGCCATCGGTGGAGAAGCAATTTCCGCATCTGCTCGAGTACTCGGACGTTCGCGATGTCGGCAAGGCTGCCAAGGACTGGCCGCAGCTCAACTTCATCATCTATCACGGCGGCTACCGGTTTGCGGGAGGCGGCTCGGTCGAGGACGCGTGGGCGCAGTTCGAGCAGACCGGACGCATCGAATGGATCACCGATCTCTCGGAGGTTCCCGCCAAGTATGGAGTCAAGAACGTCTACGCCGATGTCGGCCAGTTGTTCGCGCAATCGACGATCGCCGATCCGCGCGTGTCCGCGGTGATGGTCGGCCAGCTCATCAAAGGAATGGGTTCGGATCACGTCTGCTGGGGCACCGATGCCATCTGGACCGGTTCACCGCAATGGCAGATCGAAGCGCTGCGCCGGCTAGAGATCCCGGACGAGTTGCGGAAAAAATATGCGCTGCAGCCTCTCGGGCCGGCCGACGGTCCAGTCAAGACGGCGATCTTCGGTGGCAACAACGCGCGCTTGTACAACTACAAACCTCAGCACCGGGCGGCGCTCGAGAACGACCGGCTCACAAGCTACAGGGAGCTCTACGACAAGCACGGCGCCGGGCGCACCAATCTCGCGTATGGCTACGCGCTGAAGAGCGCGTGAGCATCGCGGGATGATGCAAGACATGCCGGCCTCAAGCGGCGACTCGCAATTCCCGACGATCCCCACGCTTCGCGTGCGGGCGACTGGCGACGCCGGAGGCTCGCGCCGTCGGCCTCTTTCGCCCTTCATCGCGGGATGATGTAAAACATGTCGGCCTCAAGCGGCGACTCGCAATTCCCGACGATCCCCGCGCTCGGCGCGGGGGCCCTCGCCGGAGGCTCGCGCCGTCGGCCTCTTTCGCCCTTCATCGCGGGATGATGTAAAACATGTCGGCCTCAAGCGGCGACTCGCAATTCCCGACGATCCCCACGCTTCGCGTGGGGCCCATCGGCGGAGGCTCGCGCCGCTCCTTCCTCCTTGCCGCGGCGGCCGCAAGCGCGGGCCTCTCGCTCCGCGGAAGTGAGGCGCGTGCGGACGCCGGACAGCTGGCCGAGGTCAGCGGCACCCAACACTGGACGGTCAAGCGCGCCGCCAGCGACAACGTCAAGCTCTTCCTGTGGCGCAAGCAGCTCAAGAATCGCGTCGGTGGCGGATCCTCCGACATGGGGACCGGGACGATACTTTTCGTGCACGGTTCGTCGGTGTCGGCGACGCCGGTATTCGACCTGCAAATTCCGGGAAGGCCCGAGACTTCCACCATGGACTGGTTCGCTCGCCGCGGCTACGACACCTGGTGTGTCGATTGCGAAGGCTACGGACGCTCGGACAAATCGCGGCCGGTCAACGCGGATGTGTCGTGCGGTGCCGACGATCTCGCCGCTGCGTCGGAGTACATCCTGAAGCAGTCCAACCGGAAGCTTCTGCTCTACGGCGCCTCGTCAGGCGCGCTTCGCGCAGGCTTGTTTGCGCAAAGGCATCCCGAGCGCGTGGAACGTCTCGCACTCGATGCGCTGGTCTGGACCGGAGAGGGTAGCCCGACGCTCGCCGAACGCAAGAAGAGGCTGGAGGAATATCGCGCCACCAACCGCCGGCCGATCGATCGCGCGTTCGTGCGAAGCATCTTCACCCGCGACCATCCAGACACCAGCGATCTCACGGTGGTCGAGGCGTTTGCCGATGCGGTACTCGCGCTGGACAAGTCGGTGCCGACCGGAACGTACATCGACATGTCGGCGAATCTTCCCGTCGTCGATCCGGAAAAGATCCCCGTGCCCGTTCTGATCATGCGCGGCCAGTGGGACGGCATCGCGTCGTTTCAGGATCTCGCCAATTTCTTCGCCAGGTTACCGAACCCCGACAAGCAGTTCGTCGTCATGCCGGGCATCGCGCACACCAGTACCCGCTCGAAAAACTGGGCGCTCGTCTATCACCTGCTCGACGCTTACTTCAGCCAGCCGGCGCCGGTGTACACCGGCTGACAGCAACGCTCGCCGCGACGCGCTACGGCTTGTTGCCTTCGTCCTTGCCGTGGCCCTTCTCACCCTCACCACCGCGACCCTTTTCTCCGCCCCGAGGTCCGCCCTCGTGCACCGCGGGCGGTGCCGCCTGCTGCGTCGGGCTTGCACGTCGCATCTCCTGCGGTGCGTTGTTCGGCGCCGGCGCAGCTCCGGCCTGTTGCGCGGGCGTCGCACGTCGCGCGTCCTGAGGAAAGCGATTCTGCGGTGGCGCGGCGCCGCCAGGGGCGCCTTGATAAGCGCGACGGTCTGCCGGGGGCGCGCCGCCTTCGCGGGTTCCGGGCGCGCCCTGGTATCCGCGACGCTCCTGCGGCACTGTCCCCGCGTCGCGCGGAAAGCGATTGTCACGGGCGGCCTCGCGATTCCCTTGATACCCGGGTTGACTGGACTGGGTCCGATATCGCTGGCCATCCCATTCTTCCCGGAAGGGCCGCGGCGACGGTCCCGCCGGCCTGACGTGCACCGGCGAACGATGCTCCCAATAGTCCCGCCGTCCGTACCATGGCCTCCCGTGATAATAACGGTCCCAATATGAACCGACCGAGAAGGTGATGATCGGAATCCCGAAGGTCGGGGCGTAGGTGTAGAACGGGACGCGCCTGCCCTGATAAACATAGTTCAAGTACGGCGCGTACACCCAGCCACGGTCGTAACCGAATCCAACGTCGCACCAGCTCCAATCGTCGAGACATCCGAACACCTGCACCGGCGCCCCCGCGCCCAGGGCCGAAACCACCGGATAACCCGTATCGGGGCCGGCACGTACGTTGACGGTGCGCGTCGTGTAGGCCTCCTGGGCCGACGCCGCGACTGGAATGGCCAGGAGGAGAGAGGCGAGGCCGAGGGTCAAAAGTTTGCGCATGATGGTGCTCCCGGAGAGCCGATCGTCGCACGAGTGTACCGCCTTGCCAGCAATCGCGGCGCACTCGACATGTTTGAGCGCTTGCATCCCGATAAGGTTCGCAGGATGACACGTTGCCTGGAAAGTTCAACCTCCCGACCTGATCAAGTGCGTTTCGTTGCACCATTTTCAGAAGGTTCGGACACGACCACGATCGCCTCTGCCGCAGCAAGCTCCTCGACCTCGTAGCCGGCAACGATCCATGCCTCGAGCCCGCCATGCAGCGGACGCACCTTGGTGAAGCCGTTGTTCATCAGAATCTTGGCGGCCTGCGCGGCGGACGCCTCGTTCGGGCACGTGCAGTAGAGGATGATCTCGCGGTCGCGCGGAAGGCCCTTGACGTGGTGGTCGACGGCATGGAGCGGCACGTGCAGCGCTCCGGGAATCCGCCGCGGCTCGAGCGCGCGCGCCGTCTGCGACCTGACGTCGACGATCACCGGCTTTAGCCCGGCGTCGATGAGGCGATACAGCTCATCCACGCTGATTCGCGCCATGCGCAGCATCATGAAAAAGCGGCGCCGGTCCCACCATTTGAACGCGATATACGCGGCCAACAGCGCAACGATGATGACGACGGCGATGGAACCTATTTGGTCCAGCCACGTCAGGAGCGGCTCCATGTATGGCCCGAGCAATATGCCGCCGCCGAGCCCCGTGCCTACCCAGAGCGCCCCGCCCAAGCTGTTGAAGAACAGAAACCGCGGCCAGGCAATGCGTGTGGCGCCCGCAAGCGGCGGCGCGATGGTCGCCAGGCCCGGAACGAACTTCGCGATCACCAGGACGTTCACGCCCCAACGCTCGAAGCGCGCCTGCGTGTCGCTTACGCAATAGTCAGGCGTCAGTGAAATCCGACACAGCAATTTCATTACGCGGTTCCCGAAGCGCCGGCCCGCGATGTACCACGCGATGTCTGCAAGCAAGCACGCCGCCAGCGCGACCGCAAACAACAAAGGCATCGAAAGCTTTCCCTCGGTGGCGAGCGCGCCGGCGACGACAAGCGTCGGTATGGCGGGCACCGGAAGGCCGAGCTGCTCGATCAGCACGTTGGCGAACACCAACGCCAAACCGTATTGGCCGAGGAGTGAAACGAGGTCGTGCGTCATGGCTGTTGCGCCTGCCCTATCTTATCGATTATGTTGAATCCGTGGCCTTGTCCGTCATCCTGACGCTGTTGCTCGGATTGCTCGCCGCCATCCCCGCGTTTGCGCGGGAGTGGCACTTCGATGTCAGCGTCGACGGCCTGTCGATCGGCTCGCACGATCTCGTTCTTCGCGAGAACGGTGACGCGCGAACGGTTCAAAGCGACATGCGTTTCGGACTGCTTGGCGTGAATGCATATCGGCAGCACGCCGAGGAAACCTGGCAGGCGAATTGTCTCACGCGGCTCGACACGCGGACCGAGGAAAAAGGCAACGTGACGACGGTCACGGGCCGCCTGGATGCCGATGGCTTCGCAATCGACGGACCGCGTGGGCACGAGCGATTGGCTCCATGCGTGATGAGCTTCGCCTACTGGAACCCGCACGTGCTGAAACAGACGCATCTGCTGAACGTCCAGACCGGCGCCTGGACGGCCGTGACCGTGCAGCCGCTGGGCAAAGAAGAGATCGAGATACGAGGAAGCTCGGTCGCAGCGGACCACTTCCGCATCGATACCGAGAGGAACCGTATCGAGTTGTGGTACTCGCCCGAGGGGGAGTGGATAGGCTTGCGATCGACAACGCGCAACGGCCACGTGCTGGCGTATCGATTGCGATGATCGCGCGGTGGCAAGAAGTTTGCTGCCGCTGCCTTGGCCTCGTCCAGGTTCGCCTGATTTCGCTCAGGTTTGCGAATTTTGGTTAGGCTGGGTCACTTCGCCAGTCCGTAGCGCGCCCGGATCGAGCGTAAGATTGTCGCCTCTGGGGAGCAAGTCTCGCGCGCTACATCATCGCAAGGAAAAGGGATCGTGGACGCAAGAGAAGATTTGCAGCGCGAGGTGGCGCTGGCCAACCGCATCATCGAGCGCTTTGGGCTCTCGAACGCATTCGGCCACGTGAGTGCGCGCATCCCGGGCACGGACACGTTTCTTTTTCCGACCCGACGCTCTCCGGGTTTCGCCGACGAAAAAGCGCTGCTGGTCCTCGACACGGATGGAAAAATGCTCTCAGGCGAGGGCACGCCGAACAGCGAGCTCTGGATTCATGCCCGCGCCTACGCGGCCCGCGCGGACATCGGTAGCGTGGTGCATGCGCATCCGCCGGCTTGCGTATGTCTGACCCAGATCGGCCAGCCGCATCGCATCGTTCACAACCAGGGCGGCGTGTTTGCGGACGGCGTCGCTGAATTCGAGCGCATCGGCCTCATCCGTACCCGCGAGCTGGGCGATCTGCTGGCGCAGCGGCTCGGCAGCGGTATCGCGGTCATGATGCGCGGTCATGGCATTACGACGGCTGCGGCGGACGTGCGTACGGCAACGATAGCGGCGTGCTTTCTCGAAGAGAGCGCCGCCTTGCAGCTGCGCATGCTTGCCGCGGCTGGCGGCGAGCCTAAGCGCATTCGCGCATTTACGCCGGAAGAAGCCGATCGCGTGCGCGATCAGGTCACCGCCGGCATCGTGGGACGCGCGTGGGAGTACTACGCGGCCGTCGCGGAGCGTAGGCCCCTGGGCGGATAAGAGCGGTGCTCAGTCGGCGGTTGCGCCGGTGCGGCGCACCAGCTCGGCGAATTTCTTTTCGTCGGCTCGGATGGTGTCGGCAAGCTGCTCCGGTGTCCCTGGCGCCGGCTCGAATCCGAATCGCTGAAGTTGCTCCAGAACTTCCGGATCGGCGAGCTGCCTGTTGATGTCGGCATTGATCCTGCGCACGGTTTCGGGCGGAGTTCCGCGAGGCGCGACCACCGCGAGCCAAGCATCGACCACCATGCCGGCGGGGCCGCCCGCCTCTTCGAGCGTCGGCACGTCGGGCAGCGTCCTGAGCCGGTTCTTGGCGGCAATCGCGATCAGCTTGAGGCGCCCGCTTTGCATCAGCGGCAACGCGGAGCCGAGGGTGGAGAACGCCCAACCGACGTCACCCCCCGCGATCGCCACGTACATTTGCGACTGATCCTTGTAGGGAACGTGGATCATCTTGGTGCCGGTGAGAAATTCGAACTCCGCGCTTCCGAGATGCGACGGGCTTCCGACGTACGACGAGCCGTAGGAAACCGTGCCCGGATTTGCCTTCGCTGCGGCAATCAGCGCCGGCACGCTTTGATAGGGCCCGGCGCTCGACACCGTCAGGAAAAACGGCGTGTGGTAGAACATCGCCACCGGCACGAAATCCTTGCGCGGGTCGTATGGCAGCTTCTTGTAAAGCGCCGGGTTGATCGCGACGTGCGCGTTGCTCACGACGAGAAGCTCGTGGCCGTCGGGCGTCGCGTTTTTCACCGCCTCGATCGCAATAAACCCGCTCGCTCCCGGCTTCGCGTCGACGATCACCGGCTGCGACCAGGCCTTCGACAGCTTGTCCGCCATGATGCGGGTGAAGATCGCAGGTGCCGCGCCAGCGGCATACGGCGCCGTGATCTTCACGACCTTCGACGGAAAAGTCTGGGCGAGGGCGATCGATGTCAAGCCCAGCCATGCCGTGATCAAAAAAATGATGCGTGGCCGCGCCGTCCAATTGATAATGAACCTCATGATTTGCCGGTGTTGATCACGCGCCATGGTAAACGCAACCGTATCACAAGCGTGGTCGTCCGCGGGGTCCGCGCCCACGGCGCCGTGGCGTCGCCATGGCCTTTTGCGCGAGCGCATTCGCAGGTTCTTCAGGACGGCTCGCGTGGCCGAATTTGCCGATCATTCAGATATTGCTGGAGCTTCGCCACATTGGCGTCGCGATCGGCGAACCCGACATAGCCATCCGGGCGAACAAGGTAAACCGCGCCGCGAACGAAACCGGCGGAACCCATGGCCTCCTGCCATGGAAACGAGTGCAGCGGCAAACGCGTCGCCCTGCAGACGCTGGAGATCGCCGGTGAGGCATCGCCGTAGACGTGCAGCTGCCAGTCGAGCGACACCAACGGGGCAAAATTGTCGCGGTAGCCGGCTGCCGGTGGATCGAGCTTGATCCACGGCAAACGGTCGCCACCGCGGATTTTGCCGGCGGCGCCGGCGCTCAAGCTGCTCTGACGATATTCGATCGCGGTCTGCGACGCGGTGCGGAACATGAATCGTCGCGTGGTATGCAATGCGGAAAACGCAGGGAACACGATCGGGACGACATGCAGCCGCACGAATCTCGCCAGGCGCCCGTCGCTGGTGACGAGCTGAAAGATCCGATCGGTCGTCGCGACAAGCCGTTGTGCAAATGCGATCCGTTCCGGCTCGAACGAGTCAAGGACTTGGTAGCCCGCGCGGCCGTGCAACACTGCGGCCAGCTTCCACGCCAGATTTACCGCGTCGCCGATGCCGGTGTTCATTCCCTGACCGCCTACGGGGCTGTGGATATGCGCGGCGTCGCCCAGAAGAAACGTGCGGCCCGCACGGAAATGGACGGCGACACGGTGGTGCACGTGGTAGGTCGAGAACCAATTCACGCGCGTCACGTCGATACCCAGGCGTTCGATGACGCTGCCGCTGACGTCCTTCCATTCCAGCGAGTCGCGCTGCGTTTCCGGCCCCTGCCGAACCCAGCCGACCAGACGCGCAAATCCGTCGCCCTTCATCGGAAAAACAGCCAGAAAATCCGCCTGGTCGAGCGCGACATGCAGCTCTTGGTTCATCACCGGGCCACTGGCTTCCACGTCTGCCACGTAGAACAAATGACTGTAGGTTCCTCCCGGAAAGCCGGTGCCCAGCTTCTCGCGGACGACTGAGCGCGCGCCATCGCAGCCGGCGAGGAAAGCTGCCTCGCAAGTTTCATCGCTGCCGTCCGAGTGCTTCAGGTTGACCGCCACGCGATCTGCGCCCCACAATCGTCCACCGAATTCACCGCGCTCCTCGAAGCCGACGACCTCGGTCGGTCGATCGATCTGGATGCCTTTTTCCCGCAGCCGCTCGATCAGAAACCGCTCATGTCGATCCTGCGGGTAAATGAGCATGTATGGGTATGGGCTCAGGCCGGCACCGATGTCGCCGAAGGCGACCCGCGCCGTTTTCTTGCCGCGCACCCACAGGTTTATGGCGGCGAATTCAAGCGCTTGCCCGACAATACCTTCGGCGATACCGATCTGCTGGTACAACTCGAGCGTACGGGCATGCACCACCAATGCGCGCGAGGTGGTCCCAGGTTCGGCTGCCTTGTCGACGATGCGCACGCGCACACCCAGACGCTGGAGCCAAAGCGCCAGGACCAGGCCGGTCGGTCCGGCACCGGCGATCAGGACATCGGTGTCCGCCATCGCATGCTTTAGCGTTGCTGCTCCGCGCGCTGAATCCGCTCCTCGGTGGCGGGATGGGTGCTCAGGTATTGAAGAAGCGAGCCCGACTCTTCCTTCGCATGCTGTTGCAGACGGAGCCGCCGCATGAGGTCGGCGAACGCCTGCGGCGACTGGCCGTGCCGTTTCAACATTGCAAACGCATAATCGTCGGCCTCCGATTCGAACTGCCGTGAATAGCGCGTTCTCAGCAATACCGCGGGTAACGCGGCCGCAAGAATGGTTGTACCGACCGCGTCGCCTGCCAGCGCCGTCATGAGCACCGCCAGTCCGGAATCCTGCAGCACCAATCGCATCGCATGGTGGCCGCGGACGTGGCCGATTTCATGGGCGACGACAGCCAGAAACTCGGCATCGTTGGCGGTTGCGTGCACCATTTCATCGGTGACGACGATGGTTCCTCCCGGCAGCGCGAGTGCGTTCGGCATCCCCGCATGGCGGAACTCGAGCCGGTAGTTTTGCGCGGCTTCGCCTTCGACGAACCGAGCGTACTTTTCTTCGAGCTCTTCGGTTTCCTCCTCGGTCAGCGCCGAAGGCTTGAAAATCGTGCGGTCGAGCAATTCAAGCGTTCGCTTGCCCAGAAAAGCCTCGACCGTCGGGCTGATGCGCCTTGAAACCGGCTCCGCGGCGAGCGGCAGCACGAATGCCACGATCAGCCACACGGCGACAGCGGTAAGCGCGAGCCCCGTGACGGCTGCCCACCACCTCGACTCGATCGCAAACGCAGCGCGCGCGATGATGTCCTTCGGCGGCCACAGTGCTGCAACTGCATCGTACGCGTGGGTTTCGATGAGCTCGCCTCCGGGCAGCCGCAGCAGACGTGCGACACCCGGGATGGGAGCGTCGGCGCGGATCTGATCGCGGGCGATGCTGCGCGGCGCCTCGACCGGGGTCGCGATCAGCATCAGGTCGCCGTGCGCCTCGATCCGTACCGGCGAGCCCAGCGCGCGCACGCCGTCGAAGAGCACGCCTTCGAACCCCATCATAGCGAGACATCCACATCGAAAAGATCGCTGACCTCGGAGCCGGTCGCGCTGCTGGCGCCGGTGGGGGTACCCGGGAAGGCTTCGGGCGTCGCGTTGCCGGTCAGGCACAGATTTCGCGCCCGGTAGCGGGCCATGCGTATCGTCACCCAGGCCGTTGCCAGGCCCAGGGTAGCGAGGATCGCGACGATGTTGCTCAGGTACAGCCACACGAGGTCGCGTACGCGCAAGGTGCTTCGGCATCGCAGCGGTCCGACCACCACCCCGTTGAGGGTCAAGTTACCGATCTGCGCGCGCAAGAAGGCATACACCCCGATATACGCGATATACAGCACGGCGACCGGCGCCATCGCTGCCATGCCCGAGGGTTGATGGCGGTTCGCGGTCCCGGATGCGAAGACCAGCGCGGCCATGCCGGACACGAACAGGACCATGGTGCCGATGATCATCAGGGTGGCGAGCAGATAGGCCAGAAAGAATCCGCCCGTCGCAAGGTCGGCGCGGATTTGGGTGTCGCCGAAGCGGTGATGCCCGATGATGAAGCGCGCGCGGCGCATCCGTGCGTACGGATAGGCGAGTCCCAGGGTCACCACCGCCAGCGCGCCAAGCGCGAGAAAGACCTTGGCCGCCTCCGGAATTCCGCCATCGAACCCGAAGGTGATGTTGCGCCAGGCCGAGTTGCGGGCGTTGAACCGTGACGCCGCGACCACGATCCAAGGCGTGAGTACCAGCAGGATGATAATGAACACGAGCTCCATGAGCGGCAACACGTGGCCGCTGAGGGCGAATCCGCCGAGCAGAACGAGCGCGATCACGCGTCCCTTGAGGATGGCGAGCGGCGTCGCGCGGAACTCGAACCCGGTACCGTCGAGCTCGGTATGCGAATAGAGATAGCGTTTCTTGCGGACCTTGCCCCACGCCGAATAGATGCCGAGCGTAACGACCGACAGAAAGAGGCTGACGACCCAGATCCGGAAATACTCGCCACTGCGGCCCGTGAAATCGAAGCGGTATGTCGCCAGTGCCGCGGTCCCATGGTCGTTCACGCGCTCCCCTCGAATGAGGTCGGGCAATTGTACCGGGCTTATGGGAGCGGCAGCAGCCGATGGTTGTGCTAGATTCAGCGTGCACGTGTTGTCGTTCCGATCCCAAGACCGCTGCCATTTCTATGACCGCAAAAGAAGAGTGGGCATTTCCACGCGAGCTGCAGCCTCGCGCGGGGGAGGTCGACTTCGATCTGTCCGCCGCGCTCAATGCGGTCGTTGCGCTTCGCGCCGATGTTCCGGAAGATGCGTTCACTGCGTCGATACTGGGTACCGAGCGGACAGGCAACGGCGTCGTCATTCGCGACGACGGCCTCATTCTTACCATCGGCTATCTGATTACCGAAGCCGAAACCATCTGGCTTACCGCCAACGACGGCACCGTAGTGCAGGGCTATCCGCTGGCATACGACTTCACCAGCGGCTTCGGCCTGGTGCAGCCGCTCGGCCGTCTCGGCGTCAAGCCGCTGGTGCCAGGATCGGCCGCTTTGGTCGAGACCGAAGACGACGTCATCGTGATCGGTCACGGCGGCCACGCGCACGCGCTCAAGGCGCGGATCATCGACAAGCGCGAGTTTGCGGGCTACTGGGAGTATGTGCTCGACGAAGCGTTGTTCACCGCGCCGGCTCATCCCGAATGGAGCGGGGCCGCGCTGGTGGGCGACGACGGCCGGCTGATCGGCATCGGATCGCTGCTGGTGCAGGAGCAGGTCGACGAGGACACCGTTCACGGCAACATGTTCGTGCCGATCGACCTGCTTCACCCCATCGTCGACGACCTGGTCCGGCAGGGACGCCGCGCAGGACTGATGCGCCCTTGGCTGGGCGTGTACGTGGCGGAGGTCAAGGAGCGACTCGTGGTCAGCGCCCTCGCCAGCGGTGGGCCCGCCGAGCGCGCGGGGGTGCAGCCCGGCGATGTCGTGCTCGAAGTCGGCGGTCAGCGGGTATCGGAGCTGGCGCCATTTTTCCGCGCGATGTGGCGCCTGGGGCCGGCCGGCACCGAAATTCCACTGGTGCTCATTCGCGACGGCACGCGCGTGGATGTAAAAATCCATTCGGCCGAACGCGGCGACTTTCTCAAGAAGCCGCGCCTCCAGTGAGCTGCCGCTCGGTCTCTACGCGACCAAGCGCGTCACGAGGCCGGAAAAAGAACGAAGATCGTCATCGCCGCGAGCTTGTATCGGTTTTACGGCCGATGCGCGCGACCAGCGGCAGATGATCGGATGCGACACGCGCCAAAGGGCTTTTGTGTATCCAAAGGCGATCGAGCAGCCCTCGCGGCTCGATCCAGATGCGGTCGAGCGCGAAGATCGGCGCGCTCGCGGGAAAAGTTGCGGGAGCCGGCGTCTTCTCAAAATGCGTATGCAGCCAGCGCAACGGCCGGCCCCACAGAAACCATTCGTTCAAGTCGCCCATGAGCACCGTGGGAACGGGCGTCTGTGTCTCCAGGACGCGCAGGAGCTGCTGAATCTGGGCACGGCGCTCGGCCGGGCGCAAGCCGAGATGAGTCGCGATAATGCGCAGCGGATCGCCGTCGCAGTCGAGCAGTACGTCGAGCGCGCCTCGCGCCTCCCGCTGCTTGAAGGTGAGATCGATGCGCGTGGTCTCCTGCGCCGGATATCGCGTCAGCAGGCAATTGCCGTATTCGCCGCTGCTTCGTAGCCGCGTCGGGCCGGCAACGGCGATGAAGCCGGTGGCATCGCGAATATAGGCGAGCACGTCGGTTCCGGCGACGTGCGAACCGATTTCCTGCAGCGCGATCACATCCGCGTTGAGCTCGGCAACCACCGCCGCGATCCGCTCCGGAGCGAACTCCCCGTCGGCGCCGATGGCATCGTGGATGTTGTAGGTCGCGACGGTCAGCCACGGCTGCAGCGGCGCTGCGACCCCGGTTTCCCTCACTTCCCGCTCACTCTTCAATCGCCGCGGGTCTTCCGTGTTCCTGTATCGACTTCTCGCGCGCGCCGAGGCGCGAACGCAACAGGAGCGCGACCGAGAGCGCCAGGCCGGCAATCAAGGCGAGCAAGGTAAAGGTCATTGGCCCGGGAGTGCGCACCGCGGCCACGATGCGATCGACGAACAGGACGAGTATCAGTGTGCCCGGCGCCATCCCGAGTATGGTACCGAGGACGAAATGCCGGAACCTGATATGCGATGCGCCGGCGATCAGGTTGATGATGGTAAAGGGCGCGATCGGCAGCATGCGAACCACGACGACGGCGATCAAGCCCCGCTTGGCGATCCGCCGGGAGAGCTCGTTGATGCGCTTGCCGGCGACCCGCCGAACCGTCGCCCGCCCGAGCTTGCGGCCGAGATAGTAGATGAATATCGCACTCAGTGTCTCGCCGATGAGCGCATAAACGAATCCCATGACCGGCCCGAAGACGATACCTGTGACGGCAATCATCGCCGTCACCGGGATCACCGCCAGGCCGCCGATCAGGTACGCCGCCACGACGATCACCGGGGCAAACGGGCTTTCGGCAAAGGTCTCCGCCATGCTGACCAGCGCCTCGGTGTTGATCAGCTCACGCAGCGGCGTATAGCGCCAGGCAAGCGCCAGCGCGACGAGCAGGACGATGATGGCGACGATGCCCACGCTTCGAACGGCGATCGATCGCTTTTCGGAGCGCGACACGACGTCTTCGACCAGCCGCCCGGTGTCGATCGGCTCTTCCGGGTCGAGCAGCGAATGGTCGGGGACGAGCGCGCTCCACTCGTCTTCGATCGGCGGCGCCGCAAGCGGCTTGAGCGAACGGCCGGGACCGCGCAGGGCCTCGATGCCCGCGATCAGACCGCCGCTATTTCGCACCGCTTCGGCGACCGATCGTTGGTCTCGGGCAAGATGCTCGGCGAGGAGGCGGTTGCGGAGCAGGGCGATCGCGTTGCTGATCTGCTCGTCGCCCTTCGCTTCGATCGCCAGGTTGCATTCGGTATCCAGGCCCATCGAGCGTCCGCTCAAGTTGGCCGACCCGATGGTGAGAAACTCGTCGTCGACGATCAGAATTTTGCTGTGAACGTTGAGGCAGGCCGCTTCGGCTGCGTCGCAGTCGAACCACGGGCAATAAACACGATAGCGCTGATGGCGGTCGGCGCGGACAAGGTCGCTGTGTATGCGGGCGCGAAGCACGCCCATGGTCGATGTCTCCAGCCAGCCGCTCTGCGTCCATGGCGAGATGATGGCGATGTCGGGCCCTTCCTCCCGCTCGAGCGTCGAGGCCAGCGCCCGAGCGATGGTGCGCGAGGTGAAATACTGATTTTCGGCGAAGATCGAAGCCTTGGCGGCGGCGATGGCATCGAGGTGAAGATCGCGCACCTCGAACACGCCGGGGTGGTCCTCGAAGCGCGGCTCGGTGCGAGCGATTGCCACATCCACGTCGGCGAGGTCGCAGCCGGGTAAGGGCCATTGATCGCCTTTCGCCGTGCTATCGAGATGACGCGCGTGTCGTCCTGTCGCCGAACACCAGCGCTCGCGCGCGAGCTCGCCCAGCGCGCTGGCGGCGCGGCCGCTGACGACCACGCCGAGATCGTGGAACGGCGCATACAGGGTGCCGTCCGGATTGCGCCGGCGCGCGTCGCCCGGCATGTGCTCCGGCGTATCCCAGCGGTTGATGGTCAGGTCGAAGCCGCTGACGAAGCCTACGCTGTCGTCGACGACGATGAGCTTCTGGTGGTGCGATGCCCCGACCGGATGCCGGTCGTCGAGCTGGAACTTGAGCCTTTGCTGGGTGCGCGAGGTGATCTTGAGCTCCGTCAGCCATTCGCGTTCCAGCGCGAACAGCAAGGCAAAATCCCAGCTGAGAATATAGACGTTGAGCTGTGGCCGCGACGCGAGCAGCGCACCCAGAAAGTCACCCAGCGCGTCGGGCAATCCGTCGTTTGCGCCGGTCGGCACCAGCTTCATCCGGCTGTCGATGTCCCAGCCGACGATGAAGATCGTGCTCTGCGCGTTCGCCATCGCGGTTCGCACTGCGCCGAAATATTGTTCGCCGTCGACCAGCCAGCTCAACTTCCGGGCGCGCTCGATGCGCCAGCAGGTGCGCCCTGGCACGAGCAGGTTGGCCGATTGCTCGGGGCGATGTCGGCGCGCAGCAGCAAATGTCAGCGGTTGGTTCATGCGGGTGCAATGGTCCTGCTCATGTCAAGCGGCGATGTCGGCCCCGCGGATGCCGCGCTCGCGCTGACATGTTTGTTAAACGCCGATCGCGGCCTTGACTCGTTTGCTCGTCAGCGGCAATTCCCGGATTCGCGCTCCGACGGCGTTGGCCAGTGCGTTGGCAAGCGCGGCCGCGGCGGGGCCCTGCGCCGCCTCGCCCGTGCCGAGAAAGGGAGCTCCGGGCCGATCGATGATGTGAACGTCGATGCTTCGCGGCACGCTTGCGAAGCGCATGATCGGATAGCTGCTCCAGTCGCGGCTGGTGATGCGCGTATCGTCGAACGCGACCGATTCGTACAGGCTCCAGCTCAACGACTGTACGATCCCGCCTTCGATCTGATTGCGAATGCCGTCGGGATTGACGACGTCGCCGCTGTCGACGGCGGCCACCACGCGCACGACGTCAATGCGACCGCTTTCGCGGTCGACGTCGACTTCCATGGCCACCGCTGCGTATGCGCCCAGATTCTTGTAGCGCGCGAAGGCAAAGCCGCGGCCGCGGCGCCTGCCCTGGTCGCCCTGCTGAAACCCGTTCCAGCCGAAGCGTTCCGCCGCCAGGCGGATGACGTCCTGCGCCCGCGTGTCCTTGAGATGACGCAGACGAAAGGTAACAGGATCGAGCTTGGCGGCAAGCGAGAGCTCGTCCATGAAGCTCTCGATGGAAAAAATATTCATATACGCGCCGAGCGAGCGAAGCGCTGACACGCGCAGCGGCATCTTCGGGATGAAGTGATGGGCGATGCGCGCGTTGGCGATGTCGTACAGCGGCACGGCATTGCGATCCCCGCCTCCTTCGGGTTGCGGAATGGGCTTCGGCGTCGGCAGCGCGAAGGGGCTCTGCAGCAGCCAAGCCGCGGCGAGATTGCCTGCCTGCCCGGGCCGCGAGGAATGCGTTCCGCTCCAGACGTCGAATTGCCAGTCGGTGATCGTGCCCTGTGCATCGAGCGTCGCCTTGGCGCTGGTGAGCATCGCCGACCCGAAGGGCTCCCAGAGATGCTCGTGCTCGCGCATCCACTGCACGCGCACCGGCCGGCCGGGTATCGCGACCGCGATCAGGGCGGCATCGGCGGCCGCGTCGTCGGCGGCGTTGTGCCCGTAGCAACCGGAGCCTTCCATGTGGATGCAGCGCACCGAATCCGGCGGCAGCCGCAGCATTTCGGCGATCGCGCTCTTCAGCGGATACACGCCCTGGCTGTGCGTGTATACGGTCAGCTTGCCGTTATCGTAGAGCGCCACGGCACACGATGGGCCGATGGCAGCGTGCATCTGATACGGCCGCCGATAGCTCGATTCGACGCTCCAGGCTTTGGCGCTCGCCGACGCGTCTCCGCGAATCTGGTAATCGTCGTGCGGCAGGCTTTGCAGCTCGGCGTACAGATCGGCTTTCGGGGAGAGCGTCGCGGTTTCGTCCCAGGTCGCCCCGCGAGTGAGAGAGCGCATCGCGCCGATGGCCTGATACTCGCCCTCGGCGACGACGGCGACGAAGCTGCCGTCGCGAACGACTTTGAGGACGCCGGGCATTTTTTCCGCCGCGCTGCTGTCCAGCGATCTTAAGCGCGCGCCGTAGCTCGGCGGGCGCACGACGCGCGCGTGCGCCATGTTCGGCAGCCGCAGATCCTGCACATACGCCACCGCGCCGGTCACTTTGCCCGGAATGTCCAGCCGCGGCAGCGCCTTGCCGCGCACCGTGCGGCTCCTCGGATCGCGCAGCCTCGATTGCGGCTGCGCGGTGACGTGAAGCGATTGGCCGGTGACGAGCTCGGCATACGCTACGCTGCGCCCGTCCGCCGCGCGAACTCTGCCGTCCTCGACCACCAGGCTGTCGGCCGGCACGTTGAAACGCGACGCAGCCATGCCGACCAGCATCTCGCGCACCTGCGCCGCCGCATTCATGATCGCGGTGCCGCTGTCCTTCATCGAATTACTGCCCGCGGTAAAGCCCTCGTTGGGCGTGCGCGAGGTGTCCGCCGTGACCAGCCGGATGCGTGCCGGGCCGACGACGAGCTCTTCCGCGGCGAGTTGAACGAGCGCCGTCTTGATGCCTTGCCCGAGCTCGACTTTGCCGGTAAAGACGGTGATGGTTCCGTCCGCATCGACGCGAATCCAGGCGTCGAGCATCGGCGTGTCCTTGAGGCTTCCCGGAAGAACCGGCGCTCGGGGCTCCTGCGCAACCTGCGCGCCAGCCAGCCGCGGCAGCAGCGCGAAGCTGAGCACCAGCGCGCCGGCGCCGGCGACGAACTCGCGCCGCGAAAGACGCAGGCCCGGGCCGCTCATTTGCCGGCCAAACCCACCCGAAGAAGCCTTGGCGTTCACCATCAGGCTCGCTTCGCGCCGGGAATCGCGCCTTGCATCGCCTTCGATGCGCGGTGGACGGCACGCAGGATGCGCATGTGCGTTCCGCAGCGGCACAAGCCTGCGTTCATGTGGCTGCGGATCTGTTCGTCCGAGGGCGACGGGTTGCGTTCGAGCAGGGCCTGCGCGCGCATGATCATGCCCGGAATGCAGTACCCGCACTGCGCCGCCTGCTCGTCGATGAACGCCTGCTGCAGTGGCCCCGGCCGCTCGGCAGTGCCGAGGCCTTCCAGGGTCTTGATCGCGCGTCCCTGCAACAAGAGGATCGGCGTGAGACACGAATAGACAGCTTCGCCATCGACCATGACCGTGCACGCGCCGCATTGTCCGAGTCCGCAGCCGAACTTGGCGCCGTTGAGCTTGAGCTCGTTGCGCAACACGTAAAGCAGCGGTGTCGCCGGATCGGCGTCGACCTCATGCGTGTGGCCGTTGACATTGAGCGTGATCATGATGCCTTCCGGTCTTCGCTATCCCGCTCGCGTTTGGTTTTGGCGATTTCGCCGCCGACATCTTGCCATGGCGGCGCGCGGCTGAATCGCGCTCGCAAAAATGCGATCAGCGACGCGAGCTGGGTGTCGTCGAGCGCGCCGCGAAAGGCCGGCATCACCCCGCCTTTTTCGCCCTCGCTGGGATAGATGCCGTCGAGTGTGATCCGGATCAGGTTGGCGGGTGTCGTGTCGGTCATCGAGGTACTGTAGCCGAGCGCGATACCGCGCCGGCCGCCATCGTGACAGTCGGCGCAAGCGGTGCGATAGATCGCGTCGCCGGCATAGTCTTTACCCACAGCGGCCGGCGCGTTCTCGACGCGCGCGGATTGTTCCACAGCGGCTTCGCCCTGACCGTCGGGAGCATTGCCGGCGGCGGTCGCACGCGCGCCCGCACTGGCTCTCATCCGTGCCGCGATATACACGGCGATGGCGTTCACTTCGGCTTCGGGCACGGTCGAAAGATTGTGCGCGACCGGCGCCATCGTGCCCGCCGCCGTGCCGTGCCCGGCGTCGAAGCCCGTGCGCAGATACGCGACCAGTTGCTCGGCCGTCCACAGCGAAGGCGCAGGAGAGGCCTCATTGAGCGCCGGCGCTCGCCAGCCTTCGGCGGTCCCGCCGGCGAGATCCTCCCGCTCCTTTTCGGCGCCAAGTGCGTTGCGCGGTGTGTGGCAGGCACCGCAGTGTGCCAGGCCGTCGACCAGATAGCGCCCGCGGTTCCAGCTTGCGTCATGGGCTGGGTCTGGCGCGAGCGCTCCCGGCTTGAAGTAAAGCGCCTTCCACACCGAGATCGCCGGCCTGGCCACGAATATGCGGTTGGCAGGCGTCTTCGCCGGCACCGGATCGCGCGTCATGAGGAACGCGTAAATGGCATTGATGTCCTCGTCGGCGACATGCGTGAAGTGGTCGTACGGAAAGGCCGGATAGAGATCGCGTCCTTCTCTGTCGACGCCCTGATGCATCGCTCGCAGAAAGTCTGATGGCGACCAGCAGCCGATGCCGGTTTCACGGTCGGGCGTGATGTTGGTGGCGTAGATCGTTCCGAAAGGCGTCGACAGCGGCCTCCCTCCGGCAAAGGTCCTGCCGTTGGAGGCAGTGTGACAAGTGGTGCAGTTCCCGATCGCCGCGAGCCAGGCGCCCTTGGCTACGAGCGTCTGATCGTAGCTTGCATCGGGCCCGGGGGGCGGCGACGCCGCGTTGGCGGAAGATACATGGCTGCCCATCGCCGATGCGATGGCGATCGCCACCGCAAACGCGCCGGTCAATACCAGGACGACCTTCCAGGGGCGCGTGTGCTTCACGGGTTCAATGGGCTAGATGCGGTGGCTCGATGACGCGGCTTTTGAGCATGGCGCTTGTTGCCGATGAGCCGTAGGCGATCTACTCTGTCAACGTGCTCTCGCAGCTCGTTTTGAGTAAATCAAGCAAGGAAAGTGCCCGCCACCCGGGTTCGCTAAGCGATTATGAATCAAGCGCCAGCACGCGCCCGGCCGTTTCCGGAACGTGAAAGATCTTCTGCGGTGGGTAAGAATTGCATGGACGGCGGCAGGGACAAGCGCGGCGTTGGCGAAGACGCCCTCAGTGTGCCATGAGCGGGCCCCCGGCGCCGATTGGGCCGGCGCGTACGCGCGCGCGGATGCAGACATGGGGGTTGATCGGCATCGCACTGGCGCTCTACGGGGTGCTCCGGTTCGTGTTCGGACCACTGCCGCAGGACCCGTCGTATCACATCCTTGCCGACATCCGCCGTTGCGGACCGATTCCCCGCGCCGGCGATGTGTTGACCAACCTTTCCATCCTGGCGGCCGGCATCGCAGGCCTGTTCCTTTGTCGCCGCGTGCACGTCGAGCGCGAGGAGCGCGCGGCGTATGCGCTGCTCGTCGCCGGCATGCTGCTGACTGCCTTCGGATCGGCGTATTACCACTGGGCGCCGGGCGATGCGCGGCTGGTCTGGGATCGCCTTCCCATGACGCTGGTGCTGGCGGCGCTGCTCACCTTCTTGCTCGCGGATCGCGTCGATCCGGTCTTCGCGACGGTCGCGTTGTGGCCCGTTGCGGCGCTGGGAACGGCCAGCGTCCTGTGGTGGGCATGGACCCGCTGGCAGGGTGCCGATGACCTTCGCTTGTATCTGATCGTGCGCATCGGAACCGGCGTCGCCATCGCCTGTCTGCTGCTGCTGCGCCGCGGGCGATATTCGGGCGCGGGCTGGCTGTGGGCCGCGCTTGTGCTGGATGTCGTGATGACGGTGGCGGAACGCCTGGACAACGAGATTTACTCCGCGACTGGCATGTTCGTTTCCGGCCACAACGTCAAGCATCTCCTTGCCGGCGTGTTGCTGGGATGCACGATCGCCTGGCTGCTGCTGCGAGAGCGGTCCTCGCCTTCCGGCGACAGGCTTGAGCCGTCCGGGTCAGAATTCGCTGGCTAGTTCGCTGCGATGCGGGGCAGCGCCGTAAACCGGCTTTTACAGCGGCACGGACATCGGTTATTGTCGGTCCGAGAGACAGGAGTGCACGCAAACAGCGTTGAGCGCAGGAGGTGTGACGTGATAATGCGCATTATCGGGCGCTTTATTTTCGCCTGCGTCATCGGATCGGCGATGCAGGCGCAGGCGCAGACGCAGGCGCCTACAGCGCTTCGCGTCATCACCTTCGACGGGGGGTGGAATCTCCCGCTCTGGGCGGCGCAACGTCAGGGCTTTTTCGAGGCGCAGGGCTTGGCCGTGCAGCTTTCGTACACGCCCACGTCGGTATTCCTGGTCACTGCCATGCTCGAGGGCCGGGCCGACATCGCATTCGCGGGTTTCGACAACGTCGTCGCCTACCAGGAAGGCCAGGGCGAAGCGAAGATTCCCGACAATCCGGATCTCTTCGCATTCTTGGGCGGAGACGGCGGCTTCCTGGCGATCGTCGCCGCGCCGGCAATAAAACGTTTCGAGGACCTGAAGGGCAAGACGCTGTCGGTGGACGCGATGACGACCGGCTTTGCGTTTGTGGCGCGCGAGCTTGTCGCCAGCAACGCGCTTGCCGAAACCGATGTGAATTTCGTGCGCGCTGGCGGCACTGCGAATCGATACCGCGAGCTGATCGCGGGCAAGCAAGATGCCACACTCCTTCGCACGCCATTCGAATTGCTGGCGCAAAACCGCGGCTTCAATGTGCTCGCCAACGCGGACGCTCTCGGCGCGTATCAGGGGACAGTGGGCGTCGCACGCAGAGCCTGGGCTCGCGAGCACGACACGGCATTGGTCGGATTCATTCGCGCCTATCGTGCAGCGATAGATTGGCTGTACGACCGCGCCAATCGCGAGATCGTCGAGGCGATCCTGATCGCCAACGTTCGCGACATGACTCCCGCGCTCGCGAAGCAATCCTACGATCTGCTGCTCGGCGATAAAGGCGGGCTCTCGCGCGATCTCGCGCCCGACCTCGCCGGCATACGCACGGTGCTGCGCCTGCGCAGCAAGTTCGGCTCGCCGCGCAAGACCTTGACCGATCCCCTCAAATACGTCGACCTTTCCTACCATGAGAAAGCGCTCGGCAAGCCCTGAGCGGTGAAAGGCAGCGCATGGCGCGAAAAACACGAGAGCCGAAGATCGTCCGCCCGGACGACATCGACCCCGATCACCGATGGGATCGTCCGCTGCAATCGCCCGGGCATACCCAGGTCGATTTCGAGGAGCGGATCAACTTCAGGCGGCTGCACGATTACCGTCTTGCGCGAACGCGCGCCGCGCTGGCGAATTCAGGCTTGGGCGCGCTGCTCTCGTTCGATCAGCACAATATCCGCTATACCACCAGCACCGTCATCGGCGAGTGGGCGCGCGACAAGCTGACCCGCTATTCGCTGCTCACCGGCAACGGCGATCCGTACATCTGGGATTTCGGCTCCGCCGCCAAGCACCATCGCCTGCATGCGCCATGGCTCGCGCACGACCATTGCCGCGCCGGTCTGCTCGGCTTGCGCGGCGCGGTCGGCGGCGACATCACCCTGTTCCGCGACGCCGCGCGGGAGATCAAATCGATACTCGACGCCGAAGGTGTCGGCAACATGCCGCTCGGTCTCGACGTCGTCGAGCCGCCGATGCTGTTCGAGCTGCAGAAGCTGGGGGTGGAAATCCGCGACGGACAGCAGACGCTGCTCGCGGCGCGGGAAGTCAAGAACATCGACGAGCTGACGCTGCTCAACATGGCCGCGGCGATGGTCGACGGCGTGTATCAGGACATCGCCGAGGCGCTCAAGCCCGGCGTAAAGGAAAGCGAGATCGTCGCGCTCGCCACCGGGCGCCTTTACGGCATGGGATCGGACTGCGTCGAGGCCATCAACGCCATCTCCGGCGAGCGCTGCAGCCCTCATCCGCACAACTTCACCGACCGCCTGATTCGTCCCGGCGACCAGGCGTTTTTCGACATCATCCAGTCGTTCATGGGCTACAGGACCTGCTACTACCGCACCTTCAACGTCGGCCGCGCGACGCCATCGCAGCGCACGGCGTATCGCAAGGCGCGCGAGTGGATGGACCGCACCATCGACCTGCTGAAGCCGGGTGTCGCCACCGACAAAATTGCGCGCTCGCTGCCGACGGCGAAGGACATTGGCTTCGCGAGCGAGATGGACGCCTTCGGTCTCAACTTCTGCCACGGGCTCGGTCTGGGCCTGCATGAACGGCCGCTGATCTCACGCTTGAACTCGCTCAAGGAGCCGATCGAGCTCAAGGCGGGGATGGTCTTCGCGGTGGAAACCTATTGCCCGGCGAGCGACGGCATTTCCGCGGCGCGCATCGAGGAAGAAGTCATTCTCACGCCTTCCGGGCCGAAGATCATTTCCTTGTACCCGGCGGAAGAGCTGCCGATTGCCAATGCATACTGAAGCCTGCTGAGCGCAGAGATCAAAGAGAGCATTAGTGACCACAGATCGAAAATTGAAACTGGGCTGGATCGGCACCGGTCGCATGGGCTACGAAATGGCGGCGCGGCTCGCCCAAGGCGGCGGCGACGTCACCGTCTGGAACCGCACGCGCGCCAAAGCCGAGCCCTTGACCCGGCACGGCGCCAAGATCGCGACGTCGCTGACCGACCTTGCCGCGTGCGACATCGTCTTCTGCATGGTGTCGACCTGGGATGACGTCAGGCAAGTCGTCGCCGGTCCGAACGGGCTCCTGTCGGGCACGGGAAAACTGCCGCGCATGGTCGTCGAATGCTCGTCGATTTCGCTCGAAGGCTCGGCCGAGTTGCGCGCGCTGCTGAAGGAGCGCGGCGTCGAGCTGCTCGCGGCGCCCGTTTCGGGAAACGCGAAGGTGATCAAGGCAGGCAAGCTTTCGTTTGTCTGCTCCGGGCCTAAAGCGGCCTACGACGCGGCGTTGCCGTACCTCAGGATGATCGCTCCCGCGGCAAGCTACGTCGGCGAGGGCGAGCTCGCGCGGATCGTCAAGATCTGTCACAACGTGTTTCTCGGCGTTGTCACCCAGTCGCTCGCCGAGATCACCGTGCTGGCGCAAAAAGCGGGCGTGCCGCGGCACGCCTTTCTGGAATTTCTGAACCAGAGCGTGATGGGCTCGGTCTTTACGCGCTACAAGACGCCGGCGTTCGTCAAACTCGACTTCAAGGTGACGTTCACGCCGTACCTGCTACGCAAGGATCTCGACCTCGGCCTCGATGCAGGGCGCCGCTACGGCGTACCCATGCCGCTGGCGTCGATCACCCGCGAC
This sequence comes from Casimicrobiaceae bacterium, assembly GCA_036491495.1. GTDB lineage: Bacteria > Pseudomonadota > Gammaproteobacteria > Burkholderiales > Casimicrobiaceae > PALSA-1003. The sequence goes on from DASXBW010000043.1 coordinate 203,190, forward strand.
ACGCTGCAAACCCTGATCGGGCGCGGCATGACCGATGAAGATTTTGCCAAGCTGCTGGTGCTCGAGGCCGAGGCATCGGGCCTCAAGCTCGACCCGGAAAATGTTCCGGTGAGCGACGGTCTGTAATGAGCGATTTATTGGCCGCTGCGAAAATGCGTGACGCCGCAAATCTCGATATCGTCATTCCCGCGAAAGTATATATATCGTCATTGGCGCGAAAGTTTATATATCGTCATTCCCCGCGGCCTTTAGTCGCCGCGAAAGCGGGGAGGGAATCCAGCGTCTTTTGCGCTAACACCAATGGGTCCCCGCTTTCGCGGGGACGACGCTCGTTTTGCAGCCGTGGCGCCGGCATGAGCGACACGTTTGCGTGCGAATGAATTCGCACCTTCAATGGCGAAGGAGCCAGGCATGAGATTTGCACGTTATGTCGCGGCGTTCGGTCTTGCGATGTTATGGCCGCTGCTGGCAATTGGACAACCCGGTGGGCAACCCTACCCCAGCAAACCGGTGCACGTCATTGTGCCATTCACCGCGGGCAGCGCCACCGACATCCTGGCGCGCACGTTTGGCCAGAAGCTTTCCGAGCTTTGGGGTCAACCGGTCATCGTCGACAATCGACCCGGTGCTGGCGGGACCATCGGTGCGGCCGTTGTCGCCAAGTCGCCTGCTGACGGCTATACGCTGATGGTGCATTCCGCGGCACACGCCTACAACCCGTCGATCTATCCCAACCTGTCCTTCGATACGGCGAAGGATTTCGTCGAGGTCGTCCCGCTTGCCGGACAGCCGAACGTGCTGGTCGTCGCGCCCTCGCTGGGCGTCAAGTCCGTGGCCGAGCTGATCGCGCTCGCCAAGCAAAAGCCAGGGCAGCTGAATTTCGGCTCGGCGGGCACCGGCAGCGGCACCCACATCAACGCCGAAAAATTCAAGCTCGCCGCGGGCATCGACGTCGTCCACATTCCCTACAAGGGAACGCCCGAAGCGCTGACCGACACCATGGCGGGACGGGTCACCTATTTCTTTTCGCCCATTTCGGCAGCGTTGCCCAACGTGCGCGAAGGCAAGCTGGTCGCGCTCGGTGTAAGCACGGCAAAGCGATCGGCGGCGCTGCCCAATGTGCCGACCATCGCCGAGTCCGGACTTCCGGGATTCGACTACAACCTGTGGGTAGGCGTTTTCGCGCCCGCCGGAACGCCGGCCGAGATCGTCGACAAGATCAACAACGACGTCGCGCGCCTGCTGCAATCCGCTGAAGTCAAGGAGCGCTTCGCCAACCTCGGAGCCGAGCCGATGCCGATGACCCCTGCCGAATTCAAGAATTTTGTGCGGGTGGAGATCGACGAATCGGCCAAGGTGATCAAAGCCGCCGGCATCAAGGCCCAGTAGCGAACCTCGGTTGAAACTCGGTTGAGATTCATGTGGAGAACGCCGCTTCGCGTCTCGGCGCGCCAGCTTCGAGAGTCGTTGTCGTCATCTGGCAAAAGACATACCATAGCCGCGCAGCGCGACGCACGTGGTCGATCGCCTGCCGACTAGGCGAGGAGAGATGGAAGCTCAGCTGGCGACGTTCCCGCGCTTGTTGCTCGAGCACGCGCACGTGCGTGGTGAACGGCCTGCAACGCGCGAGAAGGATCTCGGTATCTGGCAGACGTGGACCTGGGCGCAGGTTGCCGATGAGGTTCGCGCGCTCGCCTGCGGCCTGGCGGCACTTGGATTCAAGCGCGGCATGCGGCTCGCTATCATCGGCGACAACCGGCCTCGCCTGTACTGGTCGATGACCGCGGCGCAGGCGCTCGGCGGCATCGCGGTGCCGATGTATCAGGATGCGCCAGCGGCGGAATTCGCCTATGTGCTCAATGACGCCGAGGTCGTCTACGCCATCGTCGAGGATCAGGAGCAGGTCGACAAGATCCTCGAAACGGCGCCTCAGGTTCCGAGCCTCAAGCATATCTATTACGACGATCCCCGGGGGCTGCGCAACTACGAGGGCGTAACCAGCATCGACCGGCTGCAGGAGATCGGACGCGAATTCGATCTCGCGCATCCGGATTTTTACAACGACGAAGTGGCGAGAGGCCGCCCCGGCGATGTCTCGATCGTGCTCTACACTTCGGGCACCACCGGCAAGCCCAAGGGAGTTTGCCAGACCCATTCTGCGTTCATCGTCTCGGCTCAGGGCGGCTGCGGTTTCGACAAGCTCGATTCCCGCGACAGTATCCTCTCGTATCTGCCGATGGCATGGGTGGGCGATCATCTGTTCTCGTATGCCCAATGGCTGGTCGCGGGTATGACGATCAATTGCCCGGAGTCGGGCGACACCGTGATGACCGACTTGCGCGAGATCGGGCCCACGTATTACTTCGCACCGCCGCGGGTGTTCGAAAATCTGCTCACCCAGGTAATGATCCGGATGGAAGACGCGAGCGCGATCAAGCGCGCATTATTCCGTTACTTCACCGGCGTTGCGAGGCGCTGCGGCTCGGCCATCCTCGACCGCAAGCCGGTCCCCTTGAGCGATCGATTCTTGTACGCGCTCGGGAATGTGCTGGTCTACGCGCCCTTGCGCAACGTTCTCGGCATGAGCCGCATCCGTGTCGCATACACCGCGGGCGCCGCCATCGGCCCCGACCTCTTCCGCTTCTATCGCTCGATCGGGATCAACCTGAAGCAGCTCTATGGCTCGACCGAGACCTGCGCCTACGTCTGCCTCCAGCCTGACGGCGGAGTCAAGTTCGACACTGTCGGACGCCCGGCGCCGGGCGTCGAAATCAAGGTCGCCGAGGATGGAGAGGTGCTGGTACGCGGGCCGATGCTGCTCAAGGAATACTACAAGCGGCCCGATGCGACTGCGGAATCCATCGACAGCGAGGGATTTTTTCACACTGGAGATGCGGGCCTGATCGACGACAGCGGACAGCTCAAGATCATCGACCGCGCCAAGGACGTTGGCAAGATGAACGGCGGTGCGATGTTCGCGCCGAACTATATCGAGAATAAGCTCAAGTTCTTTCCCCACATCAAGGAGGCGGTGGCGTTCGGCAACGGACGCGAGGCCGTCTGCGCGTTCATCAACATCGACATGGGCTCGGTCGGCAACTGGGCCGAGCGCCGCGGCATCGCGTACTCGGGTTACACCGACCTGGCGGCGAAAGCCGAGGTCTATCGGCTCGTCGGCGAGTGCGTCGAGCAGGTCAACGCCGAACTGGCGAAGGAGGGTCCGCTTTCCGCATCACAGATCCAGCGCTTTATCATTCTTCACAAGGAGCTCGATCCCGACGACGACGAGCTCACGCGCACGCGCAAGGTGCGCCGCAGCTTCATTGCCGAAAAGTACCGCGTACTGGTCGAGGCGCTGTATTCGGACCGGAAGGTGCAGCACATCGAGACGCTGGTGAAGTTCGAGGACGGTCGCAGCGGGATGGTTGCCGCCGACCTGAGAATCGAAGAGGCGAAGACCATGCCCGCTGTCGCCGCGCGGGAGGCAGCGTGAGGGCCGGGATCCCGGCATGACACCCGCTCGAAGCAGCGGTGAAGTGTTGCTTGCGGTCGACGATATCTCGCTTTCATTCGGCGGAGTGAAGGCGCTGACCGGAATAAGCTTCGACGTTCGCGAGCGGGAAATCCGCGCCATCATCGGCCCCAACGGCGCCGGCAAGAGTTCGATGTTGAACGTGATCAACGGCGTTTATCATCCGCAGGAGGGAACGATCACCTTCCGCGGTGAGGTCCGGCATGACATGAACACGCATCGGGCGGCGGCGCAGGGCATTGCGCGCACATTCCAGAACATTGCGTTGTTCAAGGGGATGTCGGTCCTCGATAACATTCTGACCGGACGCAATCTCAGGATGCGTGCGACTTTCATCGAGCAAGCGATCTACGTCGGCCGCGCGCGGCGCGAGGAGCTCGAGAACCGGCGCAAGGTCGAGGAGGTCATCGATTTTCTGGAAATCCAGCACATCCGCAAGACGCCGGTGGGGAAGCTGCCGTATGGATTGCAAAAGCGCGTGGAGCTCGCCCGCGCGCTGGCCGCGGAACCGATCCTGCTGCTACTCGACGAGCCGATGGCGGGAATGAACATCGAGGAAAAACAGGACATGTGCCGCTTCGTGCTCGACGTCAACGAGCAGTATGGGACGACGATCGTGCTGATCGAGCACGACATGGGTGTGGTCATGGACATCTCCGACCGCGTGATAGTGCTCGACTACGGCAAGAAGATCGGCGATGGCACGCCGGACGAGGTGCGCACCAACCAGGCGGTGATCGACGCCTATCTGGGGGTGGCCAATTGAGCAGTAAAGCTGCGGACGAATCTCGGGACTGATTGCGTATGCAGTTCTTCTTCGAAGTCCTGATCGGCGGACTGCTCTCCGGCGTGATGTATTCGCTGGTGGCGCTCGGCTTCGTATTGATCTACAAGGCGTCGGGGGTTTTCAACTTCGCGCAGGGCGCGATGGTCTTTCTGGCGGCGCTGACCTATGTCGGGCTACTCGAGCAGGGGCTGCCAGCACTCGCGGCGCTGTCAGCCACGCTCGCGGTAATGGTGGTCCTGGCACTGGTCATCGAGCGCGTGGTGCTGCGTCCATTGGTCAATCAGCCGCAGATCACGCTGTTCATGGCGACGATTGGCCTCACGTTCTTCATTGAAGGTCTGGCGCAAATAGCGTGGGGCGCCAACGTGCGCGGATTGGATCTCGGACTTCAAGACGAACCCATTCAGTGGGTGACGGATACCACCGGCATGGCGATCTCGAAGTTCGACCTCGTGGCTGCAGGCGTAGCGGCGATTCTCGTGACGCTGCTCGCGTTGTTTTTCAACCGAACAAGGATCGGGCGGGCACTGCGCGCGGTGGCCGATGATCATCAGGCAGCACTGGCCGTCGGCATCCCCTTGCAGCAGATCTGGGCGATCGTGTGGGGTGTGGCGGGCGCCATAGCCCTCGTCGCCGGTCTTCTTTGGGGTGCGCGAAACGGCGTCCAATACGCGCTGACCTTCGTTGCATTGAAGGCCCTGCCGGTGCTGATCCTGGGTGGCTTTGAGTCGATTCCAGGCGCGATCGTCGGCGGCCTTATCATCGGCGCGTCGGAGAAGCTCGCGGAAGTCTATCTGGGTCCGTTTGTCGGCGGCGGCATCGAAGGCTGGTTCCCGTATGTCCTCGCTCTTCTATTCCTGCTGATCCGGCCCGAGGGCTTGTTTGGCGAGAAGATCATTCGCCGCATTTGACCGCCACTCTATTCAGGACCGCGCATGTTCTATCGCGAAGCAGGCCAGTTCAAGGCGTCGTATCAAGCCGACGTTGCGATTTTCCCGATTCGGCAGGACCGGATCGCCATCGCGCTGATCGCGGTCACCGCTTTCCTCGTTATTCCACTACTAGCCACACCTTACGTGTTCACCGGAATCCTGATCCCTTTTCTGATCCTTTCGCTCGCCGCGATCGGCCTCAACATCCTGACCGGTTACGCCGGTCAGCTATCGCTGGGGACCGCGGCTTTCATGGCGGTAGGCGCGTTCGCATCGTACAACTTCATGCTGCGCGTTCCAGGAATCCCGATTCTTCTTGCGTTTATTGGCGGCGGCACGATCGCAGCGTTGGTGGGGATCTTATTCGGCCTGCCGAGCCTGCGCATTCGCGGTTTCTATCTCGCGGTGGCGACACTGGCCGCGCAATTCTTCATCCTTTGGTTCCTGACCAAGGTCGGCTGGGTCACCAATTACAGCTCCTCGGGCGTGATTACCGCCCAACCCATCGTCATTCTTGGCTATACGTTTGCCACGCCCGCGGCAAAATATTTGCTGGTGCTGTCGATCGTGACATCGATGGCGCTTGCGGCGAAGAACATGGCCCGGGGTAACGTGGGCCGCTCGTGGATGGCTGTGCGCGACATGGACGTCGCGGCGGAAGTGATAGGCATCCGCCTGATGCACGCGAAGCTGCTGGCGTTCGCGGTGAGTTCTTTCTATTGTGGCGTGGCGGGGGCGCTGTTCGCGTACGCGTACCTCGGAACCGTCGAGCCGGAAGCGTTCAACCTCGACCTGTCGTTCCGCATCCTGTTCATGGTGATCATCGGAGGCATGGGTACGATCCTGGGATCGTTCCTCGGAAGTGCTTTCGTCACGCTGCTGCCAGTGCTGCTCAGCGTGACTGTGCGTTATCTCGACAGCAACCTGAATCTGCACATCGCCGAAAGCGCGATTTCCAACCTCGAATTCATGGTGTTCGGCGGCCTAATCATCTTCTTTCTGATCGTCGAGCCGCACGGTCTCGCGCGACTATGGCAGATTGCGAAGGAAAAGCTTCGCCTGTGGCCGTTCCCGCACTGATTCGCGTCGTCGTCCTATGGCGGGAGGGCCACCGAGGGGTACTATGCGGGATTGTCTCGATTCGATCGAATCAGGCGGATGGCGCTGGTTCGCGGGATTGCAGGCTGTTTAAAATAGGATGTGTCAGGAGGAACAAATGAAGGCAATGATGAAGGTGTTGTTGGGCATTGCGGTGCTCGCGGTAACAACGGCGGCCAGTGCGCAGAAAGAACAGTACATTCCGGTTCTGTCATATCGGGTGGGACCCTACGCCGCGGGCGGGTCCGGCTACTATGGCGGAGCGATCGACTACTGGACGCTTGTCAACATGAGCGGTGGCGTCAACGGCGTGAACCTGAAGTGGGAGGAATGCGAGACCGAGTACAACGCTTCCAAGGGCGTTGAATGTTACGAGCGGCTGAAAAAGAACTATGGCGGCGCCTCGACCGTCGAACCGCTGTCGACCGGCATCGCCTACGGCCTCTTCAGTCGCGTCGCCGAGGACAAGATTCCCATGACGACCTTCGGCTACGGCCTCGCGAGTTCCGCGGACGGCCGCGTCTACGATTGGGTATTTCCGCTCGGCACAACTTACTGGGACCAGATGGCGGCAATGATCGCCTATCTCGGCCAGAAGGAAGGCGGGCTCGACAAGCTGAAGGGCAAGAAGATCGCTTTCCTTTATCACGATTCGGCCTATGGCAAGGAACCGATCCCGGTACTCGACGCGCTGTCCGCCAAGCTTGGCTACGAGGTGCTCAAGATTGCGGTCACGCCGCCCGGGCAGACGCAGGAATCGCAGTGGCTGCAAATCCGCCAGGCCAGGCCCGACTACGTGATCGTGTGGACCTACGGCGTGATGAGCACGGTGGCATTGAAGACCGCTGCAAAGACTGGTTATCCGCGCGACAAGCTGCTCGGTGTGTGGTGGGCCGCCTCGGAAGAAGACGTGGTCCCTGCCGCAGATGCCGCCAAGGGTTACGTCAGCGCCACGTTTTCCGCACAGGGCACCAATTTCCCGGTGGTACAGGACATCAAGTCGAAGGTCTACGGCGCTAAGAAGGGCAACCTCGAGGATCCAAACCGGCTCGGTAACGTCATGTACAACCGTGGTGTCACCTACGGCATCATCGTGGTCGAGGCGCTGCGCGTCGCGCAGGCAAACTTCGGCAAGGGCAAGGTGATGACGCCACAACAACTGCGCTGGGGGTTCGAGCATCTGAACCTGAGCGAAAGCCGCATCAAGGAACTCGGCGCCGCCGGGCTCTTTCCTCCGATCAAGACGAGCTGTGCCGACCACGAAGGTTCGGGCATGGTGAAATTCCAGCGCTGGGACGGTACCGGCTTCAAGCAGGTCACGCCGTTCATGGCGGGCGACCGCGACATGGTGCGAAAGATGGTCGAAGAGTCCGCCGCCAAGTACGCCGTGGAAAAGAAAATCGCCCCGCGCGACTGCGCGAAGGAGAATTAATTGGTCTCGCAAAGGCGCCGCCACGGGAGGCGCCTCCGCTCACCGCATGCAACTTGCCAGTGGGATCGACAGCGTTGCCGTTCCAACTGGCCGATCCTCCCGGCACCGGGAGGGCTGCTCTGAGGCTGGGCGATTTCATTCTTCACATGAGCCATTCGTACGGTCGCTTGTTTGCCCAATGAATGCCACCGCATCCGCCGGTGCGCGCGGTCTTTCGGTCAACAACGTCGAGGTCATCTACGACCACGTCATTCTCGTCCTGAAGGGAGTGTCGCTGGAAGTCCCGCAGGGCCAGATCGTAGCGTTGCTGGGCGCGAACGGCGCCGGCAAGACCACGACGCTGAAGGCGATCTCGAACCTGCTCGGCGCGGAGCGCGGCGACGTCACCAAAGGGACGATCGAGTTCATGGGCCGCCGTGTCGACAAACTCACCCCGAACGACCTGGTGAAGATGGGCGTTTGCCAGGTGATGGAGGGACGTCACTGCTTCGCCCACCTGACCGTCGAGGAGAACCTGCTGACCGGAGCCTTCACCCGCAAAGGCTCGCGTGCCGAAATACGCGATAGTCTGGAAAAGGTCTACCGCTATTTCCCCCGCTTGAAGCAGCGGCGCACCAGTCTCGCCGGTTATACCTCCGGCGGAGAGCAGCAGATGACCGCGGTGGGACGTGCGCTCATGGCGCAGCCGTCGATGATTCTGCTTGACGAGCCTTCAATGGGGCTGGCGCCGCAAATCGTCGAGGAAATCTTCGAGATCGTGCGCGACCTGAACAAGAACGAGCACGTGAGCTTCCTGCTCGCGGAACAGAATACCAACGTCGCGCTTCGCTTTGCCGACTACGGATACATTCTCGAGAACGGCCGCGTGGTGATGGACGGCGCGGCGAGCGAGCTGGCGCGGAACGAGGACGTGAAGGAGTTCTACCTCGGGCTTTCGAGCGCCGGACGCAAGAGCTTCCGCGACGTGAAGCATTACCGTCGCCGCAAGCGCTGGCTCGCTTGAGCGAAACCGGCGACGGACCGCGTCAGCCAGCTCCAGCGTTCCACGGCAATGCGCTTCAGCCACGATTGGTTCTCGCAGCACATCCCGCTTGATGATGGCTGACTATTTCGACACACTCGAGACGCGCGACCCCGAGCTGCGTGAGCGCGCGCAGCTCGCCGCGCTGCCGGCGCAGATCGCGCATGCCAAAGCGCACGCGCCGGCGTACGCAAGACTATTGGCCGACGTCGACCCGAGAGAGGTGCGCTCGCGTGCGGCACTGTCGCGGCTGCCGGTGGTGCGGAAGTCCGATCTTCAGGACTTGCAGAGATCGGACCGACCCTTCGGTGGTCTCGCCACGGTTGCCTGGGGCGATGCCGCGCTGGTTTTCGCTTCGCCCGGTCCGCTCTACGAGCCCGAGGGCCGCGACGTGGACTATTGGCGTCTCGCGCGAGCGCTGCACGCGGCGGGATTTCGAGCCGGTGACCTGGTGCACAACTGCTTTTCTTACCACTTCACGCCCGGTGGCGCCATGCTGGAGAGCGGCGCCCGCGCGCTCGGGTGCACCGTCTTTCGCGGCGGCACCGGCCAGACCGAGCAGCAACTCGAGGCGATGATCGACCTTCGTCCCGATGGCTATGTGGGGACGCCGTCGTTCCTTAAGATCATTCTGGAAAAGGCAGACGAACGTCAGCTCACCGTGCCGAGCCTTGGGAAAGCACTGCTCTCCGGCGAGGCGGTTCCGACATCGTTTCGAGATGCGCTCGGCCAGCGGGGAATTCGCGCCCACCAGGTCTATGCCACCGCCGACGCGGGTTCGATCGCCTACGAATCGGAGGCCCGGGAAGGCTTGATCGTCGACGAAGGCGTGCTGGTTGAGATCGTGCGCGCGGGGACCGGAGATCCGGTGGCGGCGGGAGAGGTCGGCGAGGTCGTCGTCACGCTGCTGCGCAACCGGGAATATCCGCTGATTCGCTTCGGCACCGGCGACCTCTCGGCAATCGTGCCATTGTCGTTGTCGGCGGCATCGCCGTGCGGTCGGACCAACATGCGCATCAAGGGCTGGATGGGCCGTGCCGATCAGACGACCAAGGTCAAAGGCATGTTCGTGCATCCGTCACAGATTGCCGCCATCGTCGCGCGTCATCCCGGTATCGCCAAGGCGCGGCTGGTGGTCGACAACCCGAATGGCACCGATACGATGACGCTGCACGTCGAGGTCTCAGCCGGCGATTCGTCCCCTCGCGAAGCGATCGTGGCAAGCATCCGCGAGGTCACCAAGCTTCGCGGCGAAGTAACGATACGCACGCCGGGCGAGCTCGCCAACGACGGCAAGGTGATTGACGACGTCCGGCGCTACGACTGACCATTGCCGGGTGACTACCTCTAAGGCGCCGGAATACGCCCTGGGTAACGGGTGGGCACCGGCAGATGTTGAGAGCCCGCACGGCCCGACGGTCGGTTTTGCGGGCCGTTTCGGGACGACTATCTCACCGGCTCCGCGGCGCATCGTGCTACGATCTTCGCGGGGACTTTTGCCATGGCTAACATCGCTCCCGCCACCAGCTCGCCGTCGCTGCTCGCCGAGGAGACTCTGCGTGCGATCACTGCCACCGGCGTGGTTCGCCATTTCCCCAAAAACACAATACTGATCAACGAGGGCGACACCGCCGATTCGTTGTTCATCGTGCTCAGCGGGCGGGTGAAGGTCTTCGCAAGCAACGAAGCCGGCCGGGAAATCGTGCTCAGTTTTTTCGGTCCCGGCGAATACGTCGGCGAGATGTCGCTCGATGGCAGTCCGCGATCGGCCTCGGTGATGACCACGGAGCCGACGTCGTGCGCGATCGTCACTCGGGCAACCTTCCGCCAGTTCGTGCTCGCGCACCCCGAATTCGCGCTGCATCTGGTCGAGAAACTGATTCAGCGCGTGCGCATCACCACCGAGACCGTGAAGAGTCTGGCGCTGTCCGATGTCTACAGCCGGCTGGTCCGGCTGATCATGACGCTGGCCATCGAGCGCGACGGGTCGCTCGTCGTTCCCGAGAAGCTCACCCAGCAGGACATCGCCGAGCGTGTCGGCGCTTCGCGCGACATGATCAGCCGCCTGTTCAAGGACCTGGTCGCGGGCGGCTATCTCAGCATCAAGGATAAGACGATCACCGTCCTGAAAAAGCCGCCGTCCGGCTGGTAGCTTTTGCCGTCGACCGAAGCCGCCGCCCGGCTGGTAGGCCCTTCGCGGTCCTGCCATGAATTTTCTGCAATCCCGTGCTGGAATCCTCCGCCGCGTCGCGCGGGGATGTGGCGCTAGAGTGGGCGCATCCGACGGCGAATCATCGCCGGCGGTCAACCGGTGGGCCCCTTTGGCATGCGGTCCGCCGTGAAGTCCACGAGCACAAGGAGTTTGCCATGTCCAAGCCGAGACGATCTTATGCCAGCAGGAAACGACTGCTGGCGGCGGTAAAGGTCGCGGCCTTGCTTGCCGCACTGGGATTTGTCACCGTGATTCTCGAGCAGCCGGGACTGACCGCTTCGCCGACACGTTCGAGAGCATCGCTTGAGCAGCTGTATCCCGCCGATGCGGGCGGCGCGCCGATGACTCGTTCCTTGTCCGAGCCGACGACGTCGGAGAAGTCCCAGTTACCGGCGTCGGAACCTCTGCCGGCATATTTCCCTGGCCAGTTTGCGCCGCCGGGTGGCGAGGTCGAGCCATTGCCCCCGACGTTCTGATCGAGCGTCCCAGATTGCGTTGCGACCGCGGCGGAAGGCCGCCGCGGTCATGAACTTGGGACTAAGACGCGCACGATCGGTCGTGCAAGGGCGGCGCGAACGCGATCGCGCCAGCCAACCGCTTAAAGCGAGAGTCGAACGTATTCGACTGCCGCAGACAAAAGCAGCGCACCGGTGCTCATGGGTTTGCGCAATCGCAGACGTCTGCGCCCTTGTCGAAGACGATTCGCCATTGGCCCGGCGCTTCCCGTCGCCAGATCGAGGTGAAGGTCGCGAACAACTTGCCGTGGGGATCGCGCACCGGGCCCGTGCTCAAGGCAAGCTCGCCTGATTCCAGCACCTCCACCTGCTCTGGCTGCCACGAGAACGGCGCCTCGGTTTTTTCGAAAAAACGCCGCCACGCGTCCGCGACCCGGTGCTTGCCGCGAAGCGGCGTCGATCCCGAAAAGAAAACGGCGTCGTCGGACAGAAACGACTTGAACGCCATGTAATCGCGGTCGGCCATGGTCTTGGCAAATGCGCGTTCGGTGTCGGCGACTTCGCGCCCTGCGCCGAACGTGTCGGCCGGCGACAGCGCGGCGCACGCGCTCAGCAACGCGGCACAAAGCAGCGAGGTGAGGAGCGGTCCCGGCGAGAGTGGCATCAGCGACAATACGCCGTCATGACCACGGCTAGTGCGCGATCATCGATGATTGCGGCGTGCCCGGACGGCCGACGGCGCCTTTCTCGCAGACACGGGGCTCCCCGTACAGCGACACGTAGCCGATCCGCGCGCCGATGTTTTGCGCAAACCGCTGCAGGACCTCGTCCCACGCGGCCTGTCCTGGCACGACGAAAGCGAGCTCGATAATCTGCACTGCGCCGCCTTTCGGAAGGACGTGATCCGCCTGGTATGCGAAAAAACTTATCTTGGACATCTGCGATTTATTGAGCCCGAGCGCAACCAGCACGGCGCTCTCGAGCTCGTTTCGCGGCATGACCGGAACAATCTTTCCATCGACGTAGACTTCGTATCTCTTGATGATCGCCGATCCGAGCCCATTGTTGGCCAGCGACAAAACGACATGGCAATGCAGTTGCGGACGCTCGGGGTGCGTCGCTTGCACGGTGTAGCTGAACGGTATGTCGAGCATGGGGGCGGCCGACAGCCGATCGTGCTTTCTTGCGAGCGTTGACTGGTGAGCGACGTACAACACGGCGGCAAAGGCGGTCGCGAGCGCGGAGAGCGCGACGACGCTGGAGGCGTTGGAGCCAAGCCAACTCCACGCGCAGGACAGCGAGTTGCAAGCCTCCATCGGCAGCTCACCCGAAGCGGCGGCTCGACGTGCTTCGTGCGGGCATGAGCGTCAGATCCCGCCCATGCAGATATATTTCACCTCGACATATTCTTCGATGCCGTACTTCGATCCCTCGCGCCCGATGCCTGATTGCTTGACGCCGCCGAAGGGCGCCACCTCGGTGGTGATCATCCCCGTGTTCACTCCGACCATGCCGTATTCGAGGGCTTCGGCAACGCGCCAGATACGGCCGATGTCGCGCGAGTAAAAGTACGATGCGAGGCCGAACTCCGTCCGATTGGCAAGCTCGATCACTTCTTCGTCGGTCTTGAAGCGAAACAAGGGCGCGACCGGGCCGAATGTCTCTTCGCTGAAAATCTTCATGTCGGGGGTCACGCCGGTGAGCACGGTCGGTTCGTAGAAGGTCCCACCCAGCGCGTGACGCTTGCCGCCGACCGGCACCTTCGCCCCATGCGCCGTGGCATCAGCGACGTGCTCTTCGACCTTTTCCAGCGCTTCGCGATTGATCAACGGTCCCTGCGTAACGCCGGCTTCGATGCCCGAACCGACCTTGAGCGCTCGCACGCGCTCGGAAAGCTTCGCCACAAAGGCGTCGTATACCTTGTCATGCACGAACAGGCGGTTGGCGCAGACGCAGGTCTGCCCCGTGTTGCGGTACTTGGAAATGATCGCACCGTCGGCCGCCGCGTCGAGGTCGGCGTCGTCGAAAACAATGAACGGTGCGTTGCCACCGAGCTCGAGCGAGATCTTCTTGACCGTGGAGGCGACCTGCTTCATGAGCAAGCGGCCGACCTCGGTCGAGCCTGTAAACGAGACCTTGCGCACGATGGGATTGGTAGTCATCTCGTCGCCGATCGCGCGCGCATCGCCGGTCACTACATTGAGAACGCCGGGCGGAAATCCTGCGCGGATCGCAAGTTCGGCGAGGGCAAGCGCGGAGAACGGCGTCGCTCCTGCGGGCTTGATGACGACGGTGCAACCTGCGGCAAGCGCGGGAGAAACCTTGCGGGTGATCATCGACGATGGAAAATTCCACGGCGTAATGGCGGCGCAGACGCCAACCGGCTGCTTGATCGCGACGAGCCGGCGGTCATTGCCGATGGTCGGAATCACGTCGCCGTAGACTCGTTTCGCTTCCTCTCCGAACCACTCGGTGTACGCGGCGCCGATCGCGATTTCTCCCTTGGATTCGGACAGCGGCTTGCCCTGCTCGGTGGTGAGAATCAGCGCGAGGTCATCGGCATGGGCCAGCTGCAGCTCGGACCACTTGCGCATGATCGCCGCGCGCTCCCGGGCCGTTTTTTCACGCCACGCCGGCCAGGCGCGATTCGCCGCGTCGATCGCGCGGGCGGTTTCGGTTGCGCCCATCTTCGGAACCGATCCCAGCTTACGACCGGTTGCGGGATTGATGACGTCGACCGTTTGCGATGACACGGCGTCAGACCATTGCCCGTCGATATAGCACTGCTGCTTGAAAAGTCCGGCATCTCTGAGCGAGAGCACAGGAGGCGAAACCGTGATGTCGTTGGGAACCATGGCAAATTGACTTTCAATAAAAATAAATCACTGTCGGAAATCGCAACAGCATAACGCGCCGCGAACGCGCCGTTTCAAGTTGTCGTGGCGTTTGGCGATGACGCTTGGATGCTGTCCGCAGACGCGAGCGCCGCTGATCGCAACACTCGCGAAAAACGAGAAAGCGACCAGACGCAATGTAGCGTACACATTTCGAATTAATCGACGCAAAAAGAGCAACGTGACGCAATGCGTCCAACGCTTTCCGGCAGACTGCGACAGTGAGCGGCAGAAGATGCTTTCATTCGTCGCTAATTACTGATGAATGGCCCGCACATGATCTGCACAGCGTCGCCGTTGGTCACCCTAAAAGATACCGTTCAATCCAATGTGACGGATGTTGTCGATAACAAGGTACGGCTATTGCTTTATGTCAGTGGCATTCCCACCGCGGGTCGCAACGATCGAACAAGCAAACGGTCTGCTGCACCCGATGCAACATTAAACAGGTTGTAGAGAACATGCGCAACCGTGGCTTCAGTCTCATCGAATTGCTGATCGCGATCGTAGTCGTCGGAGTACTCGCGGCGATTGCATTGCCGGCGTACACGAGTCAGATGCGCAAATCGGCGCGCGCCGAGGCGCAGTCGGTCATGACCACGGCCGCCGGCAACCAGCAGCAATATCTGCTGAACAGACGGGCTTATGCATCGTCGTTCGGAGCTCTTAACGTCACGGTGCCAGCCGATCTCAACGGAAAGTACACGTTCACAGCCGCGGCAGTACAGGCTGCCGACGGCCCACCTCCCACTCCTCCGACATTCACGCTGACGGCAACCGCGATCGGTGCCCAGGCGAGCGATGTGTGCCCGACGCTAGTCATCGATAGCGCGGGCAACCGGACTCCTCCGGCGTGTTGGTGACGAGCAAGCCATGAGCAACCGATCCCTTGCGACGCGCAGTACTCCGGCCAGCACACACGGCTTCACAGCCATCGAGCTGCTCATCGTGATGGTCATTATCGCAGTCGTCGCGACGATCGCGATGCCGGAACTTTCCAATCTCCTTGTCAATCAGCGTCTGCGTGCGGCAGGCACCGATCTCATGTCGTCGCTGATCGTCGCGCGCAGCGAGGCGATCAAGCGCAACGGTCCAGTCGAAGTCCGTCCGGCCAGCGGCGCCGACTGGACGCAGGGTTGGGTCGTGAACGCGACCGTAAGCAACGAGCAGATCGACAAGAGGAATCCGCTGGGTCCGAGCGTCGCTGTCAGCTTGGCACCCGCATCCATCGCCTATCAGCACAACGGACGGTTGACCTCCGCCGCGACGAACAAGGTGCAGTTCAGCGACAGCCGCAGCGGCAGTGCGTTGTCGCCGCGCTGCCTTGTCATCGACCCCAGCGGTATTCCCAAACTTATTCTCGGAGCATGCGCATGAAACCTGGTCCCTCGTTTGGCGAGTCCGGCTTCACTCTTATCGACGTCCTGATATCGCTCTTCATTCTCGCCTTCGGCATGCTGGCGCTGGCCAGAGTGATGGCGCAATCCTCCTTGAGCGAAGTGGAAGCGTCGCAGCGCTCGCAGGCGATGACGCTCGTGCAGGACTTGTCCGAGCGCATCAATCTCAACCGAAAGAACGCCGCTGCCTACGTCGGCGATTACAGCGCCACCTGGGGGCCCGGCGGAGGCGCCGACTGCACTGGATTGA
This sequence comes from Casimicrobiaceae bacterium, assembly GCA_036491495.1. Lineage (GTDB taxonomy): Bacteria > Pseudomonadota > Gammaproteobacteria > Burkholderiales > Casimicrobiaceae > PALSA-1003. The sequence goes on from DASXBW010000043.1 coordinate 219,200, forward strand.
CCGGCGTCAACGAGGATGTCTGCGAGTGGCAGAACCTTCTCGCCGGCAGCACGACACTGGACGGAACGAGTGCAATCGGCGCTCCGATTGCTGCGCGCGGCTGCGTCATAAGTCCGGCGACAAACATCTACGTGATCGCGGTCGCGTGGCAGGGCTTGGTGCCCACCACGGGCTCCGACAGCGCCTGCGGGGCCAATGCATTTGATCGCGAGGAAAACCGCCGCGTGTTTTCGACCGTCGTGCAAATCGCGACGCTGGGGCCCTAGACCATGTCTTCCGAAATTCATCTGTTTTCGGGTCCGGTCTCACGGTCGAACGCTGCCCGGTCAGCACCGCTGTCCGGCTGCGCAAAGTGCCAGCGCGGCATGACGCTCATCGAGTTGATGGTGGCGATGACCCTCGGCATGCTGGTGCTCGGCGTGGTGACGGTCATCTTCACCGGCACAAGCGGCAATCGCGCCGGCCTCGAGCGCGGAGGACGGCTTGCGGAAAACGCGGCCTACGCCATCGAGGTCCTGAGCGACGAGGTCAGGATGGCCGGCTTTTTCGCCGAGACCAATTTCACCGGTGTCACCTGGCAGGTGCCCGATCCCTGCTCGACGACGCTGGCAACGCAGGGATGGTCACTTGCCCCGTTCACCGCACCGGTGCCGATCGCAGGCTACCAGGGTAGCGACGCGACTCCGGGTTGCATCAGCAATCGCAAGGCGGGCACCGCGGTTGTCGTGACCCGGCGCGCGAGCGCGGACACGACGCCGCCCGCATCCGCGACGGGCGCCTATTTCCTGCAGGCCTCGAAGTGCGGCTCGGACGGCGCGCCATGGGTCTTCTCCAGCGACCCGAGCACCTTCACGCTGCACAAGCTCGACTGCGCAACCATCGCCGACATCCGGCAAAGCGTTGTGCGCAGCTACTACGTCAGCACCTGCAACGAATGCGGCACCGACACCGTTCCGACGCTCAAGCGCGCGGAGCTTCTGGGCACGGTAATGACCATCACGCCGCTGGTGGAGGGGGTCGAGAATCTGCAGGTTCTTTACGGATTCGACACCGATGGCGACGGCAATCCCGACGTCTATCGCGCCGGCTTGAGCGGCGTGGTGGGCGCCGCCGACAACGACTGGTCGAACGTGGTATCGGTCAAGCTCTACGTGCTGGCGCGATCGACCGACGCGGAACAGGGCTATGTCGACAGCGCCAAGACGTTCGATCTCGGCCCGGCCGGAGTGACCCTGCCCGCCGGCGATTCGTACAAGCGCCTGCTCCTGACCTCGATGGTGCGCCTCAACAATTCCGCCGGCGTGCGGGAGACGCCATGATGCACGCGACTGAGCATCGGCAACGGGGCGCCACGCTGCTGGTCGTGATGGTGATTCTGATCGCGATGACCTGGTTCGTCCTGTCGGGATACCGGCTCAGCAGCCAGCACTTGCAAATCGTCGGCAACAGCCAGGCGCGGCAGCAGGCGCTGGCGGCCGCGCAGCGGGCGATCGAGGAAACGATCAGCTCCAATCTGTTCACCAAGGACCCACTCGCGATAGCCGCCGCTCCGATCACGACGGACATCGATGGCGATGGAGTCGCCGACCTAACTGCGGTGCTCTCGCCCGCGCCGGAATGCTATCGCGTGCGCAACGTCAAGACGTCCGAGCTCGACATCTCGAATGCAGCAGACCGTGTCTGCCTGCAGTCGACCAGCGGAGGCGGAGGCGTCGTCGTGGAAGCGGCGAGTCTTCTTCCGACATCTGCGGGCAATTCATTGTGCGCGAAGACCGAGTGGGACATCGCCGCGAAAGTCGACGACGCACGCTCGGGGACGTCGCTCACGGTCCATCAGGGCGTCGCGATTCGTACCGAAGCCGCCAACGCCAGCAATTTTTGCAAGTGACATCCGACAAAGGCAGCGCGATGAACCACATCCACCGGAACAGCATTCGTCTCGGCATGTTCGCAGCCCTATGTTTTTTGCCGCTCGCAGCGCACGCTGACGATATCGACATTTTTGCAGGCGGTGTGTCGACCACCGAGTTGCCCAACGTGCTCATTATCTGGGACAGCTCCGCCAACTGGAGCGCCAATATCCCAGTGCCGGATTGCTTCTTCACCGACAACGGCGTGATCACCACCAGCGGCCCCAAGGCGAGCGCCCCCGGCAAGGAGCAGGGCACCAAATTCGGCATCGAAAAGTGCGCGATCTACAACGTGATCGATGCGCTCGGCACCGGGCCGGGCGGCTCGGCCCTCTACAACGTCGGACTGATGGTCTTCAACGAGTCGCCTGCGCAGAACAGCGGCGGCTACCCGCGCGTGCAGTTCGTTCCGATAACAGCCGCAAACAAGGCGATATTTAAAAGCGTCATCCGCAATATCACCATCGGCGACGACAAGGGCAATAACGCGGCATTCTCCAAGGCGCTCTACGAGGCCTATCTCATGTTCTCGAAAGCTGTCCCTTACCGGGGGACGGCGGGAACCAAATGGGATCCGACCGCGGTGTCAGGCGGCAGCTACGTGGGACCGCCGGGCAGTGGCTGCGCCGATCACATCATCTTCCTGGCCAACGGCGGCCCCGGCGAGGTCACCAACGGCGACGCGCAGGCTTTGCTTGCGGCGGCGGGTGGCAATGTGACGCAGATCAGCTATCCGTCTTCGTACATCACCAATAGCGACCAGGCCAACTGGGCGGATGAATACACGCGCTTTCTGCGCGGCGTCGACGTGAGCACGCAGGCCGGCGTGCAGTCGATCACGACACACGGCATCGCGGTGGTCGGCGCGTCCAGCGACGGGCTGTATCCGAATTTCATTCGTGCGATGGCAAAACAGGGTGGCGGCCAATATTACGCGGCATCGGACGTCGCGCTGCTGGTCAAGGCGCTGACCGATATTTTCAACAGCATCCAATCGATCAACAGCGTCTTCGCATCGGCGAGTCTCCCGATCGCCGTCAACGCGCAGGGAAGCTACAAGAACCAGCTGTTCGTCGGCGTCTTCCGCCCGGACGTCTTGGCTCGTCCGCGATGGGTGGGCAACCTCAAGCAGTACCAGATGCTCTACGATCCGGCGACGGACTCCCTCGAGCTGGGCGATAGCCTCGGCAATCCCGCGCTCAACGCGGCGACCGGGTTTTTCCTTCCCCAAGCAGTGAGCTACTGGAGCAAGACGAGCGCATTCTGGGCCAACAGCCTCTCGGGCACGCCGCCCAGCGCCTCCGATCTGCCGGATGGGGAAGTCGTCGAAAAAGGGGCCAACGCCGAGCTGCTGCGTTCCGCGTACGCCACCGATCAATCCGGACGCAAGATCTACACCTGTATCGGCTGCGGCAGCGGGACCACTTTGTCGGCAGCGGCCAGCGAGCGCTTCACAACCGCGAACACGGCCATTACGACTGCGATGCTCGGAGCCGCAGATAGCACCGAGCGCGCCGCGCTCATCAACTGGGTCGTGGGCGCCGACAACGAGGGCGATGAACTGGGGCCGGGCGGCACGACGACCGTCCGTCCCAGCATCCATGGCGACGTGCTGCACTCGCGCCCGTCGGTCGTCAATTACGGCGGCACGATCGGAACCATCGTGTATTACGGCAGCAACGACGGCATGCTGCACGCAGTCAACGGCAACCAGACCGGAACAGGTGCCGGCAACGAGCTATGGGCGTTCATACCGCAGGAGCTTTTCGGCCGCTTCAAGCGGTTCCGGGACGACACGCCTGAAATCCGGTTCCCTGCGACGCCAGCAACATCGAGCGCGACGCCGCGAGACTACTTCGTCGACGGGCCGCTTACGGTGTATCAAAAGCTCGACAGCGCCGGTGCGGTCGCGCAGGCGCTGCTGTTCGTCCCGATGCGACGCGGAGGCCGCTTCCTCTATGCGTTCGACGTGACCAACCCGAGCACGCCAAAGTACCTGTGGCGCAAGACATCGGGAGACATATCCGTTTTCGGCCAGACTTGGTCGGAAGCGCGTGTGGCCACGCTGAGCGGATACCGCAATTGCCCAGGAATGCTTCTTGTCCCCCCAACAGGATGCCCGGTGCTGATCATGGGCGCCGGCTACGACAACGTTGCCGAGGATGCGAGTCCGGCGGGAGCCACGAACATGGGCAACGCGGTGCTCATGCTCGACGCGTTCGACGGAACGCTGCTGAAGACGCTGCCGACGTCGCGCAGCGTCGCCGCGCCGGTAGCGGTCATCGATACCGATTACGACGGCTACGCTGATCGCGCTTACGCGGTCGACATGGGCGCCAATGTGTACCGCATCGATTTCGAAAATTCGTCCGGAAACGGTGCCACGGCAAACTGGACGATCAACAAGATCGCGGCGCTTGCCGACGGATCGAGCACGCGCAAATTCTTTTACGAGCCGGACGTGGTTCTGACTCAGCGGTTTGCCGCGCTGATGATCGGCAGCGGCAATCGCGAGCGCCCGCTGCTGGCGACGACCAATGACCGCTTCTATACTTTGTTCGATTACAAGATCGGCAAAGGCGCGCCCACAGCGGGGTTGGTTTTCGATGCGAGCCTATCGCCCGTGAGCGCAAGTTTTAGTTTGAATGCCAGCGTGCCGGGTTGCTACTACGCGCTCGCGGGCAGCGGGGAAAAGGTCGTTACCGCTTCGGTTTCGACCGGCGGCTACAGCTACTTCAGCACCAATCAGCCGTCGCCGCCCGCGCCGGGATCCTGCGACTCGAATCTCGGGATAGCGAAAACCTACCGGCTGCCGCTCTTCTGCGGTATCCCGGACTCGATCCAGCTCGCCGGTGGCGGCTTGCCGCCTTCGCCGGTCATCGGCAATGTGGAAATCGATATTCCGGCCAGCGCAAGTCAGCCGGCTTCGGTTCGGATGGTGCCGTTCATTATTGGCGGATTCAACGCGGTGCACTCGGGGATCGGCGTATCGCGGGTGCCGATCAACGTCGACGCGACGCGCCGCCGCGTTTACTGGTTCACCAGCAGCGGCCCGTGATACGCGCAAGTGGCGTGAAGGGGATCACGCCGCGGCCGGCTTCATCGTCACCAGCGTGACGCCACCCAGCACCATTGCGGCGCCTGCTAATTGGATCCAGTGCAATGGCTCGCCGAGGATCCACCAGCCTAGCCAAATCGTAAACACCGGTCCGAGCGAGCCGATAAGCGAGGTACGGTTGGCGCCGATGCGCTTGATCGCCTCCGCCACCAGAAACGTCGGCAATACCGTCGAGAACAGCGCCATCACCAGTGACAGAACCTGAACCGATGTCGGCGCGGCCAGCGCGGCAAGCGGCCGGGTCAGCAGGAACTGAACGATGACGAACACCGCCGATGTCAGCATCGCCCAGGCAATGAAACGCAGACTTCCTAGGCGAGCGATGACCGGTCCCGCGCCGACCAGGTACAGCGCGTAGCAGAACCCACCGGCGAACACCAGCGCCCCGCCGAGCCAGAAACCATGGGTGTCGCTGGTGACAAGAAAATCGTGCTCGACGACCAGCAGTATGCCGGCGTAGGAAAGTACAAGCGCCACCCATATTCGGCCGCCGATGCGTGTCCTGAACAGCGCCACCGAAAGCAGCACCACCATCGTCGGATAGAGGAACAGCACCAGCCGCTCGAGCGACGCGGTAATGTATTGCAAGCCCATGAAGTCGAGGAGGCTCGCGAGGTAATAGCCGATGAAACCCAGCCAAAGAATGGCCAGCCAATCGGGACGCCGCATCGATTTAGCGTGCGACTTGCTGGCCCACCATGCCATCAGCGCGAAAAACGGCACCGAATAAATCATCCGTAGGGCGAGCAGGGTGACGGCATCGATCGGCGCCCATGAGTAGGCGAGCTTGATCAGGATCGCCTTGAACGAAAAGCCGAGGATGCCGATCACGGCCAATGCCGGCCCGGCAAGGCTCAGTCGCGCCGCGGCGAACCGATCGGCGTTGCTCGCCGCGGGCACGGCGTCAATCCCAGCGGACTAGGCCCGCGTAGGCGGTGCCGATGATCACCAGGCCGAACGCGATCCGGTACCACGCGAAGGGAACGAAATCGTGATGGGCCACGTAGCGCAACAACCAGCGCACCACCAGCAAGGCGCTGATGAAGGCGACGACAAAGCCGACGCCGATCATCGCCAGGTCGTCGGCGACCAGAAGGTCCCGGTTTCTCACCAGCTCATAACCGGTCGCGGCGAGGAGGGTAGGAATCGCGAGAAAGAACGAGAACTCGGTCGCAGCCGGTCGCGAAAGACCAAACAACATGCCACCGATGATGGTCGCGCCCGAGCGCGACGTGCCTGGAATGAGCGCGAACGCCTGCGCGATGCCGATCTTGAGGGCATCGCTCCAGCGCATCTGGTCGACGCTTTCGATTCTCACCGTCTGCGGATTGCGGCGGTGCCGCCGCTCGGCCCAAAGAATCACGAAGGCGCCGAGGACGAATGCCGAGGCGACGGGAACCGGTGCGAAGAGATGGGCCTTGATCACACGGCTGAATGCGAGGCCGAGAATCGCCGCAGGCAGAAAGGCGACCGCGAGATTGATCGCGAAACGCTGTGCGGCGCGATCGGAGAACAAGCCTGCCGCAACGCCGATGAGCTTGCGGCGATACTCCCAGCAGACGGCGAGGATGGCGCCTGCCTGGATCACGATCTCGAACAGCTTCGCCTTGTCGCCGGTGTAGTTGAGCAGCGATGCGGCAACGATGAGATGTCCGGTCGATGAAACCGGCAGGAACTCGGTCAGTCCTTCGACCAGTCCTAGAATTGCCGCGGTGAGTAGATTGGGCTCGACCATTTCACACATCACAAAAAAGGCCGGGCGGCTCAACGCCGCCCGGCCGCATATTGTACCGCCGGAGGGATCGATGCCTCAGCTTGCGTACATTTGCTCCAGCAGCGCGCGCGCCCGGGCCACGATATCGCCATGGTCCGGCGGCACCTGGCCCTCGGGCGTCAGCTTGTCGATGACTTGCGGCAGAACCTGCGCCAATCCCGAGCTCGCGTCGCCGTGCGACAAGCCCAGCCGTTGCGCGATCTCGCCGATCGATCCACTGCCCAGAATTTCCTGAAGCTGCGCGCCGCTGATCGGCATGTTGGCGCCGGTTCCCACCCACGAACCGACATGGTCGGCCATGCCGCCGTGCTCGAACTTGCTGATGATGCCGGGCAAGCCGCCGTTTTGTTCCAGCACTTGCAATGCGACCTGCAGCATCGAGCCCTGGCTCTGCTGCGCGCCGATGCCGAGCACGTTTTCTACCAACCCGTCCAGCAATCCCATCCCACCCTCTGCGTAAATTCGACGCGCAGCATGATTCTACGCGACCGCGGTTGCCGCCACCGCGCAAAGTGGTCTCGCAACGCTCGACCGCTCACGCAGCGTCGTTGGAAAAAATCCACAGGTCGTCGGGCGGCAGCTCGATAAACGATGCGCGGCTGCCGACGGGGAGATGGCCGTAGCAGCGCAGGCGCAGGGCACCGAGCTTGAACAGTTGCTCCTTGCGGTCGCCGAGGAACATGCCGGTCACCACTTCGGTGCGCAGCCGGTTGTCGCCGTCGCCATCGGCGATGCGGGTGCGCTCGAGGCGGATGATGCCGGTGGCCAGGTCGCCGACCTTGAGCGCACCGCGGGCGGCGCCCCACAGCTGCCAGCCCTCGCCTTCGAGCAGGGCGCGGCCGTCGACCACCTGGCGCACCTTCCCCGGCAGATGGTTGTTGCTGCCCATGAACTCGGCGGTGAACTGGGTCTGCGGCCGGTTGTACATCTCCTCCGGCGTGCCCTGCTGCTCGATCTTGCCGAAGTTGAGCAGCAGGATCTTATCCGACATCGCCATTGCCTCGGTCTGGTCGTGGGTGACCACCAGCGCCGAGAGACCCAAGCGCACGATCAATTCGCGCAGCCAGGCCCGCGCCTCCTCGCGCAGCTTGGCGTCGAGGTTGGACAACGGCTCGTCCATCAGCACCACCGGCGGGTTGTAGACCAGCGCGCGGGCGATCGCCACCCGCTGCTGTTGCCCGCCAGAGAGTTGGTGCGGCAGCCGCTTGGCAAGGGGGCCCAAGCCCAGATTGGTCAGCGCCTGATCGACCCGGGTGCCAATCTCGCTCGCCGCAATGCCGCGCAGGCGCAGACTGTAGGCAACGTTGTCGAACACGCTGCGGTGCGGCCACAAGGCATAGGACTGGAACACCAACCCCAGATTGCGCTGCTCGACCGCCATGTCGATGCCGGCGTCGTTGTCGTAGAGGACGGCGTTGCCGATCGTGATCTTGCCCCGGCTGGGTTGCTCGAGGCCGGCCACCGAGCGCAGGAGCGTCGTCTTGCCGCTGCCCGAGGCGCCCAACAGCGCCACCACCTCGCCCGGGTTGAGGGTCATCGAGACCCCCTGGAGAATCAGGTTGTCGCCATACTGCAAATGCAGGTTCTCGACCACCAGCTGGTCGAGCGGCTTGGTGGGCAGATGGGGGTCGGGCTTATTCATGGAGGCGGACTCCGAAGCGCAGCGCGAGGCCCAAACCGGCGGCCACCAGCGCAATGTTGATCAGCGACAGCGCGGCCACCTGATCGATGGCCCCGGCGCCCCACAGCGATACCAGCATCGAGCCGATGACCTCGGTCCCCTGCCCGAGCAGGTAGACCCCGGTCGAGTACTCGCGTTCGAAGATCATGAACACTAATAGCCAGCTCGCCAGCAGCCCGAAGCGGATCAGCGGCAGGGTGACCTGCCGCAGCACTTGGGCATTCGACGCGCCGACGGTGCGCGCCGACTCCTCCAGCTCGGGCCCGATCTGCAGCAGCGCCCCGGAGATCAGCCGCAGTCCGTAGGCGAGCCAGACCACGGTATAGGCGAGCCAGACCGAGAACACCGTGTTGCGCAGCTCCTTCAAGCCCGGCACGAAGAGGAAGATCCAGAGGAAGGCCAAGCCGGCGAGCAGGCCCGGAATCGCCCGCGGAATCAGCACCAGGTAGTCGAGCACCTTGGCCACCCCACCGCGCTGGCGATGGCCGGCCAAGCCGATGGCGGTATAGCAGGCCACCGCCAGGCCGCCGCCAATCGTGCCGATGAGAAAGGTGTTGATGATCGCCCGCACCTGATCGGACTGGTCGAACACCTGGCGGAAGTTCTCCAGCGTCAGCACCTCGCTCAAGGCGATGCCCTCGCCCCATTGCTCGACAAAGGCGCGCAACGCAATGCCGGAAATCGGCACCACGATGGTGAAGATAAGCCACAAGGCGACGATCGCCAGCGCGATCCACTTCCAGCCGCCCAGCGGTAGCAGCTTCTGCCGGGTCGCCTTGCCCTTGACCGAAACATATTTGCCGGAGGTCTTGAGCAGCCAGCGCTGCAACAGCACCAGGGGGAAGGTCACCGCCACAATGCACACCGCCACCGCCGCCATCAGGTGGTAGGACGGGGTGCCCAGCTTGTTGGTGAGCTTGTAGAGGTAGGTCGAGAGCACCAGGTGCCCCTCGGGGTCGCCCAGCACCAGCGGCAATCCGAACAGCTCGAAGCCGAGGAAGAACACCAGCACGGCGGCGTAGAACAGCGCCGGCGCGGTCATCGGCAGACTCACATTCAAGGCCACCCGCAGCGGGTTGGCACCGACCACCCGCGCCGCCTCCTCGACGTCGGAGCCCAGGCTCTTCAGCGCCGCCGACGAGTACAGGTAGACGTGCGGCACGTGGGTCAGACCGGCGATGACCGCGATGCTGGTCAGCGAGTAGACATTCCACGGCACCTCGCCGAAGACCTCCTTGGCCCACAACGAATAAAAGCCCACCGGCCCCATCGCCACCACATAGCCGAAGGCCAGCACCATGGGCGAAATGAATACCGGCACCAGCACCAGCACTTCGATCATCCGCTGCCCGGGCAGATCGGTGCGGGTGAGCAGGAAGGCCAGCGCCGCGCCCAGCGGCAGGGCGATCAGTACCATCCCGGCCGCGATCACCACCGAATTGAGAAACGCGTTCCAGAAGTCCGGGTCGTCGAAAATGAAGCGGTAGGCATCGAAGGACAGATGCTTGGCCGGATTGAAAAACGGCGCGTTGAGAAAGCTCTGCCAGAAGATCAACGACAGCGGGGTGAGAATCACCAGCGCGGTGATGATGACCACCGTCGTCCGCGGAAGGGTGAAGCTGCGGGCAATCATAGTTAGGTGTCGTCGCCGCGAAACTGAAGCTGCGGACAGTCACATTCAGGTGTCGTCCCCGCTCATCTGGCAACTGAGCGGGGACCCAGTGTCGTTTGATGATCCAACGACGCCGGATTCCCTCCCCGCTTTCGCGGGGACTAAAGGCCGCGCGAATGACGAGCCTTACATAGGAACGCTCGAAATGATTCGGCGCATGTTGAAACGATGATCTATCGTGTCGCTAGTGCTTGACTACCCAGACCCTCACTTCCGTGTCTCACGTGCGTAGCTCATTTGCGAGCCTTACTTGCGACCCAGAGCCGCCTGCCACTGCTTGAGGAACTCGAGCCGCTTGGTCTGATCGAGTCCCTGCAACAACTCATCGTTGACCGCGATCGGCTTTACTGCGCTGCCCAGCTCCTTGGCGAAGCCGGCGCCGCTATCCTTGCCGGTCATGTCGGTGCGCACCGAGTACAACTCGGCCTGCTGCGCGGCCATCGTCTGGCCGCGCTTGGACAGAAGATAATCGACCCAGAGCTTGCCGCCGTTCGGATTCTTCGCGTTCTTGGCTACGAATGCCAGCCTGGAGAGCACCAGGTTGTAGTCGCTGGTAAAGGCTACGCCGATCGACGGGTCCTTTTTGGCGCGCGTCAGCGCATACGAGCCCAGGATGTTGTAGCCGATAAGATTCTCGCCCGAAGAGACCCGTTCCATCATCGTGCCCGTCGAGCTCTGCATGTTCGCGCCACGCGCGCCCATGGCCTTGACCAAGTCCCAGAACGCCGGATTCAGCTTCGCATCCTGATTGACCAGCATGAAGCCGACGCCCGATTTTTCGGCATCGTAGGTGGTGACTTTCTTCTGGTATTTGTCGGCCTTGGTGGTCAACAGCTTGACGAAGTCGGCATGGGTCTTGGGCACGTCTTCGGGTGGAACCAGCCGCTTGTTGTAGACGATCGCGATCGGCTCGAAGGTGGTTGCATACACGCTGTCCTTCCAGTGCGCCCATGCCGGCAGCGCCGCGATCTCCGGCGACTTATAAGTCATAGCCAGCCCGTCGGCGGCGAGCTTCATCTGCAGGTCCATCGACGAGCTCCATACCGCATCGGCCGAAGTCGCGTTGGCCGCGTTCTCGCTGATGAAGCGGTTGTAGACCTCGGTCGAGTTCAGATCGGTATATTCAACCTTCACCCCGGGGAACGCGGCCTCGAAGTCCTTGATCAGCGGCGTCACCAGCTTGGCATCGGTGGTCGAATAGACGACGACCTTGCCTTCCTTCTTGGCGCCGTCGACGATCTTCGCGTAGTCGGCCGGATAGCCCGCCGGGACTTGCGCTTGCGCGCCGAGCGCTACAACGCCGGCAAGAAGCCAGAGCAGTTTGGCGAATGACATGACAGAAGTCCTCCTCGCGAACAGAGCGCCGGCGATTCCCGGGCAGGATTGCGACGCTCCGGGGCGGCATCGGCGGCCAGTTTACACGGTTCCGGGCAGCGGCTCGAGCGACGACCGCGTAGCTTGAAAGGCTAGGTGCCGCCGAGCTCGCTGCGCAAATTGGCGACGGTGCTCTTGAGAGCTTCGAGCTCCTCCTCGAGATGACGCAGGTTGGCCTTGAGCGCCGCGATTTCCGACACCGTGACGACGTCACCGACGAGTGACACGGAGCCATCGGCGGGAACGACGTCCGGCGGCGGCACGCCGGACAACAAATGCATCCAGCGATTCTCCCTCGATCCCGGTGCGCGAGCCAGCTCTGCCACCAGCGCCCCGCTCGGGCGGGCGGCGAGCTCCTGCAGAAAGGCGTCCACCGCAGAAATATCGGCGAACCGGTGCAGGCGGTCGCTGTTGATCCGAAGCTCGCCCAGCGTTTGCGGTCCACGCAGCATGAGCGTCGCAAGCAATGCGACCGCCTGCGACGGAAGACCCAGCACGCGCTCGACATTGTGCGCATAGCGCATCACCCGACCACCGCTCGATTCGACGATCAGTGACAGCGATTTGAGGCGGTCGACCGTCGATTGCACTTCCGCCTCGGTGGCGCTCAATACCGGGTCGCGACTCGTCTTCTGATTGCAGCCGGCGATCAGCGCATTCAGGGTCAGCGGATACGTATCGGCGACTGTATGCTGCTTTTCGACCAGCACGCCGAGCACCCGGGTTTCGAGCAGCGACAGGGCTGGAAGGGATGTCGTCATTGGAAGTCGAAAAGAGACCGGTCGTTTCCACAGCGGCCGGTTGCTGCTATCTTAGCGGCACGCCGTTACCATTCTCGTTCTTATTCTATCTCGCGCTCGCCGGCTCATGCTCGGCCCGGGAGAAGCTCATCGAAAGACCATGGCCCATCCCCCCGAAGTCACCAACATGGCGCTGTTCTGCGATTTCGAAAACGTCGCGCTGGGCGTTCAGGACGCCAAGTACGAGCGTTTCGACATCGGCAAGGTGCTGGAGCGGTTACTGCTCAAAGGCAGCATCGTCGTCAAAAAAGCGTACTGCGACTGGGATCGCTACAAGGCGTTCAAGGCGCCGATGCACGAAGCCTCCTTCGAGCTGATCGAGATTCCGCACGTGCGGCAATCGGGCAAAAATTCGGCCGACATACGCATGGTCGTCGACGCGCTGGATCTTTGCTATACGAAGTCGCACGTCGAGACATTCGTGATCATCAGCGGCGATTCGGACTTTTCGCCGCTGGTCTCCAAGCTGCGCGAGAACAACAAGGTCGTCATCGGGGTTGGCGTCAAGAACTCGACGTCGGACCTCTTGATCGCGAACTGCGACGAGTTCATTTTCTACGACGATCTGGTGCGTGAAAAAAAGCGTCCCGCCGCACGCAGGGCCGCGTCCCGGCCGTCCGCAGGCGAGACCCCGAAGGCGCAGGGAAAGGCGTCGAGGGAGGAAAGCAACGCTCCGGCGAAAAAGGGCGACGACGAACGCAGGCAGAAGGCGCTGGACCTGGTCGTCGAAACGGTGGAAGCGCTGGTGGCGGAGCGCGGCGAGGAGGAAAAGATCTGGGGCTCGATGGTCAAGCAGGCGCTCAAGCGCCGCAATCCCGGATTCACCGAGTCGTATCATGGCTTCAGGTCCTTCAACGCGTTGCTGGAAACGGCCGAAAAAAGCGGCAGCCTGAAGCTCGAACGCGACGAAAAGTCCGGCGGCTATATCGTCCGGCTGGCAGCGCACGAGGAGTGACACGCATGCATCGTCTCCGGCTTTTTCTCTGCGCCGGCGTCTGCGCCACGCTGACGCAAAGCGTCGCGGCGTCGGAGCCCGAGCTGACTATCGTCGCCGGCGGCAGAATGGCGACCTATGCTCCGGCAAGCCTCCTCGCGATGCCGGCGGCGACCAACGTCACGATTCCCGGCGACGTTGCGTACAAGCGCGACATGAGCTTCCGCGCCGTTCCCGTGGCGGCACTGCTTGCCGGTGTGGCGCCCGACGAGACGATACGTTTCGTTGCCAACGACGGATATGTCGCGAACCTGGCCGCGGCACCCCTCCTCGCCCACGGCGACGGCGCCGTCGCGTATCTGGCGATCGAGTCGCCCGATGCTCCGTGGCCGGCACTGAAGGCGGGGGAAAGCGCGACCGCGGGTCCGTTCTATGTGGTCTGGGTGCGGCCCGAGATGGGTGGCATCCGGTCGGGACAATGGCCTTATCAGATCGCGCGCATCGAATCGGTCGCGCCCCTGGTCAAGCGTTACCCCATGCTCGCACCGGCCTCCGGCTTGTCGGCGCAGGACCCGATCCGGCACGGCTTTGCCGCATACGAAAAACATTGCTCCGCCTGCCACACCTTGAACTTGGGCGGCGACGCGACCATCGGGCCGGATTTGAACGTCCCGTACAACCCGACCGAGTATCTTCGCGTCGATGCCCTTCGCCGCCTGATCCGCGATCCGCAGTCGCTGCGCCGCTGGCCGGCCGCGAAAATGCCTAAGTTCCCGGTCGCAAACTTGTCAGACAGGGAGCTCACCGACCTGCTTGCCTATCTTCGCCACATGGCCGACCGGAAAGTCGCGCTGACTCCCACCAAATAGCCCGAACGAAAGTAACGTGCATAACGGCCGCGGCGGCGCGACAATTACCGCTTTCGGGGCTCGCTTGGACCGAAGTCGCCCCGATTTTGCGGCTGTAGCCTTGAATGGGCTCCGACAAGGTAGCCAATGCTCACCGTCCGTCCGGCCGCCGTAGCCGGCCTGTTCTATCCCGGCGCGCCTCCCGCGCTCAAGGCGAGCGTACGCGCATTGCTCGATGCCGCGCCTCGGCCCGCTGCCGACGCGGAGTGCCCGAAGGCGCTCATCGTCCCGCACGCGGGATATATCTATTCCGGCCCGATAGCCGCGAGCGCGTACGCGCGGCTCATTCCCGGCCGATCCCTTATCCGCCGGGTTGTCTTGCTGGGCCCGGTGCATCGGGTGCCGATTCGTGGCTTGGCGCTGCCTGGCGCCGATAGCTTCGTCACGCCGCTGGGTGCGGTCGCGGTCGATGCCGGGGCCGCGGCGCGCCTCCGCGCGATGCCTCAGGTGGACGAGAGCGAGGCAGCCCACTCGCTCGAGCATTCACTCGAGGTGCAGCTTCCCTTCCTGCAGACAATACTCGAAGACTTCACCCTGGTTCCGCTCGCGGTCGGGGACGCTTCGCCATCGGAAGTCGCGGAAGTCATCGAGCGCCTGTGGGGCGGCCCCGAGACGCTGATCGTGGTCAGCTCCGACTTGTCGCATTACCATCCCTACGAGCGGGCTGCCGAGATTGATAGCTCAACCGTTGACGACATCCTCGCGCTCGCCGACACCCTCGATCACCAGCAGGCGTGCGGCGCCACGCCGATCAACGGCTTCGCGCTCTGCGCGCGCCGACACGGTCTCGTGCCGGAGCTCCTCGATTTGCGCAACTCCGGCGATACCGCGGGCGAAAAATCGCGCGTCGTCGGCTATGCCGCGTTTGCGTTCGCGCGGAAGCTGCCGGAGAGCGTCGCGACGAATCGACTCGAGGAGACCGTCGATGCATGACGCCGAGCTCGGCCGCTCGCTGGTGACGATTGCGCGACGCGCCATCGGCGCCGAGCTGGGCGAAATCGGCGACGTCGCGTCCGATCGCGCCGGGACCGAGCGCGCGAAGCCCGGACACCCGGCGCTCGAGGCGCCGGGTGCGACATTCGTGACGCTTTTCAAGCATGGATTGCTGCGCGGGTGCATCGGCACCCTCGAGGCCAGGCGACCGCTGGGCGTCGACGTTCGCGCCAACGCGGTTGCCGCTGCGTTCGACGATCCGCGTTTTCCGCGTCTGGGTAGTGACGAATTCATCGACACATGGGTAGAGGTGTCCCTGCTGTCAGCGCCCGAGTCCATGCCGGCGGACGGAGAACAGTCCTTGCTCGCTCAGCTTCGGCCGGGCGTCGACGGTGTAGTGCTCGAATTCGCGGGCAGGCGCGCGACCTTCCTGCCTCAGGTGTGGGACACTCTTCGCGAGCCGACGGAGTTTCTCGCCGAGTTAAAGCGCAAGGCCGGCCTGCCGATCGACTTCTGGAGTGCGGGCGTCCAGATTTCGCGATACGGCGTCATCAAGTGGCGCGAAAGCGATTTGCATACCATGGAAGAAATGTCGTGAGCGATTACCCTGGCCGCTATTGGCATTTCATCGACGACGGGCGCATCCAGTGCGACCTTTGTCCGCGCGACTGTCGCCTGCACGAAGGCCAGCGTGGTGCCTGCTTCGTGCGTCAGCGCAGCGGCAATCAAATGGTGCTTACCACCTATGGCCGCTCGTCCGGTTTTTGCATCGACCCGATCGAAAAGAAGCCGCTCAATCACTTCTTTCCGGGATCGAGCGTGCTCTCTTTCGGCACCGCCGGCTGCAATCTCGCGTGCAAGTTCTGCCAGAACTGGGACATTTCCAAGTCGCGCGAGATGGACACGCTGATGGACCAGGCCTCTCCCGTGGCGATCGCGGAGGCGGCCGCGCGCGCCGGCTGCAAGAGCGTTGCTTTTACCTACAACGATCCGGTGATTTTCGCCGAGTACGCGATGGATGCCGCCGACGCCTGCCACGATCTCGGCATTCAGGCGGTCGCGGTGACGGCAGGCTATATAGGAGTCGAGGCGCGCCGCGACTTCTACGCCAAGATGGACGCAGCCAACGTGGACCTGAAGGGCTTTACCGACGAGTTCTATGTCAAGGTATGCGGTGCGCACCTGCAGCCGGTGCTCGACACGCTGGTCTACCTGCACCACGAAACCGACGTCTGGACCGAAATCACCACGCTGCTGATTCCCGGCAAGAACGATTCCGACGCGGAGATCGAGGCCGAGTGCAAGTGGATCGCGCGCCAGCTTGGGCCCGATGTGCCGCTCCACTTCACCGCTTTCCACCCCGACTACAAGATGACCGACATCGTCCGCACCCCCGCGGCGACGCTAACGCGCGCGCGCAACATTGCGCTGGCCGAGGGTTTGCGCTACGTCTACACCGGCAACGTGCATGACCTCGAGGGCGGCACGACCTTCTGTCCCGGCTGCGCGAAGCCGTTGATCGCGCGCGACTGGCACGAGATCCTCTCCTACGATGTCACTGCGGAAGGCGCGTGCAAATACTGCGGGACGACGATACCGGGCCGCTTCGAGCGTTTCGATCGTCAGTGGGGACGCCGCCGCGTGCCGGTGCGCATCAACGTCGCCGCTTAAGTCGCTTCACCCATCGACATGGCCTATCGCGCGGCCGCCGACGCAATTCTCGTTTCACACCTCGCGTTCGTGCTGTTCGTCGTGTTCGGCGCGCTTTTGATATTGCGGTGGCCGCGGCTGGCATGGCTGCACATCCCGGCTGTTGTCTGGGCCACGTTTATTGAATTTAGCGGAACAATCTGCCCATTGACGCCGCTGGAAGTGGCCCTGCGCCAGCGGGCCGGACAGGCGGGATACGGCGGCGGCTTCATCGATCACTATGTCGTATCGCTTTTGTATCCAGAAGGGCTTACGCAGAATGCGCAGGCCATGCTTGGCGCGGTGGTTGTCGCAATAAACGCGGCGATTTACATTGTCGCGTTCAGACGCCAGCGGACAGCGCGCGACCATTAGCTCAGAGTGTCGATTTTTTCCTCGGTGGGCCCCGCAACCCGCGCCCTTCAGGGTGCTGCATGAGGGCTGTTCCCGGCTTGATTGCGTTTCTGGTCGGCGCCGCGCTGGTCGGCGCGCCGTGGTGGTCGTCGACGCTTCCGCGAAGCGACTATCCTCTGGTGGCCGTGCTGGGTATGGTTTTCGCGGCGATCGGTGTCTTTGCGGCGCTTCCCGAATCCTGGCCGCGGATGCGCGCATTGTTCTTTGCGCTTTTCATGGCGACGTTCGGCCTCGTCTGCGCGGCGCTGGCGCTCACGCCGCTCCATCCCGCGCCCGACGGGACATGGACGATCGGGGGCGTCGCCGGCTTCGTCACCAGCGAGCCGATGCCGTGGTGGGCGCGCATCGTTGCCGGGTTTTTTGCGATCGTCTGTCTCGGCACGGCCGTGCTTGGCCTTTGGGGTCTCGCCAGTGGGCTGTTCGGGCGAAACCCGGAGGGCGGCGCGGGCCCGCCGGAATAGTGACACCGCCGTCTTGCGGTGCCATCACTGAACGTGCGTCGGCGGCGCCACGCCGCTCGATGCCTGGGTAATCGTCGGTTCCGGCGGCTTGACCATGTCGCCGGGCGGGCTGATCGCCCATTGGGCTGGCGTGGCGGCGAGGACATTCGCCGTTACAGGCTGCCGCAACTCGTGCCTGGCCGCCTCCATCTTTGCCGGAAGGACCACCAGCGTGCCGATAGTGATGGCCGTCATCGCAATGGCGGCGATACGGCACGCCGCGCGGGGAATATTGATCTCGTAGTGGTTCATGATGCGGCCTCGAATGCCGGTTGCAGCAGGCGGAATGATCTCGACCGTCGATGGGGCAACCGATTCGACAACGGTCAAGCCGGCGCTTTGCACCGTGTGCTCATCGCCCGCGCCCAACCAGACGTCGTCCGGACTGCTGCTGGTCGTGGCCCACACCAGGCCGTCCACGACCCGAACGCGGGCGCCGGAAACCGTGGGCACGGCAAAGGTCTTGCCAGGGGCGAGGAACATACGCTTAAATGAGAGCCGAATTTGCATGTTGTTCTCCTGGCGCAGGGCTGCGCTTACGAGGCAAATTCTAGAGGCGAGATCGGCTCCGGACAAACGATTTGTTTTGGGATATTATGTGAATTGCTTTCACATATTGGACGAGCATGGCTGACCGACTTCCACCGATGCAGGCGTTGCGCGCCTTCGAAGCCGCCGCCCGCACGCGGAGCCTCACGCGCGCCGCTGAATCGCTTCATCTCACGCACGGCGCGATCAGCCATCAGATCAAGTCGCTGGAAGCGGATTTCGGGGTTCGTCTGGTCGAGCGTGCGGGGCGCGGCATCCGGTTGACCGACGAAGGGGAGCGCTTCGCCACTCGCGTGCGGGCCGTGCTCTCCGAGTTGGGCGATGCGGTGCGCGAGGTGACCGAGCGCGACAACCCGCGGCAGCTGCGGGTCAGCGTGATTCCCTCATTCGCCGCCCGTTGGTTGTTGCCGCGGATCGGCAAGTTTTTCGCCAAGCATCCGGAGATCGACTTGGACGTCATCGCCAACATTGCACTGGCGGACTTCAAACGCGACGACGTCGACGTCGGGATCCGCCACGGGTTGGGCGACTGGCCCGGCTTGGTCTCGGAACACTTCCTCGACGACACGACCTTCCCGGTGTGCAGTCCGCACCTGAACAACGGGCGGCTGCCATCGCACCCGGCAGACCTGTCGCGTTACACGCTGCTCAGATCAGAAGGGGAGTCCTGGAAATCTTGGTTCGAGGCGGCCGGTCTGGACTGGCCCGAGCCCACGCGCGGGCCGGCATTCAGCGACTCCTCGCACACCATGCAGGCGGCCATCGACGGCCAGGGCATCGCGCTTGCCCGAAGCTCGCTCCTCGGCAACGACGTCCACAACGGCGTGCTCATCCAGCTTTTCCACATCGTCGTACCGTTGCCGAAAAAATATTTTCTTGTCTATCCGCCGCGCCTCGTCGATTCCCCCAAGCTCGCACCGTTCCGGAAGTGGCTGTTCGACGAGGTCGCGGCGGAACGGCGCGATCAGCCGCCACAAAACAAGCGGCGGCCGCCGTCGCGCAAGCCATCGTCGGCCAAAGCGACGAGTCCGGCGCGTGGTCGGAAGTAGGACCGGCTGAAAGAACAGACGCGGCCATCTCAACCGCGCCGAGGCAGCCTCGTCACGTCAGCGTCGTTTATTTCAGAGCTTTGGAGCGCGGCTGGCTCGGCCACGCGATATCCAGCTTTTTCATCAGACGCAGCGCGTTGCGCGGCGCTTCGACCTTGTCGGTGTTGTCGAAATAGCAAAAAACATCGCGTGAACGACGAACTACCGCGGCTTGGTCAACCATTCGGCGGCCGTCCGAAGGCTCCCCGCCCTCGCTCCAGCGCCTGATGCGCTTGGCCCAGCGCGTAAGCGCGCCCTCCATATAGGCGCTCCTGTAGAGCTCCTCGTCGCCGTGCAGGCGTATGTACACGAAGTCGGCGGTTACGTCCTCGTACTGCGGCCACTTGCCCGCCGTGTCCGCGATCACCAGGGCGACGCGGTGCTTGCGCAACAGGGCGACGAAAGACGGGTCGATGAAGCTGTCGTTGCGGATCTCCATCGCGTGCCGCAATGGTCGCACCGGCCCGAACGAGATGCGGGAACGACCCTTGACCTTCGCGTCGCCGCGCCGCGCCAGCGCCGAGGCCTGATCCGTGTCGCGGGGAAGCATGGCCAGAAATCGGTCGAGCTTACCCGCGTCGTAGCGAAAATTGGGCGGCAGCTGCCACAGGAAGGGGCCGAGCTTGTCGCGCAGGTTGGCGATGCCTGAGGCGAAGAAGTTCGCAAGCGGCGTCTCGATGTTGTTAAGACGCAGCATGTGCGTGATATAGCGGGAGCCCTTGACGCTGAAGACGAAGCCCGCTGGCGTGTCGTCGTACCAGGCGGCGTAATTCTCGGGGCGCTGCAGCGAATAGAAAGAGCCGTTGAGCTCGATCGAGGGCAAAGCGCGCGATGCGTACTCGAGCTCGCTGCGCTGCGGCAGGCCCTTCGGATAAAACGCGCCGCCGCGCCATGGCGGATAGCGCCAGCCGGAGACGCCGATGCGGATTGCGCCGGCCCGCCCCATGGCGTCGAGCTTTGCGGCGCTCATGATTTGCCCGCGTCGCGCATGCGAGCAAGCAGGCGAAGTGCGTTTGTGTTACGCCTTGGAATAAATCTCCGCGCCTTTCCTGACGAATTCCATCGCCTTCGCTTCCATCCCTTTCTCGAGCGCCGCATTCTCGTCGACGCCGAGCTTCGCCGCGTAGTCGCGCACGTCCTGGGTGATCTTCATGGAGCAGAAGTGCGGCCCGCACATCGAGCAGAAGTGCGCCAGCTTGGCGCCGTGCTGCGGCAGCGTCTCGTCGTGGAATTCGCGTGCCTTGTCCGGATCGAGTCCGAGATTGAACTGGTCTTCCCAGCGGAACTCGAAGCGCGCCTTCGACAGCGCGTTGTCGCGGATCTGCGCCCCCGGGTGCCCCTTGGCGAGATCGGCCGCGTGCGCGGCGATCTTGTACGCCATGATGCCGTCCTTGACGTCGTTCTTGTTCGGCAGCCCGAGATGTTCCTTGGGCGTCACGTAGCAGAGCATCGCCGTGCCATACCAGCCGATCATCGCCGCGCCGATTGCCGAGGTGATGTGATCGTAGCCTGGCGCGATGTCGGTGGTGAGCGGTCCGAGCGTGTAGAACGGCGCCTCGCCGCACAGACGCAGCTGCTCGTCCATGTTGTGCTTGATGAGGTGCATCGGCACGTGGCCGGGCCCCTCGATCATGGTCTGCACATCGTGCTTCCAGGCGACTTGCGTCAGTTCGCCCAGCGTGGCGAGCTCGGCCATCTGCGCTTCGTCGTTGGCATCAAAGCCCGAGCCGGGCCGCAGCCCGTCGCCGAGACTGAAGCTCACGTCGTACGCCTTCATGATCTCGCAGATGTCCTCGAAGTGCGTGTACAGGAACGACTCCTTGTGATGCGCGAGGCACCACTTGGCCATGATCGATCCGCCGCGCGAGACGATGCCGGTCATGCGTTTGGCGGTCATCGGGATGTAGCGCAACAGCACTCCGGCGTGAATCGTGAAGTAGTCCACACCCTGCTCGGCCTGCTCGATCAGCGTGTCGCGGTACATCTCCCAAGTCAGGTCCTCGGCCTTGCCGTCGACCTTTTCCAGCGCCTGATAGATCGGCACCGTGCCGATCGGCACCGGCGAATTGCGGATAATCCATTCGCGCGTCTCGTGGATGTTCTTGCCGGTGGATAGGTCCATGACCGTATCGCCGCCCCATCGCGTCGACCAGGTCATTTTCTCGACCTCTTCATATATCGAGGAAGAGACCGCCGAGTTGCCGATGTTGGCGTTGATCTTCACCAGAAAGTTGCGGCCGATGATCATCGGCTCGGATTCGGGGTGGTTGATATTCGCCGGAATGATGGCGCGACCGCGGGCGACTTCCGAGCGCACGAACTCGGGTGTAACCATAACCGGGATCGAAGCACCGAAGCTCTGCCCTGGATGCTGGCGCGTCACGAGCTCTGGCAACGTCCGCAGCGCGTCCTCGCGCTTGAGATTCTCGCGGATGGCGATGAACTCCATCTCCGGTGTCACGATGCCGCGCCGCGCATAGTGCATTTGCGATACGTTGCATCCCGGCTTGGCGCGGCGTGGCTTGCGATGCAGATCGAAGCGCATCCCGGTGAGGTCGGTGTCGGCAAGCCGCATGCGGCCGTATGCCGACGAGAGCTCGGACAAAGCCACGGTGTCGCCGCGCTCCTCGATCCATGGCGCACGCAGCGGCGCGAGCCCGGAGCGAATATCGATCTTGGCCTCGGGATCGGTATAGGCGCCCGATGTGTCGTATACGACCAGCGGTGGATTCTTCTCCAATCCGAACGAGGCCGGCGTATCGCTTTGCGCGATCTCGCGCATCGGGACGCGGATGTCGGCGCGCGAGCCCTCGACATAGATCTTCCGCGAGTTCGGCAGCGGCTTGACCGCCGCCTCGTCGACATGCGCGTCGCGGGCGAAAAACTGGTCGGGTGCGTTCATGGGCTCCTCTGCAATGCAGCCGATGCGCGCGGGGAGCGGGAGGACGAAGCACGCTTCCCTGCACCGGCATTATCCGTACAGGTACCAAGGGTCTGATCTCACCCTTCCGTATCGCGGAAAGGACCCCTAGCGTCGATCAATAACTTACGCTATTCGGCGATTCGGGGCAAGGCTTCGGGTCGCAGGCATCACGCGCTCAACGGCGCGAAGATCGATCGCAGCGAGAAGGTGAAGGCCTTTCGAAGGCTGGCCGAATTCTCGGGCTAGCGGCGCCGGGGTGGGGCGCAAGCTTGGATTTCCTAATGCGCCACAGCGCCCGATCGAGGCTCAGTCGGCCGCGGCGTGCGCGGGTTCGTGCTCGGTCGGGGGTTGGGCGTGCCGCGCCGCGTACCACTGTTGCAGCCGCTCGAAGTAAATATAGATCACCGGCGTGATGTAGAGCGTTAGCAGTTGCGACACGACCAGGCCGCCGACGACGGCGAGGCCCAGCGGGCGCCGCGTCTCGCCGCCAGCGCCGAGGCCGAGCGCGATCGGAAGGCTGCCCATCAGCGCTGCCATCGTGGTCATCATGATCGGACGGAAGCGCGTTATGCACGCCTGGAAAATCGCTTCGTCGGGCGGCTTGTTTTCCTTGCGTTGCGCCTCGATGGCGAAGTCGATCATCATAATCGCGTTTTTCTTGACGATGCCGACCAGCATGATGATGCCGACGAACGCGTACATGTTGAGCTCGATGCCGAAGAGCAGCAGCGTCACCAGCGCGCCGAAACCCGCGGTCGGCAGGCCCGAGAGGATCGTGAGCGGATGGATGAAGCTCTCGTAAAGGATGCCGAGCACCAGGTAGATGACGAATATCGCCAGCACCAGCAGGATACCCATCCCTTGCAGTGACGATTGGAATGCCTGGGCCGTCCCCTGGTAGACGCCGGTCACCGTTCCCGGCAAGCGCATCTCGGCAGTCGCCTTGTTGATCTCCTTGATCGCATCGCCGATGGCGACTCCGGGCCTCAAGTCGAACGAAAGGGTGACCGCTGGCAACTGGCCGAGGTGGTTGATCGCCAGCGGTCCGACAGTTGGTTTCAGCGTCGCGACGCTGTTCAAGGGCACGAGCGCACCGGTCGCGGATCGCACATAGAGCAGCGACAATACCGAGGGGTCGGTCTGATAGCGAGGCTGCAACTCCATTACCACCCAGTACTGGTTGGTCGGCGCGAAAATGGTCGAAACCTGGCGCTGGCCATAAGCGTCGTAGAGCGTTGCTTCGATCGCCTGTGCCGAAACGCCGAGCGCCGACGCCTTGTTGCGATCGATCTCGACGGTCACCTGAGGCTTGGCGATCTGCAGGTCGCTGGTCACGTCAACCAGACCGGGAAGCGATCGAAGCTTCTCTTCGACCTTCGGCGCCCATTGGTACAGCTCGGTCGTATCGGTACCCTGCAGTGTGTATTGATATGAGCTCTTGGTGATCTGGCCGCCGATCCGGATCGCCGGAATGTTCTGCACGTAGGCCTTGATGCCGCTGACGCGAGCGAGCGGGCCGCGCAACTGCTGAATCACGACGTCGGCGCTTGGACGCTCTTCGCGCGGCTTCAGCGCGACAAAAATCCGGCCCACGTTAAGCGACGCGCTGGGACCGCCCGCGCCGACCGATGACATGGCGCCCGCGACATGGGGGTTCTCCTTGACGATCTCGGCGACCTGCCGCTGCATGTTCGCCATTGCCGTGAAAGACACGTCTTGCGCAGCCTCGGTGAACACCAGGATCAGCCCCTGATCGTCAGCCGGCAGGAATCCTTTCGACATGGTGCTGAACAGGACCCCTGTCGCGACGGTGACCGCGAAGAAGACCGCCAGCGTCAGCCGCCGGTACGCAAGCGCCAAGGTCAGCGTCCTGCGATAGCCGCCGAGCAGCGCATCGAACATCCGCTCGCTCAAGGCGTAGAAGCGGCCATGCTTCTTCGCGTGCTCGTCGACCAGCATCCGGCTGCACAGCATCGGCGTCAGCGTCAGCGAGACGACGCCCGAGATCAGCACCGCGACAATGATGACAACGCCGAATTCGCGCAGCAGTCGGCCGAGGATGCCGCCCATGAAGAGCACCGGGATGAACACGGCGATGAGAGAGAGCGTCATCGATACGATCGTGAATCCGATCTCCTTGGACCCATCGAGCGTGGCCCGCAGCCGCGACTTGCCCATCTCCATGTGGCGCGTGATGTTCTCCAGCATGACGATCGCATCGTCGACCACGAAACCGACGCATAGCGTCAGCGCCATCAGCGACAGGTTGTCGAGGCTGTAGCTGAAGGCGTACATGACCGCGAACGTGCCCACGATCGACAGCGGTAAGGCAAGGCTGGGAATGATCGTCGCGGAAGCGCTGCGGAGGAAGACGAAGATGACCGCAACGACGAGCCCCAATGCGAGCAATAGCGATTCCTGAACGTCACGCACACCGTTGCGGATGGGCACCGAACGGTCGTAAAACATGGTGAGCTGAATCGACGGCGGCAGCTGTGACTCGAAGGTCGGCAGGATCTTTCTTATCGCGTCGGCGATCTCGATGGTGTTCGTTCCCGGTTGGCGCTGCACGCCGAGCATGATGCCGCGGGTGCCGTTGTGCCACGCGGCGATCTTGTCGTTCTGCACGCTGTCGAATACCCGCCCGATCTCGTTCAATCGCACCGGGGCGCCGTTGCGATAGGCGACGATGATCGGCGCATAGGCTTGCGCAGTCATGAGCTGGCCGGTCGCCTGGATCGACGTCGCCTTGTCGCTCCCGTACAGCGTTCCGGTGGGCAGGTTGACGTTGCTGTTTCCGACGGCCTGTTCGACATCGGTCAGCGCGATGCCGCGTGTCGCCAGCGCGTTCGGATCGAGCTGTATGCGAACCGCATACTGCTGCGAGCCGTATACCTGCACCTGCGCAACGCCGCTGATGGTCGATATCTGCTGCGCGAGCAGGTTCTCGGCATATTCGGCAACGGTCGACAGTGGCAACGTCGCCGACGACAGCACGATGTTCATGATCGGCGCGTCGGCCGGGTTCACTTTGCGCTGCGTCGGTGGCGTCGGCATCGACGGGGGTAGCGAGCGCGCCGCAGCGGCGATCGCGGACTGCACGTCCTGCGCGGCGGCGTCGATGTTGCGGTCGAGCGAGAATTGCAGCGTGATGGTCGCCAGGCCGTCCGTGGAGACCGACGTCATGGTGTCGACGCCGGCGATCGTCGAGAACTGCTTCTCCAGCGGCGTCGCCACCGCGGAGGCCATCGTGTCGGGGTTTGCGCCGGAGAGTTGCGCCTGCACCTGGATAGTCGGGAAGTCGACATTGGGCAGCGCGTTGATCGGCAGCAGCCGATACCCGATGATGCCGAAGATGAGGATGCCGACCATGACCAGCACGGTCATCACCGGGCGGCTGACGAACAGTTGAGAAATGTTCACGATGCTCGCAAATCCTTGCCGACGCTCACCTTGGTCCCGGGAGCAAGCCGCAGCTGGCCGACGATGACGACTTGCTCGCCGGCCTGCAGGCCGCTTGCGACGACGGTATCGTCGCCTTCGGCGCGGGCGATCTTGATCGCACGCATCTCGACGGTCTGATCAGGCTTCACGACGTAAACATATTGACCCGACGGTCCACTCTGAACCGCGGCCGACGGCGCGACGACGGCGTCCTTCTGCTCGTAGAGCGTGAGCACGACGTTGACGAATTGCCCGGGCCACAGCGCCTTGTCGGTGTTGGGGAACTCGGCCTTGAGCTTGATCGTTCCGGTCGTCATATCGGCCGTATTGTCGATAAACGAGAGCTTGCCGGCGACCGGAGCATGCGCAGCGTTGGTGAAAGCAGCGTCGACCTTGAGCACGCCGTCGGCCTGGTACTTCCGGATGTCCGATATGTTCTGCTCCGGCACCGAGAACGAGGCGTAGATCGGGACCACCTGGTTGACGGTGACCAGCGGATTGGTGTCGTTGGCTTTGACCAGATTGCCCTGCTGGATCTGGATGCGCCCGGCATAACCGGTCACCGGCGAGCGTATCGTGCAGTACTCGAGCGACAGCGTGGCGTTGTCGATCGCGGCTTGGTCGGCGCTCACGGTCGCCGCGGCGGTTGCGGTATTGGTGCGCACCTGCTCGTAGGCATCCGGTGAAATGAAGTTTTTCGAAAGCAGGTCCTTGTAGCGCTTCTCCTGCTCGCTGGCGCGGTCGAAAAGCGCGCGGTCCTTGGCCAGGTTGGCCTGCGCCTGTTTGAGGCTGGCGGCAAACGGACGAGGATCGATCTCGAACATGACCGAGCCCTGGCGAACTTCGTCGCCCTCCTTGAACTTGACCGAGTTGAGTTGGCCATCGACCCGCGCCTTGATCGAGACCGTGGTGAACGGCTCGACATTGCCGATCGCCGTCAGGCGTACCGGCATGGTCCTGGCGACGACCTGCGCGGCACTGACCGGCACCGCCGCGGGCGCTTTTTGAACCGCGGCGCGAGACTCCTTGTTGTATTGCGCGACGACACCGACGACGACCGCGAGGCCGACGAGCCCGGCCAGTATCGTGAACAGTTTTTTCCGTTTCGCCATGGGTGCCTGATGTCGCTTCTGCGTCGCGTCCGCGAATTGCGTCGGCAAGTCGGACTTGAGCGTGATCGCCCGCCCCGCAAGCTATTGACTCGCGGATACCAGATAGATTCCGGCCCGCGGCCGGCACTGACCGACCGGCTATTGTCGCGCAATTGGGACGATACGTCGCGCGGGCGCAACGCCTGGTTACAACCGCTATCGCCGACGGTGAAAAACTGCGTTTTTGGGCGGCCGGTGCCATGTAGCCTACGGCCCGCCATGGCGGTTCGCTATAATTGCCGGCAGCGCGGGTGTAGCTCAATGGTAGAGCAGAAGCTTCCCAAGCTTACGACGAGGGTTCGATTCCCTTCACCCGCTCCACCTGCTTCTATTCCTTCATGACCGCATCCCGCACTGCGGCAATCGCCTCCGCCACCGCCTGGTTCGATGCCGGCTCGCTTCAGGACGAGCTCAAACGGCGGGTCGCGTTTCCGACCGAGAGCCAGAACACCGCGCGTGCGGAGATCCTCGTCGCCTACCTGACCGATGAGATCGGCCCGACCGTCGAGCGGCTCGGGTTTCAATGGCAGCTTTGGCCCAATCCGGCGGAGGGTGCCCCGCCGATGCTCTTTGCCGAGCGGCACGAGGATGCGTCCTTACCCACCGTGCTGATCTACGGTCATGGCGACGTCGTTGCCGGCTACGACGCGCAGTGGAGCGACGGCCGCTCGCCATGGGAGCTCTGTGCGATCGAAGGCAAGTGGTACGGCCGCGGCACCGCCGACAACAAGGGCCAGCACACCGTCAATCTCGCGGCGCTGGGGCGCGTGCTCGAGCAGCGCGGAAGGCTCGGCTTCAACGCCAAGCTGCTGCTCGAGATGGGAGAGGAAATCGGCTCGCCTGGCCTGCGGACAGCGTGTGAGCGGCACGCCGAACGCTTGAGCGCCGACGTGCTGATCGCCTCGGACGGCCCGCGCCTGTCGTCTGATCGGTCGACCATCTTTCTCGGGTCGCGCGGTGCGTTCAACTTCGATCTCGACGTCGCGCTGCGCGATGGCGCGCACCATTCGGGCAACTGGGGAGGGCTGCTCGCCAACCCCGGAACGATACTCGCCAGCGCCATCGCGGCTATGGTGGATGCGCGCGGGCTTATCCTGGTCGATGCGCTGCGTCCGCCGCCGATTCCCGATTCAGTGCGGCGCGCGCTCGCCGACATCGAACCTGGCGAGCCGGGCGGCCCGGCGATCGACGCCGGCTGGGGCGAACCGGCGCTGACGCCGGCCGAGCGCGTCTTCGGCTGGAATGCGCTGGAAGTGCTCGCGTTTCGCACCGGCAATCCGGAACGCCCGGTCAACGCCATTCCGCCGCGCGCCAGTGCGCATATGCAGCTGCGGTTTGTCGCCGGATGCGATTGGCGGACGTTCATTCCGGCCATACGCGCGCATCTCGATGCGCGAGGGTTTTCGATGGTGAAGGTGCGGCAGGCGAGCATGGAGCCGATGGCGGCAACGCGGCTGGATCCGGATAACCCTTGGGTGCATTGGGCGAGCGCATCGGTCGCGGCTACCACCGGAGTGCCGCCGGCCATACTGCCGAACCTCGGCGGATCCTTACCCAACGATTGTTTCGCCGACGTGCTCGGCTTGCCGACGATCTGGGTGCCGCACTCCTATCCCGCATGCTCGCAACACGCGCCCAACGAGCACATGTTGGCGCGGGTCGCGCGCGAAGGCTTGCAGATCATGACCGGGCTGTTCTGGGACCTCGGTGCAGCGGGCACGCCTGCCCGCGTTCACGCGCCATACTAAGGCCGGATATACGCCCACCCCTGCTGCTGCCGGGACATCAGCTCGACCACGCCGGCGGGGACGTAGCCGATGCCGTTCAACATGTCGGCTCGGGTCAGCTTCTGGCCTCGCATGGTGTTCTCGCAAGCGATGACTTTCACCCCGGCGATGGTCGCCTCCCCGATCCGTCCGCCCACCGGCGAATCGAGCTTCAGCATGTCGATGCCAGGGCCGTAGGTAACGATTTCGACGTCGACGTTGGCCGCGCCGAGGTCGGTCTGAATATTCTTGGCGTTGTTGAGGGCGAGATTCCATTTGCCCTGATCGGAATCGCTGACCTGAATCACCACGCGCGCGCGCTGCGCGGCCGCAGGCTGCGCCTGAGCGTGCGATACGGTGGCGGATAAGATTCCAACGGCGACAAGCACGGCGACGGCCCGTGCCGCAACGCCGACTTTTGCAAGCTGTCGTGCAATCATAATGGCTCCTGATCGAAGGGACGCCGCCAGCGTTGTGGCGCGGCCCGCGGAAGGTCCATTATCGCCGTTTCGGGCGCTGCGGTGCGCGCGCCCGCGATTTCGCCGGTGATGTCGGCACATGCGTGTGCGTCGCCAGACATGCATCGATCATTCGCTGGCTGGCCGCGTATGATCGAGAGGCGCTCGGGTCTTGCAACCGGCGTACGATACTCCAAAGATGCAGTTTTCCACGCGGTTTCTCATTCAGTTTCACATCCGGTATTCGATCTCAGCCGTTTCGCGCGCGCGCGCGGCGCGACCTGCGCGCTGATGCCACGATCGGCGCAAATACCGTTTTCGGCGATCCTGATGATCATCGCCGCCATGGCGTGCTTCACCTCGCTCGACGTCAGCGTCAAATATTTGAGCCAGCGCTATCCAGTGCCGCTGTTGGTCTGGGCGCGCTGGAGCATGCAGGCACTGGTAATGGCCGCGGTCATTGGTCCCACGATGCGCTGGGGACTGGTGCGCACCAAGCGACGGAAGATGCACGTGGTGCGAGGCATCGTGTTGATCGGCTCGTCACTGAGCTTCTTTTCGGCGCTCAAGTTCCTTCCGCTTGCCGAGGCGACCGCCCTCAACTACTCGACACCGATGATCGTCACCCTGATGGCGGCGGCTTTCCTGCATGAGCGCATCACGATTCCGCGCTGGGCGTTCGTGATCGCCGGCTTCATCGGCATGCTGCTGATCGTCCGCCCCGGAAGCGAAATGCTGACGCCTGCGTCACTGCTGGCGCTCGCCGCCGCCACGCTGTACGCGACTTTTCAGATCCTGACGCGCAAGCTCGCGGGCGAAAATTCCATGGTGCTGCTTTTTTTTCCGGCGCTGGTGGGCACGGTCCTCATGTCGGCGCTGGTCCCGTTCCTGCACTACGACACCTGGTTTCCAACCGCCGACATAGCGATGTTCGTCGCCATCGGTGCGATCGGCACCCTGGGCCATTTTCTTTTCATCCTCGCATTTCAACGTGCATCGGTCTCGGCGATCGCCCCCTTCACTTATATGCAGCTGCTGTGGTCGACGCTGGCAGGATGGCTGGTGTTCGGGACCTTTCCGGACACGTGGACGCTCGCGGGGATCGTCATCATCGCCGGCAGCGGAGTGGTTCTGACATGGTACGAACGCTGGCGGGCCAGCTTGCCGCCCTCGGAGCCGGCGGCGGTCGACTGAGGTAGAATACGAGCGATTCCAAGATAAAACCAAGTCAATAAACTGCCGCCCGGATCGGTGACGAAGGTGGATGCCCTCCGTTCGCGGTTGCTGCCTTGTCACGGCCCGCGGTGGCCCCGGAAACGTTTTTCCGAAAGGACGATCATGAGTACGGACAAGCCGCGAATTGGCTTTGTTGGCCTGGGCCTGATGGGTCACGGCATGGCCAAGAACCTTCTCGCCAAAGGCTTTCCGCTGACGGTCCGTCTGCACAAGAATCGCAAGCCGGCCGAGGACATTCTTGCCGCGGGCGCAAAGGAAGTGAAGACCCATGCCGACCTGGCGCGCGCCTCGGATGTCGTGATTCTCTGCGTCACCGGATCGCCACAGATCGAGGAGATTGTCTACGGTGAGAACGGAATCCTTAGCGCGGCCCGAGACGGACTCGTGGTGGTCGATACGTCGACCGCCGAGCCCTCGTCGACGGCGAAAATCCGCGACGATCTGGCGAAGAAGGGGACCAAGTACGTCGACGCGCCGCTCGCCCGGACGCCGAAGGAGGCCGAAGAAGGCCGGCTCAACACCATGGTTGGCGCCGACGACGCGACGTTCGCACGGTTGAAGCCGGTGTTGTCCGCATACAGTGAAAACGTCGTCCATGTCGGCGGCCCGGGTCATGGCCACATGGTCAAGCTGGTCAACAATTTCATCGCCATGTCGATCGCGACCGCGACCGCCGAGGCATGCGCGGCGTGCGCCAAGGCGGGCGTGTCGATCCGGAAGCTGCACGAGATCGTTTCCGCCGGCGGCGTCAATTCGGGAATTTTTCAGATGATGGTCGGCAAGATGCTCGAGAGCGGGGACTTGAGCGGGCTCAAGTTCACGCTTTCGAATGCAATGAAGGATCTGCGCTATTACACGCATTTCGTCGAGGCGCTGCCGTCGCCAGCCATTATCGGCGAGGCCGTGCATCAGAGCATGGTCAACGCAAACCTGCTGGGTTTTGGCGACAAGTACGTTGCGTCCCTGCTCGAGGCGCAGGAAAAGCTTGCCGGCGTGAACATCGTGCGGCAATAGGGCAGGATCGAACGCTTCACTGCTAGCGCGCGAGCCCGAATTCGCAGGAGAACGATCGATGGCAACGGCCGGTCCCTCGCTCTGGGAAAATCCGCTTCAAACCGACGGTTTCGAATTTGTCGAATATGCCGCGCCGGATCCCGCGGCGCTGGGCGTGCTGTTCGAGCAAATGGGCTTCAGCGCGATCGCCAAGCACCGCTCGAAAAATGTGCTGTTGTACCGCCAGGGTGAAATCAACTTTATCGTCAACGCCGAAAAAGACAGCTTCGCCCAGGGGTTCGCGCGCGTGCACGGCCCGTCGATCTGTGCGATGGCGTTCCGGGTCAAGGACGCCGCGCATGCCTACCACACGCTCATCGAACAGGGCGCATGGGGAGTGGAAGCGCACCCGGGGCCGATGGAGCTCAACATTCCGGCCATCAAGGGCATCGGCGATTCGCTCATCTATCTTGTCGATCGTTATCCCGGCAACGGCGGCGGCGTTTCGATCTACGACATCGACTTCGTACCTTTTCCCGGCGTCGACCAGCATCCCCAAGGCGCGGGGCTGGTCGCGATCGATCACTTGACGCACAACGTTCATCGCGGCCGGATGGAGGAATGGGCGAGCTTCTACGAGCGCCTGTTCAATTTCCGCGAGGTCCGCTACTTCGACATCGAAGGCAAGCTGACGGGCTTGAAGAGCAAGGCGATGACGAGCCCCTGCGGCAAGATCCGCATCCCGATCAACGAGAGCTCCGACGACAAGAGCCAGATCCAGGAATACCTGGTTGCCTACCGCGGCGAAGGCATTCAGCATATCGCGCTCGCCGCGCACGACATTTACACCACGGTCGCCATGCTTCGCGAGCGCAAGGTCGCGTTCCAGGACACCCCGGACACCTACTACGAGGCGCTCGCGACCCGCCTTCCAGGGCACAAGGAAGACGCGCGGAGGCTCAAGGAGCAGCGCATACTGCTCGATGGAGCACCGGCCAAGGATGAAATGCTGCTGCAGATTTTCACGTCGACCGTGATCGGCCCGATTTTTTTCGAAATCATCCAACGCAAGGGCAATCAAGGCTTCGGCGAGGGAAACTTCCGGGCATTGTTCGAATCGATCGAGCTGGATCAGATTCGTCGCGGCGTGCTCGAGGACGGGCCCGATAAGCGGCCCGCGGAATAACTCGGCAACCGCGGCACACCGCGCCGGCGCCTGGCAAGCGGTACCGCGCCACCGCTTAAGCGAGATAACAAGTGGCCGCCTCTTCCATGCTCTCTCCTCTCGGTTTCGCCTTGCTGCGGCGGCTTTCTGACGGACAACTCCATTCGGGCGAGGCGCTTGCCGCGGCGACCGGTGTGACGCGGGCGCGCGTGTCGCAGATCCTCAGGGCCTCGGAAAGCGCGGGCTTCACGCTCGAGCGCGTTCGCGGCGTGGGCTATCGTCTGCTCGATCCGGTCCCTTTCCTCGATCGCGACGCGATCGTTGCGGCGCTCGGCACCGCGGCGCCACGGCTGAAGATCGAAGTCGCCGACCGGGTCGATTCGACCAGCAGTGAACTGCTGCGCCGCGCAGCGCGCCAGGCTGTCGACCGCCAGGTACTCGTCGCCGAGTGGCAGACCGCGGGCCGCGGGCGTCGCGGTCGTGGATGGACGGCGGTCGCCGGCGGCAGTCTCACCTTTTCCCTTGGCTGGCGCTTCGAGCAGGGCGCGGGCTTTTTGGCAGGGCTATCGCTCGCGGTCGGCGTCGCACTGGGCCGTGCGCTGGACGCGGCTGGCTTCAAGGATGTACAGCTCAAATGGCCGAATGACCTCGTCTATCGTCACTGCAAGATCGGCGGCATCCTGATCGAGATATCCGGTGACGCGCTCGGACCCGCGCTGGCGGTCATAGGCGTCGGGCTGAATGTGCGCCTGCCCCCGGCGGCACGCCACCATATTGCGCAGCCGGTCACCGATCTGGCGTCCATCGACCGCGAACGCGCGCTCGATCGCAATCGCCTGTTGGCCTTCATTCTCGCGGAGCTCTACGCGATGCTGGAACGCTACGCGCGCGACGGCTTTGCGCCCTTTGTCGCGGAATGGCAGCGCCGGCATGTGCTCCAGAAAAAGCCGGTGCGGGTAGTGCTTCCAGACGGTAGCGTCGCCGCCGGGGAGGTCGTCGGCGTTGACGCAAGCGGTGCGCTGGTGCTCGATCAGCGCGGCCGGCGCCTAAGGTTCGTCAGCGGCGAAGTGTCGCTCAGGCGTGGCTGAGTGCTATTGCTCCTCGATTCCGGCCACAGCCGGCTGGCCTGGGGACTCGCGAACGAGCACGGCTGGGTCGCGCAGGGCGCCGTGCGCAACCAGGATATCGGCACGCTGGCCTTGCGCGAATGGCAGAACCTGCCGCGGCCGGAACGGGTGATCGGCGTCAACGTCGCGGGCGAGGCCACGCGCGTTCGCGTCGAGGCGCAACTGTTGCGCTGGCGGGCGATGCCGGACTGGCTGATCGCCACCGAGTACGCGGCCGGCGTGACCAACCGCTACGCGCTGCCGTCGCAGCTCGGCGCGGATCGCTGGGCGGCGATGGTCGCTGCCCGTCAGCGCGTGGTCGCGGAGCTCTTTCCCTCGCCCTGCGTGGTGGTCACGGCGCGCACTGCGGTTTGCGTCGATGCGCTCGACGGCGACGGCATCTTCCGCGGTGGCGTGATTCTTCCCGGGCCCAATCTGATGCTGCAGGCACTGGCCGCGAACACACCCCATCTGAAGATGCCGCCCGGGCGCTACCATGACTTTCCCGTGACCAATGCCGATGCGATGTTTTCCGGGGTCATGCAATCGATCTGTGGCGCGGTCGAGCAAATGCGCGCGCGGCTCGCCACCGCCGACGCGCCGACGAGGTGTTTCTTGAGCGGCGGCGCCGCACCGGACATCGCCCCCCACCTTACCGCGCCGGTCGACGTCGTGGATAATCTGGTACTCGAGGGCGTCCTGGCCTTGGCAACTCAAACGTGAGAACGCTCGTCTTCCTGCTGCTGCTCGCCAATCTCACGCTGTTCGGCTATATCAGACTAGACAGCGTCGGTGGTGGCGAGGGCGTGCGACTTTCGCAACAGGTGCAGCCGGAGAAGATCAAGCTGCTGACGCCGCAGCAGGTGGCTGCGCTCGGCCCAGCCAAGGTTGCCTCGCTCGCCGACGTTTGCGTCGAGTGGGGACCGATGTCCGATGCGGACCGGCTGCGCGCCCAGGCGCGCCTCGAGCCGCTGGAGCTGGGCAAACTGGTGACACAAAGAAAAGTCGAAATGATTGCCAACTACTGGGTATTCATCCCGCCGTTGGCGAACAGGGCCGCGGCCGACAAGCGGGTGGCCGACCTTAAGGAACAGGGCGTGCGCGATATTCTTCCGGTCGAGCTCGGCCCGCAGCGCTTTGCCATTTCGCTCGGCGTCTTTCGCACCGAGGAGGCCGCGCAGGCGCGCCTCGAGGCGCTCCAGGCCCAGGGCGTCAAGACGGCAAAGGTAGGGCCCCGCGCCCAGTCGGTGCAGCAGACCGTGCTGATCGTACGCGACCCGCCAGCCCAGGCTATGGCGCGCCTCAAGGAAATGCAGGCCGATTTTCAGGGGAGCGAAATCAAGGTAGGTTCGTGCGAACGGCCGACTTAAGCGACGACCAGAGGGCTGTGTCGCCCGCAACGGATGTCCGCCAGGCGACGACGGCTGATGACATCGGGCGCGCCCGCGCGCTTTTTGTCGAATACGCGCAATGGCTCAAGGTCGATCTGTGTTTTCAGGGATTCGCCGAGGAGCTCAAAGCGCTCCCCGGTGCGTACGCGCCGCCTTTCGGCAGGCTGCTGCTTGCGGGAACGACCGATGCCGCGTTCGCCTGCATCGCGCTGCGGCCACTGGAAAGCGCGCGGCTGGCCGAGGTCAAGCGCTTGTACGTTCAGCCCGCGCATCGCGGCCAACGGTGGGGCTATCGCCTGGCGGAAAAACTCATCGCCGAGGCGCGCGTCATCGGCTATCGCGAGCTCAAGCTCGACACCCTGGAATGGATGACGTCGGCTCGTATCCTTTACGCGAGCCTCGGCTTTCGCGAATGCGCCGCGTATTACGACAACCCCCTCGCCGGCGTGGTCTACATGAGGCTTGAGCTGTAGCGATGCCGATGCCGACGGCACGACGTTTCCCGGCTCGCGAACCCCCGGAGTCGGGAGCACGTCGGCAATGCTGCTGAGCAAAGCCGAAGCCGACGCGATTACGGCGAGATCGGCAGAGCTCGAATCGCGGGTCGGCGTGCAGGTGATCGCCGCGATTGCGGCTAAGGCGGACGCTCACGTCGAGCTGCCCTGGAAGGCGTTCGCCCTCGGCGCCGTGCTCTCCGGGCTGGCGGTGGTCGTCGCCGACCTGGCGCGGCCGCAATGGCTTACCGCGAATGTCGCCCTGGTCGACGCGGTAACGATCCTGAGCGCCGGCGCCGCGAGCGCATTGCTGGCGGTCTTCGTTCCCGCCTACGCGCGATTATTTCTGCGCTCCACCCGGCGCGACGCTGAGGTGCGCCGCTATGGCGAGGCATTGTTTCTTCGGCACGAGCTTTTCAAGACGCGGGAGCGCAACGGCATTCTGATTCTGGTCAGCTGTTTCGAGCGCAAGGTCGAGATTATCGCCGACACAGGCTTGCACCGACGCGTGAGCGATGCCGAGTGGCGGCCGGTCATTGCCCGTATGACGCTGCTCTTGCGCGAGCGACGGTTCGGCGAAGCGTTGCTGGAAGGCCTGGGGGCAACCGAGAAGCTGCTCGCCGCCAAGGGGCTGAAGGCGAGGGTGGGGGAGGCGACGGAGAACGAACTGCCCGATCGCCCCATCGACGAAGGTGGCGAATCATGAGCGCCGTGTGCCGTGCGATCGTGATGGCGATGTGCGGCCTGTTGGGGCCGGCGCTCATCTGTCTTGCCGATGGTGCGTCAGCCGCCGAAGCACCCGAGGTTCCGTATCTCACCGGACGGGTTGTCGACAATGCCGAAATTCTAAAACCCGCAACGCGCGAGCGGCTGACTGCGACACTGAAGGCGCATGAACAGGCGACAGGAAACCAGATCGCCGTGCTCACCACAGCGACGATCAAGGGCCAATCGGTCGAGGAGTACGCGACCAAGGTGTTCGAGAGCTGGAGGCTGGGACAGAAACCGGCGGACAACGGCGTGCTGGTAGTCGTCGTTCCGCAGGACCGCAAGATGCGCATCGAGGTCGGCTACGGACTGGAAGGCACGCTCACCGACGTTGCCTCGAGCCGAATCATCCGCAACGTCATGACACCGCGTTTCAAGGCCGGCGACTACGACCAGGGAATCGAGCTCGGTGTGGCCGCAATCGTGGCCCAGCTCGAAGGCAGGGGCGCCGTTACCTCATCGGCGGACGCGGTTTCGCCGGCGGCGGAGAGCGGCAGCGGATCGCTGCACTTCAACGAGCCGAATCTCGCCTGGCCCGAGAGAATTCTGCTCGGTGCGTTCATCTTCGGCATCATCGGGCTGTTTACCTTCATCGGCATCATGACGCCCGGCGTGGGCTGGTTTCTATACGTTTTTCTGATTCCGTTCTGGGCGATGTTTCCGCTGGTCATCATCGGCGTACGTGCAACGATGGTTCTGCTCGGTACCTACGTCATCGGCTATCCGATTGCCAAGCTGATCCTGTCGCGGACCGCGTGGTACCAGAAAGCGGCGAGCGACCTCAAGACCAAGGGAACCGCGAGCGTCGGCGGCTTTGTCATGAGCAGCTCCAGCGGCTCCTCCGGAGGATTCTCATCGGGCGGCGGTGGAGGCTTCTCCGGCGGAGGCGGCAGCTCGGGCGGCGGCGGAAGCTCGGGAAGCTGGTAGAGACATACACTCGGCCTCCTTGGACCGCATCGCTAAGCGGCGCATCGCGTGTCGGCCGCAGCCCCTACTCGCAATTCCCTGTCGATCCCCAGCGCCATGTGGCTCGCGTGCTGCGAGATCAAGCTGACGCGCGCGCGCTGACTGCGAAGTGGCGCGCGCTGGCGCCCGTCGTCGCCGGCGCCTCGATGCGCACGTCGCGATACCCCGCATCGCCGAGAAGCGTCGTGATCTGCTCCTCGTCGTACCAGGTCATCATCATCGTTTCATCCTCGCGCGCGACGATCCGGCTACGGGCGCGCCGTTCGTAACGGCTCTGGGTGCGAATCCGGCGTTTCTGGACATCGACCACGCGCTCCGAGCGGCATGCGAGCTGCGTGCCGTCGGCAAGCATCACGTGGCGAACCTCGATCACCGCGGCGCCGGGTGGATGCTCGGCCTGATCCGGAATCGACAGTGCCAGCAACAACAATCCGGGATCGATCAAATGCGCGCGTACGCGCAGCAAGACGTCGATCGCGGCGTGCCTCCCGGTCAACAGCTGAAACGAGCCGCCGGCGATGAACGCCGCGCAGTAACGAAAGGGCAGGTTGAGCGCGGTGATGTCCTGGCGAAAAAGCTGGGTGTCGCGGCCGGCCGAAGCAAGGCGCGCGGCGCAGCTCGCCAGCATGGGCTCGGAAACATCGACGCCATGGACGCTGAAGCCTGCGTCGAGGAGCGGGACCAGCATCCGGCCCGAGCCCGACATTGGCTCGAGTATTGTGCCGGCGTCGCGCGGAAGGCGCGCGGCATACCACGCGACCTCCTCGTCCGGGGCTCGCGGATTGTCCGCATCGTGGAAAAGCGCGGCCAGCGGGCCGCAATGCGATGCGGATGGGGACGGGTGGGGACGTCCGGTCCTACCGAGGCGCGGATCTGCCATGCTAAGGCCAGCAGGAAATGGTCGGGAGACGCAAGAAAGCGCTATCGCGAGCGGCCGATGCCGGTCGGGAGCAACCCAAGGCCGATCAACACTGCTCCCAGGGCAGCCCGTGAAAGCGCCAGCCGGAGATCCTGCTCCGTTGATGTTGCTCGTCGAGCGGACCTTCGAATCCTTCGAGCACATTGATGACTTCGCCGAACCCGGCTTTTTCCAGCGCGATGCCGGCATCGACCGACCGCTGACCGCTGCGACAGATCAATACGACGGGACGATTGAGGCTGGCGATTTTCTGCACCTGGCCGACAAAGTGCGGATTGGTCGTCCAGTCGGGTCCGTCGTTCCACGCAACATGATGCGCGCCCGCGGGAGGGCCGACGAACAGGTATTCCATTTCGCTGCGGCAGTCGACCAGCACGGCCTCCGGATTCTGATGCAGGAATGCGTGGGCTTGCGCGGGCTTCAGGTGTTTCATGATCTCCAGCACACTAGCACGCTCGCGAGGGCGCTTCAAACATGGCCGGCGAGCGCATTGCGGCCGGCAGTCGCGATTGCGTCGATCCACGTCCGCACGGCCGGGACCGAGCCGGCCCAGCGCAGGAAACCATGGATCATGCCCTCGCAATGCACGACTCGAACCGGCACTCCGGCGGCGACGAGCGCGTGCGCGTAGTCGATGCCGTCGTCGCGCAGCACGTCGTACTCGGCGACGGCAATGACGGCGACAGGCAGGCCCGAAAGATCGGCGCCGGCGAGGGGCGAGAATTCCATCGCATCGATCGCGGCGCCCGCGCGATAGGCTTCCCAATACCACGCCATTTGCGCTCCGGTGAGGTTGTAACCGGTGGCGAACTCGCGATACGAAGCGCGCGAGCACGTCGCGTCGAGGGCAGGATAGAGCAGCAATTGCAGATCCGGCTGCGGCGTGCCATCGGCACGAAGTCGGATCGTCAGCGCGGCAGCAAGGTTGCCTCCGGAGCTGTCGCCTGCGACGACATAGCGCAGGCCGTCGGCGCCGAGCTTGGTCGCATGCGCGCGGGCCCAGTGCCAAGCGGTTGCGACGTCGTCGAGCGCCGCGGGATAGGTATGTTCCGGGGCGCACCGGTAATCGACCGCGACGACGGCGGCGGGCAGGCGATTGGCGAGCATCCGGCACAGGCGATCGTGCGAATCGAGCGAGCCGGTGACCCAGCCACCTCCATGCGCGTACAGCAGCAGCGGAAGCGACGACGCGGACTCCGGCCGGTAGACGCGCAGTGCGACTGCGCCTGTTTCGCCGAACGCGCTTGTGTCGCTCACCGACGCGAGCATTTCCGGCGCGCCGCCGAGAAGCCCGGGCGCTTCCTCGGCTGCTTTTCGCAGCGCGGCCACGTCGGGCTCTGCCGTGCCCGCGGGCGCCTTGAAAACCGTATCCAGGAGATGTCGGATTTGCGAATCGAGCATCGAATGTTCGGTAAGTTCAGCCAAATTTGAGTTCCACCGCCAGCCGCGCATGTTATCAAAAGCGATGCCGCGGGTTGACAATCCCCGTGCGACCTGAAGTCGCTTAGGTAGCTCGCCTAGCCAAGTCAGTTAACTTGGCAGAAACGCAGCCCGAGCAGCACGGATATTTTGCGTGCTGCGGAAGGAAGCGTGAGAGGCGAAAGCCTTTCGAATGATTGTCTCGGGGGGAGATTTTGTCCCCGCAGGAGACCCGTCGTTCAGCCGACGGTAGGCTAAGAGTCGGTGCGTCCCTGGTAACGGGGAGGTGCCAAGCGACTCCGACAACGTAGCCAAGCCGTACAGGCATATGCCAAATCCCGTGAGGGATTGTCGGGGCTGGGCGAACTATCACCGAGCGGCATGTGCTTCGCAGACTTTCGCCGCGATCGACTCGTGGTTGTGGTTGAAGACATGGCAATGGGCGAAGCGGAGACATCCGAACAAAAGCGCCGAGTGGATCAAAGCTAAATACTTTGTGAGCATGGGCAGCCGAGATTGGGTGTTCTCTGTGAAGCTCAATGATTCGGATGGAAAGCGGAAACGGGTGACACTCGCGAAAGCCAGCGACACTCCAATCCGACGGCACGCCAAGATCAAGGGCGACGCCAATCCTTTGACCCGCAATGGGAGCCTTACTTCGAGGACCGACTCGGTCTGAAGATGCGAGGCGACATGAAGGGAAAAGCGAAGCTACTGCGGCTTTGGTGGAGTCAGAACAAGCGTTGTAAACTATGTGACCAACTGATCACCAAGGAGACGGGGTGGAACATCCACCATCGCATCCCCAAGTGTGAAGGCGGTGCAGATAACTACGCTAATCTGGCCCTGCTGCACCCGAATTGCCACCGTCAACATCATGCTGCTGGTTTGACGCTGGAGAGCCGGCCCCGGTAACACGGGGCTTAGAAGAGGCTTGAGCCGGGTGCGGGGAAACTCGCACGCCCGGTTCTGAGGGGGGATGGCTCGGTAACGAGCTGTCCCTACCCGACAAAGCGGCTTTCGACGGAAACCCGCTCGGCGCCAGCTGAACGGGTTTTTTGTTTTTGGAGCATGGAATGCACAAGATTACCGACAAAACCGCGCTGCTCGAGAGCCTGCTCAAGCAGCGGATCCTCATTCTGGACGGTGCGATGGGGACCATGATCCAGGCCTACAAGCTTGCCGAGGACGGCTATCGTGGTCCCGTCGCGTGCGGGCTGCACGGTCACGCGCACGACCTGAAGGGCGACAACGACCTGCTGGTGCTCACCCGGCCGGAAATCGTGTGCGAGATTCACAACCAGTTTCTGGAAGCGGGCGCCGACATCATCGAGACCAATACCTTCAACGCGACGCGCATCGCGCAAGCCGATTACAAGCTCGAAAGCCGGGTGCGCCAGATCAATCTCGCCGCGGCCAGAATCGCACGCGAGTGTGCCGATGCCTGGACGGCGAAGACGCCCGACAAGCCACGATTCGTCGCCGGCGCGCTGGGCCCGACCAACCGGACGGCGACGATCTCGCCCGACGTGAACGACCCGGGCTTTCGCAACGTGACCTACGACGAACTGGTTGCTGCGTACACCGAGGCGGTGGATGGGCTGGTCGAAGGCGGCGCCGATCTGCTGCTGGTGGAAACGATATTCGATACGCTCAACGCGAAGGCGGCGCTGTTTGCGATCGACACCTATTTCGAGGAGCACGCCATCCGGCTGCCGTTAATCGTCTCGGGCACGATTACCGACGCTTCGGGGCGCACGCTCTCCGGCCAGACGCCCGAGGCTTTCTGGGACTCGGTGCGACACGCGAGACCGTTGGCGGTGGGTCTCAACTGCGCGCTCGGCGCCGCTTTAATGCGTCCGTACATCGAGGAAATCTCGCGCGTTGCGGACACCTTCGTCTCATGCTATCCGAACGCGGGCTTGCCCAATCCGATGAGCGATACCGGCTACGACGAAACTCCCGAGACCACCGCAAGCTTGATCGAGGACTTCGCCAGGAACGGCTTCGTCAACATCGTCGGTGGCTGCTGCGGCACGACGCCGGCACATATCCGCGCGATTGCGGACGCGGTCGCGAACCTGCCGCCGAGGAAAGTGCCGAACGAAGAAGCCGCGGAGAGGGAACCCGCCTGACCCTTTTCTTCTGGCGCGCGGCGGCTCTCGGGCCGCGCGTGAATCAACACACAGATGTCTCACCCACTCAAGCTTGCCGGCCTCGAGCCGCTGACCATTGACGACGATGCGTTGTTCGTCAACGTCGGCGAGCGGACCAACGTCACCGGCTCGCGCGCTTTCGCCAAGCTCGTTCTCGCTGGCGACTTCGCGGGCGCGGTCGAGGTCGCCCGCCAGCAGGTGCAAAGCGGCGCGCAAATGATCGACGTCAACATGGACGAGGCAATGCTCGATTCCAAGGCGGCGATGGTCAGGTTCCTGCACCTGATCGCCGGCGAGCCCGACATCGCGCGGGTGCCGGTCATGATCGACTCGTCCAAATGGGATGTGATCGAGGCGGGGCTGAAGTGTGTACAGGGCAAGCCGGTAGTGAATTCGATTTCGATGAAGGAAGGAGAGGCGCAGTTCCTGCATCACGCGAAATTGGTCAGGCGCTACGGCGCGGCGGCGATCGTGATGGCGTTCGACGAAAAGGGACAGGCCGACACGTTCGAGCGCAAGGTCGAGATCTGCCGGCGCGCCTACGAGCTCCTCACCCGCCAGGTCGGCTTTCCGGCCGAGGACATCATCTTCGACCCGAACATTTTCGCTATTGCTACCGGCATCGAAGAGCACAACAACTACGCCGTGGACTTCATCAATGCGACGCGCTGGATCAAGCAACATCTGCCGCACGCCAAGATTTCGGGCGGAGTCTCGAACGTGAGCTTTTCGTTTCGCGGCAACGACGCGGTGCGCGAGGCTATCCACACCGTGTTCCTGTATCACGCGATCAAGGCCGGGATGACCATGGGCATCGTCAATGCCGGCCAGCTCGGCGTCTACGACGAGCTCGCCCCCGAGTTGAAAGAGCGCGTGGAGGACGTGGTTCTCAATCGCACGCGCGCGGACGGCGAGAATCCCACCGAGCGCCTGGTGACTTTTGCGGAGACGTACAAATCGAAGGGCAGGCAGATCACCGAGGATCTTGCGTGGCGCAATGAGAGCGTCGAAGAGCGTCTCTCGCACGCGCTGGTGAAGGGCATCACCACGTTCATCATCGACGACACCGAGGAAGCGCGGCAAAAGATCGAGCGCGGCGGCGGCAAGCCGATCCAAGTGATCGAAGGACCGCTGATGGCGGGGATGAATGTCGTCGGTGACCTCTTCGGCGCGGGCAAGATGTTTCTGCCGCAGGTGGTGAAGAGTGCAAGGGTGATGAAGCAGGCGGTCGCGCACCTCATCCCCTACATCGAGGCCGAGAAGGCCAGGTCCGGCATGGCCGGGAAGCCGAAGGGCACGATCGTCATGGCGACCGTCAAGGGCGACGTGCACGACATCGGCAAGAACATCGTCGGCGTGGTCCTTCAGTGCAACAACTTCGCGGTGATCGATCTCGGCGTCATGGTGCCGGCACGAAAGATCCTCGATACCGCGCGGGAAAACAACGCCGATATCGTGGGGCTTTCCGGGCTCATCACGCCGTCGCTCGAGGAAATGGCGCACGTGGCTCATGAAATGCAGCGGCTCGGCATGAGCCAGCCGCTGTTGATCGGCGGAGCCACGACCTCGCGCGTTCATACCGCGGTCAAGATCGCGCCCAACTACGGTGGGATCACGGTCTACGTTCCGGACGCGTCGCGCGCGGTCGGCGTCGCCAGCAACCTTCTTTCCGACGAGTTGCGAGCGGCGTACGTTGCCGAAGTCGCCAGCGACTACAAAAAAATTCGCGTGCAGCATGCAAACAAGAAGGGCCCGGCATTGATATCCCTTGCCGCGGCGCGCGCCAACGCGTTCAAGGCCGATTGGCAGCACTACGCCGCGCCCAAGCCGGAGTTGCTCGGCCGGCGCGAAGTTAGGAACGTCGATCTGGCCGAGCTCGCGGGCTATGTCGACTGGGGCCCGTTCTTCCAGACCTGGGAGCTGTCGGGACCGTTCCCGGCGATTCTCGAGGACCCCGTGGTCGGCGAAGCGGCGCGCAATGTCTACGCCGACGGACGGGAAATGCTCGAGCGCGTAGTCGACGGCCGGTGGCTCACCGCCAACGGTGTGATCGCGCTCATGCCGGCCACGTCCGTCGGCGACGATATCGAGATCTACGGCGACGCGTCGCGCAAAGACGTCGCATTGACCTGGCGCAACCTGCGCCAGCAAAATCAGCGCCCGTC
Source organism: Casimicrobiaceae bacterium (assembly GCA_036491495.1). Lineage (GTDB taxonomy): Bacteria > Pseudomonadota > Gammaproteobacteria > Burkholderiales > Casimicrobiaceae > PALSA-1003. Next base: position 263,064 of record DASXBW010000043.1, read on the forward strand.
AGGCAAACCGAATTACTGCCTGTCCGACTTCATCGCGCCGGCGGATTCAAGCGTCGGCGATTACATCGGCGCCTTCGCTGTGACAGCGGGATTGGGCATCGAGAAAAAGCTCACCGAATTCGAAGCGAAAAAAGACGATTACAACGCGATCATGCTGAAGGCCATCGCCGATCGCCTCGCTGAAGCTTTTGCCGAATGGCTGCATCGCAAGGTGCGGCGCGAATACTGGCGCTACGCACGCGACGAGACGCTCGACAGCGCAGCCATGATCCGCGAGGAATACCGCGGCATCCGGCCCGCGCCCGGCTATCCCGCGTGCCCCGATCACGAGGTCAAGGCGTCGCTCTTCGGATTGTTGCAGGCGCCGAAAATCGGCATGTCGATCACCGAGAGTTACGCCATGCTGCCCGCGGCATCGGTGTCGGGGTTCTATCTTGCACATCCGGAGGCGACCTATTTTGCCGTCGGCAAGATCGGCGACGACCAGCTCGAAGATTTTGCGCGGCGATCAGCGATCAGCGTCGAGGACGCGCGACGGCGATTGGCGGCGAATCTCTAGCGTCCCGGTATTGCTTATCGTAGTCCTGATGGTGACCCGCGCCGGCGTGGCCACGTCACTCCCCATGGGTGCTGCGACGCCCTAATGCCAGGCACCCACCGCCTGGCGCGCGACGAGATTGAGCGGCCTCGCGACCAGGCCGCTCTGCGAGACTTTGACTTCATAGCGCGCGCCGTCGGCCATCGGCATGAAAGCGGCGCTGCCATAAAGCGTGTCGACCCATGGCAGATAGTTGTGATAACGCTGGAGCAGCGTCCACACGTCGACCCGCTGAGGGGGATTCAATGCGTATACCGTGCGGGTCGCGTCGCGCTCGCGGTCCACGTCGGCATAGCGGCCGCCGATGCGCTCCAGCCGGTAAATGGTGTCGAAACCGAGCACACCCGCCGCGCCATGCCACTTGAGAACCCGGGCGTCGATTTGCCAATCGTCTCCGCGCAGCGCGTAGCGCTCGGTAACGCCTGAAGGGTAGGTCAATACGACACCGAATTGCTGTTCGGCGACGCGGGTGAACCTGGCCTCCAGCGCCGGCTGCTCCCGGGTCAAGCGCTCATAGCTCAGGAGGTCGAATCCCAGCAAAGTGGCGCACGCCGCGGCCAGAAAAAATACCAGCGAGGACAGTCCGTGCAGAGCGCAGGATCCAAGACGCCGGCGGCGGAAGCGACGACGGGCCTGAAGCAGAAATATCAGGCCGACCAGCGCACACAAGGTGGTGACAGCGGCGACGATCATGGATGCTGCAGACGCGGGATTCGATCCGGACCATTATGGCAGGAATCAAATAATCTCGGTTTCGTCGTAGAGTACACGCTTGTCCCGCGCCAAAAGATCGCAATCAACCCAGCGCGCCGATGAAATCGGTCTAGCCGAGCTCGATGCCGTTGTGCTTTAGGATCGCGTGACTCGTGGCTTGGAAGTAGAAATTCGCCACCTGGCTCGATTCCCCGCGCCTGGCGTTTGACATAAACTACGTTTCGCGGTCCGCTTAAGGTCGCGCGTCGCGGCTCCCGCGAGCTTTAAGCTTCATTCTTCCCAGACGTGCGCTGCATTCGTTGTGGAGTATCCGATGCAAGACGACAGCGCTTCAACAAACGCTCGCAAGCCTTCGCTCGAGCGCAGGCTCGCAACGATTCTCATGGCCGATGTCGTCGGCTACAGCAAGATGATGGGCGAAAACGAGGAGCGCACGATCGAGATCCTGCGCGGCCATCGCGAAATCTTCGACGAGATGCTCAAGGTGCATCGAGGTCGGATATTCAACACCGCGGGCGATGCGATTCTTGCCGAGTTTCCAAGCGCGGTAGACGCGGTTCGTTGCGCCACCGAGATTCAGGCTGCCCTGCGCACCCGCAACGATCATCTTCCTCCCGAGCAACGCATGTGGTTTCGCATCGGCGTCAATCTCGGCGACGTCGTCGTTCAGGGCAGCGACTTGCTGGGCGACGGCGTCAATGTCGCGGCGCGGATCCAAACCATCGCCGAACCGGGTGGCATCTGCATCGCGGGAAGCGTGTACGACCAGATCCAGAACAAGCTCTCGCTTCACTTCAGGCAGCTCGGCGAAAAGAGCTTCAAGAATATCGCGCAGCCGGTCCGGACCTTTTCAATCGAAGATACCTCGCTGGGCGCGATTGCGCCCTTGGGCCACGGCGATGCGTCGCGGAGCAAGCGTCCGATCGTGGCGGCCGCTGCGATCATCGCGCTGGCCGCGCTTGCGGCTGGCGGCTACTGGATGTTCCGGGAGCACGAAGCTCGCGTCGCTGACGACGCCAGGATCGCCGCCGAAGGACAGCGCAAAGCCGAACAGGAGCGCAAAGCCGAACAGGACACCAAGGCGGAGCGGGAAAGGACCGCCGCCGCCGAAACCGCTCGTCAGCAGCTCGCATTGCAGGCAGAGCTCCAAGCGGCGCGCTCCGCGCTGCAGCAAGCCGAGATAAGCAAGAAAAAGGCAGAACAGGACAGAGCCGCGGCCGAGGCGGCGCAGCGCGAAGCGAAGCTGCAGAGTGAGTTGCAAGCCGCCAAGGAGGCTTTGCAAAAAGCCGAGGCAAGCGAAAAGAAAGCCGACCAGAATCGCAGGAGCGCAACAACGGCGCTTCAGGCCGCGGAGAGCGCGGCGCAGGATCAGAAGGCGACACCGCGTACTGGCCCGTTCAGAGCGGCTGATCAGGGAGCGATCGCGCGCCGCGCCGAATCTGTCGACGCAAAGTCGAAGAGTGAACCGACGCCCGGCGGCGGAGTCACCCGTTTCGATGGAACCTACGCCGGACGCGTCTGCTCGCCCCTGCCAGAGCACCCGGAACGCTGCTGGAAAGCAGCTTTGACGGTTCAGGATGGGAAGTTGTCCACCACATGGAAGAGCCAGTTCTCCGACGAGCTCTCCTATGCGCGGGGAACGATTTCAACGCAAGGTGTGGTCGATGTCGTCGTCGACGGCCATACGACCAATGGAAGACCCATAGACGGCTCGATGAGCGGTACTTGGAACAACGACACCATCAAGGTAGCAGGCGCCTGGCGCAACAAGAATCCGATAAGCGCCGCATGGAAGCGCGTGCCGTGATCAACCGCGCGTTCGGCGCGCAAGTGCTCAGTATTCTGGGATCTGGGGAACGCGTTACCGTCCGGGTGGACCGAAAACGGAGCGAGCCGTAATGCCCAATTCAACGGAATCAAAGTGGCGCTTGCACGGTGTTCGCGTGGTGCATTCCAATGAGCTTGATGTCAATACACCGCAGACGCCGGGCATGAATCGCGCCGCGGCCATCACCGCGGCGCGCGCCGGGGCGGAAAAGCTCTGGGCAGGTACGGTCGTGATTCACCCCAAGGCCAAAACCGGAGCGCACCATCATGGGCCGGTCGAGAGCGTCATCTATGTCGTCAGCGGCAAGGCGCGCATGAAATGGGGCGATCGGCTGGAGTTCACCGCCGAAGCCGGTCCGGGCGACTTCATCTATGTGCCTCCATTCGTGCCGCACCAGGAAATCAATGCCAGCGACGATCAGCCGCTTTCGTGCGTTCTGGTCCGCAGCGGTCAGGAACCCGTGGTCGTCAATCTCGACATTCCCGCGGTGGAACCGAATCCCGAGCAGGTGCATTGGGTCGACAATATTCACCCGCTGCCGAAAACGTAGCCTGCTTTCAGGGCCACGATGCCTTACACGCGGCTTGTCGCTGCATCGGAGCTGCCCATGGATCAACGTGAGGCTCACATGAGTGATTTCTATCATCAGGGCAGCCGCGAGCTGCAGGACCGCTTCGACACCCGCCGGCTCGCTGATCGCATCGAGCAGCGGCTGGTAGTCGATCGTATCGGAGACGCCGACAAGGCATTCATCGAGTCGCTCGACATGTTCTTTCTCGCCACCACCGACGAGGCCGGTCAGCCAAGCTGCTCGTACAAGGGCGGCGAGCCCGGCTTCGTTCGTGTCGTCGATCCGGTCACCCTGGCGTTCCCGAACTACGACGGCAACGGCATGTTTCTTTCGATGGGCAACGTCATGCGCCATCCGCGAGTCGGGATGCTATTTATCGATTTCGAGCGGCAGCGCCGGTTGCGCCTGTCAGGAGAGGCCAGCATTTCCACGGACGATCCCTTGCTCTCCGATTACGCGGAGGCCCAGTTCATCGTTCGGGTGGCCGTGGCGCGCGTGTTCCCGAATTGCCCTCGATATATTCACAAGTACCAGCGGATCGAGCGATCGTCTTTCGTGCCCAAGGCCGGATGCGAAACGCCGGTACCGAACTGGAAAAAGAGCGATTGGGCCACCGACGTCCTGCCCGAAAATGATCCGGCACGGTCCCGGGAATAACCGCGCTAGCGTACTTCAAGCCCGTGTTTCTTGTGCCACCCGGCGATGGATTCCTTGGGATATTCGCGGTAGTGCTTGTGCGCGCGGCCTTTGGGGACGTCTGCCCACGGTGCGGCGTAGTTGAGCATGAGCTCGACGTCCTTCTTTGGCTTGGGCAAAGGCGTGTCGATCGCTGACGCGAAGGGGTATACCCATTCCGGCCATTGCGGATCCCACACCCATAGCGCACTTGCACACTTGGCGCAGAAATTACGACGCGCCTGCGATAAGTTGCCACGGGTAGCGCGCTTCGCACCCTTTTCCTTGATTCGGGCGCGGTACACGCCGACGTTCTTGGCGCCGGTCACCTTGAGCGTTGCCGTCTCGCCCATGATGTTGATCGCATAGCCGCCGCCGCCCGCGGTCTTGCGGCATATCGAGCAATAGCAGCGCATGAACGGTTGCGGCGTGTGCGAGTCAACGGTGAATTTGACCGCGCCGCAATGACACGAGCCCTCGAGCTTCATTCTCGCCTCCTGGATGCGGGGATGACGATGATAGCGCGGGACCACGACGTGCGCACGCTGGCCCACTAACGCCGGCAGCCTTGCAGCAACGTACCAGTCTGCGCGAACGTCCTAGGCTGCGGCCTGTGCGCCGAACTTCGAGCGCTCGAGCTTTTTGAGCTCACTGCCCAGGTACGAGGCGATCGAACGCATGCCGTAGATGCCGGCAGCGGACTCCACGGCCGCGTTGTAATTGGTATTGGTGTTGACGTCGTAGGTGTACATCTCCCCGCTCACATCGGTGATGAACTCGATGCCGGCGATGCCAATGCCGTTGTCGGCAATGAAACGCCGGTAGCGCTCGACGATCGGGTGCGCGAAATCGCGGACAATCTGGAATCGCGGCGCCGTCTGGCTCGAGGGTGCCTCACCCGCAGGGCAGAACGCATCGTCGACCTGGCACACATCCGCGGGACACAGCTCGAAACCGAGCGTGGTATCGACCCGCACCGCATAGAGAAATCTGCCGCCGACGAACTCGACGCGGGTAATGTACGGCTCCGGTGCGCGGATATATTCCTGGATCAGCGTAATGCCGTCGACCGAATCTTCGAACGCCGGGCCGCCGACATGCGCGGTGAGCGCGTCGACATTCTGGAACAGCTTCACGCCCAGGCCCTTGCCCGCGCGATTGTGCTTGGTGATGAACGGCCCGCGCATTTCCTTCGCGGCCGAAATGATTTTGTCACGGCCGACGGCTGCGATGGTGTGCGGGGTGCGAATGCCGTGGCGGCTAAGCGCGGCGTATTGCGCGATCTTGCTGATCTCGAGTCGCAGTGCGCAGCCGTTGTTGATTACGCGCCGGCCGTGCGACTCCAGCCAGGAGAGAATCCCGGCGGTCAGCTCGGGCGCGTAACGATGGCCGCGAGTGTGCGACGACGCGCTCATTCTGTTGTAGAACACGCCCTCAGGCGGGCTTGTCGAAAGATCGAGCGAGTTCTCGTTGATGAACCACTCTTCGTAGGGCAGATCGAGCGCGGAAAAGGCGGCCCGCAATGGCTCGACCCAAGCGTCGTTCTCGTGAATGACGTAAATTTTTGGCATGTTCCGGTCCTTATGCCTACAGCTTCGTCAGTGCAATCGCTGCGAAAGTTCACCCTACGTAGTAAAGCGCGCAGGGGGAAGGAACCGGAAATGCCATGGATGTTGCCGGTGGCGCTATGCCCGTCACCGGGGCCTAGATGACGAATCTCTTTCTTCGTCGTCCCCGCGAAAGCGGGGACCCAGTGGCGTTTGGCCAAGAGCCACTGGATTCCCGCCTCCGCGGGAATGACGAGTTCCCGTATGCGGCGCCGGCCTCTTCCAACGTTGTCGCGATATTAGCGATCGAGTGTCGGCCTCAAGCGTCGACTCGCAATTACCCGTCGATCCCCGCGCTGCGCGCGGCGCGACTGGCGACGCCGGGTGGCTCGCGCCGCTATCTGTGTCGCGGGTCGAGCGCGTCGCGCAAGCCGTCGCCGACGAGATTGAACGACAGCACCAGCAGAAAAATGGACAGACCGGGCCATACCGCCATCCACGGCGCGTTGTCGATGTAGTTCTTGGCGGTATTGAGCATGCTGCCCCACGAGGGCGCCGGCGGCTGCTGGCCGAGGCCCAGAAATGACAGGCTTGCCTCGGCGATGACCGCCGCCGCGATCGCGAGCGTCGCCTGCACGATGAGAGGCGCGACAACATTGGGCAGTATATGGCGGAGCGCGATGCGCAGATGCGAGTTGCCGATCGCGCGCGCAGCCTCGACGTAGTCCTCGACCTTGACCGAGAGCACCTGCGCTCGCGTCAGCCGTATGAATACGGGTGTCGCCGAGATCCCGATGGCGATCATCGCATTGGTGAGGCTCGGTCCGAGGAAGGCAGCGAGCGCGATGGCCAGGATGAGAAACGGGCAGGCAAGCATCGCGTCGGTAACGCGCGAGATCAGCGCGTCGATCCAGCCGCCGACGTAGCCGGCAAGCAAACCGATCGGTACCCCGAGCGAGAGCGAGATGCACACCGAGACGAGGCCGGCGAGGAGCGACGCGCGCGCTCCCCAAATGACGCGCGATGTCACGTCGCGTCCGATCTCGTCAGTGCCGAACAGGTGCGCTGCGCTGGGCGCCTTGCGCACTTCGCTCCACGATGTCTGCAAGGGATCGTGCGGCGCGATGCTCGGCGCCAGTACGGCAAGGACCACAAAGAACACAACGACGCCAAGACCGAGCATGGCACCGCGCCGGCGCTTGAGCCGCTGCAGCACACGCTGTCGCGGCGTGAGCTCGCGCAAGGCAGGAATGTCGGCGGCCAGCGTTGCCATTAAGTTCCCACCGCAGTTGCCACCGCAGTTGCCAACTGAGCTGCGACCTTATTCGTCACCTGAGTCGTCATTCTGATCTACCCTCGCAGGCGCGGATTGACGACGAAGTACGCGAGGTCGGCGAGCTGGTTGAGCACGATGTACGCCGTGGCGGTAAACAGCACCACACCCTGGACGACGCTGTAGTCGCGATTGAATACCGCGTCGACGATCAGCTTGCCGAAACCGGGGATGGTGAACACCTGTTCGGTCAGCACGGCGCCGGAGAGCAGCGTCCCGAATTCGAGCGCACCGAGCGTGATGACCGGGATCAACGCGTTCCTCAGCGCGTGCTTGAGGATGACCACCCGCTCGTCGAGACCCTTGGCGCGAGCGGTGCGCACGTAATCGGAGCTGAGAACCTGCAACATGGCGCTTCGTGTGTGACGCATGAGGACGGCGGCGATGGCATTGCCGAGCACGAAAGCAGGCATGATCATCGCCGCGAGGTTTGCCTTCAGGTCCTCGAACGGACTGACGTAACCGGAGGCAGGGAGCCAGCCCAGCGTCACCGAGAAAAACAGGATGAGCATGATGCCGAGCCAGAAGTTCGGCGTCGAAAGCCCCCAGAGCGCGAACACGTTCGCCGCGTAGTCCCAGAACGTGTCCTTGAACACCGCGGAAACGATGCCTGCGGTAAGTCCGATGGAGAGCGCGATGACGATGGCCAGGAGCGCCAGCTCGAGGGTGACCGGCAATTTCTCGAGGATCAGATCGAGCACCGGCTTCTGGATGCGTACCGATTCGCCCAGGTCGCCCCTGAGCACGCCGCCGGCCCAGTACAGATAGCGGACTGGAAGCGGATCGTCCAGATGCAGCTTCTCGTGCAGATGCGCGACGACGCTCGGATCCCGGTCTTCTCCCGCGAGAATGATCGCCGGGTCGCCGGGCAGCAGCTGCTGCAAGCCGAAGATCAGGATCGAGACGAAGAACAGCGTTGGGATGATGGTCGCGAGACGCTGAACGAGGTAGTTGCCCATGGAATTTTTGTCTCTGTGTTGCCAGAAGGTATCGAAATGAAGGGCAGCTTTCGCAAAACTCGCGTCGTCCCCGCGAAAGCGGGGACCCAGTGGCGTTCGCTCAAAAGACACTGGATTCCCGCTTTCGCGGGAATGACGATTCAATAAAGTGGCTCTTCCAACGCAGACGATTTCGCTGTTCGGTCTTTGATCAGGCGAGCCGCAGGCCGACCCTTAATTCATCTTCAATCCCTGCACGCGAACCAGCCCGTCGGGAATTGTGCGCAGTCCTGAAAGCTTGGCGGTATGCGCCCACAGCCAGTGACGGTGAAAAAGGTAGACGATCGGCCGGTCCTTGAGCACGATGGCGGCGATTTGCTCGTAGATTTTCTTGCGCTCTGGCGGATCGAGCGCGCTGCGCGAGCGGTTGAGCAGAGCATCGACTTCCGGCTTGCAGTAACCCGCGTAATCGAGCGGGGCCTTGCAGAAATCGAAGTTGTACAAGTTGCCGTCGGGGTCGGCGCGTCCGCTCCAGGCGAGCACATAGGCCTCGAACTGGCCCTTGTCGGCCATGTCGAGCGAAGTGGCGAATTCGGTCGATTGAATCTTGACGTCGAAGCCGGCGTCCTTGACCATCGCCTGCACGATCTGCGCAATCTTCTGCGCATCCGACGTGGTGGGAGTCACCAGCGTAAAGCTTGGATTGGGTATGCCGGCCTCCGCCAGCAAGGCCTTGGCGCGGGCGACGTCGCGCTTAGGGATAAGAACGTTCCTGGAGTAGTACGCATTGGCGGGAGCGACCCACTGGTTGCCCACGTCGGCCTCGCCATCCATCGCGACCTGCACGATGCCGTCGCGATCGAGAGCGAGCTCGAAAGCTTCGCGCACCCGCGCATCCTTGCCGAGCGGATTTTTTTGCGCGAGATCGCTTTTCCCGACGTTGATGGTGATGCCCTGATAGCCGATCTCCGTGATCCTGGCGACCTTGAAGCGGCTGTCGGTCTTGAGCGATGGCACGTCGGAACCGGCCATCCGCTCGATGATGTCGAGCTGTCCCGAGCGCAAATTGGCGAGCCGCACCGTCGAGTCAACGATCGGCAGGTAGATGACTTTGTCGAGATGAATCTCAGCCTTGTTCCAGTAGGTCGGGTAGCGTTCGAGCACGATCTTGTCCTGCGCCACGCGTTCAACGAAGCGAAACGGCCCCGAGCACACGGGCTTGGCGCCGAACTTGTCGCCCTCGGCTTGCGCCGCCTTCGGCGAGACCATCATCCCCGCGCGATCCGCGAGCGTGGCCAGCAGCGGCGAGAATGGCGCCGACAGATTCAATCGCGCGGTGGATTCGTCCACGACGTCGACGCTCGCGACCGGCGCGAGCTCGGCGCGGCGATTGGAGCCGACCATGTTCTTGTGGCGCTCGATGTTGAACTTCAGCGCCGCGGCGTCGAATTTCTCGCCGTCGTGAAAGGTCACGCCGCGGCGCAGCTTCAGCGTGAGCGCCTTACGGTCGGCCGACCATTCGTAGCTGGTTGCGAGCTGCGGCACGATGTTGAGCTTTTCGTCGACGTCGAAGAGCTTGTCGCACAGCGCGGCGAATACCACGCGGCCGACGAATGTTCGCGCCAGCGTCGGGTCGAGCACGTCGGGATCCTCGGCCAATCCGAAGCGCAGGGTCTGGGTGTAGCCGGGCACGGTCGCGATCGTGGCGACCGCAGCTAACAAGGCGATGCCGCCGCGGGTGATCCATGATGTCATGCGCATGTCTGTCTCCGTGGTTCAGCTCCGAGCGATCTTAGCGCCATTCTGCCTTTTATGCGCACCGCGCAACACTCAAGCGGCCGGTACCCTCTCGCGGAAAGCCTCCTGGAGGCGGGCGAGACGCAGGTCGATGGTCGCAGCTTCCGCAAGCGGCGCCTCCACCGGCGAGGCTGCGATCTCGCGCCAGAAGTGGCACGCGACTGCATGGCCGTCGTCGGCGATCAGTGGCGGGTCCTGCGCCTCGCAGCGCGCTTGCGCGTACGGACAGCGGGTGCGAAATCGGCAACCCGATGGCGGATCCATCGGACTTGGCACATCGCCTTGCAGAATGATTCGCTGCCGTCTCGCGCCGGGTCGCGGCACCGGAATCGCGGACAGCAGTGCCCGCGTGTAGGGATGCCTTGGCCGCGCGAAGAGCTCGCGCTTGTCCGCGTATTCCACGATGCGGCCGAGATACATCACCGCGACGCGGGTGGCGATGTGCTTGACCACCGCGAGATCGTGGGCGATGAACACGTACGAAAGTTCCAGGCGCCGCTGCAGGTCCATGAGCAGATTGATGACTTGCGCCTGGATCGAAACGTCGAGCGCGGAAACCGGCTCGTCGCAGATGATGAGACGGGGCTCGACCGCGAGTGCGCGGGCGATGCCGATCCGCTGTCGCTGGCCGCCGGAGAATTCATGCGGATAGCGCTGCGCATGTTGTGCGCTCAGGCCGACTAGGTCCAGAAGTTCCGCACCCCGTTCTTTGTGGCGCCCTGCCGCGAGGCCATAGAGCGCAAGCGGTTCGGCCAGCATCTGCTCGACGGTCATGCGCGGGTTGAGCGAGCCGTAGGGATCCTGAAAAATAATCTGCATCGAGCGCCGTTGCGCGCGCAGCGCCTGCGCATCGAGCGCGAGCAGGTCCTGTCCGTCGAACCAGACCTTGCCCGAAGTAGGCTCTATCAATCGCAGCAACAGTCTGCCGGTGGTTGATTTGCCGCAGCCCGATTCGCCGACCAGCGCCAGCGTTTCGCCGCGTGCGAGCTCGAAGCTGATGCCATCGACAGCCTGCACCGCACCTGTGCTGCGCCCGAAAAGGCCCTTCCTCACCGGGAAGTGCTTGATGAGATCCTGCACCCGTAGCAAGGCACCATCGGCGCTCAGGATCATCCTCGCGTCGCCATGTTCTCGTGCAACGGTGCCCGCCAGCATGCCGACTCGTGGCCGTTGCCGAGCTCGAAGAGCGGCGGGTCCTCGTGCCGGCAACGCTCGATCACGAACGGGCAGCGCGGATGGAAGCGGCAGCCAATCACGGGAGCGAGGGGGCTGGGCACCTGACCCTCGATCGCGGCGAGCCGATCCTGTTCGATGTCGAGCCTGGGTATCGAGCCCAGCAGGCCGACGGTGTACGGGTGCTGCGGCTCGGCGAAAAGTGCCGCCACGGTGGCGCGCTCGATGATGCGCCCGGCGTACATCACCACCACGTCGTCGGCGATCTCGGCGACGACACCGAGATCGTGGGTGATAAGAATGATCGCGGTGCCGGTTTCCTCGCGCAGCGTGCGCATCAGGTCGAGTATCTGCGCCTGAATGGTCACGTCGAGCGCGGTCGTGGGCTCATCGGCGATCAGAAGCTTCGGCTTGCACGCAAGCGCCATCGCGACCATCACCCGCTGGCGCATGCCGCCCGAAAGCCGGTGCGGATAATCGCCGAAGCGCTGCTCCGGCGACGAAATGTGAACCATGCGCAGCATCTCGATCGCCAGATCTTTCGCCGCGTCCCGGCTCATCGTCCGATGACGCAGGATGCCTTCGACTATCTGCTCGCCTACCGTCAGCACCGGGTTGAGCGAGGTCATCGGCTCCTGGAAGATCATCGAGATGCGATTCCCCCGAAGCTCTCGCAAAGCGGCCGTCGAAAGCTGCAGGAGATCGACACCATCGAACAGGATCTCGCCGCCGGCGATCCGCCCGGGCGGGCGCGGCACCAGGCCCATGATCGACAGTGCCGTCACACTCTTGCCGCAGCCAGACTCGCCGACGATGCCGAGCGTTCGTCCCGGTTCGATCGAAAAGCTGATTCCGTCGACCGCGGGGAATTCGCCGCCCTCGACTTGAAAGAACGTCTTGAGCTCGCGAACATCGAGCAACGCGCTCATTGCTCGCGATGCATCCGGGCGGCGTGAAAGGTGAGGATCTCCGCCTCGATCGAGGCGCGGTCGGTGACTCCCGTCGGCCGCGCGCGGCCGGGAAGGCATGCGACAAAGGGTTGATAGCGCTCGAGGCTCTTGACATAAAGCCGTTGCAACTCCTCGAGCGGCTCAGGGTGATCATCGACTCGCAGGTCGAGGAAGGGATACGCCTCGGTGGTGCAGATCAGCAGTGCGACGGCCTGCTTGCCGCGTTTGTCGCCACCGGCGGCTTCGCCCGCAATCATCGCCGCCATCAGGCGCTCGGCGAAAGGCAGGTCGCGCGCGGCGTCGTAGACCTGCGCCGTGTCCTCGATCACCTGGGGGCCGGCGAGCATGTTCCCCGCAACCGAAAAACCGTCTCCCGCCAGCTGCCCGCTCCATTCCAGGCACTGGATGCCGGTGTGCGCGGCGACATTGCCCTCGGCATCGACCAGGTGGAACTGGCGATGGTCGCGGCCGGCATCGTCGGCGAGCAGCGAGCGCACCACGTCGGTCGGCGCCAGGCCCTGCGACAATAACGCGAGCCCGCGCGAGCCGTAAAGCGGGTTGAGCAGCGCCTGCGTCGACAGCGCCCCTACACCGCTGTGTGCGTAAGGGCAGAGCGCCCCCACCGCAAAAAAGCGACTGGCGACGACCACGCCCAATGCGCCGCTCGGGTCACGCGCGACAATCGACCAGGTCATGTGCGGTTCTCGCGAGCGTTGCTAATGTCCGGAAGTTGTGGACCGGCGCGTGCAGCTCGCGCCGGACGGTTCAATCAAGACTGACGAACGCCAGGACCTCGGCCGGGTCATCGGCGAACGCATGGCCGAAGCTGACGTGGCCGCGCCCGCGCAGGATCATTTCCTCGCGGCGCAAGGTGATTTCGGTCTTGCCCTCGACCGTCACCCAGGTGCCGTTGGAGCTGTGATCGATGAGCACGAATTTGTCGCGCCGCCGTTCGATATGAGCGTGCATGCGCGAGGCTTTGCGGTCGGCGATCACGACGTCGTTGGCGATATCGCGGCCCAGAGTCAGGCGCGATCGGGTCTCGCCGAGCTCGATTTCACGCGCGCCGTGCGTCAGCTTGACCTTCGCCGGAGCAAGCGCGACGCGAGGCGACATGGAGGTGAGCTCCTCCTCGGACTGCACCCAGGTGAGCTCGAACATGGCGACGTCCTGCTCCTTGCCCCGGACCGTGTGGGAATCCTGGTCGCGGGTCCGCGCGCGTAGCGCCGGCGAGAGCTCAGCGGCAGTCTGCGCCGAAGTGAAGATCTGTCCACCGGCTGCGAATGTCGTCAGGCGCGCGGCAACGTTGACCGCATCGCCGAACACGTCGCTTTCATCCTCGATGGTGGGTCCGGAATGAAACCCGATGTGCATCGCCACCGGGGTGTCGCGGCTGGTGCGCTGCTTGCATATGCGCAGCTGAATCTCGATGGCTGCCTGCGCGGCGCTATCGGCGGCGGGAAAGACAGCCAGGACCTCGTCGCCTATGGTCTTGACCACACGGCCGTCGAAATCCACGCAGACACGCTTCACGATGGCAAGGCAGCGGTCGATCGTGGCCAATGCATCCGAATTCCCGAGAAATTCGTAGAGCTTGGTGCTGCCGGAAATGTCCGCGAAGAGGACGACGAGGTTGCGCGTAGTGGAGGCCATGCGACAGTGATCGACCACAAATTACTACAGTATAAGGCAAGATCATGAACCGAGTTTCCGGGAGCTCAATTGCGCAGTATTCACGTTGACTTGACCCGGGGCGCAGCCTAGTATTCCTCGCTGTCTGCCGCGCTACTAACCGGCTTGCGGTTTCCGATGATGAAAACTTTCTGGTTCGGGCTCGGTTGCCTGACATTTCTCGTCGCTGCGCCATGTCTTGGCGTCGATATCGGGATGGTCACGCTCGTCGACGGGAAGCCGAAGGTTCTGCGCGGGACGGCCTGGTTCAGTCTGTCCGAAGGTGTCCGCGTTCGTGACGGCGACACCTTCGATGTTCCAGACAAGGGGCAGCTCCAGCTCGAGCTGCCCGACGGCGGCGCGGTCAGTGTGATCGGACCTGGCGCCTTGTATGCCGCTTCGCTTACCCCGCGCGACGCCAAGCAACCGGCCCTGGCCGAACTGTATCTCACCCGTGGCTGGCTCAAGCTCGACACCAAGCCGCCGGGCGCGCGGGTAAGAATTCGGACGCCGCTTGGCACGGTGATGACGTCCGACGCGGCGGCGGTGGTGCACCTCACGGGCGACGCAATCGAGATGTTCGTCGAGACCGGCTCCGTCAAGATGACCGAGGCGACAAAACCGGACGCATCGGGAAGCGAAACAAAGGCCGGAGGATACGCCGCCCGCGCCGCCGGCAAGCCCGTCGAGTCGGCAGTACGTGCGCCATCGGCGTTTGTTGCCACGATGCCGCGCGATTTTATGGATCCATTGCCGACGCGCGCGTCAAAATTCGCTTCCGCCCGGGCGGACCCGGCCCCGGACCGCGATGCGACGTTTCCCGAGGTGCAGCCTTGGTTGACCGGTCCGTATCGTGTGGCGTTCATGAAGCGCTTCGAGCCGAAGCTAGCCGACCCTGCGTTCCGCACCGCGGCGGAGGCCAACAGCAAGGTTGTTCCGGAATGGAACGCCGTGGTCGCCAAGCCGAAAGCCGAGCCGGCTCCGCCGCCGCCGCAAGAGAAGGAAACGGAAAAGGAAAAACCAAAACAGCCCGAAAGAACATGGCACTGGCCGTGGGAAACCCCGCGCAAGTAGCGAAATAGCTTTGAGCAAACCACCGGAGTACGAGTGAACCTAGTCTGGAAATTCAACGCTGCGCTGCTTGCGATCTTTATCGTGGGCTTCGCGCTGGCGAGCTACGTCTCGTACCAGGTGCTGCAGGCCAATGCGCGCGAGGAAGTGCTGCAGCACGCCCGAATCATGATGGAAGCGGCGTCGTCCGCGCGCGTCTACACCAACACGCAGGTGAAACCGCTCCTGGAGACCCAACTCAAGTATCGGTTTCTGCCGCAATCGGTGCCCGCCTTCGCCGCCACCGAGCAATTCAACGACATGCGCAAGAAATACCCCGACTACAGCTACAAGGAAGCGACGCTCAATCCGACCAATCCCCGCGACCATGCCGCCGACTGGGAGATCGACGTTGTCAACATGTTCCGGCAGACGCCGACCCGGCTCGAGACGTTCGGCGAGCGGGACACCCCGGACGGCCGGTCGCTGTATCTGGCCCGCCCGATCCAGATCAAGGATGCCGCGTGCCTCGTGTGTCACAGCACTCCGGATGCGGCGCCCAAGACGATGATCGAAACCTATGGCGCCGCCAATGGCTTCGGCTGGAAGGTCAACGATATAATCGGCGCGCAGGTCGTATCGGTGCCGACGGCGGTCCCGCTGCAGCGTGCCAACTACGTGTTCAAGATTTTCCTGCTGTCGCTGGCGGCCATTTTCATCTTCACCATCGTTATGCTCAATCTGATGCTGTACTGGTTCGTGACCCGGCGCGTCAAACGTCTGGCGAGGCTTGCCGACGAAGTAAGCCTCGGCAATCTTGAGGCAGGGGAGTTTCGGACCCGCAGTCACGACGAAATCGGCATTCTGACCGAGGCGCTGGGGAGAATGAAGACCAGCATGGTGCAGGCGATCAAGATGCTCGAGGGCTAGTGGCCTGTAACGCCCAATTCGATACTGTCTGGCTTGCGCTCCACGCCGATCGCCGCGTTGCCGCAGCTTGCAAGGGGAGCTACCCTTGCTTCGCTGCGGCGCCGTGCGCTCGGCGCGGATCGCCGCGCCATAGCGCTGCGCTCAGTACCGAATCGGACGTTACAGGCTACTGAGGAACATCCATGGCTGACCCCGCCACCATAGGGAAATACCGCATCGACAGCGTCCTCGGCAAAGGCGCGATGGGGGTCGTTTACAAAGCGTTCGATCCGGGCATCGAACGCGCGGTGGCGATCAAGACCGTCCGCAAGGACCTGGTCGATCCCGATCTGGTCGAGCAATCGATGGCGCGATTCAAGAATGAAGCGCGAGCGGCCGGCCGGCTGCTGCATCCGAACATCGTCAGCGTGTACGAGTACGGCGAGGACGACGACAACGCGTTCATCGTCATGGAATATGTCGAAGGCACCGGACTTCGCGATTTTTTGAATCGGGGGGCCGCCTTCGATCTGGCGCAGGTCGCGGCGATCATGACTCAGCTCTTGCTGGCGCTGGATTTCGCGCACGAGCGAGGCGTCATTCATCGCGACATCAAGCCGGCCAATCTGATTCTGACCGAATCGGGCACGCTCAAAGTCGCCGATTTCGGCATTGCCCGCATCGATACCTCCAGCCTGACATCGCTGGGTATGGTGATGGGCACACCCTCTTACATGTCGCCTGAGCAATGTCAGGGCCTGGTGGTCGACCGCCGGACCGATCTCTTTAGCGCGGGCGTCGTCTTCTACGAGCTCGTTGCCGGCGAAAAACCGTTCAGCGGCGCGCTCGAAACCATTGCCTACAAAATATGTCACGAGGATCCGCGCCCGCCGTCGACGGTCTCGCGCCTGGCCCTGTCGCCGACCATCGATGCGGTGATCGCGACCGCGCTGGAAAAAAATCCGGACGCGCGCTTTCAGAATGCGAAGGCGCTAAGCCGTGCGCTGAGGCAAGCGTGCGATGCGCTTGCCGACGTGACCGATGATCCGCTGGGCGCGACGCAGCTCAATCTGGCGGGAGTGAGAATGGAACCCGGGTCGGCGGTTCCCGCCTGGGATGACACGGTATTGCGCACGGTCGAGCGCCAGCTTGCACACTATGTCGGCCCGATGGCGCGGGTCATGATACGCCGGGCCGCCGAGCGGACAGGCGACGTCGACGAGCTTTATACGCTGCTGTCCGAAAACATCATCGATCCCGCGCACCGCCAGCGATTCTTCGATGAAGGCGGCGCGACCGCGAGCGCGGTGCGAAGCGCGAGACAACCCGGGTCGACCACGGGACAGCGCGCTCGCGCCCATGCGGCGGCGCTCGAACAGAGCTTCGTCGATCAGACGACGATGCGCCTGGCGACGTATCTGGGGCCCATCGCGCGAGTAGTGGCGAACCGCGCGGCGCAAAAGGCTTCAACGCAGGACGAATTCGTGCAACTGGTGGCCGGCCATCTCGGCGCGCAGGACCGGGGCGCCTTCCTGCGCGAAATCGGGTTCGACCACTAGGGTGGCGAACGGCCAGGAAGTACGCCGCGCAGCGCCGGCTCGTTGGACCTTTTGCGCAAATGCAATGTTGCGTGTCGCCGGCCAGCGCTGATTCGCGGTCGCTCGCACCCCATTCGCTTCGCGAACGGGACCTGGCTCGCTGCTCACAGCGCTACATCCTTTCGATCACCGCCGCGATTCCCTGACCGCCACCGATGCACATGGTCACGAGGCCGTAGCGCCCGCCGGTGCGCTGAAGCTCGTACATCGCTTTCACCGTCAAAAGGCAACCGGTGGCGCCGATCGGATGCCCGAGCGCGATGGCACCGCCATTCGGGTTGACCTTGGCCGCGTTCATGCCTAGCTCCTTGCTGACGCCGAGCGCCTGTGCGGCAAATGCCTCATTCGATTCGATGACGTCCATCTGGTCGAGCTTCAGGCCCGCCTTGGCGAGAGCGCGGGGAACGGCGCCGACGGGGCCCAGGCCCATGATCTTGGGGTCGACCCCGGCGTGGCCGTAGGCGACCAGCCGGGCCATCGGCTTGAGGCCTTTTTTGGCCGCCGCCGATTTTTCCATCAGCACCACCGCCGCCGCTGCGTCATTGATGCCAGAGGCGTTGCCCGCGGTGACGCTGCCGTTTTCCTTGATGAACACCGCTTTGAGCTTCGCCATGCCTTCGATCGTCGAGTCGCCACGGACGTGCTCGTCGGTGTCGAATTGCACCGGTCCTTTCTTGCTCTTGAGCTCGATCGGCAGGATCTGGCTCTTGAAGTGACCGGCGGCAATCGCCGCCGCGGCGCGTTTGTGGCTCTCAACTGCGAACGCATCCTGCTGCTCGCGCGTGATGCCGCACTTGGTGGCGACATTCTCGGCGGTCACGCCCATGTGGATGGTGTCGAACGGATCGGTCAGCGCACCGACCATCGCATCGAGCGCCTTGGCGTCCCCCATGCGCGCACCCCAGCGCTGCGTCAGATTCATGTACGCCGCGCGGCTCATGCTCTCGGCGCCGCCGGCCACCGCGGCGTCGATGTCGCCGAGCAGGATGTATTGCGATGCGGTGACGATCGCCTGCAGGCCGCTGCCGCACAAGCGATTGAGCGTCAGCGCGCCCGTTCCGTGCGGCAGGCCGCCGTTGACGCAAGCTACTCGCGACAGATACATGTCCTTGGGCTCGCCGTGGATCACGTTACCGAATACGCATTGGCCGATGTCGTTGGGATCGACCTTGGCGCGGCTAACGGCCTCTCTGACAACGCGCGCCGCGAGCTCCGTCGGCGCAATATCCTTCAGGCTGCCACCGTAATCACCGATGGCGGTACGCACGCCGCTTAAGATGACGACTTCCCGCTGTTCGTTCATGGTTTATCTCCGCTATTGAAGGCTCATTATCCTGCGATTCGAACGCGCGCGCATCTGCGCCGATTCGGGTTCCTCGCCGGCCCGGCTATCTTGTCGCGAGCGTTTGACTGATCCGGTAAAGCCCTTCCAGAGCCAGATTTTCGTGCAGCTCGAAGGGTATGGTCAGACGCGGGCTCAGGGCACGCGCGGCGCCGCCGGAGAGCACGCACTCAAGCTCCGGGTCCACCGCCAATCGCATGTGGTAGAGCCGTTCGATCGCACCTGCTTGCGCGTGCTGGCAGCCGCTGGCGATCGCATCGACGGTCTGCGTGGGGTTGTCGCGATATTCGCCATCGGCGTCGGGCAGCGCGGCGGTGTGCTCGTGCAGCGACCGCAGCATGAGGCCGATGCCGGGCAGGATCACACCGCCCTTGAACTCGCCCGTGGCGCTAAGGCAGTCGATGGTCGTCGCGGTGCCGCACACGACCACCAGCGCCGGCTTCGCTCCCAGCAGCTCGCGCGCGCCGATCAGCGCGGCCCACCGGTCGCTACCGAGCTGCGCCGGGTTGCGATAACGGTTGATCACGCCGCATTGCTCGGCGAGTGGAATCAGCCAGTACGGGGAGGGCGCATCCGCCCAGACTTCGAGCACACGGATAATCGTCGATCGCACCCGTGTGCCGGCGACATTGGAGATGATGATTTGCGCCGGCGCGCGGAATTTCGCGAACTGCAGCGCGAGTGCCGGTATTTCGGCCAGAAGCGCATGGCCCGATTCCAGCCGGTTATCGCGCGCGCTGCCGCGCGAGCCGTTTCGGAACAATCCCCACTTCAGGAACGTGTTCCCGATGTCTATCAGGAGATTGTAATCGGGCATGCGGATAAGAGAAGTGGAGGGCACGTCTGCGCTTCGAGCTTCACAGCGGGTCGAGCGGATAGATCGGCCGCCTGAGTTTTTCGTAACGATACACCGAGAGATCCGCGTTGGTGACGCCGATACCTGCGCATTCGACGACGTGCGATGCGAGCTTGCCGAAACCGGCGCGATAGTGAATGCGCGATTTAAGCATGATGAATCGCCTCTGCCGCGGATCGATTCCGCAATGGGTGAATATACCGACGTCCATCGGCTCGTGACCGCGCTCGGTGACCACGATCTCGACGCGAGGCCCCGAAGCCGTGCCCGCGTTTTCAACGCCGAGCACGGCGGTGCGGCCCAGAAAAGTCCGGATGCCGGTATACATGGGCCCGGTGATGGTGAACTCGCCATCGGTGATCGCCAGCACGCGGCCTGAAATGGAGAGCGGCTCGCCTTTGGCGCCGATCGACGGCATATCCGTCCTGCCACCCAAGTCGAGCGTGACCTGGTTGCCGACGCCGGCGGCAATCATTTGCGCGACCGCGGCCGGGTCGCGGATCGGCGCGATCGCGACGTCATCGAGCTCCTGGCGCAGGATCTCGGCCACGACCGCCATCACATCCTGAGCGCCACCCGAGCCGCAGTTGTCGCAATGATCGATCAATAGCACCGGGCCGTTTTGCGGCGCATTGCCAAGCCGCTTGGCGGCTGCCACCGACTCGGCCAATGGCGTCGCGACAAACGCGTACTCGGCGCGCCGTTGCCAGGCGATGTCGAGCATGCGCTCGCACACTTCCCTGGCGGCAGCTTTGCCACCGCGCTTGGCGTCGCCGACCACGATCGCAGAGAGGCCGGTGTAGGGCGTATCCGCATGCGGAAACGAAGGCAGCAAAGTCGCGGCGAGGACCTTGCCGCTTGCTTCCATCTCGCGCGCGTAGCGCAGGATGTCGCCCGACGGCCCGTCTTCGGGCGCGTGACGCATGACCGACGCCATGAGAGGCTTCCATCCCCAGGCCATTACCGGCTCGATCTCTCCGTTGAGCTTGCGGATCAGGATTTCTCCGGACAAGCATCCCACGTCGTACATGTCCACGTGAGGATACGTCTTGTAGCCGGTGATCACCGTCGCATTGTCGACGAGGTCGCCGGAAAGATTGGTGTGATAGTCGAGCGTGACCGCGATCGGCAGCTCGGGCGCGATCCTGCGGAGCCGCCGGACGATCTCGCCTTCGGCATCGTCGCAATCCTCGATGACCATCGCGCCGTGCAGATCGAGCATTACGGCGTCGCAACCGGCGCGAACCGCGTCCTCCAGCGGCCGCACCAACTGCTCGAAGCTGGCGCGCGAAGCCTTGTTCGACGGCCACGCCTCGGCGGCGACCGGCGTAACGATCTCCGCGCCTTCGTGCTTCGCGAGGTCGAGATAGGCACCGGTCGGCGTGTTGGTACCGGCGAATCGCGCGCGTGCCGCATCGCCGAATGCAGGGCCGTTGCCATGACCGAACGACGAAAGCGGCGTTGCAATGGGCGAGAAGGTATTGGTCTCGTGCTTGATCAGCGCGATGACATAGCGGCGCGGCATGGTCTAAAGCGCGAAGGTCTGGGGGAAGCTCAAGCCGAGGCTTTGTCGCCGAATGCCGGTCCCAGCGGTTTGAGGCGCAGCCCTTTGCGTAAGCGCGACCATGCGAACATCGTCGGATCCGCTTTTGCCGGGCCGGGTGCGACGACCACCAGCACCTCCCTGGCGATGGGCTCGAAATCGGCGCGAAAATGCACCGAGCTCTTAAGCACGAGGATGCGCTGCGTCTTCGGTTCGATGCCGACGTGACGGAACATTTCCTGGTCGGCAGCCTGACATTTGCGCGATGCGAGCACCACGCGCACGCCGTCTTTCTCCAGCACCGCCATCGGCCCCAAATCCATGCGGAATCCGGAGAACATCGGACCGGTGCAGGTAAAGCGTCCATCTGCCACGCGCTCGATCGTAAACTCTCCGGCGAGCGGCACGTGCCCCTTCACGCCGGAAATCTCACCGAGCTCGAATATCGCTTTGTGACCGGCGCCGATGGCCTGCGCTTTGGCGGCGGATGGCGGATCGATCAAGAGACCGAGCACCGAGCCCGGCGCGCGACGCGCGAGCAGCGCTGCCAGCAAGCCAGTGGTGTCGCCATTGCCGCCGGCGCCCGGATTGTCTTGTGTATCGGCGAGCACCACCGGGGCGCCCGGCTCGCCGCGCTGCATCGCACGCGACACGGCGGCTTCCGGCGTGAACAGCTCCATCGAAAATTCGCCCTCTGCATCGGCGATCGCATTGGCAAGCGACGCCGTCGCCATCTGCACCCGCGCGAGGTCGGGACCGTAGCCCAATACCGCCATGCCGCATTCCGGAAAATCGGCCATCGGAAAGCCGGGCGTGAACGATAGCACGGTGTCGTGCTCGCGTTCGAGCCTTCCGAGCATGGCGTAGAGGCTCTTTGCCGGTTCGATGAGGGTGCATTGCGATGGCAGCCCGGTGAGGAAATCGAGCGTGCGAAAAGACTTCTCCGGCGCTTCGCCGTCGGCGAGCATGCGTTCGAGAAGCCGACCCGCTCGCTCGCCGCTGGCCGCCATGTCTACGTGAGGATAGGTGCGGTAGGACACCAGTGCGTCGCAGTGCTTGATCATTGCCTGCGTGACATTGGCGTGCAGATCGAGGCTGGCGACGATCGGAACACGATCGCCCACCAGACTCCGCATGCGCGACAAGAGCTCGCCCTCGCCGTCGTCGAGATGCTCGGTGACCATGGCGCCATGGAGGTCGAGATAGATCCCATCCACCGGGCTGGCCGCTTGCAGCCGTGCTAGCATATCGCCGGCGATCCGCTCGTAGGCGTCGCGCGTGACGTGCGCCGAGGGAGATGCCGCCCCCCATACGAGACCGACCGTGCGATGCCCCAGAGCGTGCAGCGTATCGATGGCGCCAGCCGCCGGAATGTTGGCGCCGGAAAGGCGCGGCGCGATTGCCGCGCCCGACGTCAGCGGCGGCCAGCCGCCGCCGTCCTCGAAAGCGGTGAAATCGGCTTTTGACGGCGCGAAAGTGTTGGTTTCGTGCTGGAAGCCGCCCACAGCGATCAGGCTCATCGGTTCTCCCGTCGGATTTCCCATCATGACGCCGGACGAAAAGCGCCGGGCGAGATTAGCCGGAATCGCTTCGATGCGCAAACCTTGCCGCCCGGACGAGAACACAATAGCCCGTTTGCCATGAGCGACGATATCTGGCGCTGGAGTGCAACTCGAATCGCGACGGCGATCCGTAATCGCGACATCTCGGCGCGCGAGGCGCTGGACTCGTGCCTCGGTCGCATGGCCGCCGTCAACTCCAAGCTCAATGCGGTGACGGTCGATCTGTCCAAGAGCGCGCGCGAGGCCGCCGATCGCGCGGACGCGGCGGTCGCGAGAGGTGACGAGCTCGGTGCGTTGCACGGTATCCCGGTGACGATCAAGGAAAACGTCGACCAGCAAGGCTCTGCGACGACCAACGGCGTGGTCGGCTTTCAGAACATCGTCGCCCTGGAGGACAGCCCGATCGTCGCCAACTGGAAGAAGGCAGGCGCGGTCATTCTCGGCCGCACCAATACGCCGGCTTTCAGCTTCAGGCTCGACACGGTCAACGATTTGCGTGGCCGCACCTACAGTCCTTGGTCGAAAACCCATACCCCTGGCGGCTCGTCCGGTGGTGCCGCGTCCTCGGTCGCCGCGGGCATCACGCCGCTGGCGCACGGCAACGACATCGCCGGATCGGTGCGATTTCCCGCCTATTGCTGCGGGCTGGCGGGTATCCGGCCGTCATTCGGGCGTGTGCCCGCGTACAACCCGACGCAGACCGCCGAGCGTTCCCTGTCGTCGCAACTGATGTCGGTGCAGGGCGCTCTTGCACGCAGCGTCGCCGACGTGCGTCTGAGTCTGGTCGCGATGGCGGCTCGCGATCCGCGCGATCCCTGGTGGACGCCGGCGCCGCTCGACGGGCCCACGCCTTCGTCGCGACAGCCGATCCGGGTCGCGATCGTCCGTGAAGCGCACGACCTTGCCGGTGCCACGCTGCACCCATCGGTTGCTGACGCCCTCGAACAAGCTGCCGGGTCGCTCGCCGACGCCGGGTACGAGATTGTCGACGACAGAACGCCGGGTTTTACGCGCGCCAAGGAGCTCTGGTTCGAGATGCAGATGCCGGAGTTTCGTCATTTCTCGCTGCCGCTGATCGAGAAGGAAGGCGATGCGGGCATTCGCACCGCGGTCCGTTTCATGTTCGACAACATTCCATCGCCGGATGCCTTGTCATACATGAAATCGCTGGCGGAGCGCGCACGGTTGATCCGCAAGTGGACTCTCTTTTTGGATCGGGTGCCGCTGGTGCTGACGCCGATCTGCTCGGAACCGGTCTACTTGCAGGGCTTCGACATCGAAAGTGCGGAGCGCACCGCGGCCTTGTGGCGCGAGTGCGCGACCATGATGGCGGTTCCGGTGCTCGGGCTCCCGGCGATGGCGGTGCCGACCGGCGCGGTCGACGGGCTGCCATTGGGCGTGCAAATCGTGGGACCGCGCTTTCGCGAAGACTTGTGTCTCGCCGCCGCCGAGGCGATCGAAGCGCGCGCGGGCGTGCTGACGCCCATCGATCCAGCGTGGTAGCCCATTGCCACGACCGCCACGCATCGGCTATCGTGCTCCCTCGTCGTACGCGCCGCGCCTCATCGGGACTTCCGCCGATGCCCCAGTCAAGGAACCTTCCATGATGAACCTTCGCTACTGCAAGCTTGCGCTGCTCACGACGATGGCGGCGCTGGTCGCTGTGTTCGCGATGGTCGACGCCGAGGCGCAGACCACGCTGCGCGTGGTCAAGCATTCCGACCTCAAAATCGTCGATCCGATCTGGACCACGGCCTATATCACCCGCGATCACGGCTACATGATCTACGACACGCTCTTCGCGACCGATGCCGACAACCAGATCAAGCCACAGATGGTGGAAAAGTTCGATCTTTCCGCCGACAAGCTGACTTACACCTTCACCTTGCGCAGCGGCTTGCTGTGGCATGACGGCAAGCCCGTGACCGCTGAGGATTGCGTCGCGTCGATCAAGCGCTGGGGGGCCAAGGACGCGATGGGCCAGAAGATGATGTCGTTTGTGAAGGATATGCCGGTCGTCGATGCCGGGACCTTTAAGATTGTCTTGAGTGCGCCGACAGGGCTGGTGCTGACTGCGCTGGGCAAGCCGTCGTCCGCAGTGCCGTTCATGATGCCCAAGCGCGTCGCCGAGACGAGCCCCAACGAGCAGATTTCCGACTATATCGGCTCGGGTCCGTTCGTGTTCAAGAAGGACGAATGGAAGCCGGGCGACAAGGCCGTCTACGTCAAATTCGACAAGTACAAGCCGCGCGCCGAGCCGCCGTCGGGGCTCGCCGGCGGCAAGGTGGCGAAAGTCGATCGCGTCGAGTGGAAAGTGGTCGCCGACCAGCAGACCGCGGTCAACGCGCTGATCGCAGGCGAGATCGACTTCATCGAGCAGCCCTCACATGATTTGCTGCCGATATTGCGCAACGACGGGAACATCAGGCTGGTCGACTGGAACCCGCTGGGGAATCAGTACGCTTTTCGCTTCAACGTGACCGCGAAGCCGTTCGACAACGTTAAGATCCGGCAGGCGCTCCTCTATGCGTTCAATCAGCAGGACTTCCTGCAGGCGACGATCGGCGACAAGCAGTACTACAAGATTTGCAAGGCACTGTTCGTCTGCGGCACCCCGCTCGCGTCGGAAAAGGGCATGGAAGGATTGCTCGAGTCGAATTTTGCCAAGGCTCAGGCGCTGCTCAAGGAAGGCGGTTACGACGGCACGCCTATCGTGCTGATGCATTCGACCGACCTGCAGGTGCTCACCAACCTCGCGCCGGTCGCGAAATCGCTGATGGAAAAGGCCGGCTTCAAGGTCGACATGCAGTCGATGGACTGGCAGACGCTGGTCGCGCGGCGCGCCAAAAAGGATCCACCGACGCAAGGCGGCTGGCATGCCTTCATCACCTCGTGGGTGTCGGCCGACATCCTGAATCCGGTGTCGACCGCGTTCCTCAATTCGAGTTGCGACAAGGCCTTGTTCGGCTGGCCCTGTGACACGCAGATCGAAAAGCTGCGCGACGACTTCGCCCGCGAGACCGATCCGGCCAAGCAAAAGGCGATCGCCGAAGCGGTGCAGGTGCGCTGGACGCAATATCCGACTCACATCCATCTCGGACAGTGGTATCAGCCGGGCGCCTCGCGCAAGAATGTCGACGGCTACGTGGTCGCGCCGGCGTCGGTGTTCTGGAACATCAGCAAGACCGGCAAGTAGCCTCCCACCCCAGCGCGAAGCCGGGGACCATCCATGCTCCCCTACATCGGCCGCCGTCTTCTCGCGACCTTGCCGGTCATGGCGGTCGTCGCGGTGTTCGTCTTTTCCATGTTGCGTCTCACGCCCGGCGACCCGGCATCGATCATCGCCGGCGCTGCCGCGACCTCGCAGGACATCGTCGAGATCCGGCAAAAGCTCGGCCTCGATCGCCCTATCGTCTCCCAGTTCTTCATCTGGCTCGGACACGTTCTGAGCGGCGACCTCGGCGAATCGTTTTTCTACAAGAAGCAGGTGGCGGAGCTTATCGCCGACCGCGTCGGGCCGACCCTTGCGCTGGCGACGCTGACGATGGCGCTGTCGATCCTGATCTCGGTGCCGCTCGGCGTCGTGGCCGCGTACCGCCATGGAACCTGGCTCGATCGGGTCGTCATGGGCTTCTCGGTGCTAGGTTTCTCGGTGCCGGTATTCGTCATCGGCTACGCGCTGATCTACGTCTTCTCGATCCGCCTCAACTGGCTGCCGGTGCAGGGCTACCAGCCGCTTTCGGAGGGCTTCGGCGGATTCGTGCAGCGGTTGATCCTCCCCAGTTTCACGCTGTCCGTGATCTACATCGCACTCATCGCACGCATCACGCGTACCAGCGTGCTCGAAGTGCTTGGAGAGGATTACATACGAACCGCACGCGCCAAAGGTCTCACCAATCGGGTGGTGTTGATGCGGCACGCCTTGCGCAACGCCGCGGTTCCGATCGTGACGGTGATCGGGCTCGGGATCGCGCTCTTGATCGGCGGCGTGGTGGTGACCGAAAGCGTGTTCAGCATTCCCGGCCTCGGACGCCTCACGGTCGACGCGGTGCTCGCCCGCGACTATCCGACCGTGCAGGCGGTGATCCTGCTCTTTTCGCTGGTCTACGTGCTGATCAACCTTCTGGTCGACGTCGCCTACCCGCTGCTCGATCCACGGATTCGCTACTGATGCGAGCGCTTCGAGTTGATGCGGTGAGGGCTTTCCGCTCATGAGTGTCGCTGCCGATCTGGGCGAAATCGACCGCGTCTCTCCACCGGCGCCGCAGACTCATGTGGGCCAACGTTTGCTGCACAATCCGGGTGTCGTTGCCGGCGCGGCGATACTCGCGCTCATGTTCTCCATTGCGTTCGCCGCGCCCTGGCTCGGCACCGTCGATCCGGCGGCAATCAATCCCGCGGTTCGAAACAAACTGCCTGGCTACGAGGAGACGATCCGAAACGCCGACGGCCGTGAGAGCACGCTGGTGCATCACATGGGCACCGACACGCTCGGCCGCGACGTCTACAGTCGCGTCGTCTACGGCGCCCGCGCATCGCTCTTGGTTGGCGCATCGGTAGCGCTGATCAGCGTCGCGATCGGGCTCGTGATCGGTCTCATCGCCGGCTACATCCGCTGGCTTGACGGCATCGTCATGCGGGTGATGGATGGCTTGATGGCGATTCCTGCAATCCTGCTGGCGATCGCAGTGGTATCGCTTTCCTCGACCGGTCTGCTGGCGGTAATCGTCGCGATCGTGATTCCGGAAATCCCGCGCGTGGTGCGCCTCGTGCGCTCGGTGGTGCTGTCGGTGCGCGAGGAACCTTACGTCGAAGCCGCAATCTCGGTTGGCACGCCCACGCTGCCGCTGATCGTCCGCCATATTCTTCCCAATGCCGTGCCGCCGCTGATCGTGCAGGCAACGTATATCGCTGCGTCGGCGATCCTGATCGAAGCGATCCTATCGTTTCTGGGCGTGGGCATTCCCCCGCAGACGCCCACCTGGGGCAACATCATGGCCGAGGGCCGCGCGCTGTTCCGCGTCTTTCCGCACAACATTCTCTATCCCGGCATCCTGCTCGCGTTGACCGTCCTCGCAGTGAACATGCTCGGAGACGGCTTGCGCGACACGCTCGATCCGCGGATGAGCAAGCGCTTGTGAGCGCGCTCATGAGCGCAGCCGCTCCTGCCGTCCTCGACGTCCGCGGCCTGACGATCGCGTTGCCGTCGGGGGCCGATCGCGCGCTGGCTGTCGATCGCGCGGACTTCAGCGTCAACGCGAGCGAGATTGTGTGCCTGGTCGGCGAATCGGGCTCGGGCAAATCGGTCATCGCGCAGGCAACGATGGGCCTCCTGCCTGCCGTGTTGCGCGCGGCGGGCGGGCAGGTGCTGCTCGACGGAGAGGACGTGCTGGCGGCGAGCGAGGCTCGTCTGCGCGAGCTGCGTTGCACGCGGATGTCGATGATCTTTCAGGAGCCGATGACCGCGCTCAACCCGGTCATGACCTGCGGCGACCAGATCGACGAAGTGCTGGCGACGCACACCGCGCTTTCCGCCGCCCATCGTCGCTCGCGCATTCTGGAGATCGTGCGCGACGTGCAGCTGCCCGAGCCGGAACGCATGATCGCGTCGTATCCGCACCAGCTCTCGGGCGGCCAGCGGCAGCGGATCATGATTGCGATGGCGCTGGTGCTCAATCCCCGTCTTCTGATCGCTGACGAACCGACGACGGCACTCGACGTCACGACCCAGGCGCAGATCCTGCAGCTGATCCGCGAGCTGCAGCGCAAGCACGACACGGGCGTGCTGTTCATCACTCACGACTTCGGCGTGGTCGCGGAGATTGCCGATCGCGTCGCGGTGCTGCGGCAGGGCGAGGTGGTGGAGTTCGCGCCGGCGCGCGAGCTCCTTGCCCATCCGCGGCACGAATACACCAGGATGCTTATCGCGGCGGTGCCGAGCCTCAAGCCGCGCCATCGCGAGATCGCATCGGGCGCACCGATCGTTCTCTCCACCGAGCAGCTGACCAAGACGTACAGCCGCACCGGATGGCTCCGCCGAGGCGCCTACGTTGCCGCCGCCGCGTCGGTGTCGCTGGAAATTCGCCGCGGCGAAACGCTCGGCATCGTCGGCGAATCGGGATCGGGCAAGTCGACGCTCGCGCGCTGCATCGCGCGGCTGATCGAGCCAAGCGCGGGGCGGATCATGCTCGACGGCGAGGATGTGGCGCAGCTCGCTGCCGGCGCGCTGCATCGGTTCCGCCGCCGGGTGCAGATTGTCTTTCAGGATCCGTATCGCTCGCTCAATCCACGGCGAACGGTCGGCGATTCGATCGTCGAGGGTCCGATGAATTACGGCATCAGCCGCGACGCGGCGCTTGCCAACGCTCGCCGGCTAATGGATCTGGTGCGACTCGATCCCAAATCGCTCGACCGCTACCCGCATCAGTTTTCAGGGGGGCAACGCCAGCGCGTTTGCATTGCGCGAGCGCTGGCGATCGAGCCAGAGCTATTGATCGCCGACGAGGCGGTGTCGGCGCTCGATGTGTCGGTGCAGGCGCAAGTGTTGGCGCTGCTGGACGAGATCCGCACCCAGCTCAACCTGGCGATGCTGTTCATTACCCACGATCTTCGTGTCGCGGCGCAGGTTTGCGACCGGGTCGCCGTGATGCAGCAAGGGCGAATCGTGGAGCAGGGACCGGTCGGCGAACTGTTCGCGCGGCCACAGCACGAATACACGAAAGCTCTTTTCGCCGCGGCACCGGGGCGAAACTGGGTGTTCGCGAGCGACGGTCTGACAAGCGCGGGCTGAACTCGAGTGGCGGCAGGCGTTAGAGCGTCTACATGTTGTCGATACGCCACTTTCCTTCCGCATCGCGTATCAAGTTCACGTCATGGACGTAGATGCCGTCCGCTTTCTTGCGCGTGATGGTGATCGTGGCGAGTCCTTCGCCCGCCAGCATGACCGAGCGGATTGAGCCGAGCTCGTCGGCATTGAGCGGTGCCGACTTGCTGCCGATGGTGTCGAAGACGGACGCGAGCCTTTGCTGTGCCGACGGCGTGAGCTCCTTCAGCGCCGCATCCCTGTCACCGCGGCGTATGGCCAGCCCGAGACGTTCCCACGTCTCGCGTGGACCCCTGAAGTCGGCTTCGGTCGGAATTCGATCTTTGGGTCCTCGGGCCGACAAACCGGTTCCGGTCCTGGGGCTCGTCGCCGAAGGGGTGGCGGCCGGCGCAGCGGGTGTCGGCTGCACTCCGGTGCTGGCGGCCGGTGGCGCCGGAGCCTGGACTTTTGACGGGACTTCAGCGGCGGTCTGGCAAGGATCTCCCCGGTAGCTCGTCTTCCCGCTGGCATCGACGCATTTGAATACTTCGCCATCGGCCGGGGTATGGCCCAGCGAAAGCGCGGTGAGCGAGCCCAAGACTATCAACCGCCGCACGGGTGAGCACGCGCGATTCACAGGGTCGGACATTTGACGGAACGGCAGCGGCGACGCGGAAGCGTCTTCTCGGATTTGCACATGATCCCCGCAACGCATCTACGACCGGGGCACGAGATACGGCGGATTGGGCGCGAAACTTCGCGGCGCCGCGGTTCGGGGTGGATGCGGGCGCCGCGGGTGCGCTGAGTGCATCGGGACAAACGCCGGATACCACAGCGAGGAGTAGTCGTAGGGCGAGCCGCTGTAATCGGAGTCATCCGCTGCGCCGCGATCTTCGTCTCGCTCGCGCCGCGCCAGCGTTGCGAGGTCCCTTTGCGCGGCCGCGCGGCGCTCTTCAGCAATGCGCACCGCGGCACTCCAGTCGAGCTGATCGCGGACACGCTGCAGTTGCGCGACTGCTGCCGCATCGGCATCACCCGCGCGGATGTCGAGCCGCTCTCCGCCCTCGCATGGCTGGTCGGTATAGATCACGACGAGATGGGCGCCGAGGCATTTGTAGATCGATGCCGTGGCGGCGTCGGCGATACTGGTAGCGAGAACGAGCGCGCCGGCTGCGATCGTCGCGGCAGCCAGTGTGCTGCGCCCATGCATCGGTTTCGCGGTCATGTCCACGCCATTCTACGCCCCCTTTGACCGCATGCGTTTCGCGGCGGCCGGGCGCGGCGAGCGCCGACCCAAGCCCTTCAGTCACGCGGGCGAGCCTTCGGCGATCTCGACCAGAATATCGGCGGCCCTTGCACACTGCTCGGCGGAAACGTCGAGGTGAGTAACCGCGCGCAGCATTCTCGGCGTGAAAGCAAACACCAGCACGCCGCGTTCGCGCGCTCGAATCACCGCTGTCGGCGCATCGGGCGCGCCCGGCGCGAGAGTGAAGACAAGAATATTCGTCTGCACACCTGGCAAGTCGATCTCGATGCGCTGACTCGATGCGAGCCGCTCGGCGATCTTTCGCGCGTTCGCGTGATCATCAGCCAGTCGCGTGACGTTGTGCTCCAGCGCATACAGTCCCGCGGCGGCGAAAATTCCCACCTGCCGCATCGCGCCGCCGAGCATTCGCCGGTAGCGCACGGCGCGTCCGATCAGCTCGCGCGATCCGGCGAGCAGCGAGCCGCCGGGCGCGCCCAGCCCTTTGGACAGCGCGACCGACGCCAAGTCGAACGGCGCCGCCAACTCGGCCGGCGATCGGTCGCTGGCCACCGCTGCATTCCAGAGCCGCGCCCCGTCGAGAAAGGAAAAGACGCCGTGCCGCCGAGCGGCGTCGCAAATACGCTCGACTTCATCCTGCGGAAAAATCACGCCACCCGCTCGGTTCTGGGTATTTTCGATTTCGACCAGCGTGGTCGGAGGGTAGATGATATGACCCGGGGGCTTGCGCGCGCCGAGGAACTCTTCGACCGTAAATGTGCCTCGCGTCCCGATCTCGGTGAATTGAACGCCGGCGTTGGCGCCCGCGGCGCCGGTTTCGTGCCATACCGCGTGGCTCTCGCGACTGACGATGACGTCGTCCCCCGGCCGGGTGAACACGCGAAGCGCGACCTGATTGGCCATCGTTCCCGACGGCAGCCAGAGCGCGGCTTCCTTTCCGAGCAAAGCCGCGATTTTTTCCTGCAATAGGTTGACCGTGGGATCTTCACCGTATTGATCGTCGCCGACCGGAGCGGCGGCGATGGCGGCGCGCATCTCCTGCGAGGGGCGGGTGACGGTGTCCGAGCGCAGGTCGATCGGAGGAATCGGATGCTGCATGAGTGTGGCTTCTTCCTATGATTCAGATGAACGATATGTTTCGCAAGCTGCCGGCACGATCGAGAACGATACGCTCACACGCCTTCGACGAGCACCATGTTGAAATCGCAGGCACCAATCCGCTTCTCGCGGGCGGCCTGGTATTCGGGCGAATTGTAGAACGTCTTGGCGTTTTCCGAAGAAGGAAACTCCACCACGACTAAACGGTTCGCGTCGAATTTTCCCTCCAGGATTGTTCTCGCGCCTCCGCGCACGATGAACTTTCCGCCGTATTGAGCGACGGCCGGACCGGCGAGCTTGCGGTATTCGTCGAACTGGTCCGGTTTGGTCACGGTGATGGTGGTCACGAGGTAGGCTGGCATTGCGTTGCTCCGGTGTGGGAAAAGCGTTGAATTAAATCATGGCGAGCGGACGGCGTGCGTCTTTTTCACCCCTTGCCGGCTGCGCCGAAACCTCTGCGGGGCGGAACCTGTCATAGAGCGATCGGCAGGCGGTGGGGCGAGCTATCGTGACCATTCTCACGCGTTTTTGCGCAATCCTGTTGGCGGCGGCCTGCTCACGTGCATGGGTGCGTGCTGCGGATCTGTACCACTACGACGTCAGCGAGCTCAAAGCGCCGGACTGCGTGCAGGACGTCTCGAGCGCATTTTTCTCGCAGAACGATCAACAGACCGAACCGATACATCCAGTGCTTCCCGTGAGCAACTTCTATCTTCTCGTGCGTTATGTCGGCGACAACGAAATCGCCGCGGCGCCCTCGTTCGATTTTTCGCGTTTCCCAGATACCTACGATGACCCGTCGATTCGAGGCTGGCCGCTCACGAACTTGGACGTTCCTGATCCAAAATCCGCCTGGCAGCGCGCGAACCGGCTGGACGCGACTATGGATAACTCGTCCGCCTTTCAAGTGCACTGCTACGACGCGGCGTCGTTCATCAACACCTGGACCTTTCCTCAGCGCAGCATCAACGGAGGAGGTCCTCACGCGATCTACGGCTACAGTTTCAACAGTCCGCCGCCTCCCGCGATTTTCGACGGCGATCCCGCGACCGACTTCGTGCTTCAGGCAAGCATCGAGATTCCATGGTTTGCGCGATGGACCGATCCGACTGCTTCCGCCGCGGATCAACCGGTCGGACAGGTGAATCTCTTTGCGTATTTCCGCGATCGTTACACCGGGAAAACGTTTGCGCTATTGCTCGCAGTTTTCGACAATCGCGTCGCGGCGAATCCGACCTATCAGTCCTTTGTCGCCCACGATGGCGGGACACCCTTCGTCTCGATGCCGCTCAACGGCAGTGCGGCTTACGCGACGCTGTCGCCGTACTCGTCAACGTATTCCGGAACGTCATGGGCGGGGCTGAGATTCTTTCGCGCTCACATTACGCAGGAGAATTTCCGGCATGCCCTGGCTGACGTCAATCTCTATTGCGGGACGCACCCGGAAGCGCGGTATTGCAATCCCGCGCGGCTGATCTGGACGGCATACAGTCCGTCGGTCCAGGACTACGAATTGACGGACATTGGCGTGATCCACGAAATCTCCCGCGGAGCTCCGGGCGGGAATCTCAGCATGGCGGTCCATGTCTACGGGCTCGGCGCCTGGAATTTCCGGTGACGTCCAATAATGGCCGCGCAGCCAATCTCGATGTAGGACTTCGTCCGGCGGCGCCGTGAGATTGGACTACAAGAATTCCAGAGCCCCTCTGATTGGCATCCGCTTGCCTGCGCGGCAAGATAGCTCCGCGCAGTCTCAAAAAGGAGTCTCTATGGACGTTCGTAAATCTCTCTTGGCAGTCGCACTTGCTGGCTCGTTTGCTGTTCCACTCGGGGCTCAAGCGGCTGTCAATATCGACGTTGACATCGCGCCACCGGCCGCAGTAGTGGAAAATGCGCCGGTCCGCGAGGGCTATGTTTACACGCCGGGGTACTGGCGCTGGGATGAGTCGCGTCACAACCACGTCTGGGTCAAGGGCGAGTATGTGCCCGAGCGGCGCGGGGAGCACTGGGTCGCGCACGAGTGGCGCGAGCAAGGCGGTCGCTATCGCTTCAATGAAGGACACTGGGAGCATGACAAGGGTCAATGACGCACCCAGAGCAAGTCCCTTCGAAAAAGCCCCGGTTTCGGGGCTTTTTCTTTGTCAGGCGCTAAGCGCGGCGCCGAATCCTGTGCCACTCGCCTTCTTGCCGATGGCGGTTTCGTGGAGTCCGGAAGTCTACTAAGATGCTGAGTCTCGACGCTCAAGGCTGCAGGCCCCATCGCTTCGGGTTGCTAAGACTCGCTCAGATCTTCATCCGCCCGCCCACTCGTTCGAAAACATGACCTCCGCCTCGATACCACTCAAAGAAGCCGGCCAGCGCTGGGCATGGCTTCCAAAGCTCGGCACCTGGAAGTACTACGCGCTGCTTGGCGCCGTAGGCATCCTGATCCTGGGCCCCTTGGGTGGCGTTGCCGCGTCGTACATGAATTTCTCGCTCGGCTTCTTCGTGGGAGGCCAGGTCCTCGCAGGCATACTAGGGTCGACGGTCACTTTCGGCTATGGCGCGCAGGGACGTCACGGCGCCAACTACATCCAGACTACAGCCGCGTCGGTTGCGGGAATGAGCGCCATGGCGGTCGTGATCCAAGCCATGACGTGGCTGGGTTTGCCGCAGCCGCCGATGTGGCAGCTCATTCTTTACATGCTCTGCATCGGCATGTTCGGCGTCGGCGTCGGGATGCTCTACACGCCGATTCTAGTCGACCGCTTGCAGCTCACCTTCCCGTCGGGACTTGCCGTCGCCAACATCCTGCGCGCGCTGACCGATCCGGTGCTGCTCAGGCAGTCGGTCTCACGCCTGTTCGGTGGCATGGCGCTGGGTATCGCCGGCGGCATAGGCGCGGCGAAGACGGCGTTTCTGGGCGCGATCGACCTATCCACTTCGACGTTCGGTGCCGGCATGATCGTCGGCGCGCGCATAGGTATCGCGGCGATCGTCGGCGGGCTCGTCAGCTGGGCGATGATTCCTTACTTCGTGTCCATCGGCTGGCTTAAAGTAGGCGAGCCGTTCCGCAAGATCACGTTCCTGATCGCGCTCGGAATGATCATGGGCGCGGCGCTCATCGATATCTCGCTCATTCTCTTCCGCGCGTATCGACGCGCCAGGGAGCGCACGGGGGCAAAACCGGTCGAGCAGGAAGACTGGAAGCGCGTCAACATGCGCATGCTCATCGTGTGGGTCGTGTTCTGGGGCATCGGCATTGTGGTCACCGGCTCGCAGGTGCTCCATCAGCCGGTCGGCTACCTCGTGTTCGCAGTGCTGCTGGTATTCGTGTTCGCGATGGTGAACGGTATTTCGGTGGGAATGGTCGACTCGAATCCCATTTCATCCGCGTTCGTGGTGACCGTTATTCTCATGGCTGCGATCGGTCTCAAGGACCCGACGATCGGCTTGATGGCGGCAACCGTGCTGCTGGTGTCCACGGCCGAGGCCTGCGACATGCAGCAGGACCGCTCGACCGGCTGGCGGCTCGGCACCAACCGGATCATACAATTCCGCTTTCAGGTCGCCGGCATCGTCATGGGCGCAATCATGGCGGTGGTGTTCGCCAAGCTTTTCATGAGCGCGTACCCGGTGCTGATGCTCGATCAGACCACGCTGCCCGCGGATCAGCAACCGGCTAGATGGACTTCGGCGATGACCTACAAATTCGTCGGCGCGCTTCGCAGCCTCACCGAGGACAAGCCTTATCAGCGCACCGCCATCTGGGTCGGCGTTGCCATCGGGTTAGCGACCGAGTTGCTGCGCAAGATCATCAAATCGCGCGGTGCCTACCAAAAGTTCGTCAAGTCAGGCAAGGTAGGCTTCAGCACCGACTTCCTGCTAGATGCCGTAGTGCTGCCGTCACCCTACGCATCGTCGTTCGGCGGCTTCGTCAACCTGCTGACATCGGCGTGGTTCGCGGCGGGTGGAGTGTTCGCGAGCTTCGTCAACAGCTTGCCGAGAGACAAGAACAAGGCTCCCGCGCTCCCGGAAGACATGAGCACCACTTCACTGGTGGGCGGCGGACTCATCGCGGGCGATGCGCTCGCCGCCCTGGGCCTGGGGATCGCAGGGCTGCTCGCTACCTTATTCGGCTGAATCGAGAGCGCGTGAGATCAGGGATCGCATTGAGCGTGATGCCCGGGATCCGCAGCATCCTGTGGCTGGTCGCGCTGTGCATCGCGGCAGGCAGCGCATCGGTGCAAGCTCAAGCCTATCCGACCAGGCCGGTGCGGCTGGTCGTCGGGTTCACCCCCGGCGGAGGGGTGGACATCAATGCGCGGCTGCTCGCGTCCAAGCTCTCCGAGCTCCTTGGCCAGCAGGTGATCGTCGACAATCGGCCCGGGGCCGGTACCAATATCGCCAATGAGCTCGTGGCGAAATCGACGCCCGACGGTTATACGCTGCTGGTCAACAGCCCGGCGGTCGCAATCAACATGGCGCTCTACAAGAATCTTCCGTACGACACGCTGCGTGATTTTGCGGCAGTTTCGATATTCTCCGAGAGCCCGAACATACTGGTGGTCAACGCGTCGTCGTCGGCCACGACCCTGAACGAACTGATTGCGCTCGCGCGAGCGAAGCCGGGGGTGCTCAACTACTCGTCCGCCGGAACCGGCACCACGCAGAACCTCGCCGGCGAGCTGTTCAAGCTGCGCACGGGGACGAACATCGTGCACGTGCCGTACAAGGGCACCGCGCCTTCGCTCACCGCGTTGATCGCGGGCGACGTCGACCTGACCTTCGCCAACGTTCCGGCGATCCTTCAGCACGTTAAATCCGGACGGCTCCGCCCTCTCGCCTCGACCGGCACCCGGCGCTCGGAGTTGATGCCCGACGTGCCGACCATGCAGGAAGCCGGGTTGAAAGGTGTCGAAGTGACCGTGTGGTACGGCGTGCTCGCCCCCGCGGCGACGCCGCGCGGCATCGTCAATACGCTGTCCGAAGCGATCGTCAAGGCCACGCGTTCCCCGGACATCAGGCAGCGCCTGCTCGATCAGGGGGCGGAGCCGGTCGGCAGCACACCCGCGGAGTTCGACAAGATCCTGCGCGAGGAAGTCGCGAAATGGGTCGAGGTGATCCGGGCTTCCGGTATCCGGCCCGACTAACTTGCGTCAGTTCTTTTCCGGCCGCTGCGGGAAGCTTCGCTCGAACACCGTCTCGGCGATGCGGTTTTTGAGGATTTCGATCGAGCCTCCGGCGATCATCCAGCCGCGGCAGCGGCGCACGCAGTACTCGACCAGCTCCTCCTGAGAGTAGCCGAGCGCGCCCATCACTTGCAGCGCGTCGTTCGCGATGTCAAAGCCAGCCTGGTTGCAAAACGCCTTGGCAATCGTAGTCTCCTCCGCGGACGGAAAGCCGCGGTCGGCATTAGCCGCTGCGCGATACAGCAGCAGCTGCCCCGCATCGAGCTTGATTTTCATATCGGCGAATTTCCATTGCAGGCCCTGGAACTCGCACAGCAGGCGCCCGAATTGCTTTCTTTGCATCGCCCATTGTCGTGCCGCCTCGTAGGCATAGCGGCCGAACGCTAGCGAGCGTGCGGAGTTGCCGATGCGTTCGACGTTGAATCCGGCCATCAGCTTCTTGAACCCACCTTCCTCGAGCAGCAGCCCGTCGGCGGGAACGAAGACATTCTCGAAGTAGATTTGCGCCCACTCTTCATCGGACATGAACGTCGAGCGCTTGCCAAAGCGCACTCCCGGCGCCTTCAAGTCGATCAGCACCGAGCCGATGCCGCCCACTCCGGGGCCAAAGCGCACGTAGGTGAGAATCACGTCGGCGTGCGTCGAGTGGGTGGTGAAGATCTTGGAGCCGTTGACGCGATAGCCCGCGCCGTCGGCGGTGGCCGTGGTCTTGAGTTCGGTCACGGCCGATCCGGCCTCCGGCTCGGTCATGCCGACCGAGATAACCGATTCGCCGGCCAGCAGCGGCTCGAGGTAACGCTTCTTCTGCTCTCGTGTGCCGTACTCGGCAAGCACACGGATCGGGCCGAAGTTGCCCACCTGAACGACGTCGGCGCTTTTCGGGCACACCGAGGCGACGGTCTCGATCGCGATCACCGCGTCGAGCAGTGTGCCCCCGTGGCCGCCGTCGGCTTCGGAGATCGTGATTCCGAGCAGTCCGTGAGCTGCCATGAGCTTTGCGACATCCCACGGGTACTCGAGAGAGCGCGCGCGATCGCGCGCGCCCTGCGCCAAGTGCTTCTCGGCCATGCGCCGCACCGATTCGCGAAACTGTTCCTGCTCGGGGGTAAGGCGGAAATCCATGGCGTCCCTTATATGATTGTCCTAAGCGGGATTCGACCTCGCAGACACGTCGTACAGCTTCGGAATGTACTATGCTTAAGGACCGCGTTAGAACCTTCTCGGTCATACCCCGAAGTGACCGACGGTCCGCTCCGCCGCGTTACCGGCCGTTCAGTTCCGGGCGTCAACTGGCGCTTCTATGAGGGCGCTTGTCAAGCCCCCTTGAATTCAGAGGTTCAGCGGTTCAGTAGATCGTCTCCTCGTGATACGGTTGTCGTTACGTTGTTATCCACGATTCAATTGCAGCGTTTGCTTGTCACTGACCCAAGGTGCATTTGAGATTCAAGGTCGGGGTGTATAGAGCCGAGCCCGTTGCTCGGTCTAACTTCTATCCGTGCCGGCATCAGGCCGGTCACCACATACCACATGCGCGCGAAGCGCTGGGTCCAAACCCCGGTTACCAACGCGCCCCATCTAAGCGGACGGTCGCTCGCAGGCGACCCGCGCCAGTTTCGGGCGCGTTGACCTTCAATTCTCACGTTGCACCGTAGCTAACAAATCTGCAGTACCTACTCGCCGATAGCTTTAAGCTGCGCCCCCTGCGGGACCAGTCCGTCCTCCAGGTAGCGCCATAGCGCAATGGCCAGGCGCCGGGCCAGCGCCACAATGCCGATGCGTCGCATGCGCTTGCCACCACTGGCGAAGCGTCGGTTAAACCACTGGCTCAATTCACTCTGCGGCTGATAGCGCAGCCAGCTCCAAGCGAGCTCCACCATCAAAGTACGCACCCGTCGATTGCCGGCCTTGGAAATGCCCTGCTCGGTTTCGCTCTCCCCGCTGGCGAAGGGCGAGGGTGTGAGCCCGAGACAGCCCGCCACCTCGCGCCGGTTGCGAAAGCGTCGCCAACCAAACAGCTCCTTCGCCAACACCCAGCCGCTGGTTATACCGATCCCGTGTAGCTGCGACAGTCCAGCGACTTGCGGTTCGGTGCCCGCGGCCAGCGCTTGGCGTTGCGCGGCCTCGATCGTGTCCATTTGCTTCTTCACCAGCAACAACCGCTCGCTCTCGCGCTCGATCTCGGCACGCACCCGCGGCGGAAGTTCCTGCGCATGGCCAGTCCACCAGCGCTGCCACAGCCGCCCGCCGACATACTTCACCCGCAGATTGTTTAACACCAGCAGCGCACGAATCCGATTGATGTGAGCGGTGCGCTCTTGTCCCAATCGCCCCAATTCCCGGTGCGCTCGCCGCGCGTCTTCTTCCTCCACCGTGGGCACCCGCACCACCGACCATACTCGCCGCTCCCCGCCGGCATAGCGCAGCAGCATCGCCAGCAGCTTGTCAGCGTCCAGCCGGTCGGTCTTGGCGCGCCGCGCGCGGCGATTAACTTCAATGCTCGCCGAATCCACTACGATGTTGTCGATACCGTGCTCGATAAGCCACCGGTGCAGCCAGAAGCCGTCGCGCCCCGCCTCATAACAGCTGTGCACGCCCGCCTCCGGCGCCAGCGCGCAACGCGCCTTGGCCTTGGCGATGCACTCGAGCAGCGCCGCGGTGTCCCATGCCGCCACCGTGTAGCGGCTCGGGCTGCGCGCCGCATCGCCCAGCGACAGTTTCCAACTCTTCTCGCCCAGTTCGAAGGCCATGTACAGCTCGCTCGCTTCTACCGTATGCTTTCCTTGAAGGGCTTGTTCCAGTCGCATTCATTTCGCTCTCCTTCCGTTAAATCGAGTTGCTCGAACTCTCGTTTTAACTCAAGGGGGCACATCACGAACAGCCCTTCCCAGAAACAATAGACGTGCGTGCAATCAGGGCATAGTGCAGACGCCTATGTTGGGGAAAGATGGACGCCGCCGAGAGTCACGCTGGCTGGGCTGATGGCATGAGTTGGTACCCCAACGCGGTCGCTCGACGCTGCAAATTGGCCACGACCCGCTGCCGGTACTGCTGTTCGTAGTAATCCTGCCCCTGATCGACGTATTCGGTGCCTTTGGTCAGCATGGTGTAGATCAGGCGAGCGAGCTTGTGCGCGGCGGCTTTGATGGCTTTTGGCTTATCCATGCGCGCGGCCATCCGGCGGAAATAAGCGCCCAAGGCCGAGTGACTCCTGAGCAGCCCGGTCGCGGCCAGCTTCAAGGCCTGCGCGAGCCGGTTGGCGCATGGCTTGCTTGCTCCCGACAAGCGCTTGCCGCCGGAAATCTTGGTGCCCGGACACAACGCGAGCCACGAACAGAAGTGCTTGACGGTCTTGAACTTCGACAAATCTGGGCCGACCTCGGCGATGACTTTGAACGCAGTCGACACATCGATCGCGTCGATGCGTGTCAAGTCCACTCCGCAGACTCGAAACAGCGCCGTGCGCAGATCGAACTTGGGCGCATTCTTCTGCCGTCCCTTGTTCCTGTTGGGCTCGGGTTCGCCCGCATGACGAGCGAGCCGCAGGAGCAGTTGTTGCAAGCGCTCGTCGCACTCGCCAATGAGCTGCTGATAGGCATCGAAGAGTTTTAGCGCCTGGGCGAGCGAGAACAGATGCTCCTCACGCCAGTTGCCGCGCAGCGACTTGGCAATCTGCTCTTCGCTCGCGTGGATGCGCCGATCGCGAAACTGCGCTAGCTTTACCGGGTCGCGCTCGCCGGCCACGATGGCGCGGATGATCGCCTGTCCCGTTTTGCCCACAATGTCGGTGATGACGTTGGTCAACTGCACGTTCATCTGGGTGAGCGCCTTTTGCATGTGCTGAACGTGTCGCCCCTGTGCACCGAGCAGCATGTCGCGCTGCCGGGAGAGCGCGCGAA
Source organism: Casimicrobiaceae bacterium (assembly GCA_036491495.1). Lineage (GTDB taxonomy): Bacteria > Pseudomonadota > Gammaproteobacteria > Burkholderiales > Casimicrobiaceae > PALSA-1003. The sequence continues at coordinate 303,950 of DASXBW010000043.1, forward strand.
GCACACAGATCTCCTCCGTCGGACGAAACGCACCGGAGAGCAGACCGAAGCTCATCAGCTGCTGCAGCCACTGGCAATCCAAGACGTCGGACTTGCGGCCCGAAACGTTCTTGACGTGCCGGGCATTGACCAGATACACCGCAAACCCACGTGATTCCAGCAACTCGAACACCGGGATCCAATACACGCCGGTCGATTCCATGACCACCGTATCGATGCCGCAGCCGGAGAGCCAATCGGCCATCGCCAGCAGGTCTTCGGTGAAGCTCTTGAATTCCCGCACCGGCTGCTCATCGCGATCCGCCGGCACCGCCACGTAGTGACTGGCCGATCCAATATCGATCCCGGCAGCCTTCGGGTACATCAACTCAAACACCTTGCGTACGGCCATGGCATCCTCCATCATTAACACTCGGAATGCCGAGCCGGTTCGGGTACGTCGCTATTGCTCACTCTTCCCAGCGGGATGTCGGAAGCCCCATTCCGACTCACCAATGTCGCCGACGTAACCCAGGACCACGCTTCATAACGGGCAACAGTGCACCAGTGGGCTACCGGTCATCGCCGACGCGGCATTCCGCCAACCTAGCGCATTCGCCACCATTACGACAGTTTCTGCGGAACGCCTTCCGGCCACCGGCCGGTTACTTCGCTTCATAGTATCTATCGGCCACAACCAGCCGTAGCACCTCGAACTTCAAAGCGGCCACCCGAGCCAGGAGCTTATTAGTGGGCGTAGGCGCGCCGGCGGTCGGCAAGTGGAACCCCGTCCGGTTGAGATCGCTTCGTCGACGATGATTGAATTTTCGGGGATTAAGGCACCGAGCACGGCGCCGATACCTTCCGCGGCGATGCGACCCCGGAACGCCTCACAATCGATGGCCTAGAAAGCGGGAGGAACGTAACATCTCGTAAACACGTGTGCCAGAGAGGAAGATAATGAACCCGACCATCTCAATCGTGAACCGCTCGCGGAATGTTTCCGACGCGGATGTAAAGCGCAACCTGCACGCCCTACAGAAGCAAATTACGAGAGACTTTGAACCAGCCTGGGGTTGGGGCGCGAATCTCAGATTTGGGGTCACGAAATTCGATATGAAGATGGTTATTCGTGATCACAACAAGAGCGGTGACCTCGGTTTCCACATCGAAGGCGGCAAGCCCGTCGGCTACGTCTATGCCAAAGACGACATAGAGTCTGAAGGTGAATACACTTCAACGCTCTCGCACGAATTGCTGGAGATGATCGCCGATCCTAACGTGAACCTCTACGCCACCGGCCCCTTCCGCCTCAAGGGCAGACACAGATTAGGATTCTTCGCCTTCGAGGTCTGCGATCCGGTTCAGGAAAACTACTACAAGATTGACGGCGTAAGGGTACAGGACTTTGTTTTGCCAGAATGGTTCGAGGAATACCATAAAAAAGGTAGCATGAAAATGGATCACATGGGCGTGCTTGACGCGCCGTTCGCGCTGGCTGAGGGCGGTTATATTGACGTGTACTCCAAAGGCAGATGGCACTCCCTGACAGGACCGAAGGCAAGACCCAAGCCCCAACGGCATCGATTACTGACTAGAATGAGCGTGATGCAACATGGTGTCTTGCCTCCAGCCTAGTTCTGGAATTTCCCTCGCCGCATCTGTTTCGCAAAGTCGCGGTACCGGGAGTCTGCGTCGACTGATCGCTAGTCTCAGAGCTGGCGATTGACGGCTCGCCGTCCCGACGAATCATCCCGCGTTCACGCAGCGGCGACCGGCTGCTTACTGTTGCGGACGCGCAAACGGGCCGTCCCGAGGACTGCTCATCGCCGGTCAGCGGCAATTGAAGCGATGCGACCGAGCGATCGCTGCACAACCCAGGGCAGTCATCGAAGTGTCAAGGGTCGCTTCGGATCGTAGTGCGGCCGTTCAGCGCCGGTGCGTGGTTGACTCTGAACGACCCGTTGCCGCCATCGCGCCAAACCGGAAGCAGACAGTGAAATTGATGGAAGCTGTCGCTCGAGTCACACCCCAGGAATGATTGGCGCGAAGGAGCAGACTCAGGACACAAGCCCCAAATCGGTTTACCGTGGACGCGCAGCGAAGCGCCCCGACAGCTTGCCTGTTGCAATCGTCCGCTCGGGGCCGACTTCGGGTGCACAGCGATCCCAGAGGCAGCCATATTGCCTACACCAGCCACCTCGCCTCTCGAAAGGGGTACGATCAAGCGGCCTGGCCGTGAAAAGCGCTTTCCGTCCTTTAAACGAAAGCAAGTCAGAGGCTCAACCCATTCGCATGGGAGGCAACATGATTGGGATATCCGTTGGTTCGATTGTCAGCGACAAAAAGATTCAAGAACTGATCGCGGTACCGGCTTCGGTGATGGTGTCTGAGGCGGTGTCCAAGATGAGCGAAAAGGGCGTCGGTGCGATACTGATCAAGAATGTGCAGAACACCGTCGACGGGATTTTCACCGAGCGGGACTTGATGATCCGGGTCGTCAATGCGGGACGAGATGCCAAGACCACGGCAATTGGTATGGTCATGAGCTCGCAGGTTCGGCGGGTAGAAGGGGCAACCAGTATCGAGGATGCGTTGAGCCTGATGGTGCTTCACGGTTATCGACACTTGCTGGTTGAGGACGGGGGCAAGATCAAAGGTATCGTTTCGATACGAGATCTCATGGTCTCGATGGTGACCCCTGATGCGCCGATCGCCCACGAGGGGCGAGCAGGTGTTACGCGCGCCCGCGCCGAGGCAGCGCTGCAAGTCGTCGCGAGCGTCAAACCGAGGGCTGGCCTTGAGCAGTAGCGCAACGCTGCCGGAGCGAGGCGGTAGATTACTTTGTTATCCGGGTAGCGCGCCGTCGTCTTTATGGTCGGTCAGGACGGACTCTCCCGGCGGCTGCGCGCTCTGAGGGCCTGGGGGCAGTGATGCTCCAAGGTCCGTTTGTGGCCGGTCTGAGCCTCCCGCGGTGTCGACCGGAATGTGCTACCCGTCTGAAGCGGTCGGTCATTCGCCGTCGGCCAGCGACAACAGATGGCCCGCGAGTGGTCACACCAACACGGCCCAGCGAGCGTCGGGCTGCAGCCGCAGTGCGCGCAGCCGCCGGAGCTCGGCTCCTAGAGGCATTCCTAGTCGCAACCTTCTTGCGCCGCTACGTTACATATTGCGCGAGACGGCGGCGCTTCGCCGCGATGAATGGCGCGGCCGGGTTGCTGGCGGAAGTGCGGCGCGCCAGCTAACTTGAATCCGAGGGGTAAAGTGAATTAGGCTGGACGGCAATAAGACGTTGACCCTAGACCGGAGAACACCGATGAACATCCTGTCTCGATTGGGCCATGTGGCGGGCACGATGTTGGTAATGGTCGTAGCTATCGCGCCGCCGGGTGCGCTTGCGCAGACGCCGCAGGAACAGGATGCCGCGCGCCGTCTGCAGCAGAATGATCCGAATGAGGAACGGCTGCGAATGAACGATGCTGCGCGCAGGATGCAGCAGAACGATCCGTCCGGTTCCCCAGCCGGCCAAAGTCCGGCGCCCGGTCAGGGCGCCAGTTCGCGCGCTTCGGCGCAAGCCGGGGGCCAGGCGCTCGAGGCGGCACGCCAAACTTGGTTGAAACGTCCCCCGTTACCTCCCGATCGCAATCCTCTGCTAGGCAGATGGAAGCGACCGCCGACCGGACAAGGGAATTCATCGGACCCGTTCGCCGCACTTCAGGCGCTCGCCAAGGGTGGTCTCTGTGAGGTGTTGTTCGGCGGCGGTACGTTCGAGTTCCGTGCGACGACCCTCGTCGGTTTTGACGCCCGGACGAGCGAGCAGGAACTCGACAAGGTCGAATATCGCGGGGACGCGAAGCACGTCGTTGTGTTGCCCAAGACGACGGTGAAGTTGATCGAGTTTGACTTCGATGGTCCAAACCGCATCAATTGGGCCAGTCAGAATTGCGTGCTCGTGCGGGTCGGCGCCGCATCGAGCAGCGCTTCCGCGGCCGCGCCGGCGGCCGGCGCCGGGACAACTCCAACGCACTCCGCCCGCTCGAACGCGAACTCGGGCGGCGTATTGGCCATGTCTGTAGGCAAGCCGTCCACGGATAACAAGGCTGCCGGCCGCAAGCTATTGGTGTTGAAGGAGGACGCTCAGGTAGCCTTGATCAAGGGCGGCTTGCAGTCGACACCGGATGGCACCGTCCTGCAGAACTGGATGCGCACATGCTTCACCCGGGCGCCAGCCTGTGAAAAAGGTGCTCAGGCACTGCAGGCGTACACCGTTGGCATCGCAACTACCGACGCCAACGGCCGCGCTCAGACACCAACGTTGCCGGCAGGTCGCTATTGGGTGCTAAGCGATACAAAGGTCGGCAACAAGCGAATGATGTGGAATGAGCCCGTTGATTTGAAGGCCGGCGATCAGTCGGTGGTGCTGGATCAGAGCAACGCGATGCCAGTCGAATGACCGTCGGCGCACACGTAGGTTGGTCACCCGCTATTTGACAGGCGCGATCTCGGAGGCGCCCACCCACCGCAATTGTTATACGGGCGTCCGCTTCCTGCAGAGTCCGAAGACTGGTCTGGGTCGATCCATCATTGAATCAATTCATCGACAATAGGATCGCAAACATACTACGGTTGCCCGCGGAGTTTCACCCCCGCGAGCGAATGGCCGGTCCAGGCCGATTGCGGAACCGTCGCAGCGCCGCTCTCGTCTTTGATAAGTCAGCATCCAAGTGCAGGTCGGAGCCGACGCTCCCTCTATGGCGCGCGCCCGAATTCCAGGAGCAGGTACGCGAGCGCATACCCCGCCCAAATGGCGATACTGAATGCAGCTCCGCCCGCAACGGACGATGCGATGGGACGGTCGTCCCGCGATAACGTGCGTGCTGCGATCGGCAGGATCGCGAGGAACATGAAGGCTTCTCCCACGAGGATGAACAACGCGCAGAAGGACCCGATCATCGCATTCGCGCTACCGTACTTCCACCATCCGGCACGGAACGCAAAGTACTCATAGAAACCGATGGTGATCCCCGCGAATATCGCGACTATCACTGCCGAAACGATCGCCGCAGTCCGTTGCTCGAGTCGCCGGCGCAAGAGCCCAAACAATCGGATGGCGGGATAGCCAAGTTCCACGATCACGCAGGCCCACGCCAAGGGCATCCAGATGGGAGAGGCGAGCAGGACGACATCGCGCGCTCCCAGGTAGTCCAGGCGCCCGTTCGCAATACCATTGACAAGCCACCAATCAACGATCAGCTCGAACAATCCCGCGACTATGCCCGCTCTGAGCAGGGCGACGATTGTCGCGCCACCCCGCTGCTGTAGCGTTTCGCCCGCGGAAGCATAAAGCGCAGTCCGAATGAACAACCCGAGGTATGCGCACATCGTCCCACCGTTGGCGGGAAGTGGCGCGAATGCCGCGACCAGCGTCAGCCCTAGGCCGGTCGCCATGCCGCCGACCCACATTGCATCGGACGCCGGAGACAGCGCCTCGATGTGGCGAGCAAAGTTCGGAGACACGTTCATGAGGCCGCCAGTCTAGTCGAGGATTTTCGCCGTGGGGCAATGTCGCGCGCGATGGTGGGTATGATCGATCGTCGCGAGCTGTGCGGTGTCCGAAGCGATGACGGTCGCCAAAGCCGCGGCTGGCGTTCAGGCGTGGCGGGAACGCAATTAGCACCGACGCAGCGCGAGAACAGGCTGCGCGATCCGTCCGCTTCTGGCCGGGCGCTGCCAGATGGCCAACGCCCTCATTCGGCAGAAGACCCTAAGCGGTCTGACAAACGTCCTACGAGCCGCCGATCGCACGGCGTGGGATTCCGGCCCGAATCACGGCGGACCACAAGCCTTCGCCAGCAAACACCACTTTAGCCGCATCGCTTTAGTTCGCTGAACGACGGTCGTAGAAACGGCAACTTGTTGTTGCCTTACTCGTAAGCGCGTTGAATGTCGATGTTGTGCAGATCGAACAGATCCGGACGCGTCACGCATGCGAAGCTCGCAGCGTTGTTTGGATCGCCTTGGCCAATGTACTCGGCACGCTGAGGGAACGGGCAGAGCGGTCTCTGGAAAGCCACGCCCTGGCTCACAACGTTGTTGACGTAATGCGTTGCGATGATGCGGTCCGGAGCAGTTCCTTGTTCAACCCACCGCTCGAGCGCCTTCACCAGGTCGTGGTCGGCGTCGATCACCGGACCGTTGCTGGTGCCGTTGCCGAATGAGTTCGGACCGGCCCCGCCGCTGCAATGCGCCATACCGGGCACCATGAACACGCGGTAGAAGTCGGTCGGGTCGCCGATGGTCCGCATTACCTTGCGGAAATAATTGAGGCCGTTCTGAGGCGGGATGGCAGCGTCCGACCATCCAGCATATTGGATCAGCTTGCCGCCGCGCGCCCTGAACCGGCTCAAGTCGGGATTCACCGAGCTGAGGATTGGCTGCAAGGTCTGCCGTGCAACGTTGTCCTGCGCGATGACGTTAATGGACAGGTAATCGCAGCTCGCGACACCCTGCATCAGAGAACACCCGAAACCCAGACCGAGTGTGTATTGGCTGCTGAACGATGTCGGTGAATTGCCGGTGATCCACGTTTGCCAACCTCCGGTCGGCGCCTCGCCGCCCGGCTCGAGGCCAGGGAACAGCAGGACTTGGCCGTCGTGCGGACCCGCGTAGAGCTTCTGCGCAGCCTGCACCTGCGCGGCTGTCAGGCAGGTATTCGGATCCTGCCCAGCCGTGCACTGGACGAATGAAGGGTCGAACTTGCACTGGCGCGGGTCGTTGAGGAACAGATCGCCCGCCACACCGCCGTCATTGCCGACGCATCGCGCCAGTACCGCGTTGGTGAGCACGCCCAGCTTGCTCGCGGGGATGTAGGCGTCCGGCACACCGTTCGTCTGCGGCCCGGTCAGCGTCGCCTGCGCGTTGTAGAGGTACGAGGCACCGAACTCGCCGACCTGATCGTTGACGGGAGAACCTGCGATGATGCCGTCGAAATCCTCGGGGAAACGCTGCGCTTCCTGCAACGCTTCCCTGCCGCCGTCGGAGCAGCCGACGAAATACGAATAGCTCGGTGCGTGCCCCATCAGGGCACTGAGGATCGCCTTTGAATTATCGCCGGTGGCCTTGACCGCGCGAAATCCATAATCGAGCAGCACGTCCGGGTTGCCGATGAAGGCCGGAGCTCCCGAAGGCGGACCCGACGTGCCATCGTCAGTGCCGGCCGCTGCATAGCCACGCGACACCGCATTCGCGATATTACCTGCCGAGATCGAACCGGCGAATCCGCCGTTGCCGATTTGCTGGTACTTGCCGTTCCAGCTTCCGTCGGTTGGAATCCAGACCTCGAAATGGACGTTCGATTGCGGACCCGGCTTGACCGTCGCTGCGACGCGGCACAGATCTACCGGCGCTCTTGTCGTGCCGGACACGACGGTTCCCGCCGCATACGGTTGGGCCAGCGTGATTGTCGTATTCGGCAGCGGCAGTTGCATTAGATCAGCGCACATGGTCGCCGCAGCAGGTTCCCCACAGAACATGAAGGCGGCCGCAGCGAGCGGCGAAGCGACATAGTTTCCGAGTCGTTGCCGCTTGCCCAATGCCTTGCTTTGCGAAAATTCGTGCTCCATGGTTCCTCCTACTAAGTCGTTGAGGTGTACGAATGCGACCGTGCTGACGTGCTGGATGAATTGCCCCGCAATTCTGCAATGCCTAGGTTTACGCGGGCCAAAGGTGACTTTGTATACACAAGCGGGCCGCGTGTCTACATTGTGCGATCGTTGTCGGGCGCAGTCAATATGAGGCTGGCACCATGCTGCAAGCCCGTGTGCTGCTCTACCGCCTTCACGGTGACACGAATGCGCTTTCGATCGGTTTGCCGGGACGGATGAAGCGCAGTTGCAGCATCCGGTCATGTGCCCAGGCATCGACAGCGCGGGCACGGAACTACGG